>NZ_JACXIY010000033.1 GCF_014705655.1 Paenibacillus arenilitoris | reverse complement strand
CCCATACCGAACACGACCGTTAAGCCCTCCAGCGCCGATGGTACTTAGACCGCAGGGTCTTGGGAGAGTAGGACGTCGCCAAGCACGAGAGACCTACCGCAGGTTTGCGGTAGGTTTTTTGTTGTTCATGCGAAGAAGAAGGAGACTCAATCCCTCTCCCGGGAGAGTAACTGAAGCTTCTCATCGTCGTATGCCGGGGAAGCGGATGCGATCCTAGAGGAAGCTTCAGATGCCGACCTCGAAGCGTTCGCGATGAAGCCTATCCGTCCGGTGCGGAATGGACGTCGCCAGGCACGAGGAACCTACCGCAGGTTTGCGGTAGGTTTTTTGTTGTTCATGCGAAGAAGAAGGCGACTTCATCCCTCTCCTGGGAGAGTAACTGAAGCTTCTCATCGTCGTATGCCGGGGAAGCGGATGCGATCCTAGAGGAAGCTTCAGATGCCGACCTCGAAGCGTTCGCGATGAAGCTTATCCGTCCGGTGCGGAATGGCCGTCGCCAAGCACGAGGAACCTACCGCAGGTTTGCGGTAGGTTTTTTGTTGTTCATGCGAAGAAGAAGGAGACTAGCGTACGTTTTAGCGGGGAACTAATTGGCAAAGTACATAAGAGGAGTCTATGGCAAAATGCGGGGGTATAAGAACCGAGAATAACTTGCTCGGAGATACGTTTTAGCCGAGAAATAAAGGATTTTATGCCATGATGGTTTAATAGGTAAGGAAGTAAAGGAATCAAAGGAGGCTTTTGGCAGATGGGGACAGGTATCGAGATTAAAGCGCTGGGTATGGAGCATTTCGGGGAAGCAATGGCATTATCGCAATTTGCCTTTCAATTTCAGAGGACTGAGCAAGAGCTGGAGAAGATAAAGGAACAGCTCCAAGAGGAACCCGCCGATCGGCATGCCGCTTTTGTCGATGGGCGTCTAGCTGCGCAAGCGATGGTGCTTGATCTGGAAATATTCGTTGGCGGCAAGCGCTTCGCGATGGGCGGTGTGGCAGGTGTGGCCACATGGCCGGAATATCGGCGTCAAGGCTTGGTTGCCAAGCTGCTTGTCCATTCGCTGCAGGAAATGAAGGCGAAGGGACAGACGATTTCGCTTCTCGCCCCTTTTGCTTTTGCCTTTTACCGCAAGTTTGGGTGGGAAATGCATACCGAGTACAAAGCTTACACGATAAAGTCAGCGCATCTTCCGCCAAGGAACACGTATGAAGGGCGAATGGAGCGCATCTACGGCAACTACTCCTTGTTGAACGGCATGTATGAACAATATGCGTCTCGTTACAACGGCACGCTGGTGCGGACGGAGCAATGGTGGAAGTATCGCGTCAGCAGTCGAAAACCCGGTCAGACAGCCGTTTATTACGGCGCGAGCGGCGAAGCGCTTGGTTATATGATTTACGAAGTGAAAACGAATCGATTGACCGTGCACGAGCTGGTTTACTTAAACGAAGAGGCGAGAGAGGCTTTGTGGTCTTATATCGCGCAGCATGATTCGATGATCGAGGAAGTGGCGCTGACCGCGCCGGCCGATGATTTGCTGCCGTATCTGCTGCCGAATCCCCGGATCAAGCAGGAAACGATTCCTTACTTCATGGCCAGAATTGTGGATGCGGAAGCGTTCGTTCGAAACTATGCGTTCACGGAAGCATCCGCTGAAGACCGCTTCGTCATCACGATCGACGATGAGCACGCGCCTTGGAACGCGGGGCGGTACATGCTGGAAATCGGCGCATCCGGAAATGCGCAGCTCAGGCGGCTGCAGCAGGACGAGGAGGCGGCGGAGGCGATACGGACCGATATCGGGACGTTGACAACGATGCTTCTCGGCTATCTCCGCCCGGCGCAATTATCGCAAATAGGACGCATTCACGGAGGCGCCGACGCGATTAACCGCTTACAAATACGCATTCCCGAACGAATGACGTTTTTGCCTGATTTTTTCTAGGCAAATGGCGGATTTTTCCCCTTCCCATGCGGTATGGCGGCTGAGTGGACAAAGCGGTCGTTCAGCCTTGACAGCCTATACCCCCTCTGCTAATATTGCAATAATATACGTGAGAGGTACTGAAAATAAGGGAGGAACATACTCGTGTGGGAAACGAAATTCGCCAAAGAAGGGCTAACGTTTGACGACGTTCTGCTTGTTCCGCGCAAATCAGAAGTGCTGCCTAGGGAAGTTGACATCTCGACAAGACTGAGCGAGAACATTAAGCTGAACATTCCGCTCATAAGCGCAGGCATGGACACCGTCACCGAATCCGCTTTGGCGATCGCAATAGCGCGTGAGGGCGGGATCGGCATCATTCACAAGAACATGTCGGTCGCGCAGCAAGCGGAGGAAGTCGACCGTGTGAAACGTTCGGAGAGCGGCGTTATTACAAATCCGTTTTCGCTGACGCCCGATCATCATGTCTACGACGCCGAAGAGCTAATGGGCAAATACCGCATTTCCGGGGTTCCGATCGTTAACCAGGATAAGAAGCTGGTCGGCATTCTGACGAACCGCGACTTGCGTTTCGTACACGATTATTCGATCAAAATACACGAAGTCATGACGTGCGAGGAGCTTGTGACGGCGCCTGTCGGCACGACGCTGCAGGAAGCGGAAGTTTTGCTGCAGAAGCATAAGATCGAGAAGCTGCCGCTCGTCGACGAGACCAACACGCTTAAAGGACTTATTACGATCAAAGACATCGAGAAAGCGATCCAATTCCCGAATGCGGCGAAGGATAAGCACGGCCGCTTGCTCTGCGGCGCGGCGGTAGGCATCTCGAAGGATACGATGGATCGCGCCGAGGCGCTCGTGCAGGCCGGCATCGACGTGCTTGTGGTCGATTCGGCTCACGGACACCACATCAACATCCTCGAAGCGGTTCGCAAGCTGCGCGCGGCCTATCCGGAACTAACGATTATTGCAGGCAACGTGGCAACCGGCGACGCGACGCGCGACCTGATCGAAGCCGGCGCTTCGGTCGTCAAGGTCGGCATCGGACCGGGGTCGATTTGTACAACCCGTGTCATCGCGGGGATCGGCGTACCGCAAATTACGGCGATTTACGATTGCGCTACGGTAGCGCGCGAGTACAATATTCCGATTATCGCGGACGGCGGCATTAAATATTCCGGCGATATTACGAAGGCGATCGCATCCGGCGCAAGCGCGATTATGATCGGCAGCCTGTTCGCGGGTACGGCCGAGAGCCCCGGCGAGACGGAAATTTTCCAAGGCCGCAGCTTTAAAGTGTACCGCGGCATGGGCTCGATCGGCGCCATGAAGGAAGGCAGCAAGGACCGTTATTTCCAGGATAACGAGAGCAAGCTCGTTCCGGAAGGCATCGAAGGCCGCGTTCCTTACAAAGGGCCGCTCGCGGATACGGTTCACCAGCTGCTCGGCGGCTTGCGTTCCGGCATGGGATACTGCGGCACGGCATCGCTCGAGGAATTGAAGAACGATACGCAGTTCGTACGGATTACCGGCTCGGGTCTTCGCGAGAGCCATCCGCACGACGTGCAAATTACGAAGGAAGCACCGAACTACTCCCTGTAATCGGGATCGGCGAGCATACAAGCCAGGTTGGACGAAGCGATGGCATCGCGGGCGTCCGGCCTGGTTTTTTTATGAAGGATTACTCATTCTTGTAACCTTTTAAGAGGTTTAATTGTAACCATTTCATATGATACAATTAACAACGGACAATCCAAGTGGGAAAAGGGGAGACGACGTTGAAGGTATTGGGAAGGCCGGTTCGGTTGAAGCCGGTTATCGCCGCAGGTCTGGCGAGTTGGATGATCATGCTGTCTCTTGGATCTACGGCGGCATATGGGGAAGGTTATCAAGGAAGGCCCAGCACGGAAAACTCATTGGGCTTGCAAGTTAAAGCGGCAATATTGGTTGATGCGCAATCCGGTCAAGTGTTATATGGAGTTAACGAAGACGAACCGCTTCCTGCGGCAAGCATGACGAAGCTGATGACGGAATATATCGTGCTCGAAGAAATTTCGAGCGGGCGCCTGTCATGGGAGGAAGTCGTAACGACGAGCGCGGAAGCGGCTTCCACGCCTCCTGACGGCTCTTCCGTCTTTCTGGCGCAGGGCGATCAACATACAGTGTTGGAATTGTACAAAGCAATGGCGGTAGGCTCGGCCAATGACGCAACGATCGCGCTAGCGTCTCAAATTTCGGGCAGCGAGCAGGGCTTCGTGGAGAAAATGAACGAAATGGCCGGCACGCTCGGCTTGCCGTCCGCGGTGTTCACGAGCGCGACGGGACTGTCCGAGACGAGCGTCATTTCTGTGAGGGATATGGCGAAGCTTGCTCGTATTATTTTGACGGAGCATCCGGAATTTCTCGATTATTCGAAGATCCAGGAGTACAAGTTCCGCGAGAAGGACGATGCGATCGTCAACATTAACTGGATGCTGGGCACGAATACCAACCAGCCCGGCTTGAAGCATTTGGCGTATGAAGGCGTCGACGGCATGAAGACCGGGTTTATTAACTCGGCCGGCTACAACTTTACGGGTACCGTTCAACGCGGCGACCAGCGCTTCATCAGCGTCGTGATGGATACGGCGACGAAGTCGGCGCGATTCAACGAGACGGCCAAGCTGTACAACTACGGCTTCAGCACGTTCGAGAAAAAGACGGTGCTTCCTCCGAAATCCGTGGTAGAAACGATCCAAACGGTTCAAATTAAGAAGGGCAAGAAGAAGTCGGTTCCGGTCGTAACGGAGAAAGACATCACTTTCATGGTGAAGAAGGGCGTCGAGCCGCAGATCGAGCTCGTCAAGAGCCAATTGAAATCGCAGGACGAGCTTGTCGCTCCGATCGCCGCCGGCACGGTCGTAGGCACGGTTACCTACAAATACACCGACGCGGAGACGAAGCAATCGCTTGAGCATACGGTCAACCTGGTGACAAACGCCGAAGCGGAAAAAGCGGGCTGGTTCCGGTTAATGTTCCGCGCCATCGGGGACTTTTTTGCCGGATTGTTTAACGGAATCGTCAATTTGTTCTAATCCGAGCAGATAACAAGGAAATGACGCAAAACAAGGGTTGTCGATTAGGCGGCGTTCCTGTAAAATCAATGGTTAGAACAACTTCGGCAACATATCATTTCATGCAGGATAATAGGAGGATTTGTAGGATGGAGACAGGTACATCGCGCGTAAAACGCGGCATGGCAGAAATGCAAAAGGGCGGCGTCATCATGGACGTCATGAACGCCGAGCAAGCGAAGGTGGCGGAAGCGGCCGGCGCGACGGCGGTCATGGCGCTTGAGCGGGTTCCTTCCGATATTCGCGCGGCCGGCGGCGTAGCTCGCATGGCTGACCCGACGATCGTGGAAGAAGTCATGAAGGTCGTATCGATTCCGGTTATGGCGAAGGCTCGTATCGGCCACTACGTCGAAGCGAAGGTGCTGGAGTCGATGGGCGTCGACTATATCGACGAGAGCGAAGTGCTGACGCCAGCGGACGAAGTATTCCATATCAGCAAGAACGAATTCACCATTCCGTTCGTATGCGGAGCGAAGGATCTTGGCGAAGCGCTTCGCCGCATTCAAGAAGGCGCGGCTATGCTTCGTACGAAGGGCGAGCCGGGAACGGGCAACATCGTGGAAGCGGTGCGCCATCTTCGCCTGATCAACGGCCAAATCCGCAAAGTGCAAGGGTTGTCGAAGGACGAGCTGTATCATGAAGCGAAGCTGCTTGGCGTTCCGTACGAGCTGCTGCTCGGCGTGCATGAGACGGGCAAGCTGCCGGTCGTCAACTTCGCCGCAGGCGGCGTAGCGACGCCATCGGACGCGGCGCTGATGATGCACCTGGGCGCAGACGGCGTATTCGTAGGCTCCGGTATTTTCAAATCGGACAGCCCGGAGAAATTCGCCCGCGCGATCGTTGAAGCGACGACGCATTACCAAGACTACAAGCTGATCGCGGAAGTATCCAAAAACTTGGGTACGCCGATGAAGGGCATCGAAATTTCCAAGCTTGAAGCCGCTCAACGCATGCAAGACCGCGGTATTTAAATAGATCGGATCTGCAGGTGCCGGCTAGCGCGATGATGCGCCGCCGGCTCTTGCCGTAAAGGAAGGCGAAGCATAATGAAAATTGGCGTTCTAGCGCTTCAAGGCGCGGTCGCGGAGCATATACGAAGCTTGGAGGCGGCGGGCGCGGAAGCGGTCGCCGTTAAAAGGGTGGAGCAGCTGGACGAGCTGAACGGGCTTGTCATTCCGGGCGGCGAGAGCACGACGATCGGCAAGCTGATGAGAAAATACGGTTTCATGGATGCGATCGCGGCGTTCTCCGCGCAAGGTAAGCCGCTGTTCGGCACCTGCGCGGGCCTGATCGTGCTTGCCGACCGGATTGAAGGTAATGAGGACGCGCATTTGCGCCTGATGGACATGACGGTTGCCCGCAACGCGTTCGGCCGGCAGCGAGAAAGCTTCGAGACCGATCTGCGCGTGAAAGGCATCGACGAGCCGGTTCGCGCCGTATTCATTCGCGCTCCGCTCATCAAGGAGGTCGGTCCGGACGTGGACGTCTTGTCGACGTACAACAACGAGATCGTAACCGCAAGACAAGGCCATCTGCTTGCCGTATCGTACCATCCGGAGCTCACGGACGATTACAGCCTTCACGCTTATTTCCTCGATATGGTGAAAGAAGCCGCCGCAAGCCGGGCATAACTCTAATAATAGACCAATACTACTCCCTTCAGAGAGGGGCTTAAACAAAATTGTTGGACGTAAAATTGCTTAGAAACGATTTCGAGAAGGTCGAGCAGGCGCTTCGCAACCGCGGTGCGTCGCTTGATCTGATCGCCGGTTTTCCCGCGCTGGATACGAAGCGCCGCGACTTGATCCAGGAAACCGAGCAGCTCAAAAACCGCCGCAACACGGTATCCCAGGAGGTTGCGAAGCTGAAGAAGTCCGGCGGCGACGCCGAAGCGCTCATCGTCGAGATGCGTGAGGTCGGCGACCGGATCAAAGAGCTGGACGAAGAGCTGCGGCAGCTGGAAGTCCAAGTGGACGAGCTGACACAAGCGATTCCGAATATTCCAAGCGAGACCGTGCCGGTCGGCAAGTCCGAGGAAGACAACGTGGAAATTCGCCGCAACGGCGACGTTCCGAGCTTCGGCTACGAGCCGAAGCCGCACTGGGAAATCGCGCAAGCTCTCGGCATTCTGGATTTTGAACGGGCAGGCAAAGTAACGGGTTCCCGCTTTACGTTCTACCGCGGACTTGGCGCCCGTCTCGAGCGTGCGCTGATCAGCTTCATGATGGACCTGCATAGCGACCGGCACGGCTACGAGGAAGTGCTGCCTCCGTATATCGTCAACCGGGACAGCTTGTTCGGTACAGGCCAGCTGCCGAAGTTCGAAGAGGATCTGTTCAAGCTGAACGACTCGGACTATTTCCTTATCCCGACGGCGGAAGTGCCGGTGACGAACCTTCATCGGGAAGAGATCCTGTCTGCGGACGAGCTGCCGAAGTATTTTGTCGCCTACAGCTCCTGCTTCCGTTCCGAGGCGGGCGCGGCCGGCCGGGATACGCGCGGCTTGATCCGCCAGCATCAGTTCAACAAGGTCGAGCTGATCAAGCTGACGAAGCCGGAGGAATCGTACGACGAGCTGGAGAAGATGACCGAGAATGCGGAGAGAGTGCTGCAGCTGCTGGGTCTGCCTTACCGCGTACTGGCGCTCTGTACGGGCGATATGGGCTTTACCGCGGCCAAAACGTACGATCTTGAAGTATGGCTGCCAAGCGCCGATACGTACCGCGAAATCTCGTCCTGCTCGAACGTGGAGGACTTTCAGGCCCGCCGGGCGGCCATTCGGTTCCGCCGGGACGCAAAGAGCAAGCCGGAATTCGTTCATACGCTGAACGGATCGGGCCTTGCGGTCGGCAGAACGTTTGCCGCGATCCTCGAAAATTATCAGCAAGCCGACGGATCGGTGACGATTCCGGAGGTTCTGCGTCCGTATATGGGCGGAATTAGCGTTATCCAGGCTTAACAGGCTGCCGCTTAATTTTTACCACAAGCCAAATCGGAGTTGCTTCTGTATTTCGGCTTGTGGTACAATAATTTTCGTGACAATTGAAAGTGGAGAGGTACCGAAGCGGTCATAACGGGGCGGTCTTGAAAACCGTTAGGGCGCAAGCCCACGTGGGTTCGAGTCCCACCCTCTCCGCCATTCTACTCCGTTACATAATACAAGCCTTAACGCAAGCATGCGTTGGGGCTTTTTTTTGTTAGGAGCGCAATCGTATAAAAAGCCGGCCCAAATCGCATCTTATACGGTGTGGAGGTGCTTATAGATGGGTAAATCAGACGAACTGCAGATGAACCAGGACAGCTTGGCCGATGCCTGGCGGCAAACGCTGCCGGTGGTCATGAACAAGGCCGACCGGACGAAGGTGCATCCGGACGAGGCGGACGCGAAGGCGCTTCGCGTAACGATCGATACGGCGGGCCATCAGGAGTACACCTTCGACTTCAAGGTAACCTACGTGGACAGCCGCGAAGTGAAGGTGGACCTCATCGACGTGGAGAAGGATAATGTCTCGATCGATGAGCGAGGCGATATAATGCAGCAGCTTATTCAGGATTACACCCGTCATTTGCATGAATGCGCGCAATCGCTTCAGCAACTGACTCATGCGTAGGGGAGGCGATTGGACATGAGCAAAGCAAAGGGCACGGCCGACAAAAATTTATCGAACGTCGTGGAGGCGCTGGAGCAGGATCCGGTCAACAGCCATCAGGCTCAGCAGCTGCAGCAGGACAAGAACGACCGGCGGCATCAGGATTCGCTGAACTTTGACCAGCCGTCGGATTTGGAGCATCAACGAAGCTAACCGAACTTATTGAAGATGATTCGGTAACTGCGAAGGAGAGACGCGACCATGAGCAAACCAGACCGTTATCCCGTGCCGGAGAGCAATGTCGGGAAGCAGCGGCGCAGCGGCGGCGACGGCGGCGTACAGGAGCCTATGTCGGGTTCCAAGAAGACGAAGCAGAACAATCACGTCAGCCACCGTAACCCTCAAGGATAAGGATATCCGAATTCCTACTGTCAAAGGTCCTCAAAAGCAATAGATCCAACGTCCCGTTTCATTAATCGAAACGGGATTTTTTGGTTATTGCTTCTAAATGTTGCCGATTTATTATAAAATGGGAGGTGCTTATATAAAGATAGGTTAGGGGAGGAACGGATTCATGAAAAAGTTTCAAAAAATAGCGGTGCTCGCATTAACCGTTATTTTGGTCGTCATCGCGGGGTGCAGCTCGGGGAAGCCGGCGAAGGAAGCGTTGCAGTCGGCCATGACCAAAATATCGGAGGCGGACTCCTACAAGGTCAAAATGTCATTCGGGCTTGACGAGCTCGAAATTCCGCAGGATGCGGCGGCCGGGGCCGACGCTGCTGCGGCAGCTGCCATTATCGGTATGATTAAGGATGCATCCATCACGGTCGACGCGATCTATCAGAAGGATCCGATGCGGACCGATTTGAATATGGAAATCGTCATTCCCGGCGATATGGAGATGAAGCTGTCGGTGCCGATGATCATGACGCCGGATACGCTCTATGTCAAAATCCCGCAAATTCCGATGCTTCCGCTGCCGGAGACGGTTACGGGCAAATATATAAAGATCGATCTGAAGGAGCTTGCCGAGCAGCAAGGCGGCGCGCAGATCGACATAGCCGCCCAGCAGAAGCTTGGCAAGGAAATCGGAGCGGTGCTTCTGAAGCACCTTGACGAGAAAACGTATTTCAGCGAGCCGAAAGCCGCCGAAGCGGGATTGCCCGAGGGGCTGAAAGCCGATCAGATCATTGCCGTGGAAATTAACGAAACGAATTATGCCCAAACGGTAGACACCGTCATTAATCAGGTGCTGCCCGAGCTGATCGACGTGCTGCTGAAGAACGAGGAGTCGTTGAAGGCGCTGCAGCTGGAGAAAGCCGACGTTGAGCAGTTTAAGACGGATCTCGAAGCGAATAAGGCGGAAATTCTCGACGTGCTGAAGAACGACGTTAAAGTGAATAAGCTCAAACTCACTGGCGCAATCCAGGACGGCTACATGGTGTACCAAGACGGCCAAGTGGGCGTGGAAGCAACGGACAAGGAAAGCGGCCAGAGCCTGAAGCTTGGCCTTCATTTCGACGCGACTTATTCCGAGATCAACAAGGACGCCGCATTCGAGAACGAAATTCCGACGGATGCGCTGACGCTCGATGAACTGACCCAAATGTTCGAGCTGCCTGCGGGCATGTAAAGAAAGAAGCAGCACTCCCGCTTTGGGGGCGCTGCTTTTTTTGTCCATTCATTTAAAGAAGCGAATCGTCATTGGATAACGATAATCCTTGCCTTCGGAAGCCCGGATCGAAGCGATGATCGTGAAAGCGATCCAGAAGATGAACAAGGCGATAGAGGTGACGATCCCGATAAGGATGAGGATAAGCAGGCTTGAGATAATGCCGTAAATCGCGAAGCTGATTTGGAAGTTCAGCGACTCCTTGCCGTGCATGTCGACGAAATAAGATTGGTCTTTCTTCAACAGCCAAATGACTAACGGACCGATGATGGAGCCGAACGGAATGACGAACCCGCTGAATGCGAGCAAATGGCACAGCATGGCGTACATTTTCTCATCTTTATGCAGGCCGTAGGGGTGTTGATTCATGGTGTAATGCCTCCCTTAAAGTGTCTCCGGTTATGAGCCGTATGTTACTTATACGTTCACCAAGCCGCAGGATATGCATAAATAGATCAACCGCGAAGGAAAAGGGCAATCGTCAGTTGTACGGGGTTGTCATGAAATGGGAAGAGCATTATACTAATACATAGATAATCGATGTATAGGATTTCTATGTATGGAGGGAGACCGCCATGAAAATTAACAAGGAACTGATGAAAGGAAGCACTGTAATTTTGATTTTGACGTTATTGGACCGTAAGGAGATGTACGGGTATGAGATGACGAAGGAAATCGAGCTCAGCTCCAGCGGCGTGTTTTCGTTTAAGGAAGGAACGCTGTATCCGATCCTGCACGCGCTCGAGACGGAGCGGCTGGTGGAGTCGTATTGGCACGAGGAAGGCGGCCGCAAGCGGAAGTATTACCGGATTACGCCTCAGGGCAGAGGGCAGCTGGAGGACAAGAAGCGGGAATGGGAGCTGTTCCGGACGACGGTGGACCGGGTGCTGGGGGAGGGGCGCTCATGAGCAAGGAATGGAGCCGGAACGAGGCGGTCGGGCAATTTTTGAAGCAAGTATGCGGGCATATTAAGGCGAAGGAAGTCCATGAAGAGATACGGCTCGAGATGCTTAGCCATCTGGATGAGCTTGTAGAGGACAAGCTTCGGGAAGGCGTAACGGAGGAGGAGGCCGTTCGTCAGGCGCTTGAGCGGATGGGCGACCCGGATCAGATCGGCAAGCAGCTTCACGCCGCCCATAAGCCGGTGTTCGAGTGGAGTTTAGCGGTTCTTGTAGCGATAATGGTCGGAATAAGCCTGTCGGTCATGTATGCGATGAAGTTCACATTGATTGACGAATACGGTTTGGTGGATCGATATTTCCAGCATAAATCCGTATATGTCGCAGCGGGAGTCATCGTCCTTATAGCTATTTACTTCATGGACTATCGGACGTTAAAAAAGTACTCTTGGTATTTGTACATTTTGAATATCGTCCTCGTGTTAGGCGGGTCGGAATTTGGACAACAAATTAACGGGTCTGGTCGATGGTTAGGCATTGGATCGATTGGGTTTGATGTGTATGCTTTATCCCCTTATTTGTTTATGGTTGCCATAGCGGGTACCTTAACGCTGCAGGCGAATAAACCGACCGCTCATCGATCGCAATGGGTAGCAATAGGAAAAATGACGGTCCTCTATTTTCTCGTGCCGGTACTGCTGTATACCGCTAACAGGTCCTTGATTCCGCTTGTCATCTACGGCCTTAGCGTGATGGCGCTTATCTGGCTTGTCGCCAAAAACTATAAATTGCTTCTGGCGGGTCTCGTCTCATACATAGTGGGCGGCTCAGGGTTTCTATTGTCGAACCCGCATTACTATTACATGCTAATGGAAAGGCTGCAAGCCTTCCTCCATCCCCATTCCGAACCCGGCGGGTATATGACGCTAAAGGCATTGCATTTCATTCAATCGGCAGGCATGTGGGGCCAAGGCTTTGGCGTCGAAAATAGAATGATACCCTATGTCTATGGCGATATGATCTTCACCTATCTCATTTACAGTCTCGGCTGGGTGTTCGGGGCCGCCATGGTGGTGCTGATACTGGTACTGGCCGGCAGGGCGATCAACGTCTCTCGTCAATTGCGCGATCCTTACGCTAGAGGGCTTGTCGTTGGACTGTTCTCCATCATCGGTATTCACTATCTGTGGAACATGCTGATGTCGGTCGGGCTGCTGCCGATTGCCGGGATGCCGATGCCTTTCATCTCTTACGGAGGCACGCGAACCGTTGCAGAGCTTGCCGCGGTTGGCGTCATATTGGGCGTTTATCGTCGTAAAAATAGGCTCAGCAGAGCATCCGCCGAAATAACCGGCTCATAAAGAAGGGCTATCCGTCAGCAGCGTCGCTGTTAACGGATAGCCCTGATTCGGTTTAGAAGCTGCCTGGAGCCGGCGGATACGGCGGCATAGGCGGCTCAACTTTCTTGGTAGCCGCAATGAGCAGCACGACGGCCGAGGCAATGTGCAGGATCATGCCGAGCACGGGAATCCATGCCAGAACCGAAGTGACGATGCCGAGAATGCTGCCCGCGATCGGCCTTTGATTTTGCGAGCAAAGGACCAGCGTGACGATGTGCAGAATGAGCGTCATAAACAGGACGGTGTAACCCGAGAGAAGGACGATGCTTCCGCCCAGTACGGGTATGCCTAAAACCGCTTCAATAATGCCGGTAACGAGGAGCAGAGTGCCTGCTGCTTTCATATTGTTTTCCCCCTTTTATTTGTTCAACCATTCCGCTGCTTTAAATGCAAGTGAACCTGTTTATTGGTCGATTGGAACGATTTGCTCCATTTATCCAAATATTGCATGAAAGTTCAAATGCTTGAAGCAAGCTTTATTGTAGCATGATTGCTCGGCGATGCAAATCTCTATATTACTACGGTTTAAAATCAATTAAGGTCTCAATAGATGGCCCAAAGTCGACACCGATCCCGCGCAAAAACAAAAAACCGTACCTCCGTACGGTTCTCGACTCTTTATAAGTATGGCGCGCCCGATACGATTCGAACGTACGACCTGCAGTTTAGGAAACTGTCGCTCTATCCTGCTGAGCTACGGGCGCGCAGCAACATTAATTATAACACGCTCGATTGCGAGGGGCAAGATTTACGGAGAGTGATGATTCGCGCCCTGCGAACCTTGACTTCATGCCGTCATCTTCAGCGTGCGGATTCATAATCAGATCTAAAAATTAGATCTGATCGGCTAAAATATACCAATAACCGCCAATCAGGTCTAAAAATTAGACCTGATTCCCCCGAAGACGGCTACTTTTGTACGGTCCACATTAAAAAAGCTGTCTCGCCGGCCGCTTCATGACCTACCGAGACAGCTCCTTGCTCTGCAGCGTGACGTTGTACCACGCTTTCCCGTCCGCATAGACCGGGGACGCCGCATGCTCCGCTCGCGCGCCCGGGTAACGCTCCCGCACAAAAGCGAGCTCCTCCTCGGATAATCGCAGCTCCCTGCACCGCGCCCCGCCGGCGAAAGCTTCCTCCAGGAAGCTTTCCCATGCCGCCCGTTCCGGCCGATTATTCCCCGTCCCGGCCATTCTCTCCACGCCTTTAGTTCCTCCCGGCCGCCTGCGAGAGCGACTGCTTGCCGGACAGCGCAATGGACCGCTCCACGAGTACGTTCATCGCATCCACGCAATGCTTCGCGACTTCGTCCCGGATCGGAATGCAGGATAGTTCCGTGCAGGCGATAATGACGCACTGGCAGTTCTCGTTCTCGAGCAGATCGTTAATGATGCCTTCGAACTCGGACGGTTCAACGGGCAAGTTGCGTTTTACTTTATTATAGATAATGTCCATGACATGCTCCTGCACCTTAGCATTCGGCTCATGAAGCTGCAAGCGATACCTGTCGCAGCCTTCGCGGTACACGCCGCTGCTGACGGTGCCGTTCGTGGCGAGGAGGCCGATCCGGCTCTGCTCGCCGTATTGGGCCGCGATGACCCGGAGCGTCTCGTCCACCATATTAATAATCGGTATGCCGGTCATCCGCTGCATCTCGTTATAGAAATAATGCGACGTGTTGCACGGAATCGCGATATGGGCGACGCCGGCCGCTTCGAGAAGCAACAGATCCTTGGCGACCGCCTGCAGGAACCGATCGCCTTGTCCGCTTAAGATGACGCCTGTCCGGTCGGGCAGCGTCGCATGGTTGAGGATGACCATATCGACATGGTCTTGATCCCGGTCGGCCGCGGTCTGTTCGATCACCTTGTCAAAAAAGACGGATGTCGCCTTCGGGCCCATTCCGCCTATGACGCCTAAGCTTTTTTGTTCCATAATTCGACCTACTTTGGATGGAATTTATAATAGGAAACGGTCAGCCCGCCGACAAATTGCCGCGGCTTCCTTTGATTTCGCGCACGATTTCCGCTTCGTTGAAAGGAACCTCCGTCTTACCGATGACTTGGCTCGTCTCGTGGCCCTTGCCGGCGATCAGGATGACGTCGCCTTTCTTGCTGAGCTCGATCGCGAACGCGATGGCCTCCCGCCGGTCGACGATCGCTTCGTACTTGCCGTTGTAGGCTTCGATGCCTTCCACGATCTCCCGGATGATCAGATTGTTATCCTGCTCCTTCGGATTGTCGGAGGTGACGACGGCAAAATCGGCGTATTGCGCGGCGATCTTCGCCATACCCCTGCGCTTATCCCGGCCCGGCTTCCCGTCGGCGGCGTATACGCCGAACACGAGGATGATCCGCCCCTTCGTGAAGGGCCTTATCGCGCTTAGCGCCTTCTCGAGGCTGTCCTCCGTATGGGCGAAGTCCACGATGATCTTCGTATCCTCGTCCTGATAGACGACCTCCAGCCGGCCCTTGATGCCTTCGACGGCGGCGATGCCCTCGGTAATTTGCTGCAGGCTGAACCGGTTGCAGTAGGCGGCGGCGATCGCGGCCAAGCTGTTATAGACGTATATCGCGCCCGGCAGGTTCACGCGAATGAGCGCGGTCCCCTTCGGCGTATTGACGGTATAGATCGTATAATCGGCAAAATAATGAATGTCCGACGCATAAATATCCGCTTCCCGCTCGATGCCGTAAGTAACCAGCTTCGGCTCGCGGTCCCGCAGGCGGTCAATGAGAACGCGCCCGTATTCGTCGTCCGCGTTAACGATGTTGTAATGCTCCGCCATGTCGAACAGCAGCGCCTTCGCCTCGAAATATTCGTCCATCGTGCGATGCAGCTCCAAATGATCGGGCGTCAAGTTCGTAAATATGGCGGTATTGAAGCGGGTGTGCGCGACGCGCTTCAAATTGAGCGCATGGGATGATACTTCCATGACGCAATGCTTCAGGCGCGCTTCGGCCATCTCCACGAATAGCCGCTGCAAATTCAGCGACTCCGGCGTCGTATTTTTGTTCTTGATGACGCGGTCCCCGATAACGGTTCCGATCGTGCCGATAATGCCGAGCTCGGTGCCGGCCTGTTCATAAATGGACTTCAGGAAATACGTAATCGACGTCTTGCCGTTCGTCCCGGTAATGCCGATGACGTTCATCCGCTCCGTCGGACGACCGTAGAAGTTCGAAGCGACGCGGGCGAGCGCTTCCCTCGTGTCCGCTACCTTAAGCACGGCGACGTCCGCCTCGACCGAAACGTCCTTCTCCACGATTATAGCGGCCGCGCCGAGCTCGATCGCTTTGCCGATGAAGCGGTGGCCGTCTACCGTAAATCCGGCAATCGCGACGAACACGCCGCCGGGCGTCACTTCTCTGGAATCGTAAGCGACGGATGCCGCTTCGACGGCCAGATCGCCTTTGACGAGCGTGTACTTCAGATCCCGTACCACTTCGGATAATAACATACGATCAGCTCCATTCTCGTGACTAGTGTTGGACCCCTGCGCTATCTTCCAAGCAGCTTCTTCACGATTTTGCCGCCGATGATGGAAGCGTAGGAGAAGGCGGGCTTCGGATCTTTCCAGTCCCAGATCGCGTAAGCCTTCGGCTTGAACAGGGAAGCAAGCACCTGCCTCAAGGTCAGCTGCCCGGTCCGGATGTAATCGCGAATCGCCAGCATGTCCTCGTAGCCGTACCAGAACACGCGGTTCGTATCTTCCTTGACGGCTTTAGGAGGCACAAGGTTGCCGCCGGTCAGCTCCTGGTACGTAATCCAAGGGAAGTTGACGCCGACCTTGTAGAGCAGGTTGTTCAGGTTCGTGATCCGGCAGTTGACTTCGATCAAGTAGAACTTGCCGGTCTCCGCGTCCTTCTTGAACTCGATCTCCGCGAAGCCCTTCCATTTCATCTTCTCCAGGAACGGGGCGCCGATATCGAACAGCTCCTGCACATACTTCTGTCCGGTGTAGACCGAGGCGCCGAAGTTGATCGGGTACTGGCGGAACTTCTGGCAGGTGACCCAGTGCGTAACCTTCGATTCCTGATTCAAATAAGCGTCGAAGGTGTACATATGATCATCGAAGCCGGGAATAATACGCTGAACGATGACTTCCAGATCCGCTTCGCGAGCCTGGTTCAGCGCCTTCTCCAGCTCTTCGCGACTATGCACCTTGAACAGCTTCCTTCTGAATTTCGCAACGAAGGACGGCGAATCCGTCGGCTTCACGACGCAAGGAAACTTGATGATCCGCTCGATCTTCCCGTAAAAATCGTCTTCGTCGACCCGTACCGTCTCGGGAACGGCGACGCCGTTCTCGGAGGCCAGCCGGTGCAGCACTTCCTTATTCATCATATTGGTATAAATGCCCGGCTCATTCTGGGGAATGAAGTAATGCTCCCGCAGCTCCTCCAGATGCTCGTCGATCACTTCCAAATAAGAGTCGTGGCAAGGAATAAGAACGGGCGGAGCGCTCTGCTTCCGCGCGTAATCCTTCAGGAACCGGATGAAGGCGGCCGTATCATCTTTATAATGGGGAGCGATAACCCGCTCGGATGTATATTTGGAATCCGCGCCATAATTATGCTTGCCGGAATAGTCGACCGCAACCGTATGTACGCCGTTAACGCCCAGACATCGAATCGTGCTTAGGCCAATATAATAATTACAACCTAGTATAACTGCCTTATTATTCACGTAGAGCACATCCCGCATTCGTAATTAATGATTGAAACCGCATGAAAACCAGCCATATTTAAATAATTTTACTGCATACCCTACTATAATACAAATGGATTTATCCTCATAATTCGGGTGCCGGAGCCCGGTGCGTTGCCTTTTCGATCCGCAAAAAAAGAGCGGACAAGCGTCTTTGCCGCGCCTGTCCGCAGAAATTGGATAGACCTGTAACTTTCTGCATAGATTTTCTACCAAACGTCGGATAATTACCAAATATTGATTGTTTTACGTAGTAAAAAAGAACTATAAAATGGAATAAATAGAGGGCATTTGTCGAAAATTGCCCGAAAATTGTCTACGTCCGTCGACATGTTTTTACAAACTCCTTATTTTGCCGGGAGTATAATAGAACTATTACCACACGAGTGCTAGATAAGGAGCGTGCCCCGAAGCGAGCTATGGACAAAAAACACTTGCTTAAACAATTGCAGTCGCTGCGGCTAAAGCTTCATGAGATAGCCGAAGCACGCGGCAGTTTGACAGATCCGGATGTTCTGGCAATTAGCGAAGAGGCCGATCAATTGATAGTCGCGTTACAGCATATACAACGAAACGAGCTAACCGATCTTTCTATACGCCGCGACGACCTGTAGAGATCCGGTTAACGCTCTCGCAGTCGACGGAAGAATTGGGTTAACAACGATGCGCATTCCTGCTGCAAAATACCGCTGGTGAGCTCCGTTTCGTGGTTGAAACGGGGCTCTTGCAGCAAGTTCATAAGCGTCCCGGCGCAGCCGGCCTTCGGATCCGCCGTCCCATACACGACGCGCTTGACGCGCGATTGCACGATGGCACCGGCGCACATCGGACAAGGCTCCAGCGTGACATACAAGCTGCAATCGAGCAATCTCCAAGCGCCAAGGCGATCGCAGGCGTCACGGATGGCGACCATTTCGGCATGCGCGGTCGGATCGAGACGCGTCTCCCGCAAATTATAGCCTCTCCCGACAATCTCGTTGTTTTTCACGATGACGGCCCCGATGGGAACCTCTCCGATTTGCTCGGCTTTTTTCGCTTCGGCGATGGCTTCCAGCATCCATGTCTCGTCTTCTCGCACTCTGATCATGAAGCATAACTCCTTCGAAATAGATTCATTATACATCGAACAAACATTCCGTTGTTAACATGTCGTGGATAAAGTTGTGGATAACTACTTACGTATACACATCTTTATGCACATGTTATTAAGTGCTGTGAACAACTTTTGTTGACAATGTGAATAAGCTGTTAATAAACCGGGCTCGTGTAAAAGGATGTGTCTCCCATTGTCGATTAAGATGAAATTCTCCGCGCTGATCACGCTGATCGTCATTTCGTTTTTTATCGTACATCACCTGTTGACGGAATACTCGATGACCCGGGCCATGCGGGAGCAGGCGCGGCAGTCGATGCAGGATACGTCCATGCACGTGGCAAGCTCCTTCGCTTCCTACGGGAAGCAATCGCCCGGGGGCGCCGATCATCCGGCGGCGGGCGAGGCCGCAAGCCCGGAGAATCTCTTCGGCATCGTCCAATCGTTAAATCCCAATATAAAGGAAATTACGGTGTTCGATCAAGATACGGTCCAAATCGCATACGGCACTTATACATACCCGGACGGGGCGGCCGACCGGTCGGTCGTCCGAACGCTCGGGAAGAACGAATTCTCGGTTCGCAGTCTGGAGATCGGAGGCAAGCCGTATTACCGAAGCTATTATACGGACGAACAGGTCGACGGCTACGCGATAAGCATCGTATACGACAGGGAGATCATTCACGCGATGGTCAGCAAGAAGCGGAACGATACGTTGATTTATACCGGAATTACGATGCTGCTGGTGCTCTTTATCAGTTATTGGCTGGTCGGGGCGATGATTAGACCTTTGAAGGATATTTTATGGAAGGTGAACGAGGTGTCGTCGGCCAGATTCCACCAGCCGATCCGGATTAAACGGAAGGACGAGTTCGGCCTGCTGGCGCTGAAGGTCAACGCCATGTCGCAGAACCTTAGCATCTATATGAACAAGCTCCGCAAGGCGTTCGAAGAAAACCGCCGGATGAAGGAGCATTTGGAGTCGTTCATCAACCATACGACCGACGCGATCCATCTCTTCGATCTGGAGGGGAAGGTCATTCAGGTGAATCGCGCCTTCGAGCAGCTCTTCGATTACGAGGAGGAGGAGGAGGCGATCGGGCTCGTCTACCCGACCGTTCCGGAATCCCACATGGCGGAGAAGCGCCATATGCTCAATCAGCTGCTGGCCGGCAAGACGCTGCCTACGCAGGAGACGATGCGGGCGACCAAATCGGGCGAGCTCATTCCCGTCAGCGTCACGATCTCTCCGATCCGCGATTCCGACGGGACGATCCGGGCGTTCGCAAGCATATCGAGAGACATGCGGAGCCGGAACAAGATGGAGGAGCTGCTGCGCAGGTCGGAGAAGCTGACGACCGTCGGACAGCTGGCGGCCGGCGTCGCGCACGAAATCCGCAATCCGCTGACGACGCTTCGCGGCTTCCTTCAGCTTCAGCAAGAGAGCCGGAAGCTCGCGCTGCCGCATGTGAGCCTGATGCTGTCCGAGCTGGACCGCATTAACCTGATCGTCGGCGAATTTCTTATTCTGGCCAAGCCCCAGGCAACGAGGTTTGTCGCCAAGGACGTCAAGGACGTGCTGCAGGACGTCATCGCCCTGATGAACAGCGAGGCGATTCTTCACAACATCGAATTCCGGATTTCGTTCACGGAGGAGAGCTGCCGGATCTCGTGCGAAGAGAACCAGCTCAAGCAAGTCTTTATCAATCTGATCAAGAACGCGATCGAAGCGATGCCGGCCGGCGGCTACATCCATATCCATATGGCGAACAAGCGGGAGCATATCGCGATCTCGATTACGGATGAAGGGGAGGGCATTCCGGAGGAGATGATCCCGAATATCGGCGATCCTTTCTTCACGGGGAAAGAGACCGGAACGGGTCTGGGCATTATGGTCAGTCAGCGCATAATTAACAGCCACAAAGGGACACTGGATATTAAGAGCCAAGTGGGCGTCGGAACGACGGTTAATATTATGCTCCCCGCCTTGAAGGAGGCGGCGGAGAAGTTGCTGCATCGATAAGGAAGAAGGCCACTCACCGTGGTCTTTTTTTATTTTGTTCCCTCCCGTTACTTTTTTGAACGGTCATGCGTTATTTGATGTGAAAGGTGGGGGGCCCATCCATGAAACAACCTTTTATCGATTTATACGATCAATATTTCGACGATCTATATCGGTATGTCTATTACAAGGTAGGAAACAAATGGGACGCAGACGACATTGTGAGCGAGGCGTTCCGCAAAGCCTACGAGCGGCATTCGACGCTGCGGGAAAACTCGAACGCCAAGGCGTGGCTGATGACGATCGCGCGCAACGCGGTCATCGACTTCTACCGGAGGCGGAAGCCGGCGGTGCCCGTCGAGCAATTGAACGAGTTGGCGCAGCCGGGCGCCTTCGAGGAGCAGTTCGCGCCGGACGACGATTTGGACTGCGTCAGGAAGACGCTGGACCTGCTGACGCAGGAGGATCGCGAGCTCGTCAATTTGCGGTATTTCGCCGGCATGAAAAACCGCGAGATCGGGGAAATGCTCGCGAAGTCGGAGGAAACGATCAAGACGCGGGTATTTAGGCTGCTGAAGAAGATGAACATTCTGGTGACAAATTGTCTGGAAGGAGCACGGAAGCATGAGTGAAGGATATATGGAGGAATCGCTGCATCGGCTGAAGAGCAGGCTGCCGGTCGACGAACAATTGAAGAAGCGGCTTCGGGCATCGATTCCCGGCTGGAGAAGGCGGAGAATCATCCGGAGAAGCGCGTGGATAAGCGCGGTGACGGCCATGGTGCTGATGCTCGTCTTCACGCTGCAATACCCCGGCGCGAAGACGACGGTGGAGGCGGCCGCGCTGCAAATTCGAAACCAGGTGTCGTTCGTGGACATCGGGTCGGGAACGCCGCTCGGCGTCTCGGAATTCGAAGGAACGGTATACATTCCCGTGGAAGAGGGCGGCGTGCATGCGTACGACGGGAGCGGGTACCGGGAGGTAACCGAGCGGGAGGCGGACGACGTGAAGGTCGATCCGTCGGGGACGAAATTGCTGCTGTCGAACAAAGGAACGATCGGCGTGCACGATTTGTCGTCGGGGTCCTATACCGAGCTGCTGCGGGGTGACGGGACGGCGCTCTTCTACGAGCAGCCGACGTGGAAGGACGAGCGGACGATCCTGTACGTGAAGAAGGTCATCGAGCCCCGCCCGACGCACGGATTCGACGTGCTGGAATCGACCATTTACGCGATGGACATCGTGAGCGGCAAGGCGGAAGCCATCGGCGAAGGCGCGTACCCGTCCTACGCGGCGGGCAGCAAGTCGATCGTATTTCAGCGTGAGCGCGATTCCGTCTATCAGGTGATCCGCATGGAGCTCGCAAGCGGCGACGAGACCGTCATCGACGAAGGCCGGTTCCCTTCCGTCTCCCAAGACGGCGGCTACGTCGCATACGTGAAGACCGAGACCGGCCGCCGGGAGCTGAAGCCGAACGCCTACGTGCAGGAGGACGTCGACCAAATGTGGATTTCCGACGTCGACGGGCGGACGAAGCGCAAGGTGACCGAGAACCTGCCGATCCAGACGACGATCGACGAGCGGGAGTGGGCGGATCAGCTGAAGGAGGGCGATCCGGAGCAGACGCTGCAGCAGTCGGGCTTGTACAGCTATTACCAATCTTCGTGGGGAACGAATGCGGAAAGCCTGTACGTATTGAAGGGCGGCAATGCGGAGGGGGCGCAGCTTCGTGTCATGCGCATCGATTTCGCGGAAGAAGCGCTTGGCGCCGCGGAGACGGTCGAGGCGTTCAATCAGGCGAGAATCCGGCGCGATCTGGATTTCGCGCGCAGTCTGCTGAGGAACGATCCGGAATTCGTCATCGTATCCAACCCGCGCCAAGTGAGCTATTCGGTAATCGGATCGGGCGAGGAAGCGGGCAGAGCTTACGTGGACGTCGAGGAATATTGGTCGTACACGGCGAATCCGGCTTATTCGATCGAGAAGGTGCGGTATTACGTGTCGGCATCGCCGAACGGGTTCTTGATCGACGAGATGGAGAAACGGGGCGAGCTGACCGTATCCGAGCGGCCGGACGGCTCCATCGAGCTGCAGGAAGAAGACGGCTCCAAGCGGACTTTGCTGACCAGAGGCGACCTGCCGAAGGAGCTGGTGCCTCAGGGCGATTACCGCTTTGCCTCGCTCGCGTACATTCCTGGTCAGAACAAGCTGATATTCACGATTCAGGCGCTCCAGGACGAGGAGGCCGGGCAGAAGGCTTCCGTCATCGTCGCAAGCTACGATGCGGCGCAGAAGACGTTCGAGCAGCTTGGCCGCATCGACACGCTGCGCGGCATGAACAACGTCGGCGTGTCGAACATGATCGTCTCCGCAAGCGGCGGCTATGCCGCGCTGGATTTGTTCTCGGACGACGATCCGGCGTTCGGAAGCCACACGGTTCTGATCGATTTGAAGCAGAAGGAGCAGCTGTCGATCGAGGAGCAGACGGGCGAGACGGAGGCGACGACCGGCTTCGCGTATTATTGGGAGGGAGACAGTCTTCACTTCATGCTGGCAAGCGGCGAGGAAACGATCCATTACAAGTGGGACGCCGTTAATAAGCAATTGCACCGGCCGTAAGGCGGGGCGGAGAAATAAGGAGGAGCGGCACGAGGGCCGGCTCCTCCTTATTATTGCGACCGCGTGCCAACACGCGTGCGGATAGCGGCGCATTTTTCGCATATTTGAATTGCAATCGCTTACATCATGGCGTATAATCGGCACTATATAGAAACGTTTCGACCGTTGTTGGCTTCACCCTTTTTTTAAGTGAGATCGAAACGTTTCAACCTCATCGGGCTCCGAAACTTAGTCGATGCCAAGGATTACCGTCTCGTACGGGCGTCCGGCCGCATCGTCATTAACGGTCACGCCGCCAACGCGGAAGCATGGCCGAACCGGTATCGCCGGGGCGGATATTTTATTCGGGGCAAGAGCTGGAGCAGAGACTTGGCGAGCATTCGAATACCATTGAAATTCATAGGGAGGAATTAGAGCGATGAGTCAACAACCGGAGCACTTGCCATCGATGGATGCCGATTATGCGCTGGGCGACGAGCAAATTCGCGACTACCGGGCGAACGGCCATATTGGTTTGAGGGGACTGGCTTCACCTGCGGAAATCGCCGTGTACGGGGATGCGATCCGAACGATCGTGAAGGAGCTTAACTATCATCGGAAGCCGATCCACGAGCGCGATACGTACGGCAAAGCGTTTATTCAAATCGGGAACGTTTGGGAGAAAAGCGAGATTGTCCGCCGGTTCGTCATGGCTCGCCGATTCGCCAAGGTCGCCGCGGAGCTGATGGGGGTCGAGGGCGTTAGGATCTATCACGACCAGGCGCTGTTCAAGGAACCGGGCGGCGGGCACACGCCTTGGCATCAGGATCAAATCTACTGGCCGTTCGATTCGGACAAAACGATTACGATGTGGATGCCGATCGTACCGGTTACGGAAGAGATGGGCTCCATGACCTTCGCTTCCGGTTCTCATGAGGCGGGCTACATCAACAAGCTGGTCATTTCCGACGAGTCGCACCGGACGCTGAGGCAGTATATCGAGGCCAAGGGCTTCGGGCAAACGACATACGGGGCGATGGCCGCGGGAGACGCGACCTTCCATGCGGGATGGACGCTTCACAGCGCGCCCGGCAATCCGACGGATCGGATGAGAGAGGTTATGACGATTATTTATTATGCGGACGGCTTAAAGGCCGCGGAACCGGACAGCAACGCGCGGAAGGCCGACTTGGCCGGCTGGCTGCCGGGCGTCAAGCCGGGCGAGCTTGCGGCAAGCCATCTGAATCCGCTCGTCTATCGCGCCGCAAAATAACCGAAAGAAAGGGTTTACAATAAATCACTATAGTAGTATATTTTAGTTGATCTACGAAACGTTTCGAATCAATTGCAACGCTCTCATTCCAATGAAGAGAGGATGATTACCGTGAAGCTGCCAATCATGACATTCAACCTGCGGATCGATTCCGGCACCAAATCCGAGGATTCGTGGGACCGGCGCTCCGTTCGCGTCGCCGAGACGATCGAGCGATTCGCGCCGGTCATCGTCGGCACCCAGGAAGGCTCCCGCCCGATGCTGGACGTGCTGAAGGGGCATTTGGGCCATTACGAGTACGTCGGACAAGGAAGAGGCGACGGCGGAGCTGATGAATATTGCGCTATTTTTTACGATACCCGTCTGCTTGCCATCGAGGAGGAGGGGCAGTTCTGGCTGTCCGAGCAGCCCGAGACGGCCGGCAGCGTAAGCTGGGACAGCAGCCTTCCGCGCATTTGCACGTGGGCGCATTTCAGGTGCGTCGGCCTGGCTCATCCGGGCTGGCTCGTCTTCAACACCCACTTGGACCACCTCGGGCAGCGCGCGCGGGAAGAAGGGATATTGCTGATCTGGGACAAAATGCGGGAGCTGGGCGAACGCAAGGGCGTATCCGCCTTGCTTATGGGCGATTTGAACGCCGAGCCGGACAATGCGGTGATCCGGTTTCTGCGCGGCCAGGCGGAGCTGGGCGGCCGAAGCGCGCGACTTGCGGATGCGTATGCCGCGTCTGCCGTCCGTCCGGGCGCGACCTATCACGATTTCAAGGGCGGCGCGGAAGGCGAGCCGATCGATTATATTTTCGCGACGCCGGACGTGGCGATCGAACAAACGCGAATCGTTACGGACTCCGTGGATGGCCGGTATCCGTCCGATCATTATCCGGTAACGGCCGTCGTCCGAATCAAAGGGTAACGGATACGATTTTGCCATAAAAAAAGCTATTGCTTTCGCGGTGGCGATGTAGTAAAGTTTGAGTAGAAAACGAAACGTTTCGAAAGAAATGAGTTTCAATTAATGAAAGGGCTTACTCCCCTGGATATGCCAATATTCTAACGGAAGATGATCATTGCCTCACGGTTTTCGTGAATAGCAATGATTATCTTCATCCCAAAAATCGAAACGTTTCAAATTTTGTCGAATGCCACGGCCGATTATTGCGCAGGGGATGTTGTGAAGAAATGAAAGCGTGTTCAACAATCGAATCAAAAAGAATCGCAAACGGGAGTTGGGCTAAATGTATGTCAAAACAAGACTGAAGCAGCGCGGCGGGAATATTGCGCGGGAGCTCGTGAAGAACAAAATTTTGTTTCTGATGCTTTCACCCGTCATTCTTTACTTTATTGTCTTTCACTATCTTGTCATGCCCGGGGCATACGTGGCGTTTGTGGATTTCAATATTAGCAAGGGCATCTTCGGAAGCGAATTTCTCGGTTTGGAAAATTTCGAATTTTTGGTCAAAACGGGCGACCTTTGGAACATCACCAAAAATACGCTGCTCTACAATTTCGTGTTCCTCGCGCTCGGGAACGTCATTCAAATCGTATTCGCCATTATGCTCGCGGAGATTTCCGGCAAATGGTTCAAGAAGATCAGCCAATCCGTTCTCCTGCTGCCGCATTTCATATCCATGGTCATCGTCGGCGTATTCGCCTACAACATGTTCAACTTCAACTCCGGCTTCATCAATACGATGCTGGTAAACATGGGCATGGAACGTTACGAGTTCTATTCGGACCCGGGCATCTGGAAGTACATCATCGTCGCTTTCAAAATTTGGAGCGCGACCGGCTACGGCATGATCGTCTACCTGGCGGCCATTACCGGCATCAACAGCGACCTGTACGAAGCGGCGTACATCGACGGCGCGAGCAGGTGGCAACGAATCCGCTACATGACGCTGCCGATGCTCAAGCCGACGTTCATTCTGCTGCTGCTGTTCGGTCTCGGCGGCATTCTGAAGGGCTCGTTCGACCTGTTCTACAACTTGATCGGGACCAACTCGGTGCTCTATCCGCAAACGGACATTATCGATACGTATGTCTTCCGCAGCCTGGTCGGGCAGTTCAACTTCTCAATGGGGGCGGCGGTCGGCTTCTACCAGTCCGTGTTCGGCTTGCTGCTCGTGCTGACGGTCAACCTCATCGTTCGGAAGATCGAACCGGACAGCGCGCTGTTCTAATCCTGTGGGGGTGGAAAATATGACAAACACGAAAAAAGAAAAATGGGACGTCGGCACGTTCGCGATCAAAGGTGTCAGCTACTTGTGCATCACCGCCTTCGCGCTGGCCTGCTTGTTCCCGTTCGTCCTGATGATCTCCTCCTCCTTCATGAACGAGCAGGAAATTATCCGCGAGGGCTACAAGCTCATTCCGAGCGAGTTCTCCGCCAAAGCCTACGAGATGCTGATCAATAATTCGTCCGCTCTGGCAAAAGCGTACGGCGTCACCATTTTCATCACGGTAATCGGCACCGCGCTCGGGCTGTTCATGATGTCGATGGCCGGCTTCGTCCTGAACCGGAAGGACTTCAAGTACCGCAACTTCTTTTCGTTCATGATCTATTTCACGACGCTGTTTGCCGGGGGCTTGATTCCGAGCTATATCCTGATGGTCAAATACCTGCATCTGAAGGACAGCTTGTTCGCCATGATCCTTCCGGGCGTCGTCGGCGCGTGGTCGATCTTCCTGATGCGCAACTTCATGAAAGCGATACCCGACTCCTTGTACGAGTCGGCGACGATCGACGGCGCGGACGACTTCCGCATCTACTGGCAGGTCTTCATTCCGCTCGCCATCCCGTCGCTGGCCACGGTCGGCCTGTTCTCGGCGCTGGGCTTCTGGAACGAATGGTATAACGGCATGCTCTACATCCAGACGCCCGACAAATTCCCGCTGCAGTACTTCCTGCAGCGCATGATCAACCAGACCAACATCCAGGCGCTCATTAACCAGGGCGTCGTCATCGATACGGCCGAGCTGCCGACGCAGTCCATCAAGATGGCGACCGCCGTGCTCGCTACGGGACCGATCATTCTGCTGTACCCGTTCGCCCAGCGCTACTTCGTATCCGGTCTTACGATCGGCGCGGTCAAAGGTTAATAAATGCCCTCACCGAAGGCGTTTATTATAAATGCAAAAATCGTAACGAGAAAAAAGGGAGGCAATACGATGAAAGGGAAAAAGATTTTTCCGCTCTTGCTGTCCGCTACCATGCTGACCGGCTTACTGGCCGGCTGCGCGTCGAAGGAGGAGAACGCTCCCGCTAACGATCCGGCGGGGAATACGAACGAACAGGCGACGAACGCGAACGGCGTAGACATTTCCAAAGAGGTCAAGCTGGTTTATTACCTGTGGGGCTCCGAAGGGATCGCCAACAAAGATATTTTGGCGGAAATCAACAAATTGCTGAAGCGCGACATCAACGCCACGCTCGAGGTCAAGTACATCGACTGGCCGGACATCGCGACCAAGTATCCGCTGCTGTTCGCCTCCGGCGAGAAGTTCGACATGTCCCATGCATCCCCGGGCGCCGCCGTATCCTACTTCACGCTGGCCGGCCAAGACGCGCTCGTCGATATTACGGACATGCTGGACAAGGTCGCGCCTACCCTGAAAGCGGCCATTCCCGAAGAAACGTGGGCCGGCTCCAAGTTCAACGGCAAAATTTACGGCGTGCCGTCCTTGTACAGCGAATACACGCCAACCGGTTTCGCTTACCGTTCCGATCTTCTGAAGAAGTACGGCATGGAGAATATCGACTCGATCGAGGATATGGAAAAGTACATGGATAACGTGCTTGCGAACGAATCGTACCCGCCGATCAACGGCAATGCGAACGACGCCTTCAACATGTACAGAATGCTGGTCGACACGACGGACCAATGGCTGAACGCGCCGGGCATCGCGCTCACGGAGCTTAACCTCGTGACGGAGAGCAAGGAGGATTACAAGAAGGTGTTCCACCCGGCCTTCACGCAGGAGTTCGAAGACTGGGCCGTGAAGATGCGCGAGTGGGCGGACAAAGGCTACTGGCCGAAGGATATCCTCTCGTCCCAGGTCGACGCGGGAACGAATATGCGGGCGGCCAACTCGGCAGCTTATCTGACGCACGCGCAGGACTGGATCGGCAAATACGGAACGGACATGAAGGCGCAGCCGGAATCCGACCCTTACTTCTACACGTTCGCGGAAGAGAGCGGCAAGATCAAGCGCAAGATGGGCGTCGAGAACTCCACCGTCATCAGCTCCAATTCCGAGAATCCGGAGCGCGCGCTCATGGCGATCGAGAAATTCATGACCGATCCGGAATACTATAACCTTATTCAATACGGCATCGAGGGACGTCAGTACGTAATTGAGGACGGCGTGAAGAAGACGCCTCCGGGCTTCGACGACAAAGTCGACGGCGGCGGCTTCGCGGCATGGTCGCTCCGCAACGACAAGTACAACCTGCTCATGGATACCGAGAACCCGGTCCGCAATACGCTGTACGCGGAATGGGACAAGGTGGCCATCAACGATCCGTACATGGGCTTCAGCTTCGATTCCAAAAACGTGACGACCGAAATCGCCGCGATCTCCAACGTCAATCAGCAGCTGGGCATGCAGCTGATGCTCGGCAAGACGAGCAAGGATCCGAAGGAAGCGGTAGCCGATTACCGGAAGCAGCTGGAAGCGGCCGGTATCGACAAAGTGATCGCGGAAGTGGAAGCGCAGCTTGCAGGCTTCGAATCGACGGCCAATTAATAGGGTGTAACGCCAGGGGAGCTATGGATATAGCTCCCCTGGCGAGTAACGGGCTACGTGAGGATTTCCCCTCGAATCTGTTGCGCCACGAACGAAAATTCCGCTAGAAGCAGGGGGAGACAAGACGCGAATGGCTACGATTAAGGATGTCGCTAGAATGGCGGGCGTATCGATATCGACGGTATCGTACGCCTTGAATAACAACGAAAAAGTAAGCAAGGAGACGAAACGGAAAATTTTGGACGCCGCCCGTCAATTGAATTACCAGAAGAACGGGATCGCTTCCGATTTGAAAAAGACCAGCACGCGCACGATCGCGCTGATCGTGACGGATTTGTCCGGCCCGCATTACTCGGAGCTCGTGAAGGGCATTCAGGAAGTCGCGCTGTCCAAAGGGTACGACCTCTTGGCTTGCAGCTCGATCGGCGAGGAGATGTCCACCGCGGTTAAGTTTTTGACGGAAAAGAGAGTCGACGGCGCCATCGTGCTCGCCTACAACATCGGGGAGGACATTCTGAACCAATCCGCCAGAAAAGGATTTCCGATCATCCTGCTCGACCGGACGGCGGACAACGATTACGTCGTCAGCATCGAGGTCGATAACGAGGAAGGCTGCTTCATGGCGGCGGAATACTTGATCGAACAGGGACACCGCGACATTGCCTATATCGGAGGAAAGGCGCTCGACCGCCTTGATTTCAAGCGGGTGGAGGGCTACAAGAACGCGCTGCGGAAGCATGGCCTGGAGGAGAGGGGACAGCTGCACCAATTCGGTTATTTCAACCGGGACAACGGCTACAGCATGACGAAGATGCTGATCGCGCAGGGCAATCTGCCGACCGGCGTCATGTACGCCAACGACGAAATGGCCATCGGCGGACTGAAGGCGTTCAAGGAGCACGGCATCGACGTGCCGGCGGACGTCTCGGTCATCGGCTTCGACGATATCGAGCTCGCCAGGTATGTCCGGCCGGCCCTTACGACGATCATGCAGCCGAAATACGAGCGCGGCGCCTTGGCCGCCCATTTGTTGTTCCAAGCGCTGGAGGGCAAGGCGGTCGAGCGCTACTATAAATTCCCGACGCAGCTCGTCGTGCGGGACTCCGTTCAAAAAATAGAGGAATAGAGGAACTGCCCCGTTCCAGCGCGAATAAAGAAGAAGAATGAGCGATTTGAACGTGTCGAAACGGGGAGAGAACGATGGCTACAATTAAGGATGTCGCCAAAATGGCTGGCGTATCGATATCGACGGTTTCGTACGCCTTGAACAACAACGCCAAAGTCAGCAGCAAGACGAGAAAGAAGATCATGGAGGCCGCGCGCCAGCTCAATTATCAGAAAAACGGACTCGCCTCCGACTTGAAGCGGAGCAGCACGCGCACGATCGCCATCATCGTAACGGACTTGGCCGGCCCTTATTACGCGGAGCTCGTGAAGGGCATACAGGACGTCACGCTGTCCAAGGGCTACGACTTGCTGGCTTGCAGCTCGGTCGGCGAAGAATCGTCCACGGCGATCAAGTTTCTGACGGAGAAGCGGGTCGACGGCGCCATCGTGCTGGCGCATAATATAAGCGAAGAGATTATCGCGATGTCGTCCAGGAAGGAATTCCCGATCATCCTTCTTGACCGGGTGCTCGACAGCGAATACGTCGTCAGCATCGAGGTCGACAATGAAGAGGGCACTCACCGGGCGGCGGAATATTTGATCGAGCAGGGTCACCGGGAAATCGCCTATATTAGCGGCAAGGCCATCGGCGGTATTCACGCGATGCGGCTTCGCGGGTATGAAAGCGCATTACGGAAGCACGGGCTCGACGGCCGAAGCCGGCTGCATCCATTCGGCAAGTTCGACCGGGATAACGGCTACAGCATGACCAAAATGCTGATCGCGCAGGGCAATTTGCCTACCGCCATTATGTACGCCAACGACGAGATGGCGATCGGCGGGCTCGGCGCCTTCCGGGAGCACGGCATCGGCGTGCCGGAAGACGTATCGGTCATCGGCTTTGACGACATCGAGCTCGCGCAGTACGTCCGGCCCGCGCTGTCGACGATCATGCAGCCGAAGTACGAGCGCGGGGCGCTGGCCGCCCACTTGATCTTCCAAATGCTAGAAGGCAAAGAAGTGGACAACTATTATAAATTTCCGACGAAGCTGGTTTTGCGGGATTCCGTCAAAAAAATGACGTAGAGCAATCGGCAGACGAGAGAGACCGCCTGCCCGGCGCGGCGGCGGTTGCGGTCTCTGCTTGCGGCTTGATATCGAAACGATTCATCCTCAATGTCGAAGCGTTCCCGGGTTGTAGATTATCCTATAATAGGGTAGGATACGGATACAACGTACGCGGGGTGAAACGGTTGTGAGAATCAATAAGTTTATTAGCGAGACGGGCTACTGTTCCAGACGCGAGGCGGACAAGCTGGTCGATAGCGGACGCGTCACGATTAACGGGACTATCGCGCAGCTCGGCAGCCAGGCCGAGACGGGGGACGACGTCCGGATCGACGGCAAGCGGATCGGCGAGCAGAAGCGGCATGTCTACATTGCGCTTAACAAGCCGGTAGGCATTACGAGCACGACGGAACTTCACGTGAAGGGCAATATCGTCGATTTCGTCGGGCATTCCGAGCGCATCTTCCCCATCGGACGGTTGGACAAGGATTCGGAGGGCTTGATCCTGCTTACGAACGACGGCGATATCGTCAACCCGATTCTCCGGTCGGAGGGCAAGCACGAGAAGGAATACGTCGTGACGGTGGACCGGCCGGTAACGGCCGAATTTCTGCAGGGCATGGCAAGCGGCGTCCGCATTCTCGGCAGCATGACGCTGCCGTGCGTCGTGACGAGGATGAGCGACCGCGTATTCCGCATCGTCCTGACGGAAGGGCGGAACCGGCAAATCCGCCGGATGTGCGAGGCGTTCGGTTACCATGTCAGGAAGCTGCAGCGGCAGCGGATCATGAACATCCGCCTGGGCGGGCTCCGCATCGGCGCGTGGCGCGACCTGACGGAGGAAGAGAAGGACGTGCTGTTCAAGCAATTGGATTATAAGCCGGTATGACCGGCGCGAAGCATAAAAATCCCCATGTTCGTCGCGGCGGCTCGCGAACATGGGGATTTTTGCATAGGAAAGGCTAGCCTATTCCTTCGGAACGGAAAGCTGCTGCCCATTGCTTGGATCGACGTACGTATGCATGATCGACACCTCGACGCGGCGGTTTTTGGCCCGGCCTTCCTCGGTTTTGTTGTCGGCTACCGGACGGTATTCGCCGTAGCCGATCGCGCTGAAGCGCTCCGGCTTCAGCTGCTTGTTCTCGAGCAGAATGTCCAGGAAGCGGATCGCCCGCATCGAGCTGAGATCCCAGTTCGACTTGAAGAAGACGGTCGAGATCGGCTTGTTGTCCGTATGCCCGGAGATGATGACCTCGTAATCCGGATATTTCTCCAGCATTTTGCCGATGGCGACGGCAAGCTCCCTCGACTCCGGCTTCACGGTCGCTTGGGCCGGAGCGAACAGGGCGTTGTCGCTGATCGTGATCATGAGCTGCGACAGATTAAGCTTGGTCTCGAGGTCGCTCGTGAGGCCGTTCTTCTCGATATAGGCGTCGATCTGCTTCTTGAGCTGCTCCAGATCCTGCTGCTCCTTCCGCTTCAGCGCTTCGAGCGCTTGCTCTTCCGTACTCTGGTCCTGCTTGTCCTCGTTGCTGCCTTCCTCCTTGCGCTTCTTGCCCTCATCCTCGCCGATCCTCACGATCGTGGACTGGTCCAACACGCCGCTTCCGCTGTTAAGCGCGATGCTGAACGCTCTGGACATTTCCTCGAACTTCTTCACGTCGACGGAATTCATGGCGTACAGAACGATAAAGAGCGCGAGCAGGAGCGTAAGCAAGTCGGCATAAGGGATGAGCCAGGATTCGTCGACGTGTTCCTCGTGTTCCTCGTGTCTATGTTTTTTGCTCAACCGGAGCCTCCTCCTTCTCCCTCATCTTCACCCGTTCCGTCGGCGTCAGGAATACCGACAGCTTCTGGTTGATCGCGATCGTCGATACGCCGGATTGGATGGACAGCAGCCCTTCGACCATCATGAGGCGGATTTGAATTTCCTGCTTGGACATACGCTTCAGCTTGTTGGCAATCGGATGCCACAAGACATAACCTGTAAATATACCGAGCAGCGTCGCGATGAACGCGCCGGCAATCGCGTGGGCGAGCTTCGTCATGTCGCTCATCTCCGCCAGCGCGGCGACGAGGCCGACGACCGCCCCGAGAACCCCGAGCGTAGGGGCGTAAGTGCCCGCCTGCGTGAAAATAAGCGCCCCCGCCTTATGGCGGTCTTCCGTGGCGGCGATATCCTCGAGCAGCACGTCGCGGACGAAGTCCTGGTCGTTGCCGTCGATGATCATGCGCATGCCGTTGCGGAGGAAGTCGTCCTCGATTTCGTCGACCTTCGCTTCAAGGGCGAGAAGGCCTTCGCGGCGGGTGATCGAAGCCCATTCCATGAAGCGTTCGATCAGCTCGTCGCGCTGCGGCAGCTTTTGCCCGCTGAACACCATTTTGAACAGCTTCGGCACCTTCGAAAGCTCGGACATCGGAAAGGCGATCATGACGGAGGCGACCGTGCCCAAAATAATGATCATATATGCAGCGGGATTTATAAGAGACGAGAGGTGTGCCCCTTTTAATACCATCCCTCCCAATACAGCGACTAGACCAAGCACAAGACCGATAATTGTTGAATTTTTCATCATACACCCCGTCCAATACGTTTTTCGACATTTCTCTACTTCTTCTATATATCGTCAGACGGGTATGCCGAAGTTAGAGCGAAAGGCACGATTTGAAGGCGAAAGCGTTAAAAATGATCAAATTGCGGTAGAATGGTAGAGTAGGGAACAAAAATAGGAATCGTAAAGGTGGTTGGACGTCGATGGGCGTACGGCATGCAAGGGAATATGCGGATATATTGAAGGATTTGACGGATGCGGTGGGCGAAATCGAAGAGAGCTATACCTTCTTCGAGATGGATCCCGAGGAGTGGGAGGCGCTGGGCGCGGACGACCGCCGCGAAGTGATGGAAGCGCTGGCGGACGACGTGTTCTTCGGACTCGGCGAAAATCCGGCGATCGAGGTAGGCCAAGGCCATATTGCGTATAACAGCAAGTTTCATATCATTGAAGTATCGCAAGGCGACAAGGTGATCCACATTATACGGCTCATTTGAACGCCGGTACGGACGAGCAGCCGCATTAATCCGCTGCGGAAGCGGGATCGAACACCATGCAATGGAAGTCGGCGTAGCCGCTCGGAGTCGGACGCGCATACGAATCCGCGATCCGGAAGCCGGCGCGCTCGTAGGCGCGTATGGCGCGCGTATTCCACGCCAGCACCTCCAGATCGATTTCATTGCCCGGCGTCCGCTCGCTCGCCTCGAGGGCGATAACCCGGACGAAAGCTGGCCCGAGCCCGCCGCCGCACAGATCGGGGCGCAGGCCGAAGCCAAGCCTCGTGACGCCGGCGATGGGAAAAAACTGCGCATAGCCGATAAGCTCGCGCGAATCGCCGAGAACGGCCGCATACTGCTCTTCGCGCAGGACGGGATCGCCGAATTCGATTCCGTCCTTCTGCATGTGTTCCCAGGAAGGCCAATTGAAAACGTCGAACGGCGCCTCGTACGTCCATCCGCAAATGTCGCGGGCATGGCCGATTTCCAGCGGACGTATGGTCATCGCAAGGGGATGTCGTTTATAATAGGTGGAGCTTTGATTATTATCGCTCACGGAATCTTCTGCCTCCAATCGCCGGATGCGCGCCTAGCGGGCGTATATCGGTGAATTAGGTTCATTATATCAGATAGATTGGCTGGACCCACCGTGCGTACATAAGGAGAACTTAATGGCATGAGAAAGTTAATTTGGCTTGGCTGCCTGTCCTATCTGGTCATCGGCGTCGCCCACGTGGTGGGCGGTTCGATCCTCGAGCAGCTGATCGAGCATTACGGGCTGACCTACAAGGACGGCGGGCAATGGATCATGAATCAGTTCCTCGGTTTTCTCGTCGGCGTGCTGCTCGCCCCGTCGCTGACCGCGAGAGTGGGCAAGAGAGCCGCCGTTCTGATCGCGATCGGCATTCTGACCGTCAGCGAGGCGGCTTACAGCCTGCTGCTGCCGTGGGGATGGATGCTCGCGATTGCGCCGCTGGCCGGCGTCGGCTTCGGCATGACGGAAGCGGTCGTCGGGGCGATGATCATCGATATGGCGAAGAACGGCAAGGCGTCGGCGATGAGCCGGCTGGAAACGTTCTTCGGCGTAGGAGCGCTGCTTATTCCGATCGCGGCGGCTTACTTGATCCGGCATGAAGCGTGGCAGGTATCCTTCCCGATACTGGCGGCGATGTCCGGCATTACGTTCGTGCTCTGGCTGACGATGTCGTTCGGGGAGCTGGACGATCAGCTGAGCTACGCGCCCCGCGCGGCGGGGGGCGGCCAAGCGGGCGCCGAGACGGCCGCGGCGCTCGCCTCCCCGGACAAGTCCGCCTTCTTCGGCTACTCGCGCAAGGCGCTGCCGTTCTTATTTCTATCCGCGCTGTTCTTCATGGTATACGTGGGCATGGAGATGAGCTTCTCCAACTATTTGCCGTCCATCCTGATCGAAAGGTCGGGCGTGGAAGAGGCGACCGCGGCGTCGGTGCTGAGCCTGTTCTGGGGAACGATGGTGCTCGGACGCTTATTCGCGGGCACGCTCGCCGACCGCATGGGCTACTCCCGTTACCTGTTGATCGCTACCGTCGGCGCTTCGGCCGTCTTCCTATTGATGGCGCTGACAGGCCAGCTGAGCTGGATGCTTGTCTTCGTCGGCTTAAGCGGCTTGTTCTTCTCCGGCATATTCGGAATCGCCCTCGTCTATTCGAACGTGCTCATCCCGGGCATGACCGAGCGCACGACGAGCCTGCTCGTCGCCTGCGGCGGGCTCGGGGGCGCGATCTTCCCGCGGCTTACCGGTTGGTTCATGGACCGGTTCGACGTGACGGCGACGTTATGGTACGTCAGCGCCCTCGTCGTCTTCATGCTCCTGCTGCTCGGGATCATGCTGGTGCTTGGCAGAAAGCGGGCGAAGCAGGCCGCGTAGACGAGAAAACCTCCACATTCGCTTCATCAGAAGCGGCTGTGGAGGTTTTTTGGCTTTGCACAGCCTCCGGATTTCGCGCACTAGTCTAAAAATTTGAAACTAATCCTCTCGATATCCATTCTGTCGACCGGATAGTCTCAGAATTTGCAACTAATCGGCAAAACTCGACCGCCCAGCCCTAGGAATCCTCGCATTAATTTCAATATCCGAAACGAAATCCCCATCGTTCGGACTCAGCAGCTGCGTAGTCTAAATATCTGAGACAAATCATCCCAGCGAGCTCGAGTTTCCGCTCAGACTCCGAATTTCGAGCACGACTCTCACTTTCTGACCTCCTAACGACGATGTGGAAGGTCTATCTGCCCATAAGGCGGCGCTCGTCGCCCGCGCCGGCCAGCACGATGGTCTTGTACACGTCGATCGCCCGCGCCCGCGACGCCTTCAAATCGACGATCGCGCCGCCAAGCGGCCGATGGATCTCCTTGTCGGACAGATGGGCGAGATGAGGCAGCCAGCGCCTGATATAGCTGCCGTCCGGATCGTATCGCTGCGATTGCGACACGGGGTTCATGACGCGAAAGTACGGCGCGGCGTCGTAGCCGAGCGAGGAGCACCAGAGCCAGCCGCCGCGGTTCTGCGCATTGTCGTAATCGCTCAGATGCAGCCGGAAGTGCTGCTCGCCCAGCGTGAACGGGCATAGCAGGTTTTTCGTCAAAAACATCGCGACGATCATCCGCAGCCGGTTCGGCAGCTCGCCGGTCCGGTTCAGCTGCGTCATGGCCGCGTCGATAAGCGGAATGCCGGTCGAGCCGCTTGCCCACGCCTCGAAGTGGACGTCCGAGAGCGGCGAGAGATCCGTCAGATGCTCATAGCGGAAGAAATCCTCGTGATAGATCGCCTGGTAGAGGAAGAAGTCGCGCCACGCCAGCTGGCGAAGCCAATTCTCCGCACCAGGCAGTCCCTGCGTCGCCTCGTAGGCTTGCCGGACCGAGATCGAGCCGGCGTTCATAAATCGGGCCAGGCCGCTCGTAGCGTCCTCGGCGTAATTGTCCCGGTTGTAGGCGTAAGCGGCCAGCCGCTCGCGAATGAAGCGGTCGAGCTTCGCCGACGGCTTCGCGGTTCCTTCGACGCCGGAGCTCGCGCCGAGCGCGCAGGCGACCGGCTCGGGCAGAGCGAACGCCGCCGCGACGGCGGGATCGATCTCCCGGACGGTGGCGAGATCGTCGACGGCAATGTCGCTGGCCGGGCCGTAATGCTCTGCTATGTAGCGGTTCCACTTCCGGTAGAAGGGGGTGAATACTTTATAGGGCACGGAACCCGAACGACGGGCATAGGCCGGAAACGCCGTCATGTCGGCAAGCGGAGCGTCGGCGACGGGCGTCCAGCTCCGTCCGAGCTTGCGCGCAAGCTCGCGGAGCCGCTCGTCGCGGAGCCGGGCGTACGGCGTATAATCGTCGTGAACGACGACTTCCTCGATCGGATGCGCTTGCAGGAGCGCTTCGGTTACGCGCTCGGGCTCGCCGTACAGCACGTGCAGCTCTTTGCCGGCATCGGCGTAGCTCAGCAGCAGGGATGCGGCCTGGCCGATGAAGCTGCGACCGCTGTGGCTGGTGAGGCGGCCGCCGCCGACGAGGGCGGGATCCAGGATGAGCAGATGGATGCCGGCGTCATCCTTGCTTCGCAAGTAATCGAACGCTCGCATATCGGTCGTGCGCAAATCTTTGCGATGAATAAATAAATACATCGTAGTAGGCTCCTTTCCCAAAACGCGGCATTAACCCGTTTTCCTACAAGTCCGGCATGGAAACAGCAAAGCCGCATGCGGTTTGTCGAATGGCGGACAAACAACTGCGGCTTTGCCGGTTGAGCTTGCTCTTGCAGCCGCTCCCGTTCGGAGGCAGGCATCGGCGATGCTCTATTGTTCTTCAGCGAACTGTGTGAAAGCTTCCGAGTCCAGCACGCGACGCGAGGTCACGTAGCGTTTCTCGTAGTAGGAGGAGTTCAGTTTGTCCGTAACGACGCCCCTGCTGGAGGATGCGTGAGCAAACTTGCCGTCTCCGATGTAAATGCCTACGTGGGATACCGAGCCGTTGTTGCCGCCGGCCGTGTCGAAAAACACGAGATCTCCCGGGATCAGGTCGGCTTTCGCGACCTTCGTTCCTGCCTTTGCTTGCGATGCGGATGTACGCGGAAGGTCAATGCCCATTTTATCGAACACATAGGTCGTAAAACCGGAGCAATCAAAGCCTCTTGCCGTCGTTCCGCCGCTTTTGTACGGACTGCCGATGACGCCATCGATGAATCCGTTCAGTTTGGAATCCGCGAAAACGCTTCCCGCTTGAAAAGCGAGCATAATCGTCAGACCCAAAAGCAATGCGGTAACCTTTTTCAACTGAGTGGAACTCCTTCCAATGCCGACGAGGTTAGCTGTGGGGTTCGGTTGAAGGTCCCCTATGATTCCTCTGGCGCCGGCCGCGAGGCAGACGTCGGAATCAATTCACCCAAAGATGGTTCCCCCGTTTTCCGCTAGGAAATTAGGCAGTTTTTTCTTGCTTTAAAATACGGATTCGATTTTATTCACGGATCTCCTTCTTTAATTGGCAAATTCTAATAATTCTCATGTAACCTTTTGGCTAATTGATGCGTTTAACCGTTTTTTCTGTAATAATAACCGACTTTCATGTTGCTTTCTGCCTGAAATCTCGACTTAATTTCATTAATTATGTGCATGCGTTATAAAATATGCCGGACTATGCATGCCTAGTGACGGCGCAAGGACAAGCCGAACGGGCGAGAAACGGCCGTTTTTCGCGCTGCTCAGACACGATTATTAAAAAATACTCATGCAAAAAACAGGCTGTCCGACAAGGCTCTTGGCCTTCATGGACAGCCTGTTGCAATTTGGCAAATCGATGGCGAATGCCGCGGTTAAGCCTGCTTGGATTGCAAATAGTCGATTTGCGACGCGATGGTCCACACCTTCACCAGCGTACGCACGAGGTGGTAGCCTTGGTGGACGATAAGGGCGAGAAGGCCGGCCCAGATTAGCGAGAGGCCGGAGACGACGAGCCCGAGCGCCGCGCCGGCGGCCCAGAGAACGAGCGAGATCGCCGCGTACATCAGGAAGTTCCGCACGGCCTTCCATAAGGAGCGGAAGATTCCTTCGCCGGAAGCGGCGCCGAACTGCGCCGCCAGGGAGAGGAGGCGAAGAACCGTGGCCCATGCCAGCCATAGGGAAGCGCCGGGGAGGACGTCCGCGAGCAGCTCGGGGACGTTGCCGCTCGCCAGGAGCGAGTCGAGACCTCGGGGCAGCAGCCACCAGGCCGGCGCCAGCGCGAGCGCCGACTCCAGCCAGTACAGCAGCAGGACCGGCTTCCAGGTCTTGCGGATGCCTTCGAGGAACCGCGTGCCGCCGCCGCCGTCCCTCGTCTGCTGCAGCGAGTAGAACAAGCCGGCGTTGATGAGCGGCGTCAGCAGCATGCGGGCGGCCAGCAGTCCGCCGAGAATCCAGAGGTAAGGCGTGATGAGATCGGTCTTGAAGAGCCGGAACTGCGCTTCCGTCAGGAAGAGCTGCGCGGCCGACTCGGAAGGGAAGGAGCCCGGGTAGCGGCGGAGCAGCGGAGAAACGACCGAGTCGATGAAACGGTACAGGAAAAATCCGGCGACGAGCTGGTACAGAAACAGCAGAATGACGATGTAAAAGTGCTTGACCGCCAGCCGCCAGCCTTGCAGCAAATGTGTCTTCATGGTTTATCGCTCCTTGAACGCAGGTTGCTTGCCGTCTTACCAGCTCAGCGATCCGAGCAGCCCCTCGATCAGCTTCGCGGCGCCAAGGCTCCATCTCGCGCGCGAGCTCTCCGGAAGCTGCGCCTGCATAAAGTTGTTGATCACTTTGTTGTCGAGCACGTTGGTATGGTTCGGATCGACGACGGCCCACTCGAGCGGAGCGTCATGCACCTGCTTGTATTGAATGTGGGTTTCGCCCGCGGCCCAGTTCTTCGTCACTCTCGTCCCGTCCGTGAACTGCATGACGATCGGGATTTCGCCGTTCGTGCCGCCGTTGCGCTTGATCAGGACGACGGACTCGTACATCGGCTTGCCGTCCTCCTTCACCGGCCTTACGTGAATGGCTTCGACGGAGAAGTCGGCCATCTGGTCGTCGTATACGTACTGGCTGAAGTAATCATGCCACTTGGTCTTCGTCACCTGCTCGACGACGCGCTGAAAATCGGCGGTGGACGGGTGCTTGAATTTATATTTCTGGAAGTAGGTCCGCAATATTTTCTGCATCGTCCGGGTGCCGACCTGGTTCTCGATGCCGACCAGCACGAGCTTGGCCCGCATATAGACGTTCTCGGCGTATTGCGTATGGCTGCCGTAAGCCCAGGAGGGCTGCTTCAGCGGCGCCGGGTCCGTCATGTAGCTGGCTTCGAGCCGCAGGTTGGGCGTCAGCCCGTAGGCGGCCTCCATCACTTTGTCCTCCGCGTAGGAGGTGAAGCCTTCGTCGAGCCACGCTTCCTCGAACTCGTTCGAGGCGACCATGCCGTACCAGTACTGGTGGCCGATCTCGTGCACGACCGTCCGCTCGAGGTCGTAGCCGGGATTCGGCTTCTCGGCGCTGAAGGCGGTCACGAGCGTCGGGTACTCCATGCCTCCGGCGCCTCCGGCTCCCTTGGGCGGCACGACGATCGACAGCGTGGTGTACGGGTATTGGCCGTACCACTTCGCATAGTTGGACAAGGCGGACTTGGCCGCGTGCATATAGCGGTCCTTGAGCGCCGCATGGGACGGATCGAGGTAAAGCTTGATCCGGACGCCGGGGATGCCGGTATCGGAGTAGGCCGCTTCCTCGTAGACGAAATCGGGCGAAGCAGCCCAAGCAAAATCATGGACGTCGTCGGCGTAAAATTGATACACCTTCGCCTCGTTCTTCACCTCGATCGGCTTCGTCTGGAAGCCGGTCGCGGCGACGGTGTAAGCCTCCGGCACCTGGATTCGGACGCTGTAAATGCCGAAGTCGCTGTAAAACTCGGAGTTGCCGTGGTACTGATGCACGTTCCAGCCTTCGGACGTGCGGCCCCTCGTGCCGGCGGTCTCGTAAACGGCGACCTTCGGGAACCATTGGCCGGCCATGACGAAGCTGCCGGAGTAGCCCATCCGCGCGAACACCTCGGGCAGCTTGACCTCGTAGCTCATCCGAAGCGTAACCGACTTGCCGGGCTCGAGCGGCTCGGGCAGGCGGAGCTTGGCCAGCGTAAAGTCGTTCTCGTTGCCGTCGTCAGGCTGCACGTATTGCAGGCGGGGGAGCAGGCTCTCGCCCTCCAGCGTCTGCAGCGCATTCAGCTGCATGTGCCCCTGGCTTGCGGACGTAGCCTTGTCCTGCCGCAGCTGTCCGCCGGATTCCATCATGAAGGTGGTTTTGTCCGATTGGAAGGCGTTCGGATACAGGTGGAAGTAGAGCTCGGACACCGTTTTTTTGCCCGGATTGATCCAGGTCACGGTCTGTTCGCCGTCCAGGTGCCGCGCGTCCTCGCGCAGCGAGACGTTGATATGGTACTCAACGACGCGATTGCTGAGCGACTGCGGCTTCGGCGTCATGACCGTGTTCGGTTCCTGCACGGCGGGCGGCTTGGCCGTTTTTGGGGCAGGCGCGGGCGGCTGCTTGGATTTGGCGGCGGGAGCGATGGCGAACGTATATTGGGATTGCCAAGCAGTCCCGAAGCCGTACTGCACGGAAATGCCGAGCAGGACGACCGCGAGCGTTACGAGTATGATTCGTTTGACATTGCGTGGAGTCATGGACCGTTTCCCTCCCGTTGACAAGCATCTACAGCATGTATATGTTTGCTTTTGGAGGAATATTAGCTAAAATGGAATTATTGTATCGGGGAAGGTGTGAAGACGCGTGACGGAACAACAAGGCCAGGCGGAACAGCCGGAGAAGAAGGAAAAAAAATCGTTGTCGCTCAACGTGGTGAGCAGCAAAAAACATAAAGGCTTCGGCGCGGGGTCCATCGATTTGAGCGATGTGGCTTGCGTCATTATCGACGACGGAGAGGCTTACATCGACGTAGGGGCGATGCACGCGAAGAGCAAGATCGAGCGCGGCATCAAGTTCACGCCGAACAAGGAGGACACGCCGAACGGCCGTCAATGCTGGATCGTGTGGGTGGCGGTCGAGCGGACGGAGGAAGGCTCGCACTACGCGGGCGCGACGGCGTGCGAGATGCTGATCGACACGGAAGCCCGCCGCGGCTGGAAGATCCTTGCCGACCACGTGAACAAGCTGGACTACGCGATCAAGCGCCGCTTCATTCTCGGCGAGCTGGGCGACGTGGAGAAGGCCGCGCTTCGCAAGCTGCTGATCGAGCATAACGCGGAGTGGTGGGACCGCTCGCCGGAGGAGCTGAAGGAAGCACTTGGCGGGTAAGCGTCCCGGTTATGGAGGCAGATAAAGCCGAAGTTAATGCAATATTCCAGTATAGCAGAAGGACCGGTCATAATCGGCGCGTTCGCCGTGGCAGAAGAGAACCTCATTGCCGTCGCAATTGTCTTGCGGGCAATGAGGTCTTTTTTTTCCTTCATTTGTTTTCTTCGCAAACGTTATTGCGGGCATAAGAAAAGCACCATCGAATGACGGTGCTTGCGAGGGAGCTTGGCGTATGCGTCCTCCCCGACTAGAAGGATGGTGATTTATTGATCCTTTTTCATTTCATCATCATTTTGCATAGCCTGTTTGACCAAATTTTCCGCGGCTTCTTCATTTATGGAATGGTTTGCCGATACATCCTCTATCGCATTTTGCGCATAGCTAGTTGCCGAGTGATTCAGATTGGCAAAGGCAACCGGCTGCTTCTCCTTATTGGAGTTGCTCAGCTGATCTTGTTTCATCGGAATCCGCCCTCCATTCGATTTTTAAATTCAAGTTATTATGGATGAATTCGTTAAGACCTATACATGTTTAGCGTGTTGTAATCCCTCGTTTTGGACAAAACCATGTATAATCTAGAAAAAAGCTCCAGCCGCCACCTTACGATGGGGCCGAGGCTTTCTATATGAGGAATAAGCTTATGCATGACGCCGCGTTATACCAGATCGCAGGCTTCCGCGGGCATCCAGTGCGCGTCCTTGCCGTCCCATTTAACGTTGCAACCGATCGGATTTGTCACCTTCACGGTAATCTCTTGCCCCGATGCGAGTTCCGAAAGCGCGTTGTCGAGATCGTTGACGGTCATCTTGCCGACATCCCGCGGTTGATCGACGCCACGGCCGGTGTAAACCAGCTTGCGCTCTTCGTTGAAAACGTAAAAATGCGGCGTCCGCAGCGCGCCGTACGCGAGCGCGACTTCCTGCGATTCGTCGCGCAGATACACCCACGGGAATTCATGCTCCGCCATGTGAGCGACCATATGCTCAAAGGAATCTTCGGGCTTCGTATTCACGCTGTTCGCGTTGATGCCGACGAACTGCACGCCCTTCTCGATATAGCGGTTAGCGGTTTCGCGCGTAACTTCATTCGAACCGATGACAAAAGGACAATGATTGCAAGTGAAAAAGACGACCAGCGTCTTCGCGTTGCGAAAGTCGCTCAGCCCGTAAGTCTTCCCATCCGTTGCCGGCAGGGTAAAATCTGGCGCTGCGTCCCCAATCGATAAAGTAAAGGCGTCTGCCATTGCCATTCCCCTTTCTTCTCATGGATTTTATTACAGCCGATGGTCTCCCGTGCTTTGGAAAAACTCGATAATCTCACCGTTTAGTCCCTTTACGAAAGCGATGCGTACCGGTGTCGGCGGCGTGTTGCCGAGCACGGCCTCCTTCGGCGCTACCGTCACTGCAGCGCCTGCCGCAACGGCCGCCTCGACGGCGGCGTCCACGTTATCGGTGCGGAACGCTACGTGGAAGTAGCAGCCTTCCGGCTTCGGTTCGCCGGAGCCGCCTGCGAATACCTCCAAATAGTTGCCGTCGCCGGTATCCAGCAGCACAATGCGCTTGTCGCCTTCACCCCATGCCTGGCGCAGTTCAAAGCCTAAGCCCTCGGTATAAAATTTGACCGTCGCTTCAAAATCGTTCGCTCTCAGCGCGACATGATGAAAGCCGCCGCCGCCGATTTTGTTATTCGTGCCCACGTCACAATGCCTCCTTTGGTCTAAATACTTCCTGACTTCTCCAGTATACCTCATTGTCCATCAGCGGAAAACGAGGGATCCGGAGAAAACCGGAGTTACGCATTTGTTTCCGCGTTGCTGCAGGCCCCGACAACGGCCTTCGTCCTCCTAACGAGAACAATATAGGCACCGATGGCCGGCGATCCATTCGGGTCAATAAGGATTCAAAGGCGAGATTGACAGAGAACGCGGAAGAAATTCGGATCTCATGGATCTACGAACCTTAAGCAGCTACGCTTTCGCCGCATCCTCCCCGGCGCTTCTCTTGTACAGCGCCAGCAGCGCCATGCTCGCCGCGAACGACAGGACGATCAGGAGGATCGGCAGGTTCGGGTCCAGCTTATAGGCCCAGCCCCCGATAATCCCCGACGGCGAGATGACCAGCAGAATGAGCACGGACAGCATGGCGAAGATGCCGGCCCGGTTCTCGTCGTCGATGGCGTTCGCCACCGCCGCTTCCAGATACGGATACGTCATCATCGTGCCGACCGCGGCGAGAATCGTGCTGACGACGAGCCAGACCATCATGCCCGGCAGGGGCAGGATGAGCAGCAGGTTCGACGCGAGCGAGACGAAGAAGCCCCACATCATAACGGCATGCAGCCGGTTATCGCCGAGGCGAGGCAGCAGCAGCCACATCGAGAGCAGCATGAAGACGGAGGTGACGGCGGGAAAGATCGAGACAAGCCCGCTGTCCAGCTTCAGATGCTCGACGAAGAAGAGCGACAGGTAAGTCGTTTTCAGCGTGAGCTGGAATTGAAACAGGATATAAACGCCGAAAATAAGCAGCAGCGGCTTGTTCCCCGCCATCCCGCGGAGGATCCCTTTGTATTCGAGCAGGCCGGCCATGAGGCCGAGGCTGCGGGTTTCCTCCATTTTGCGCAGGCCGATGTCCGTCTCCCGGGTGGCGAAGTGGCGGCCGACGAATTGAATCGTCATGCATACGCACGCGAGCGCGTACATGATCCGCATGCCGGGGATGAGGCCGTAATGGGCGACGAGCAGCCCGCCGAGCGGCGCGAACAACCCTCCGAGCATCCCGACGAACTGGAGGACGGAGAAGACGAAGGTGCGGTCCTTCGGCTCGGTATCTTCAACTAGCAAGCAGTAGAACGCCGTATGCGGCACTCTTTGAAATCCGTTGACGACGGCCGCGACGATAAAAAACCATATATTTTGCGATACCGCCCACAGCAAGGTGCCTACCGTCCAGCTGAGGACGTCGAAATAAAGCAGCGCCCGCTTTCTCCCGAGCTTGTCGGTCAGAAAGCCGCTGATGAAGGACGAGAACACCTGTACGAGCAGCGTCAGCGTCGTCACCCAGCCGATCGCCGTCTCGCTCAGCCCCATCTCGAACATGTAAATCGTCGCATACGTGCTGAACATGCTGTACGGGATTAGGAACAGGGGCTCGTACAGCAGACAGCCGCGCGCGTTCTTGGGAAGCCTGGTTAAGCCGAACATCATGATCCTCCATTCGGGAAAGTTGCCTACAAGTCATACTAGTAGTTCGGGCATCAAATCGATTATTCCTCTATTGCGGATGTTAAGGGGCAAGATCGTGTTACACTAAAAAGCAGGTCATTCGACGAATAAAAAACTTTTTTCGAAAAAGCGCAGGGGAAGCGGGACGCGCCGTCGTCTATTGTTTCGGGAAGGAGGGGAGCGACATTCAAGACGAGGATTGGATCAAGGCGGCGCAAAAAGGCGGGCCCGAGCATTATCGACCTTTTGTGCGGGCTTACGGTCCGTATATCTACAGAACGGTAAACGCAGTGCTGCACTCGCCGCATGACGCGGAGGACGTGACGCAGGAAGTGCTGCTGCAAATTTATCGCTCCCTTCCGGAATGCCGATTGGACGGGCTGAAGACGTGGATTACGCGGATCGCCGTCAATCGCGCGATCGATTTCAAACGCGGCAAGGCGCGAAGGCCCGAGGAGCTTGCGGGCGAGGAGCGGATGTCCGAGCTAAGAAAGGACGACCTGGCGGAGATGCCCGCCGCGGAGGCCGAGGCGATGGAGCAGGAGGACAAGCGTCAGGTCAGGGCGCGGATCGAGTCGCTCCCGGATCGTTACCGCGAGGTCGTAACGGCCTTTTACATGGAAGATAAATCGTATGAGCAAATCGCGGCCGAGACGGGGCTGGAGCGCAAAAGCGTGGAATCCCGGCTGTACCGGGCGCGAAACTGGATGAAGCGGCATTGGCGGAAGGAGGATTTTGAATGAGTGAAGGGATCAAGCATGAACATGTGACCGCGGCCCAATTGGAGCGGTACGCGCAGGGCCGGATGACCGAGCCGGAACGGGAGCCGGTCGATCGGCAGCTGGAGGCGTGCGAGACTTGCCTTACGCGGTTCATGGCGGTGCTGGAGCGGGATGCGAAGACGATGGATGCCGGGCAGCCGGATTTGGAGCGGCTTGAGGGGCGAGTCGTGGCGCGGCTGCTCGAGGAGCGGCAGCCGGAGCGGGAAGTGCGGCAAGCTTCGGAGAAGAAGAAGGCCCCCGCTCAGGCAAAATCAAGCCGCCGGGCCTCGTGGCTGCAGCATCCGGCGTTCCATTATACGGTCGCGGCTTCGATCACGCTGCTGCTGCTCGGAAGCGGCACCTTCGCCGCCTTCTCGCAGCGGATGGCGGAGCGGGACAGCTGGGAGAGCCGGACGCATCGTCCGGTCGCGGACAGCCCGGTGACCGGGCAGGCGGAATCGTGGTCGGAGAGGATGGTCAGCCAGACCGGCTCGTGGCTCGACGGGCTGCAGGAGCTGCGCTTTAAATAAGGCTTCATTACGAACGTTAGAAAGGAAGGAACCATTTATGAACAAAAGCCCGTTGGCCGCTTTTTTTCTTTCATTGATACCGGGTGCAGGCCATGTTTACTTGGGCCGGCCCATTCGCACGATCCTTTACGGGGGAGCCTTTTTCGGATCGCTGGGACTGATTTTTTTGCTTCTCGTGTCGAATGGGGACGCCGATGAGGTCGCGATCTTTCTGCTGATCTTCGCGATTCTCGTATGGATCGTCAACATGCTGGATATGATCGTCACGTTATTGTCGGGCAAGCTGCAGGCGCCGGGCGCCGGAGGGGGCGCCTACGGCGGCTATCCGGATGCGTACGCCGTGGCGGACCGGTATTCTTACGAAGCACAGCGCGAGAAGACGCGCACGATTCTGCTGTCGTTCCTGCCCGGGCTTGGCCATATGAGCCTCGGTCTGATGCAGCGCGGCATTACGCTGCTGATCTCGTTCATCGGTTTGTTCGCGATCGTCGTTTTTCTAAGCATCGCGACGGGCTCCGGCGCGCTGCTTATCTTCCTGCTGGCGCTGCCGGTCATCTGGATTTACGGCATGTTCGACGCGATATCGCTTCAGCATGCGAAGCAGCGGGGCGAGACGATCGTCGACCGCGCCATCTTCGAGGATTTGGAGCGGAACATCGCTTCCGGGCGCAAAAACAAGGTGCTCGCGATCGCGCTGTCGATCTTCCCGGGCGCCGGACACCTGTACTTGGGGCTTCAGAAGCGCGGACTTCAGCTCATGGGCGGCTTCCTGCTGGCCATCTATATTATGGACAATTTGAGGTTGTCGCTGTTCTTCTTCCTGCTGCCGCTGTTCTGGTGCTTCGCCTTCTTCGACGCGCTGCAGCAGACGTCGCGCTACGAACGCCACGAGCTGACCGACGAGCCGGTCATGAAGCAGTTCGTCCCTTACCAGAAGTGGTTCGGCATCGCGTTGATCGGCTTCGGCGTCTATTACTTGTTGAACCGCGTCGTCACCAATTTCGTGCTCAATCATTTTACGCGGCAGGTGTATGAGGCGTATATGGATTTCATCTACATCATTCCGACGGTCGCCATTTCGTTCGTGCTGATCCTGCTCGGCGTACGGATGGTATTCGGCGGCAAGACGGCGGAATACAGGCATAATGCGCCGCCGGCGCCGGAGGAAGCCGGATTTGCTCCGACCTTCGACAAGAGGGAGGGCGAGCCTTATGAACGGGGCTAACGTTATGCCCGAAGCCGGACGCGCGGCGGGCATGCGCACTTGGCGCGTCGGCTCGCTGTCGATGGGCATTACGCTGATGCTGATGGGCACGGCGCTTGCGGTGTCGCTGTGGCAGGATATCGGGTCCTATGAGGTGCTGACGTGGGTGGCGCCCATCGTATTTATTATGCTCGGCGCGGAGCTGCTGCTCTATTTGAAGTTTTCCGGAAGCGACCGGGCGATCGTGCGCTACGACTGGATCAGCGTGTTTTTTGTCGGAGTGATCGGCACGGTCAGCCTGGGGCTTGCGCTGCTCATGTCGACGGGCCTGTTCGACGAGCTGAAGCGGGAGCTGAACATGACGCAGCGGACCGCTTACGTGGATTCGGCGGCTGCGACGGTTCCCCCGGCTGTTACGAAAATCGTCGTGCAGTCCATGAGCGGCGTGGAAGTGGATGAAGCCGACGCGCGGGAAGTGAAGCTGTTCGGCCAAATCCGCTATTGGTCGGACAAGAAGCTGGAGCGGCCGGACGACGGCCTGATGAGGACGCATGTCGCCGGCGCGACGATGTACGTCATGATCGGCGCGGTCGACCGTCGCGACGGCGGGTTTGCCGCGGAGACGGTCGATCCGCAGTTGACGCTGATCGTGCCAAAGGGAGTAGAAACCGTTCAGCGCGGTTTTTAGTCTACTCTCATGGACGACTGCCCGGCATCACTCCCCGATGCGGACACAGATAGCGCTACTATTCGCTAGTTTGATGATCGGCAAACGAGAAAAAGCATGGGAATACTTCCTCGAGAAGTCCCATGCTTTTTAGTTCGGCTCTATTCACAACCTCGCTCATATTCTGCTTTTATTCCTTCGTTGCCTCCTCTTCCGGATCTTGCCGCCAGATACGCGTTTTCTCGTATTGTGGCCTTGTGCAAGTCCCGTTGTTACGGCTTTGGCTCCTCCGAATGCGCTGAACAGACCGAATATAGGTTTAATTTGCTGAAATACGCCGATCATTTTCTGAACTTTGCCGATTGTCGACATAATTCCATCTAATCCGCCCATTGCGGAGAAGAGGCCTTGAAACGGACTTCTTCTTGAAGGAGGGGGAGTATCGGAAGACGGTCCGAATAGCCCGGGAACGGCGCCTTGATTCAGAAAAGGGGGCGACGGCAACTCTTCGGAGGGAACTTGGGAGACTTGAGGCTGCAAATAAGACAACTTGACTGCCGCTTTCTTCCTGTTGCGTTTTCGCTGCATATTCCTAATCTATCCTTTCTCGTCAGGCGGACATTTATAACAGAATATGTTCCGCCGCCTCTATACGTATAGGTTATCGTTTACATATAAAAAAAGGGCATCATTACCGTACAAATGCTTATGAATGATGGTTGCGGGAAGAGCGCTGGCAAGGTAGGAGAGAAGGAGGGGGCTGCCGCTGCCCGTACAGATGTCTGTGCGGCACATATGCTGCTGAATGATAGTAGCGATAAATAGTGAAACAACTAGTAACAATCACCCAATCAATAAGAACGCGGCGATCATAAGCTAAATTACTTACTGATCAAGGAGGTGCTGCAAATGTCCGGTTACGTTGGAGGAGCCTTTACTAACACAGGCACAATTCTTGTACTGTTTATCCTGTTGGTGATAATCGCTTGTAGTGTGTGTGGCTTCAACAAATACTAATCTGAAATAAGCGCCGCTACGGATACGGTCCAGATGTCCCAGGTATTGCAGTACTCACCATGAATTTTTATTTAAACGTATGAGCACCTACGGACCGTAGGTGCTCGTTACATATTTTTCATTATAATCACCATTTCGTTTGGATAACCTCTCGGTAAGGAAGACCGAGATAACGGTAAGCAATGCTGACTTGATGAATGCTTTCGTCATGGCCAATGGTGACCGCATAGACGGTGTCTTTGCCGGAAGCCTTGCCGCTCGCCTGTTCTTGGCGATCCGTATCGGTTTGTAGGCGGATGGCGTTCAAATCCTCGAAATGATAATTTTGCGCCTCTTCCGCTTCGGGATCATCCGATACGATGAATCCCTTTGACGGATCGCTCACCTGGATATTTACGTTTGACGGCCGGGTATTGTCATTGACAAGAACATCCTCGATTCGAATCTCGGCAAAGCGGCTCTTATTTCCGACCCCCACTAACAACACGCGTTTGTCGGACGATGATCCTATGCCGTAAGCATCCAGCGGGGGATTATATTTGACGTGAATAAGCGCTCCGGTTAAGGAGATCACAATAACGATAACAGCAAGCCGTAATAGTTTGATCAAACGTTTAATGTCAGCCGCCTCCTAGCCACACGATTGGAAAATGATCAGGTGTCCGCGCCAGGTTAGCGCTCGATCAAGCATTTGTTGAACAACAGCTCTAATGGGTCGCGATGTGCGAGTAACCATTCATCCCTTGTTCGGAATTGATCCAGAATGTAATGGAACGGCTTCTCGATCGTTACTCCCGAATAGTGCTGGCCGATGTAAATATGAAGGACGGCAATGTGGTAGATCCGGGTCAACAGCCGAAGCTGATTCCACTCAAGAGCCGAACTTTTTCTATATTGAGCGTAACCGTTAATAAACGCCTCGATCGGCTCCCACGCACCGTTTGTCATCTGAACGACATGATTAAAGGAAATGGCGAATTCCATAAATCCAATATCGAGCGATGTAAAGTCAAAATCCAAAACGCCATGGATGCGGTTATCTATTGAGAGCAGGTTATAAATTAACAAGTCATGATGGACAAGCTGCTTGGGCAAGTCCAGCCATTCCCGTTTACTTTGCTCCGCGTTGGCGACGGTCTCTTTATAGAAATGGAGGGAGTCTTGCGCAATTTCGAACGGCGGGTTATCGATAAATGCGGCAACGGCGCGACAATCGGCCAAAGGATGCAGATGGTAGATATCCGTAAACGGGGTCCCTTCGTCATTCCATTCCGGCTTATAACGTCGAAGCGCTGAAGAGAGCTCGCCGACAACTCTGCCTAGCTCAGCGGCTTGATCAGCGGTTGACAGGTCCGGGACGTGCCCTTCGACAAACGAAACGACGGCGCCAAGCGTTCCATCGGATAATTGTACATATGGCTTTCCGCCATTCGTATTCAGGAATACAGGGACCGTAAAGGAAAGCTCCTGATTCGTTAAATACGCCATCAGCCGGGCTTCGAATTGAATGCTTGCTGCATCTTTGGTGTGCCGGTTGTAGACCCGAATCACATATTTGCGACCATTAATCGTTAAAATCCGTGTGAGGTTTGTCAAACCAAATGGAACCGGATCGATATCGTATGCGGCATCATTAAAGTAATGGCGTATAATTTCGTCGATTTTGTTCTGCATCATACACTCCCAAACGATATCTTCTCAATACGCATTAATAGTAAGTCGTATCCATAGCGTAACATATCGAAGAGGTTTAGGGAATGTTTTCCATAACGTCGAACGATTGCAAAACGTGCTCGAGCGGAGCGACGATCCGGTACGCTCCGCGAAGCGGCTCATACCCGAGCTTACGATTGATTTTCAAAATCGGCTCGTTGAGCGAGTCGTTATCGGTCCGAATATAAGCGGCGCCCTTGTCTTGCGCCAGCCGCACCGCTCTCACCTTCAATGCGGAGCCGATGCCTCTTCCGCGATAATCCCGGCTTACGCCCGTATATTCGTGGTACATGCCTCCCGTCTGCGCGTTAAGCAGCACGTTCGTGAGCCCGACGAACCGGTCGCCGTCCGCGGCAATGATGACGCGTTCCGGGGCGTAACCGTCGACCTGCAAATACCATTTGCGCCACTCGTTGAAATCGGGCATGTCGCCCAGGAAGCTCGGAATGTCCCGCATCGATTCCTCGTATACCCGGAACAGCTTCCGCTCGCTATTCTCGCCGGGCTCGTCGGCCAGCGTCAGGAAGCGGATGCCCGGCGGCTCCGTGAAGCCCGACAACGCGCGCTCCAGCCGTTCGTTATCGCCGCCAAGACGAAGCAGCGATTGGTAGGCGTGCCGCTCGATGACGAACCCTCTTCTTCGCGCGAAACCGATTGCGGCTTCGTTGTCGTCCCATACTTCCGCCAGCATCGCGGAAGCGCCGAGGCCGGATGCCCATTCCGCCATGTGCCGGAGCAGCAGCTTCCCGGCGCCTCGGTTGCGGCAGGCTTCCGCCACGACGAGCGTGTTGCACAGGTAGCCCGGCTCGGTCCACGGCGCTCTCCACGACCAGGCGTATCCGATAATCTCGCCGTCCTCCGTCACGGCAACTCGCCGCTCCCGGTCGTAGCCGGCCAGCAGCCCGTTCTCGTCCATCCACGTATGCCCGACCTCATACAGCTTCTCGTCGGCTTCGTGCAGACTGTCGGCCGTCGACGGCTCGGACCAGACCGTATTCAGCAGCCGCGCGATGGCCTCGTAATCCTCCGGCAGCCGCAGCGCTCTAAGCGTAATGTTCATTCGTATCGCCTCCGTCTCGATGATCTTGCTTCTGTCTCCATGAGTATGTCATGCGCGGAGGCGGCAGCGGTAGGGAGAGTTTGCTTATAGTCGTTTTTTAAGCGTGACGAAAAAAAGGCTGCGCCGGGTCGTGTTATAACCCTGCGCAGCCTATGATCCATGCCGGTTTAAGTCGCTACGGCGTTGTACGTCATAATCCAGATGGAGCCGGCGACGATCGTCACCAGGATGACGAGGCCGAAGATGAGCGCCATCAGGTTGAAGCGCGGCTTCTCTTCGTCGCGAATGTGCATGAAGAAGAGCAGCTGCACGAGGAACTGTAGGACGGCCATGACGAGTATGACCGCAATCGTCGCCGTCTTGCTCAGCAGATCGTTCATGACGACGACGAGCGGAATAATCGTCAGAACGATCGAGAACAGGAAGCCGATGACGTAAGACTTCAGCGACCCGCCGTGCGAGCCGTGCCCATCGCGTGCTTGCGTGTTGTGCTTATCCATCCTACATCACCCCCATCAAGTAAACGATCGTGAAGACGAAGATCCATACGACGTCGAGGAAATGCCAGTACAAGCTGATGATGTTCACCTTGCGCGTCGTGACCGGCGTAATGCCGCGGCGGCTAAGCTGCAGCATCAGCGCGACCATCCAGACGAGGCCGACCGAGACGTGCAGCCCGTGCGTGCCGACCAAGGTGAAGAAGGCCGACCAATAAGCGCTTGTGCCGATCGTGGCGCCTTCGTGTACAAGGTGAATGAACTCGGTCACTTCCAGGTAGATGAACGCCGCTCCGAGCAGCGCGGTGATCGCGAGCCATAGAATAAGGCCGCGCTTGTTGCCCTTGTTCATCTCCAGGACGGCGACGCCGCTCGTGAAGCTGCTCGTGAGCAGGATGAACGTCGAGGCGATGATGCCGTTCAGCTCGATCAGCTCCGCGCCGGTCGGGCCGCCGTCCGTATTGAGACGGAGGACGACGAACGTCGCGAACAAGGTGCCGAACAAGATGACGTCGGTGATCAGGAACAGCCAGAAGCCGAACGTCTTGAGCGATTCCTGATCGTGATGCTCCTCATGATGCCCGCCGGCATGGCCGGCCCCGTGGCCGCCGCCATGCGCGCCGGCGGCGGACTTGGTCGTTGCATGTGCCATTATTTTGTCCCCCTTAACGCAGCTTCCGTCCGCTCGATCTCATCGACCGGAATATAGTAGTCGGTATCGTAAGAGAACGAGCGGGCGAGCATGCATGCGATGACGCCGGCCAGGCCGAGCACGATCATCCACTTCCAGTCCCATACGAACCCGAAGCCGGCCGTGAACCAGCAGACGGACATGATGAACGGAATGCCCGAGTTTTTCGGCATGTGGATCGGCTCGAGCGGCGCAAGCGGCTCTTCGGGCTCGCCCTTCGCCCGGCGCTGCTTTCTCTCCCACCAGTCGTCCTGGCTCGTCACCCGCGGCAGGCGGGCGAAGTTGTAGAGCGGCGCCGGCGACGGAATCGACCATTCGAGCGTACGGCCGTCCCATGCGTCCCCGTCCTTCTCTTTCTTGTAGAACTTGATGCTATGCGCGATTTGCCATACTTGAAAAATAAACGCGAGACCCATCAGGAAGGCGCCGACCGTGGACACCACGTTAAGCGGCTGCCAGCCCATGTCGAAGTCGTACGCATTGACACGTCGCGTCATGCCCATGAGGCCGAGCGCGTACTGCGGCATGAAGCATACGTAGAAGCCGATGTTCCAGAACCAGAACGCCCATTTGCCGATGCCTTCGTGCAGGCGGAAGCCGAACATTTTGGGCCACCAGTAGTAGAGACCCGCAAAGTAGCCGAACACGACGCCGCCGATCAGCACCTGGTGGAAGTGCGCGATCAGGAAGTAGCTGTTATGGAATTGGAAGTCCGCCGGCGCGACCGACAGCATGACCCCGGTCATCCCCCCGACGACGAAGCACGGGATGAAGGCGACCGCCCACATCATCGGCGTCGAGAACGTAATGCGGCCGCGGTACATCGTGAACAGCCAGTTGAACACCTTCACCCCGGTCGGGATCGCGATCAGCATCGTCGTGATGGCGAAGAACGCGTTCACGTCTGCGCCGGAGCCCATCGTGAAGAAGTGATGCGCCCAGGTGAAGAACGAGAAGAAGCTGATCGACATAAGCGCGAACACCATCGATTTGTAACCGAACAGCTTTTTCTTCGAGAAGGCCGACACGACCTCCGAGAAAATGCCGAACGCGGGCAAGACGACGATATAAACTTCCGGGTGCCCCCACATCCAGATGAGGTTGATGTACATCATCGGATTGCCGCCGCCATCGAGCGTGAAGAAGTGGGCGCCCAGGTAACGGTCGAGGAACAGCAGGAACAAAGTAACGGTCAGAATCGGGAATGCAAAAATAATGGTGATGCAGGACGACAATACCGACCAGACGAACATCGGCATTTGCATCAGCTTCATGCCCGGCGCGCGCATCTTCAGGATCGTCACGATGAAGTTGATCCCCGTCGCCAAGGAGCCGATGCCGGATATCTGTATGCCCCAAATATAGAAGTCCTGCCCGAGGCCCGGGCTGCCCGACAGCTCGGAGAGCGGCGGGTAAGCGAGCCAGCCCGCGTCCGGCGAGCCGCCGATGACGAACGATACGTTGAACAGCATCGCTCCGAAGAAGAACATCCAGAAGCTGAGCGAGTTCAGGAACGGGAAGGCGACGTCGCGCGCCCCGATCTGCAGCGGGACGACGATGTTGAACAAGCCGAACATGAGCGGCATCGCCATGAACAGGATCATGATGACGCCGTGCGTCGTGAAGATCTGGTTATAGTGCTCGGCGTGCAGGAAGTCCAGCTGCGGAGCGGCAAGCTGCACGCGCATGAGCAGCGCGTCGACGCCGCCCCGGAACAGCATAAGAATAGAAGCGATAATATACATGATGCCGATTTTTTTATGGTCGACGCTGGTGAGCCATTCGGTCCAAAGCCATTTCCATTTTTTGAAGAAAGTGAGCGCGAAAATAATCGCGACGATCGATAATCCGATCGATACTTGAGCCCCTAGAACAAGCGGATCGCCGGTAACGAAAAACTCGGAAGCGAAATCTTTTATTTTATCTAGCATGGGGGGTCTCCTTTCGTTATGGGCTAATGACCCGCATGATTGCCCGCGTTATGATCGGAATGACTCTCTTCGCCGCCGTCTTCCGCCGCCGCTTCGTCTTCATGGCCGGCCGGCTCCGATGCCGCGCCGCCGTGATGCTGATGGGCGCCGCCGTCGCCGTTCACGTACTGCCGGACGACCTGGTCGAACAGCCCTTCCGGGAAGCTGGAGAACATCATCGTGTCCGACGAGCCCGGCTCGGTCAGCTCCTCGTAGCCGGCCAACGTCAGCGCGGGAGACGTTCCTTTCACTTCCTCGATCCACGCCTTGTAATCCGATTCCGACGTCGCGTCCACCTCGAACGTCATCTTCGCGAAGTCCTTGCCGTTGAAGTTCGCGCCGGAGCCGTAGTAGGTGCCCGGTTCGTCGGCTTGCAGAAACAGCGTCATCGCCATGCCGGACATCGTGTAAATTTGGCCGCCGAGCTGCGGGATCCAGAACGAGTTCATCGCGGTGTCCGACGTCAGCTGGAATTTCACCGGCACGTCCTCCGGTATTTTAATGTAATTGACCGTTGCGATGCCTTCCTCCGGATATTTGAACAGCCACTTCCAGTCGAGCGAAGTTACTTGTATCGTTATCGGCTCCTTCTCGGAAGCGATCGGCTTCGAAGGCTCCAGGTCGTACGTGTATTTGATCGTAATGCCCCCAAGAATGAGGATGATGACGATTGGGATGCCCCACCAGATCACCTCGAGCTTCGTGCTGTGCTCCCATTCCGGCTTGTAGGAGGCTTTGCTGCCGGGTCTGTCTCGGTAGCGCCAGATGATGATCGCCGACAGGATGAGCACGGGCACGATGATCACCGCGCACAGCAGCGTCGTGATATAGATCAGATCCTTCTGCGCTTCGCCGATCGGACCTTTCGGGTCGAGGACGATGAATTGTTCGCCGCAGCCGGAAAGCGTCAAGGCCATTAGCAAAAGTACTACGGGTGTCATTATACGGATATACGGTCTCATATTTCGTTTCACTCCTCAAAATGACTGCTTACGATTACAATAGCAGATCCTTCGCGCGATAACTGCCCGGTTAACAATTACGTCAACAATTTTTCTTAATTCCGCCAAAGTTTGTTCACCGCTTCGACAACAGTTATTTTTTGCATGCCTCCGCGTCTTCGAATGCATCCGCAAGTATTTCCGATCCGCAAGCTTCCGACCGTCAAAAACGCTTTGTACGCATTCCGCCATATTTGATTTTCGCCCATGCAGCCTGCCGAATCCGGTCCTACCGAGCGAAAAAAGATATGAGACAAATATACTAGATACGAATATAATTTGATCAATATTTACTAGATAAATAGTCTCATATTCTTGCAGTAAAAGTCGGGGGTCGTCAGGAGAATGAAAAAGATCATATTGGGAATGCTGGCGCTGCAGCTTGCATGGCTTCACTTGTTTGCAGCCGGCGCGTCGGCGGCGGCGAATCGCCATGAAGCCGAAGCGCGGCTGCTGAACGAGCTGGGATTGTTCGAGGGGACGGAGGCGGGACTCGAGCTTGACCGAAGGCTCACGCGGGCCGAGGGGGCGGTGATGCTCGTTCGGCTGATCGGCAAGGAGAAGGCCTCCCTGACCGTAACGGAACCGCTGCCTTATCGCGACGTGCCCCAATGGGCGTATCCGGCGGTCGCCTATTTGCACGCGAGCGGACTGATCAACGGCATATCGGCCGGACAGTTCGGTTCAAGCACGTACATAACCGCTTCGCAATACGCGACCATGATGGCGCGCGCGCTCGGGTACCGGGAGGATCGGGGGGATTTCAAGCCGAATCAGGCGCTCGGCAAGCTGGTGCAGCTGAATGTCATCCCGGACGAGAAGAACAAGGAGCTGTCGGCGCGAACGTTCACCAGAGGCGACGTCGCCTGGCTCTCGTATCATGCGCTGCAAGCGCCCTTGAAGGAGACGGGAAAGACGCTGGCGCAGCAGCTGATCGAGCAAGGCGTCATTGCTTACGAGGCGGCGATGGAAGCCGGACTCATCGATCACGCACCGGTCCTGCTGGAGGATTCCGGCGGCATACGGGTCACCCGGCCGAGCTACGGAACGCTGAATGTCGTCATCCGCCGCGGGGAACTATACGCTCCGCTTGCCGCTGAATACGCATCCGCCGCGCTTCGGACGTACGACGAGACGGTCCGTTACGAGCAAGCGGCGGCGGCGTTGAAGAACGGAAGCTTCGATTACGGGGAGCTGCTCCGGACGGGCAGGCTGACGGACGAGCATCCGGTGCCTGGCGATCAATCGGCGAACCGGTTCTACTCGCGGCCGCTAACGCTCGGAGCGTCACCTTTGCTGGACCGGGATACGCAGAGACAGTTCGGTTACGTCCTCGTCTTCTACGACGATCGCCGGAAGCCGGTCTACTACATGCACGAGAAGCTTCCATTATTAGAAACGAAGCTCAGCTCGTCCCCGAAGATCGCCGCGCTTATGTATCATCACTTCTCCGAGAAGGAGGAGCAGAGCAGCGTGACCGTTCATCCGGAGAGGCTGAGAAGCCAGCTGCGCGCGCTGAAGGCCGAAGGCTACGTGCCCATCCGGCAGCAGGATCTTCTGGCGTTTCTGCAGGGGGATCAGCAGGTGAAGCTTCCGGAGAAGTCGGTCATCCTTACCATCGACGACGGTTACGAAAGCAATTACGAGCTGGCCTATCCCATACTCGCCGAGGAAGGCTTCTATGCGACGATATTCGTCATCTCCTCGTTCAGGGGCAGGACGCCCGGCGTCATCCCGCATTTCTCGTGGGAGAAGGCGCTGGAGATGTACCGGTCGGGCTTCATCGACATCCATAACCATACGTTCGACGCCCATTTCTACGGCAGGACGGCAGGAGGGAAGGGACCGGCATTGACGTCGCGCCTCTATGTGAACGACCGGTTGGAGACGAAGGCGGAATACGAGAAGCGGATTTTCGAAGATTTGCGGCAATCCCGTTCCATGATCGAGAAGAACGTAGGCAACCGGGTATTCGCGCTCTCCTATCCGTATGGCAGCTATAACCGCTCGGTCATCGCGGCCGCGGTGTCGACCGGGCATTCGCTTATGTACACGACGCGGGAAGGCTTGATTCGGAAAGGGACGGACCCGTACGCGCTTCCGCGGATTAACGTGGACGGCGGCTATTCGGCGGAGGACTTATTGCATCATATTCAATCGTTTCATTAGACAACAAAAAACGACGCAGCTGCCTGCGAGGCGGATGCGTCGTTTTTTTGTGATTTGTCAAATCCGGTTACTCGTCACCCTGGTCGATCTTCGGCGTCTCCTGGTGAAGCCGCGCATGCACGAGTCCGATCGCGGTTCCGATCACGTAAATATGAACGCTGCCGATAAGAAAGCCGATGCCGACCATAAGTCCGACGTTCTGATCGCTGAAATGGCTGAGGTTGGCTACGCAAAGCACAACGCCGACGATCAGGACGGCCCACGCGATGGCGGTCATCGCTTTGACCAGCCGCTTGACATCCGACTTCGTCGGTCCCGTCTGGCTGATTGTTGCTGTTTTCGTCGTCATAATGAACACTCCCGATGAATTGTAAGTGTTTTCTTATGTTTACTATATCACATTTTTTCGAATTTGTTCAAAGAAAATTCACTTTCTGATCATAATTCGGACAAAAATCGGCGCTTGACCGGGAAGGAGGCGAAGAGGGAGGCGATTGTCCCGGCGTTAATGGGCCACGTCAATTTCGGCGATTCTCATGGAATCGGCACGAAAAAAACCTCCGGCTTGCGCGCTTTCGTTCCGATCGAAAGCGCGCGCCGGAGGTTTCTTAATACCGGGCTATTCGTTAATCCGTCCACCAGCGCTTGAAGTCGTCCCACCAAGAACGCCGCGCCTTGGGCGAGCCTTCCTTGCCGTTCGTACCGGATGGGTCCGCCGCCGGCTCGCCGCATACCTCCTTCGGCTCGGTGCCGATGAGGAATGTCTCCGGCCGCCTGTCCGGGCAAGTCGCCGCGGCCAGCCTGCCGCTGGCCGGATCAACGTCGACGGTGACGACGCCTTGGGGTACCGGGAACATCTTCGGAGGCACGGTGGCGAGCGCCTTCTCCGTGAAGCGCGCGAAGATCGGCGCCGCTCGGTAAGCCTCCGCGACCGTCAGCTTGCGGTCCTTGTCGTAGCCGACCCATACGGCCGTCGCCAGCTCCGGCGTGTAGCCGACGAGCCAGGCGTCGGACGGGGTCGTGCCCGTCTTCCCGGCGACGGGCCGCTTAATCGCCGAGGAGACGCGGTGGGCGGTGCCGCCCTCCTCGAAGACGCTCTGCATCAGGCTCGTCATGACGTAAGCCTCGGCGGGCGAGATGACTTGCTCGGCTTCGCGGCTCGCTTCATATAAGACTTGGCCTTTGCGGTCTTCGATCCGGGTAATCGCGATCGGCTCGACCCGTACGCCGCCGGCGGCGAACGTGCCGAACGCGGAAGCCATCTCGAACGGGCTGACCGGCGATGCGCCGAGCGCGAGCGACGGAACCGGCTGCAGCGGGCTGTCGATGCCCAGCTTGCGCGCGGTGTCGATGACGGCGTCGGCGCCGACGGTCATGATCGTGTTGACCGCGTAAATGTTATCCGAGCTCGCGAGCGCTTTGCGCATGTCGATGTAGTCGTTCGCGTACTTGTCGCCGTAATTGCTCGGCTCGTACGTCTTGCGCCCTTCGTCGTACGTGAAGACGGTCGGCTCGCTCTTGAAGCGCGTGACGGGCGTCATGTAGCCGCTGCGCAGCGCGGTCAGGTACAGGAACGCCTTGAAGGAGGAGCCGGGCTGGCGCGTGCTCGCGAAGACGCGGTTGTATTGGTTCTTCTTGTAGTCCCGTCCGCCGACCATCGCCTTGATGTAGCCGCTGCGCGGATCGATCGCGACCAGCGCGGCCTGCTGCTCCGAGCTCTCGGGAACGCCTTTCGCGATCACTTCCTCCGCCACTGCCTGCATGGCGGGATCGAGCGTCGTATGGATCGTAATGCCGCCCTCGTTCAGCAGCTGCTCGTTGATGCCGAGCTTGTCGACCGCGACGTAGCGGATATAGTCCCGGAAGTAAGGGGCAAAGCCCTCTTGCTGCCCGGCGCCGAGCGGCCGGAAGTCGAGCATCTCCGCATAGGCGGCGTCGGCTTGCTCCGCCGTGATCGAGCCGCCCTCCAGCATCGCCTGCAAGATCGTCAGCTGCCGGTCCTTCGCCGCTTTCATGTTCAAGTAAGGGGAATAATATTTCGGCCCCTTCGGAATGCCGGCGAGCATGGCGCTCTCCGCCAGCGTAAGCTCGGAGGCGTGCTTGCCGAAGTACATCATCGCCGCCGCCTCGATGCCGTACGAGCCGTGGCCGTAATAGATCTGGTTCAAGTACATGCCGAGAATTTCGTCCTTGGAATAATTCATCTCCAGCTGGACGGTGTACATCGCTTCCTTCAGCTTGCGCTGCCATGTCCGCTCGTGCGTCAAATACAAATTGCGCGCCAGCTGCTGCGTGAGCGTGCTTGCCCCCTGCCTCGCGGACATGCTCTGGACGTTGACCATGACGGCGCGCGCCATTCCCTTCATGTCGAAGCCTCGATGCTCGTAGAAGCGGCGGTCTTCGATCGCCAGCGTCGCGTCGACGACGTAATGGGAGATCGAGGAGAGCGGCACGGAGCGGCGGTTCTCCCCGGCATGGAACGTATCGATAACGTTGCCGTGCAGATCGAGCATTTGGGACGTCTGGCTGATGGAAGCGGCGGGCAGCGACTGCGTCCTTAAATAGATAAGGGTGCCGGCCAGAACGAGCACGACGACCGCGAACGCGGCGGCCGCCAGCTTCAGCCATTTTTTCATATGGAGAACATGGGATAGAAACCTCTCGGCTATAATAGGAAAAGCGGGCCGGCGCCTCGTCTTTCCTTGCCGCCTGGAAGGCTTGTTCATGGAGTCGTGCTCCCTTCGGGTGACAAAAATTCGCAATTGATCGGCTTTTCCTTAGTATGGAAAAAGCGGATACCCGCTATTCACGGGGACGCGGCGGCGGCCTATTAATTTTTTGCGGAGGGGCTTGGAAAAGGTTGCTTTTTTGAAGCAATTCACTATAATACAGGTTGAACCATTGAAGGAAAGAAGGGATATATCGACATGGAATTGTGGTATACGGAGAAACAGACCGAGAGCTTCGGCATTACGGCGAAGATTACGAAAACTTATGTAAACGAACAAACGGACTTTCAACAGCTCGATATGATCGAGACGGAAGAGTTCGGAACGATGCTGGTGCTCGACGGCATGGTCATGACCACGGTGAAGGACGAGTTTGTCTACCATGAGATGGTTGCTCATCCGGTTCTGTTCACGCATCCGAATCCCGAGCACGTGCTCGTAGTGGGCGGCGGCGACGGCGGCGTTATCCGCGAAGTCATGAAGCACCCTAAGGTGAAGAAAGCCGTTCTTGTCGATATCGACGGAAAAGTCATCGAGTATTCCAAAAAATATTTGCCTACGATTGCCGGCGAGCTCGACAACCCCCGCGTTGAGGTGCTCGTAAACGACGGCTTCATGCATATTCATGATCACAAAAACACGTACGACGTCATTATGGTCGATTCCACCGAGCCGGTAGGCCCTGCGGCGAACCTGTTCACGCGCGGCTTCTACCAAGGCATCTACGAAGCGCTGAAGGAGGACGGCATCTTCGTCGCGCAGACGGACAACCCTTGGTTCAAGGCCGACCTGATCCAAAGCGTGAACAAGGACGTGAAGGAAGTGTTCCCGATCGTGCGCGTGTACGGCGCGAACATCCCGACGTACCCGAGCGGCCTTTGGACGTTCACGATGGGCAGCAAGAAGCACGACCCGCTCGCCGTCGACGAATCGTCCATTCCGGAGATCGAAACGAAATATTATACGCCGCGCCTTCACAAGGCCGCATTCGTGCTGCCGAAGTTCGTCGAAGACCTCGTGAAATAAGGACGGCTACGCCATAGAAAGAGAGGACAAGCCTCATGAAATTGGATCAAAAATATTCCGGCAACGTCTTCATCCTGAGCTCCGACGACTACGAAGCGTCCAAAGCGGTCATCTACGGCATGCCGATGGACTTCACGGTCAGCTTTCGCCCGGGCTCGCGCTTCGGTCCTCCGCGCATCCGCGAGGTATCGATCGGGCTTGAAGAGTACAGCCCTTACCTCGACCGCAGCCTTGAGGACATCGACTATTTCGATGCCGGCGATCTGCTGCTGCCGTTCGGCAACGCGCAGCGCAGCCTCGACATAATCGGCGATTTCGTGCGCGGCGTCCTGGCGGACGGCAAGATGCCGCTCGGCCTCGGCGGCGAGCACTTGGTATCCTGGCCGATATTCCAGGAAGTCTACAAGAAATATCCGGATCTCGCGATCATCCACTTCGACGCTCACGCCGACCTGCGCGAGCAGTACGAAGGAGAGCCGCTGTCGCACTCGACGCCGCTTCGCAAGGCGGCCGGCCTGATGGGCGGCAAGAACATTTACCAGTTCGGCATCCGTTCCGGCTCCCGCGAGGAATGGGCGTATGCGCGCGAGAACATCAACTTCCACCCGTTCGAGGTGCTGGAGCCGCTGAAGAAGGTGCTTCCGGAGCTGGCCGGGCGCCCGGTTTACCTGACGATCGACATCGACGTGCTGGATCCGTCGGCGGCGCCGGGCACGGGCACGGCGGAAGCGGGCGGCATTACATCGAAGGAGCTGATCGAAGCGGTTCACGCCATCGCGCGTTCCGGCGTGAACGTGGTCGGCTGCGACCTCGTCGAGGTGGCGCCGGCTTACGATCCGACGGAGCAGACGCAGATCGTGGCGGCGAAGGTCATCCGCGAGATGCTGCTCGGCTTTTTGAAGTAATACGCAATCGAACAATGAGCCCGATTCCGGCCGAGCGCCGGGGTCGGGCTCTTCGTGCTGCGCCGGCGGCCGCTCCGCGAGAGCGACGGCCGTTTTACACATGCGGGGCCGGACAGGATATACTAAAGCTACTTTCATGTAGGTTGCCGGGAGGGATCGTCCGAGATGACGTTACAATATTGCAAGGTGCTGATCGTGGATGACGAAGTGTTGATCAGGCAGGGCATCAAGCATTTCATGAACTGGGAGCAGGAAGGCTTCCATATCGTCGGCGAAGCGTCGAACGGGAAGGAAGCGCTGGAGCGGATCCGCGAGCTGCGGCCGCATATCGTCCTGACCGATATCGTCATGCCCGTCATGGACGGGGAGGAGCTGACCAAGCAGATTAAGCTGCTCTACCCCGAGATCGAAGTGATCGTGCTGAGCAGCTTCGGGGAATTCGACTACGTCCGGTCAACGTTCCAGAGCGGCGTCGCCGATTATATCCTGAAGCCGAAGCTGGACATGCAGCATCTGCTGGCGGTGCTGAAGCTGACGGCGGACAAAATTCCGGGCCTGCGGCCGGTCGAAGCGGAGAGCGGCTACCGCTTCTCGCCGGACAGGCTGATGGAGAGCATGCTGTCCGGTTATACGGCGGAATACGAGGAGGAAGAAATCAGGGCCGTATTTCCGCATCCGTGGTTTTGCCTGTTCGGCGTGAGCCTGCAGGGCTTGCGGGAGAGATGGCTGGCCGGTTACGAGAGCTTGACGCAGCAGGTCGAGAAGAAGATCGAAAGCCGGCTGCCGGGGGCCGCGTACCGCCTGCTGCCTACGGGCGAGAACGTAGCGGCGCTGCTGCTGAACGTCGAGCGCGGCGGCCTGGACGGGCTGCCCGGGCTGGCAAGGGAAATCGCCGGCATCGCGGCGAACGCCGCTCCGGAGACCGCCCTTGCCGTCAGCGAGCCGTTCGCCGAATTTTCGCGGCTCGGCGCGGTTTACAGAGACAGCTTGCTGAAGCTGCTGGATTACGCGTTTTTTTTGCCGGGGAAGCGCGTTCTGATCGATAATGAGCTGCCCGAACCGCAGCCGGCTCCCGAGAGCTTTCATTTGAACCGGTTCACCGACGAGTTCAAGCGGGAGCGCTTCGGGCAAGCGTTCGCCGATTTGCGCGGGCATGTCCGGGCGATGGCCGGCAATTACAAAACCGACGTGTTCGAGTTCAAGTCGTTTCTGGGCAATCTTATTTTCAACATGACCGTGCTGCTCAGCAACATGGGCTATGACGTCAAGGAGCTGGAGAAGAACAAATACGCATATTTCAAAGCGATCGAGGATGCCCGAAGCGCGGACGAAGCGATCGCGAAGCTGGAGGCGTTCATTGCCGAGGCGGGCCGAAGCATCGAGGGCAGGGCCGCCCATGCCGGCAACGCGAACATGAAGCGGCTGCTCGACTATATCGACGAGCATTACGCGGAGCCGCTGAGCCTGACGGAGATGGCGAAGCATTTTCATTTTAACCCGTCGTATCTGTCCAGCTACTTCTCCACCCATCATGACGAAGGCTTCATCGATTACTTGCACCGGGTACGGACGGAGAAGGCGGCGGAGCTGCTCCGCAGCGGGGAAGCGACGATATCGGAAATCAGCGGCATGGTCGGGTATTCGGATCACAGCTACTTCACGAAGGTGTTCAAGAAGCTGACGGGCCTGTCTCCGAGCCGCTACCGCAGACAATATATGAAATAGAGAAGAGATGGTTATGAGACGATTACTGGATCGCTTTAAATATAACGGGCTGTTCGTCAAAATGTTCGTCATCATGGTCGTCAGTCTCGTAACCGTATCGGTCACGACGACGTGGACGACGATCAATACGTCGGAGCGCGTCTTCATGGAGACGTTCAGCATTACGAATTCCAAAGTCATCGAGCAGATCAAGAGCAATATGGATTCTTTCAATTACTCGATCGTCATCGCTTCCAACAACATGTCGCAGAGCGGCTCGATCCGGGGCTTCCTTACGGAAGGGGACGGCGACTCGATTTCCCGCAACAAAGCCTATTACAGCATGAGCCAGCAGATGAAAAGGTTCATCTCAGGCGTAGACGCCTACGACGTCGGCATTACGATCACGGGCGTGAACGGCCGCAGCTACGCGACGGACCGCTCGTATTGGCCGCTGACCGACGACGAAATCCGCAAGCATCCGATCACGGCCAGGACGCTGGAGGAGCCCAGAAGGCTTATGTATCAGTACGACGACGCGCAGCGCTCCGACAATCCGGAAGCCGGTCCGACGATCGTGGCAAGCAAGGCGCTTATCGACCGGACGACGGATTTCGTATACGGCACGATGTACTTCTCGATCCCGGAGCGGGAGTTCAGGCGATTCTACGAAAGCTTCACGAGCCTCGGCAACGACGTCGTCGTCCTCGACGGGGAGGGAACGATCGTGTCGGCTAACCGGCCGGAGCGGATCGGGATGCCCGCGGCCGATTTGCTGGGGTATGCCAAGCAAATCGAAGACGAGCGGCTTCCTTACAAAGACGCTGACATTATGGGCCACGAACAAATCGTTCTGTCCGAGCACCTTTCCTCCTTCGATTTGTACGTGGTGAACCTGATCGACAAGGAGACGGCGATCGGGCAGCTGATCGACACGAAGACGATCGCGCTGAGCGTCATGGCCATCACGCTCGCGGCGGTCATTATCGTGTTCGTCATCTCGCGCCGGATGACGAAGTCGCTGTCGCGGCTGGTCAAGCAAATTTCGACGATCTCGAAATACGAGTTCGACCATCACGTGACCGTGGGAGGGAGCTACGAAACCCGGCAGCTGGCGCGGGCGTTCAACGACATGCTCGACGAGCTGCAGGAGTACGTGAAGGAGCTCGTTCAGACGCAGAAGCAGCAGCGGAACGCGGAGCTCGAGGCGCTTCAGCAGCAGATCAATCCCCATTTTCTGTACAATACGCTCGCATCGGTGAAATTCATGGTCCAGCAGGGCAGCAAGGAGAAGGCGGCCGAGACGATCAACGCGCTCATCTCGCTGCTGCAGAACGCGATCGGCAATATTAGCGAGACGATACCGCTCAGCCAGGAGCTCGTCAATTTGAAAAACTACGTATTCATCAATCACGTCCGTTACGGAGACCGGATCAAAGTGAACTATTTCATCGCGCCCGATTGCATGGGCTGCCACGTGCCGAAGCTGATCATCCAGCCGTTCATCGAGAACGCTTTTTTCCATGCGTTTAACCGCAAGCCGGAGGGCCATATTTACATTATGGTCGCCCGAGAGGCGGATGCGCTGCAATGCGAGGTCGTCGATAACGGGGACGGGATGGCGGACGCCGTGTCCGGCAGCCCGCTGCCGAGCCCGAAGAGCAAACGGCAATTATTTACGGGTATCGGCGTTCGGAACGTGCACGACCGGATCAAGCTGCTGTACGGGGAAGCGTACGGGGTGACGGTGACCAGCGAGCCGGGAGAAGGAACGAAGGTCAAAATCCGCCTTCCGGCGCTAAAAGAATAAAAATCGTACCAATATCCAAAAATCGTCCAAAATTCGAAAAAGCCGAGAGAGCAATCGATAATAATTTGACAAGTGAAGGTAAAGATAATCCTAACGTCCTAAATCCTCCGAATGCTAAGATGATGGGGTAGGCGGGGAAACGCTTACAGGACAGATAAACAGAGATGGAGGTCTAGACATGAAGAAAATGTTTGCCCTGCTGCTTGCCAGCGTCATGATCCTCTCGGCTTGCGGCAACAACGCCGCGAACAACGGCGGCGCAGATACCGGAGGCGAGGCGCCGGATACGAGCAAAATTACGATTTGGGCTTGGGATCCGAACTTCAACATCAAAGCGATGAACCTCGCGAAGGAAGCTTACGCGGCCGACCACCCGGACGTGACCGTCGACATTATCGAGAACGCGCAGAACGATATCGTGCAGAAGCTGAATACCGGCCTTAGCTCCGGAACGACGAAAGGCTTGCCGAATATCGTGCTGATCGAGGACTACCGCGCCCAGAGCTTCCTGCAAGCTTACCCGGACGCGTTCTATCCGCTGACGGACAGCTTCAAGGCGGCGGATTTCGCGGATTACAAAATCGGGCCTACGAGCGTCGACGGCAAAAACTACGGTCTTCCGTTCGATTCCGGCGTAACCGGGCTGTACGTAAGAACGGATTACTTGGAGCAGGCCGGCTACAAAATGGAAGATCTGCAGGACATCACTTGGGACGAGTACATCGAAATCGGCAAAGCCGTGAAGGAAAAAACGGGCAAGGACTGGATTTCCCTCGATCCGAACGATATGGGCATCCTTCGCGTGATGATCCAATCGGCCGGTTCCTGGTACCTCGCCGAAGACGGCAAAGCCGCCAACCTGGAAGGCAACGAAGCGCTCAAGGAAGCCTTCGAGACCTACAAAAAAATGATGGAAGCCAACATCGTGAAGATTCATGCGGACTGGAGCCAATACGTGGCGAACTACAACAGCGGCGACGTCGCTTCCGTTCCAACGGGCAACTGGTTCACGCCATCGATTACGGCTGCCGCGGACCAGTCCGGCAAATGGGCGATCGCCCCGCTGCCGAAGCTTAGCAAGAACGCCGAATCGGTTCACGCGTCGAGCCTTGGCGGAAGCTCCTGGTACGTACTGAACGTGGACGGCAAAGAAAAGGCCGCCGAATTCCTCGGCGCCACGCTGGGCTCGAACGTCGACCTGTACCAAAAGCTGATTACGGACGTCGGCGCCATCGGCACGTATAAGCCGGCTGCGGAAGGCGACGCGTACAAAGCGCCGAACGAGTTCTTCGGCGGGCAGAATATCGTAGCCGACTTCGCGAAATGGACGGCCGAAATTCCGAACGTGAATTACGGCATGCATACGTACGCGGTCGAGGATATTATCGTCGTGGAAATGCAAAACTATTTGAACGGCAAGGCCATCGACCAAGTGCTGGCCGACGCCCAGAAGCAAGCGGACGCTCAAATCAAGTAAGAACGATTAGACAAAGAAGAACCTTGGAACAGCCGTTTGCCGATGCTTGATGAAGGCGGCAAGCGGCCGGTTTCAAGGTTTATTTTAAAATTGGAGAAGAGAGGAGCTGACCTTGATTGTGAGAGAAGCCAGGGCCATGAACATAAAAGCGAAGACGAACGCCATCAGCTGGGCTTTTATTGCGGTGGCGGTCATCATGATTTGCGCCTTCTATTTCTACCCGATGATTCAGGCGCTTATTATGTCGTTCCAATCGGGAACGGGCACGAACCTGTCGTTCGTCGGCATCGACAACTATACCCGCCTGCTTACGGATTCCACGTTTATCGCGGCTTTAAAAAACACGTTTCTATACCTGATCGTCCAAGTTCCGATCATGATCGTGCTCGCTTTGTTTATTTCGGTGCTGCTCAACGACAAGGACTTGAAGCTTAAGGGCTTCTTCCGCACGGCGATCTTCCTGCCCGCGGTGACGTCGCTGGTCGCTTACTCGGTTATTTTCAAATATTTGTTCGGCACGGACGGCCTGATTAACCTCATGCTGCTGAAGCTGAACCTCATTGCGGCTCCGATTCAATGGATCACGGACCCGTTCTGGGCTAAAATTACGATCATTATCGCCATTACGTGGCGTTGGACCGGATATAATATGATTTTTTATTTATCTGCGCTTCAAAATATCGACGGCTCGATCTATGAGGCCGCCCGCATCGACGGCGCTTCCTCCATTACGCAGTTCACCCGGATAACGGTGCCGCTGCTGAAGCCGATCATCCTGTTCACGTCCATTACGTCGACGATCGGCACGCTGCAGCTGTTCGACGAGGTCATGAACATTACGAAGGGCGGACCGGGCAACGCGACGATGACGCTGTCGCAGTATATTTACAACCTGTCGTTCAAATATACGCCGGATTTCGGCTATGCCGCGACCGTCTCGTATGCCATCGTCATCCTGATCGTCATCTTCTCGATCCTTCAGTTCAAATTGGCAGGTGATAAGAATGGCTAAGCGGATATTTATCTACGTTTTCTTGAGCATCGCGGCTATCGTGTCGATCTTCCCGTTCTTGTGGATGATCGTCAGCTCGACGAACAAGTCCGTCGACGTCACGCAGGGGAGGCTCCTTCCCGGCGGCGCGCTCGGCGAGAACTTGTCGAAAGTGTTCGAATCCGTCGATCTCGTCCCGGCGCTGCTTAATTCGGCCTATATATCGGTCACGACGACGCTGCTCGCGATGCTGATCGCGTCGCTGGCCGGGTACGGCTTTGAAATTTTCAGAACGAAGGCGAAGGATACGGTGTTCAGCATTCTGCTGCTGTCCATGATGATTCCGTTCGCCGCGCTGATGGTGCCGCTGTACCGGATGTTCGGCAGCATTTCGCAGACGGTGCCGGTCATCGGCATCGACACGATCTCGTCGGTCATCCTGCCGACGGTGACGACGGCCTTCCTGATCTTCTTCTTCCGGCAGAGCACGAAGATGTTCCCGAAGGACATGCTGGAAGCGGGACGCATCGACGGCCTTAGCGAGCTCGGCGTCTTCTTCCGCATTTACGTGCCGACGATGAAGACGACGTACGCGGCGGCCGCGATCATCACGTTCATGTCGAGCTGGAACAACTACCTGTGGCCGCTCGTCGTGCTGCAGTCGCCGGAGAAGCGTACGATTCCGCTGCTTATTTCAAACCTCGGCTCGAGCTACTCGCCGGATTACGGCGTCATTATGACCGTTATCCTGATCGCGACGCTGCCGACGGCGCTTGTCTTTTTCCTGATGCAGAAGCATTTCGTTGCGGGCATGACCGGATCGGTGAAGTAGGGGCGCGGGGAAAACAGTGCGAAAAGCGGGAGCGGTGAAGGGCTGCCGCTGCGCGGGCCGTTTGATCCTGCGATCGCATTGAAACCCCACTCTTTTTCGAATAAACGTTTAGAGGTGAAGAATGGGGATTTCAAAAGCGACCGCTGGCGCTTCTTCGGATTCAAACGGCCCTCTCCGCTCCGTTTCATCGCGCTTGAGTGGGGAAGAATAGCGGTGAAGGGCTGCCGCTGCGCGGGCCGTTTGATCCTGCGATCGCATTGAAACCCCACTCTTTTTCGAATAAACGTTTAGAGGTGAAGAATGGGGATTTCAAAAGCGACCGCTGGCGCTTCTTCGGATTCAAACGGCCCTCTCCGCTCCGTTTCATCGCGCTTGGTGGGGAGCGGCTGAGCAGGAGCAAATCCGGTGAAATAGATCCATCAAATCCCGTTATTTTGACCGAGTGAGCTCTTTATTGAAAAAATAAAAGCATATATAGAGTGGGAGAGAACGCAATGAAAGCAACAGTGCCGAGCCTGGACTGGCTTAGCGACGTCGGCGTCTACGAGGTAAACCGGCTGCCGGCCCATTCCGACCACGTGTTCTATGAAACGCTGGAGGAGGCCAAGCGGCGGGGGCCGATGGCGATGCGCCATACGCTGAACGGCGCTTGGAAATTCAACTACGCGGTAAATCCGGCCAGCCGGCCGGTTGATTTTTATAAGGAAGAATTCAGCTGCGCGGGATGGAACGACATCACGGTGCCCGGCCATATTCAGCTGCAAGGCTACGACCGTCCGCAATATGTCAATACGATGTATCCGTGGGACGGGCACGAGGAGCTGCGTCCCCCGCAAGTTTCCGAGGACCATAATCCGGTCGGCAGCTACGTGAAAGCCTTTTTCGTGCCGGAATCGATGAAGGGAAAGCCTGTTTACATTTCCTTTCAAGGCGTCGAGACCGCGTTTTACGTATGGCTGAACGGCAGCTTCGTCGGCTATGGAGAGGACAGCTTTACGCCATCCGAATACGAGCTGACGCCGTATTTGCGGGAGGGCGAGAACAAGCTGGCGGTGGAGGTCTATCAGCGGAGCACGGGAAGCTGGCTGGAGGATCAGGATTTTTGGCGGTTTTCGGGCATTTTCCGCGATGTTTACTTGTATACGGTGCCTGACGTGCACGTTTACGACCTCAGCGTTCGCGCCGAGCTCGACGATACGTTCCAGGCGGGCACCCTACAGGCGGGACTCTCGTTTCGCAGCGCTCCCGAAGCCGGTGCGAAGGCAACCTTATCGCTTTACGATGCCGAAGGCAACCTGGCCGCTTCTTCTTCGACGGAGCTCGGCGGCGTCATGAACGCCACGCTTCGGGTGGTAGTGGAATTGCCTAAGCTTTGGAGCGCCGAGCTTCCGTATTTGTACCGGCTTTATATCGAGATCACGGACGGGTCCGGGCGTACGGTCGAAGCGATTCCGCAGCAGGTCGGCTTCCGCCGCTTCGAAATGGTCGACAAAATCATGCGCATCAACGGCGTGCGCATCGTGTTCAAGGGCGTCAACCGCCACGAGTTCAACTGCCGCAAGGGCCGGGCGATCACGAAGGAAGACATGCTGTGGGACATCAAAACGCTTAAGCGGAACAACCTGAACGCCGTCCGGACGTCGCATTATCCGAATCAGAGCTACTGGTACGAGCTGTGCGACGAATACGGGATTTACGTGATCGACGAGATGAATTTGGAAACGCACGGCTCTTGGCAGAAGATGGGTGCCGTCGAGCCTTCCTGGAACATCCCGGGCAGCAAGCCGGAATGGCGCGATATCGTTATGGACCGGGCGATTTCGATGTACGAGCGGGATAAAAACCATCCGTCCATCCTGATTTGGTCCCTCGGCAACGAATCGTACGTCGGCGATGTGCTGGTGGACGTTGCCCGTTATTTCCGGTCGGTCGACGGCAGCCGCCTCGTTCATTACGAAGGCGTGTTCTACGACCGCAAGTTCACCGAAGCGAGCGACATGGAGAGCCGCATGTACGCCAAGGTGGCGGATATCGAGCAGTATTTGGACAATGACCCGGACAAGCCGTATATCAGCTGCGAATATATGCACGCGATGGGCAATTCGCTCGGCGGCATGAGCAAATATACCGATCTGGAGCGGAAATATCCGATGTACCAGGGCGGCTTCATCTGGGATTACATCGATCAGGCGATCGTGAAGAAGGACCGCTACGGGAAGGAGTTTCTCGCGTACGGCGGCGATTTCGGCGACCGGGCCACCGATTACGGGTTCTGCACGAACGGGATCGTCTATGCCGACCGGAGGCTGTCGCCGAAGATGCAGGAAGTGAAATTCCTATATCAGAACATTAAGCTGATCACGGACCGGAACGGCATTACGGTGCGCAACGAAAATCTGTTCGCGGACACGTCCGGGCTCGTGCTGGAATATACGCTTTACCGCGACGGCCTGAAGCAGGAGCTGCACCTGGTGGAAGCGGTCGTGGCGCCGAAGAGCGAGCTGCGCGTAGCAATCGAGCTGCCGGCTGCGCTGCCGGCGGGCGAATACGCCATTCATGCCGCCTATAAGCTGAGGGAGGGCACGCCGTGGGCGGATGCGGGACACGAGGTTGCGTTCGGGCAGCACGTGTTCCGGGTCGGCGCGGTCGCTTTGAATCCGGAAGGTGGAACGGGCGCAAGCCCGGCCGGCAAAGTAAAGGTCGTGCACGGCGACGTGAACGTCGGCGTTAAGGGAAATGACTTCAGCATCCTGTTCTCGAAGCAGGCGATGAGCCTGATCTCGCTGAGCTATGCCGGCCGGGAGATGATCGCCTCCCCTCCCGCGCCGCTGTTCTGGCGGGCGACGACGGACAATGATCGGGGCTACGCCCAGGGGTATGACGCGGGCGCCTGGTTCGCGGCGAGCTTGACGCGCAAATGCACCGGCATCGAAGTGACGGAAGCCGAAGACGGCGGAAGCGCGACGGTCGCGTATCGCTACGCCTTCTCGATCAGCGACAAGATCGAGGCTCGAGTCGCTTATACGGTGCGCGGCGACGGAAGCGTTCGTGTCAAAGCGGATTACAAGGGAGCCGAAGGGCTGCCGCGCCTGCCGATCTTCGCCGTATCGTTCAAGGTGCCGGCGGATTACGATCGACTGGAATGGCTGGCGATGGGACCCGAGGAGAACTACGCGGACCGCGCGAGCGGCGCCCGGCTGGGCTTATTCCGCGGCACGGCGGCAGGCAACGTGTCCGGCTACGTCGTCCCGCAGGAATCGGGCAACCGCACCGGCGTACGCCGCGTAACCGTGCTCGACGGGGAGGGCAAGGGCATCCGCGTCAGCGCGGCGAACGAGCCCGTGGAGTGCGGCATTTCCCCGTACACGGCGTTCGAGCTCGAGAACGCGCAGCATCATTACGAGCTGCCGGACGTGCACTATACCGTCATCACGGTGGCGGGCCGTCAGATGGGCGTCGGCGGCGACGACAGCTGGGGCGCCCCGGTGCATGAGGAGTATACGATAAAAGCCGGAGAGGATTTGTCGTTCGAGTTTATTATCGAGCGCGTCTAGCCGGGCGAAGACGAAATAAGGCTGACCTGAGCGGATCGGATACGATCCCTTCGGGTCAGCCTTTTGGGCGTTCTATTACCTACTGCGCAGCGTTATTCGACAACATCCCTGACGAGTTTACAAAATCATCGAATGACAAATCGGATTCATTAAATTACGATAATATGGTAATGAATGGGACATCGCGTGTTTGCAGCATCGCTATTTTTAATAGAACAAACTAAGGAGGAGTTGTTTTGGCGAAACCGTACAAACCGATCTGGAGGGCCGCGCTCGCGCTGGCGGTCGGCCTTGCCGCGCTGCCGCTTGCCGCTTCCGCGGAGACGGGCGGCGCGGGCACCGTGCAGCTGCGGATTATGGAAACGTCGGACCTGCACGTGAACATGGTGAATTACGATTATTTTGCGGACAAGCCTACGGACGAATACGGTCTGGCGAAGACCGCGACGCTGATCAAGAAAGCGCGGGAGGAAGCGCCGAACAGCCTTCTGTTCGATAATGGCGATTTGATTCAGGGCAATCCGCTCGGCGATTACGTCGCGACGATCGACCCGCTGCAGCAGGGCGAGACTCACCCGGTGTATAAGGCAATGAACCTGCTCGATTACGATGCGGGCAACCTCGGCAATCATGAATTCAATTACGGCCTGGAATTTCTCGAAACGTCGCTCGCAGGCGCGGACTTCCCCTATATTAACGCAAACATCTATAAAGCGGACGGAGACGCGGACGAGACGAACGACGAGAACCTGTTCACGCCGTACCTGATTCTGGACAAGGAAGTGACGGACGGAGCCGGAGCGAAGCATCGGCTCAAGGTCGGCGTCATCGGCTTCGTGCCGCCGCAAATTACGCAGTGGGACAAAGCCCATCTGGAAGGCAAAGTAACCGTTAAGGATATCGTGGCGACGGCCGAGAAGTTCGTGCCGGAGATGAAGGAGAAGGGGGCGGACCTGATCGTCGCGATCCCGCATTCCGGCTTCGAGGACATTCCGCAGACCCCGCTGATGGAGAACTCGGTGCTGTACCTGAGCAAAGTGGAGGGTATCGACGCGATTTTGTTCGGCCACGCGCATAAAGTATTCCCCGACAAATCGTTCGAGGGCAAAAGCGGCGTCGACCTGGCCAAAGGCACGATCAACGGCGTTCCGTCCGTCGAGCCGGGCTATTGGGGCAACAACCTCGGCATCATCGATTTGACGCTGCAGCTGAAGGACGGCGAATGGGCGGTCGCCGATTCGGCGTCGAGCGTGAGGCCGATTTACGATGCCGCTAACAAGCAGCCGCTCGTCGAAGCGGACGAATCGATCGTCGAAGCCGTGAAGGAAGATCACGAGCATACGCTGGAGTACGTTCGCGGGCCGGTCGGCAAGACGACCGCGCCGATCAACAGCTGGTTCGCGCTCATTCAGGACGACCCTTCGATTCAGATCGTGAACAACGCGCAAACATGGTACGTCGAGAAGCATCTGCAAGGGACCGAATACGAAGGCATCCCGGTATTGTCGGCGGGGGCGCCGTTCAAAGCCGGCGGGCGCCAGGGCCCCGGCTACTATACGAACATCGCCGCCGGCGATATCGCGATCAAGAACGTGGCCGACTTGTACCTGTACTCCAATACGCTCAACGCCGTGCTTGTAACGGGAGCCGAGGTCAAGGAGTGGCTCGAGTGGTCGGCCGGCCAGTTCAAGCAAATCGATCCGGCGAGCGCGGAGAAGCAGGAGCTGATCAACTATGATTTTCCAACGTATAACTTCGACGTGATCGACGGCGTGACTTATCAGATCGACGTCGCGCAGCCGCCGAAGTATGACGCCGCCGGCAAGCTTTTGAACGAAGGCGCAAGCCGCATCGTCAATTTGCAATTCGAAGGAGACGCGATCGCGGCCGACCGGAAGTTCGTTGTCGCATCGAATAACTACCGGGCCTCCTCCAGCAAGTTCGCCAACCCCGACGGCAAACGGATTATTCTTGCCGCTCCGGACGAGAACCGGCAAGTCGTGATCGACTACATCCGCTCCTTCCAGACGATCAACCCGTCGGCGGACGGCAACTGGTCGCTGGCGCCGATTAACGATACCGTCAACGTGGCTTACAAGACGTCGCCTGACGCGAAGGCCGCCGACGAGGCGAACGAAGCGATTGCGTTCACGGCCGATACGGAGGACGGTTACGCGGAATTCAGGCTGAGTCTGGGAAGCAAGGAGACGAACGCGCCGGAACAACCGGGTCAGCCGGAGCCTGCCGGGCCGTCCGAGCCCGAGAAGCCTGTGGAGCCGGCAGGGCCTGCCGCGCCTCAGGAGAAGGTCTATACCGTCAAATCGGGCGACACGCTGTATGCCATTGCGCTGAAGCACGGTACGACATGGCAGAAGCTTGCGAGCTACAACAAGCTGCGCAACCCGCATCTTATTTATCCGGGGCAAAAAATAAAAATTCCGGCGAAGTGACGTCGCCCGAACAAGGTTACGCGATCCGCGCATGAAGCAGCGGATCGCGTTTTTTTGCTTGCCGCGGAGGATTCGATCGCCTCATCTAGGCTAGACTTATAGTAGAATGAAGCCATAGCGAGCTTACAGGAGCAGGAGGAGGGGCCGATGCGCATTTATTCTTTTCCGCCGGTTATCGACGAGCGCGCGCGCGTGCTGGTGCTCGGCACGGCGCCGAGCGTGAAGTCACTCGAGCATAAGCAATTTTACGGACATACCCAAAACTTCATGTGGCGCATCATGTACCGGCTGTTCGCCGATACGGATCCGGATCCCGTCTACGAGAACCGTCTCGCCTTCCTGAAGGAGCATCGGATCGCGCTGTGGGACGTGATGGAATCGTGCGAGCGGGAGGGCAGTCTCGACGTGAACATCCGGGCGGAGGTGCCGCAAAATTTGCCTTGGCTCCTCTCCGAATATCCCGGCCTGCGCTGCTTTGCCTTTAATGGAAGCAAAGCGTACGACACGTTTCGGAAGCATTTCGGCGGGGACGGACGCTTCCGGGACGTCGCGCTGCTCAAGCTGCCTTCCACGAGCCCGATCCCGACGCCGCGCATGCGGACGCTGGAAGACCGCGTCGGGGCATGGCGCGCCATTGTGCCGTATACGGCACGCTAGCGTTGAAATTCGCGGACTTCCTGTATATAGTAGTTACATATGCAGACTGATAACAGGAGCAAGGCTATGGGACAAAGCGGTAAGGTGCGGATCGCGCTCGAGAGCGTGCAGGACGGAAGCTCGCATGTTCACACGTATGCGGGGGAATGGTTCCGCAAGGAGCTGTCGGTGTTCGTACGATATGTCGAGCCCGCGCAGGAGGAAGAGCCGGGTGCGGGCGAAGTCCGCACGCTCGTGCGGTACCGGCCGGGCGAGCTGTCCATCGTAAGGCGCGGGGCGGTCGAATCGGAGCAGCTGTTCGCGCCCGGTATGCGGCGCACCGGATACTACCGGTCGAGGGCGGCGTCGTTCCCGCTCGAGACGGATACGAAGCTGCTGCGGCTGGCGGCTGGGCAGGGCGAAGGCGCGGACGGGCTGCCGGGAGCGCTCCCTTTTACATTGGAATGGCAGTACGAGCTGCTTGTGGGCGAACAAATGTCGGGCCGGTTCCATATCCGGCTCCATATACGGGAGGAACAGGATTAATGAGCGCAAATGTACTTGAGAACATGTATGAGCAGCTGAAGGCGGCGATTGCCGATGCCGCGGTAGCGGCCGGCCTGGCGGCTAGGGAGGAGCTTCCCGCCATCGTGCTGGAGGTGCCGAAGGATAAGGCGCACGGAGACCTGGCGACGAACGCCGCCATGCAATTAACGAAGCTGGCCAAGAAGAACCCGCGCCAAATCGCGGAAGCGCTGCTGGAGCATCTGGATGCGAAGAAGGCTTCGGTTCAATCGGCCGAAATCGCGGGTCCGGGCTTTATCAATTTCCGGCTGGACAAGAGCTACCTTTACCCGGTTATCGGCGCGGCGCTGCAGGCGGGCAGCGAATACGGCCGCACGGCGGAAGGCGGCGGCAAGCGCGTGCAGGTGGAGTTCGTCAGCGCCAACCCGACGGGCAGCCTTCATCTCGGCCACGCGCGGGGAGCGGCGGTAGGCGACGCGCTTTGCAACTTGCTTGATTTTGCCGGCTACGACGTGACGAGGGAATACTATATTAACGACGCTGGCAAGCAGGTCGAGAATTTGGCCGTGTCGATCGAAGCCCGTTACCGCCAGGCGCTCGGACAAGCCGCGGAGATGCCGGAGGACGGCTATTACGGAGAGGATATCGTCGGCTTCGCGAAGCAGCTCGTCGAGCAAGAGGGGGACAAGCTGCTGTCGATGCCGGATCGGGAGCGGTTCGCGTTCTTCCGCCGATACGGCCTGGAGCGGGAGCTGGACAAGATCAAGCGCGATCTGGGGCGGTTCCGCGTCGGCTTCGACGTATGGTACAGCGAGACGTCGCTGTACGAGAGCGGCCTGGTCGAGGAAGGGCTCGCGGCGCTTAAGGCTTCCGGCCACGTGTACGAAGAAGAGGGCGCGACCTGGCTGTCCACGATGCCGTTCGGCGACGACAAAAACCGCGTGCTCGTGAAGAACGACGGCTCGTACACCTATTTGACTCCGGACATCGCGTACCACCGCGACAAATACGGCCGCGGCTTCGACCAAATGATCAATATTTGGGGAGCCGACCACCACGGCTACATTCCGCGCGTGAAGGCGGCGATGGAGGCGCTCGGCAACGATCCGAAGAAGCTGACCGTTCTAATCGCGCAGATGGTCAGTCTGTACCAGAACGGCGAGAAAATGAAAATGTCGAAGCGTACCGGCAAAGCCGTTACGATGGAGGATCTGATGGACGAGGTCGGCGTCGACGCGATCCGTTATTTCTTCTCGATGCGCAGCATGGATTCGCATCTGGATTTCGACATGGACCTTGCGATTTCGACGTCCAACGAGAACCCGGTCTTCTACGTCCAGTACGCCCATGCCCGGATTTGCAGCGTCTTCCGGCAGGCGGAGGAGCAAGGCGTCGCGCTGAAGGAAACGCAGGCGATCGATTTCGGCAAGCTGTCCGCCGAGCAGGAATTCGACCTGCTTCGCAAGGTCGGCGAGCTGCCGCAGGAAATATCCGAAGCCGCAGCCCAATATGCGCCGCATCGGCTGATCCGTTACGTCTACGAGCTGGCGTCGCAGTTCCACAGCTACTACCGGGCCGAGCGCGTCATCACCGAGGACGCGGAGCAGACGCAGGCCCGCTTGGCCCTGCTCGCGGCGGTTCGGATCGCGATCGCGAACGTTCTGCGACTCGTCGGCGTATCGGCGCCGGAGCGGATGTAGCCGCGCGCTTCGCGATCGAAATAAAAACAAGCCGTGGCGCTAGGTTTTGTCCACGACTTGCATCATTCGCATCACATCGAGCTCGCCGACCGTCCGGCGGGCTCTTCTTCCTCTTAACGGCTGAACGGAGCGCTTAATGATCGTTTTGATTTCGGCGGGCGTCAGGCCCGGTCTGTGCGCGAGCAGCAAAGCGATGGCGCCGCTCACATGCGAGGTGGCCATCGAGGTGCCGCTCATTTCGTTATATTTGCCGCGAATCCACGACGAGACGATTTTGTCTCCGGGAGCGTACACGTCGATATAGATGCCGCGGTTGCTGAAGGGCGCGATACGGCGGAGCTTGTTGGTGGCGCCGACCGATATCGTCTGGGGATACCTTGCGGGATAGTCGACGGAACGCCGCTTGCCGTCGTTTCCGGAGGAAGCGACGATGATCACGCCCGCGTTGTAAGCGTTGATGACCGCGCCGAGCAGCGCTTTGCTTTTGGTCTTCATCCCGAAGCTCATGTTGATGACGTCCATGCGATTGCGGATGCACCATTCGATGCCGAGAATGATGTCGGACACGAAGGCGCTGCCGTTGTGGTCGAAGGCTTTGACCGGGGAGATCAAGGCGCGGGGCGCAACGCCGATCATGCCCTGCGGCTGATTGGCCGCGGCGATCGTTCCGGCGATGTGCGTGCCGTGGCCGTTGTCGTCGTGCGGCAGCATGCTTCGGTTCAGCAGGTTGATGCCTCTCGACAATGATTGACGCAGATCGGGATGGCTGAAGTCGACGCCGGTGTCGATGACGCCGACCTTCACGCGGAGGCCTGTCGTCGTGCTCCATGCCTGCGGAGCTTTAATCTGGTTCACGCCCCACGGGATGCCTCGGTCGACCATGGCCGACTTATGCACCTGGGAGCCGTGGTGCACGCTGATTTTGCAATCCTTCTCAATCCATATTCGCCCGCCGAACCGCTCCAGCGTTTCGTCTGCCGGCAGCCGGCACGAGACGGCTCGGATGATGGGCATTTGCCTGATTTTCTTGCGGGGCGATGACGACGGTTCGATTGCAGGCAGCTGCTGTAGGAAGTGCCGGTAGTCGCTCGCATGCTGAAAGCGAACTATTCGCTTAACGGTCGCTGTGTCCGTGCAAGCCATCGTATCCTGCAGCAAGCGGATAAAAGCGGCGGTGTCCAAAGTTGGCTTCCCCTCCCGACGGACCATGCTGAACTATTGTATGAGCGAACGCTTCGTCCCGCATGAGCAACTTGCCCTTTTTCATATAATTAGGCGCCAAACCGTGTCAAAAAGCGATATTGGACATAGGATGAACAAAGAGTTCTCCGGAGCTCTTACGTCCATGGTGCGCCGGGAAACGCATCGCGGCCGGAAGGATACAGTCAGGCGGAGGGTTTATCCCTTCGCTTTTTGTCATTGCGTCCAAGCTCTGCCGCAGGAGCGGCCCTCCGCTTGCTTTTTTGCAGGAAATAGGTTTTACTATACTGTGACTAGCACAAAAAAGGGAAAAACCGATTACATAATTTCGATTGGCAAGAGAGGATGTGTCCGTATGAGCGGCGGCAATTACACGTTGAAGCTTGATCCTGAGCGCGTGAAGGAAATGCCTATGGTCGATTTGGCGTTTGAGGTGCTGAAAGCGGCAAATACGCCTTATTATTACCGCGATCTCATGATGGAGATCGCTAAGATACGCGGACTTTCCGCGGAAGATGTCAACCAGTTCATCGCGCAGGTGTACACGGAGATCAACATTGACGGACGCTTTGCGTGCGTGGGCAGCAACATGTGGGGACTGAAGCGGTGGTATCCGGTAGAGCGCTCCGAGGATCCGGTCGGCAACGCGAAGCGCACCCGCATTATCAACGACGACGACGATCTGGAAGACGACGACATGTTCACGGACGAGGAAGAAGACACATACGCGGATCAGGAAGAGGATTACGACGTATTCGACGAAGACCGCGAAGACTTCGACGAAGCCGACGAGGACGCGGAGGTCGACGAGGAAGTGGATCTGGACGACGAAGAGATCGACGAGGAAGACGTGGAAGGCGACATGGACGGCGAAGACGAGGAATCGGACGACGAAGACGATTTCGAAGACGAAGAAGACGACGAAGACAAATAGGTTGCTCGCCGCGCCGGTCAGGATGTCGGTTTCGCTTGACAGGTCCTATTGGCGCAGAGTAAACTATTGCATGGGCTTAAGATTCGGTTAACAAATACGCATACGAGCGGCATCCTTCGGCAGCGAAGGATTGCCGCGTGAAATATAGGCAGAGCGTAAGTTTTGGCGATTTATGCTTTCTTATATTTTTTTATATGCCAAGAAAAGGAAAAGTGCCCCGTGGCTACGGGTGTCACTTTTTTTGTTTGTGGGGGACGGTTCCGAGGGAATGATTCCCACAAACTGGATGGACGGGCCATGGCTCTGCATCCATGTTTATCGAGGAAATGGGCAAACCTAATTCTAACCATAGGAGCTTGGAGGGTATCATCACAGTGACCAAATATATATTTGTAACCGGCGGCGTCGTATCGTCCCTGGGCAAGGGGATTACAGCAGCCTCGCTCGGCAGATTGCTGAAGAACAGGGGTCTTAAAGTAACGATTCAAAAATTCGATCCCTACATTAACGTAGACCCGGGAACGATGAGTCCCTACCAGCACGGAGAAGTATTCGTCACGGACGACGGCGCCGAAACGGACCTCGACCTCGGCCACTATGAACGCTTCATCGATATCAACCTGTCGAAGAACAGCAACGTGACGTCGGGCAAAATCTACTCCAACGTCATTACCAAGGAGCGCCGGGGCGATTATTTGGGAGGCACGGTTCAGGTGATCCCGCATATTACGAACGAGATCAAGGACCGCGTATTCCGCGCCGGCAAGGAAGCCGGATCCGACGTCGTCATTACGGAAATCGGCGGCACGGTCGGCGATATCGAGAGCTTGCCGTTCCTCGAAGCGATTCGCCAGATCAAGAGCGACATCGGCCGGGACAATGTGATGTACATCCATGTTACGCTAATTCCATACATCAAAGCGGCGGGCGAAGTGAAGACGAAGCCGACGCAGCACAGCGTGAAGGAGCTGCGGAGCATCGGCATCCAGCCGAACGTCATCGTGTGCCGCACGGAGTATCCTCTCGCCGAGGACATGAAGCGGAAGATCGGCCTATTCTGCGACATCGACGCCAGCGCGGTCGTCGAATGCCGCGACGCCTCGACCCTGTATGAAGTGCCGCTCATGCTCCGCGAGGAGGGCCTCGACGAGATCGTCGTCAACCATCTGAAGCTGACGACGAACCAGCCGGACATGCGCGAGTGGGAAGGCTTGGTCGATCGCGTGAAGTCGCTTCACAAAACGACCGAAATCGCCATCGTCGGCAAGTACGTCGCGCTGCACGACGCGTACCTCAGCATCGTGGAATCGCTTGGCCATGCGGGCATCGCGGCCGATTCCGAGGTGAAAATCCGCTGGGTGAACGCCGAGGAGCTGACGGAGCAGAACGTTTCGGACGAGCTTCGGGGCGTGCAGGGCATCCTCGTGCCGGGCGGCTTCGGCGACCGCGGCATCGAAGGAAAGATTACGGCGATCAAACACGCGCGCGAGAACAAAATTCCGTTCTTCGGCATTTGCCTCGGCATGCAGGTTGCCGTCATCGAGTATGCGCGCAACGTGGCCGGGCTTGCGGACGCGAACAGCTCGGAGATCAACCCGTCCACGCCTTATCCGGTCATCGACCTTCTTCCGGACCAGAAGGACGTGGAAGACATGGGCGGCACGATGCGCCTGGGCCTTTACCCGTGCAAGCTCGCGCCGGGCACGCTCGCGTCGAAGGAATACGGCGAGGAGCTTGTCTACGAGCGTCACCGCCACCGTTACGAATTCAACAACGAATACCGCGAGGCGATCGAGTCGGCGGGCTTGCGCTTCTCCGGCACGTCGCCGGACGGCCGTCTGGTCGAAATGATCGAGATTGTCGACCATCCTTGGTTTCTGGCGGTGCAGTTCCATCCGGAATTCACGTCGCGTCCGAACCGTCCGCAGCCGTTGTTCCGCGGGTTCGTGCAGGCGGCGCTCGGCTATTCGGCAAAATAAGAGGCATTCGCGGGCGGCCGCGCATTTTGCGGCACCGTTTGATAAGTTTTTCTCCGGACGAGAAGGATTATATAACCTCCTGCGCGAATATATTAACGATTATGGAAGAGTTGGCCATTTATCTGGGTGAAGCTCAGTCGCGGGAGGTATATGACGTTGGAGAAGAAGAAAGTATTGATCGTGGATGATCAGAACGGTATCCGCGTACTGCTCATGGAGGTATTTAGCAGCGAAGGCTACAATACGTTCCAGGCGTCCAATGGCAAGCTGGCTTTGGAAATCGTGAAGAGCGAAGCTCCCGATCTTGTTCTGCTGGACATGAAGATCCCCGGTATGGACGGTCTGGAGATTCTGAAGCATGTGAAGGCCATCGACCGCAATATCAAAGTCATCATGATGACGGCGTACGGCGAATTGGATATGATCAAAGAAGCGACCGATTTGGGCGCGCTGATGCATTTTACGAAGCCTTTCGACATCGACGAGATGCGGATCGCGGTAAACATGCAGCTGCGAGGCGGCAATTCGACCAACCGGTTCGCGATCGGCTCTTAACCGGGTTTGACTGACGGCATCGTCGCATATGAAGCGGCGGTGCCGTTTTTGTTAGAATTAACACAGAGTAAAACAAGCTTTACTATTTCAAGGCTCGATATGTTATAATGACTCAGAATGACAAGTCGGAACGGGCTTGAAAACGAAAGAATAAGATCCAGGAGGAAACAACTATGCCTTTAGTGTCTATGAACGAGTTTTTGCCGAGAGCAAAAGCAAACAAATTTGCGGTAGGTCAGTTCAACATGAACAACCTGGAATTCGCCCAGGCGACCGTCGAAGCCGCCATGGAAGAAAATTCGCCTTTTATTTACGGGGTCAGCGAAGGCGCCTTGAAATATATGGGGATCGAATTCACGGTTGCGATGGCCGAGGCCGCTGCCAAAAAATCCGGACTTCCGATCGCCCTGCATCTTGACCACGGCAGCTCGTTCGAAGTCGCGATGAAATGTATCCGCGCCGGCTTCTCTTCCGTTATGTTCGACGGCTCCCACTACGGGCTCGAAGAGAACATCGCGCTTACGAAAGAGGTTGTAAAAGCCGCTCGCGCCATGGGCGTATCCGTCGAAGGCGAGCTCGGCACGATCGGCGGCGTCGAGGACGACCTGAGCGTCGACGAGGAAGACGCAACGCTGGCTAAGCCTGAAGAAGCGATCCGCTTCTATGAAGAGACGGGCGTAGACTGCCTCGCCATCGCGGTAGGCACCGCTCACGGCATGTACAAGGGCGAGCCTAAGATCCACTACGATATTATCCAAAAAGTAGCCGATGCGATTCCTGTACCGGTTGTTTTGCATGGCGGTTCCGGCGTTCCGGACGAAGCGATTCGCCTGTCCATCCAAGCGGGCGTAGGCAAAATCAACGTGAACACGGAGAACCAAGTGGCTTGCACGAACGCGATCCGCGAAGTTCTTGGCGCCAACGCGGAAGTATTTGACCCGCGCAAATACCTCACGCCTGCGCGCAGCGCGATGAAAGCCGTTATTCAAGAGAAAATCCGTTTGTTCGGAAGCAACAACCAAGCTTAAGCAACCAGGAGCAAAGGATAACGAACCGCCTTATAGCGGCAAGCGCGGACGGCGTCTCTGTGGCGTCTCTCGCTTCTGCGCTTGCCTTGGCGGTTTTTCCTTTATTCTCTTCCAATACACGGGAGGAACAATGACGAAATGGAGAAATTGATGATACGCGGCGGACGTCCTCTTCGCGGCACCGTTCAAATCAGCGGGGCGAAGAACAGCGCGGTCGCGCTCGTACCGGCTGCCATTTTGGCTGAATCCGAAGTCGTGCTCGACAATTTGCCGAGGATAAGCGACGTAGCGGTATACAGCGAGATCTTGCAAGAACTCGGTGCCGTCGTTAAGCGCGACGGCGATTTGATGCGCATCGATCCAACCAAACTGGTTTCCAAGGCGATGCCGAACGGCAAAGTAAAGCTCCTTCGCGCCTCGTATTATTTGATGGGCGCCATGCTGGGCAGGTTTGGGGAAGCGACGATCGGGATGCCCGGCGGCTGCAACTTCGAACCGCGGCCGATCGACCAGCATATTAAAGGGTTTGAAGCGCTCGGCGCCACGGTAACGAACGAACACGGTTCCATCCGAATCGCCGCAAAGCAGCTGCGCGGCGCGAAAATTTATCTCGACGTGGCAAGCGTCGGCGCAACGATCAACATCATGCTCGCGGCATCGCGGGCCAAAGGGTTAACGATTATCGAAAATGCGGCAAAAGAGCCTGAAATTATAGATGTAGCTACTCTCCTAAGCGCCATGGGCGCAAAAATCAAAGGCGCCGGAACCGAGACGATCCGGATCGAGGGCGTCGAACGGTTGCATGGATGCCGCCATTCCATTATTCCCGATCGCATTCAAGCAGGTACTTATATGATTGCCGCCGCGGCAACTCGCGGAGACGTTCTTATTGATAATGTTATTCCGAAGCACTTGGAGGCCATGACGGCCAAGCTGGAAGAGATGGGCGTGCAGGTCGTCGAAATGGACGAATCGATCCGTATTATCGGCGGCGGGAACTATTCGCCGATCGACGTGAAAGCGCTCGTCTATCCCGGATTCGCGACCGATTTGCAGTCTCCGATGACGACGCTGCTCACGCAGGCGGCGGGCGTCAGCATTTTGACCGATTACGTCTACGGCACGAGATTCAAGCATGTTCCCGAGCTCAATCGAATGGGCGCGAACATCCGCGTCGAGGGCCGCTCAGCCGTAATCGAGGGCGGCAAGCTGAACGCGGCGAAGGTGCGCGCGGCCGATTTGCGCGCCGGCGCGGCGCTTGTCGTGGCGGCTTTGACCGTCGAGGAAGGCGTGACGGAAATTTCGGGCGTCGAATATATCGACCGGGGCTACGACAACCTGGTGGAGAACTTAAGCAGACTCGGCGCCGAAGTATGGCGGGAGGCGGAATCCTCTTAAATGGGGGTCCGGCGGCCGCGGGTCGGAATAGACGGCGGCGTATCCGGCAATGATGATTAATCAGGCCATCCTTTCTAGCAGAATGATTTATGAAAATCGAATAAAGTGGTGAGAACATGACAGACCTTCAGATCGCCGATCTGGAAGAGATGAAGCTTACCGAGTTATATAAGCTGGCGAAGCAATATCAGATCGCTTATTACGGTACGCTGAAGAAGAAAGAGCTTATTTTTGCAATTTTGCGCGCGCAGGCCGAGAAGAGCGGCCTTATGTTCATGGAGGGCGTGCTCGATATTTTACCGGAAGGCTTCGGGTTTCTGCGGCCGATCAACTATTTGCCGAGCAAGGAAGATATCTACATCTCCGCTTCGCAAATCCGCAGATTCGACCTGAGGAACGGCGACCTCGTCTCGGGCAAATGCCGGCCTCCGAAAGAAAACGAACGTTACTTCGGCCTGCTGCAGGTGAACGCCGTCAACGGCGAGAATCCGGAAACCGCGTCCGAACGCCTTCATTTTCCTGCGCTTACCCCTCTTTATCCGGAAAAGAAGCTGGTGCTCGAGACCGCCCAGCCGAAGCTTTCCACCCGAATCATGGATTTGCTCGCGCCGGTGGGGCTCGGGCAGCGCGGCTTGATCGTGGCGCCTCCGAAAACCGGCAAAACCTTGCTCCTGAAAGAAATCGCGCACAGCATCGCTGAAAATCGTCCCGATATCGAATTGTTCGTCCTGCTCATCGACGAGCGTCCCGAGGAAGTCACGGATATGCAGCGCTCCGTCAAGGGCGAGGTCATCGCTTCGACGTTCGACGAGCTGCCGGAAAATCATATTAAAGTGGCGGAGCTCGTGCTGGAGCGGGCGCTTCGGCTTGTCGAGCATAAGAAGGACGTCGTCATTCTGATGGACAGCATCACGCGTCTGGCAAGGGCGTACAACCTCGTCGTGCCTCCGTCCGGCCGTACGCTGAGCGGCGGCATCGACCCGGCTTCGTTCCACCGGCCGAAGCGGTTCTTCGGTTCCGCCCGCAACGTGGAAGAAGGCGGCAGCTTGACGATTCTCGCAACCGCCTTGATCGAAACCGGATCGCGCATGGACGACATCATTTACGAGGAATTTAAAGGTACGGGCAACATGGAGCTTCACCTTGACCGCAAGCTCTCCGAACGCCGCATCTTCCCTGCGCTCGACATGCGCAGATCGGGAACCCGGCGCGAGGAGATGCTTCTGACGAAGGAAGAGCTCGATAAAGTGTGGGCCATTCGCCGCAACATGAACGATTCGCTGGAATTTGTCGATAACTTCTTGAAGAAGCTGAAGGAAAGCGAGAACAACGAGCAGTTCCTTATGTCTCTCGACACGTCGGCGGAAGCGAGGCCGGATAGACCGGCCATCAAGAGCGGCGCGCAGACGACCGGAAGACGGCCTACGCCGCGCACGACGCACGGGTCGTAGAACTGCGGGAAGGAGGACATCATGAATCTCGTATACGCGGACGCGCAAGGCAACGTATTCGATCATCCCGATTATACCGCTCTAGGTCGCAGCGGGGACATGATCATTGAAATCATGGAAGAGGAGCTTGTACCGCTTCCGAACGGAGCGACGCTGGTCAGCCTGCCTTTCACGCGGCCCGTCGGGCTTCATCCGGATACGGGAGAGATGCAGGTGCTGCCCGGCGACGTACAGGCGGTCGGCGCTTTGCTGCCGCAAGGCTTTACCCGCTTGTGTCTGCCCGGCTACGTGAAGGCCGACAAGAACGAGAAGCTGCCGTTGTTCGGCTATACGGCCGTCGTCTGGAAGGATGGCGGATTCTACGTTACGGCCGAGAGGTGCGACGATCCGGAGCGGTGGGACCCGCTCAATTGCGACCGCAAGGAGCTGGCCGTCGAGGTGGAGCGCATGCTTGCCAAGTATCCGGAGAACCGGGTGTACAAGCATTTGTCCAACTGCGCGCTCGGCTACGAATGCCTGACGTCGTCCAACACGTTTCTGGGACGCTGGGAGGGCGCGGTGCCGGTATCGTACTCCTGCAACGCGGGATGCTTCGGCTGCATCTCCGAGCAGCCGGACGACAGCGGGTTCGTCGCGCCGCAGACGCGGATGAACTTCAAGCCCACCGTTGATGAGATCGTGGAGATCATGCTCGAGCATTTGCGCGGGCCGGACTCGATCATCAGCTTCGGGCAAGGGTGCGAAGGCGAGCCTTCCACGCAGGCGAGAATTATCGTCGAAGCGATGAAGCAAGTGCGAAGCCGGACTTCGCAAGGCTACATCAACATTAATACGAACGCGGGCTTGACCGACTTCATGCGGGCGATCGTCGACGCGGGCCTTGATTTGATGCGCGTCAGCACGATCAGCGCCATTGACGAGCATTACGATGCTTACTACAAGCCGCGCGGCTACACGCTGAAGAACGTTGAGAAGTCGCTCAAATACGCGTCCGACCAAGGCGTGTACACGTCAATCAATTATTTGATCTTCCCGGGTGTTACGGACCGCGAGGAGGAGATCGAGGCGATGATCGGCTTCGCGAAGCGGACCGGGCTTAAGCTGATCCAAATGCGCAACCTGAACATCGATCCGGAGAGCTATCTCGCGCTCATTCCGAAGGCGAAGGGCGAAATTTACGGCATGAAGCAAATGCTGGAGATATTCCGGGAGGAGCTGCCGGAGGTCGTCATCGGTTCCTATACGCATGTCCCGCCGGCGGCGATGCGCCGTTAAGCCGCGCGGCTAAAGCCGTATTTTCCAGCATGGGCATGCGGGATCATGCATTGCAACCTCAGACGGGTCGTGCTATAATCCGTATTGTGTGATTTTAACTCTGGGTCCGCATGCGATCCAGGGCAGAAAGAGGTGAACGTGATGAAACAAGGTATTCATCCGACATACCACGTCGTTACAGCAACTTGCGCTTGCGGCAACTCGTTCGAGACAGGTTCGATCAAGCAGAACCTTCGCGTAGAGGTTTGTTCCCAATGCCACCCGTTCTATACGGGCAAGCAGAAGTTCCTGGATGCCGGCGGCCGCGTCGATCGTTTCAAGAAGAAATACGGCATTTAATATCCGGAATGTTCCGCCTTTATTTGGCAGAATACAAGAACCTCCCTCAGCCATCCTATTGGATAGAAGGGAGGTTTTTTGATTGCAACAAGGACGGTTATCGGGACTGCGGAAATGGATTGCCGCCTTTGCGGTGTGCTTGATCGTGCTGCTATTCGGCGGCTGCGCCAACCAGAGCAGCGACCGCGTCAAGACATACGGGCACGACGGCTATATGGGTCTTTCCAACAGCAATCCGAATATGCCGGGTCGGCATATGGCTTTGAATTATGAGTCGGACGGCAATCTGGTCGAGCAGGTGCTCAGGCCGCTCAAGGGGATCAAGAACACGCAAATCGTGTTTAACGGTACCGATTTGCACGTGAACCTGAAGGTGGATCGGAGCTTATCGGACACGGAAGTACGGAAGCTGCGGTCTAAAGCCCAGTTCATCGTGCAAAAAAATATGCCAAGGTACGATGTTCATGTCGAAACGGCGAGGTGAGCTGTCATTCCGGCTCCCACTTTTCTCCGTGTTGCGCTTTGGGACGAGATGGGCTATACTTATTTTTGCCGTGCTAGACGGGGAGGTAGCGGTGCCCTGTAACTCGCAATCCGCTGTAGCGAGGTTGAATTCCTGCTTGAGGTTATGCCGATGCAGGGCCTTGGCACTTGCGAGCAGTGTTGACAGTCGGGTCCTCCGCAATGGACGTTTGTGAACCCGGTCAGGTCCGGAAGGAAGCAGCCGTAAGCAAATAAGTTCATGTGCCGGGGGAGTGCCTGGCTCGAGCTGTAGTGCAAGGATGCCGCCTGGGTCGCATTTATCGGGAGCAGGTGCGCGGTACCAACGTTATTTTTGAATTCCATACCTTTTTTAATGGCAGCACCTGTGATCGCATTACGATTTTATGAATCGTAAATGGCGGAAGCGGGTGTTTTTGTTTGCAAGCTTTTGCGGAACGCAGGGCGATATGGGGGAAAAGAAAGTTTTTCTTGCCAGTCAGTTGTTGTATAATAGAGGAATCAGAATCGTTGCCGGGCGAATGCCGCTTGGCCGATTACGAACAGGCAAGTCGAAAGGAAAGGTCTGCGTGTCACATATCGCTCTATACCGCGCCTGGCGTCCGCAGACGTTTCAGGACATGGTCGGACAACAGCATATTATTCAGACGCTGCAGAACGCGATTCGCGAGAACCGCGTATCGCACGCGTATTTATTTAACGGGCCGCGGGGAACCGGCAAGACGAGCGCGGCGAAGATTTTGGCGAAAGCGGTTAACTGCGAGCGGGGACCCGCGGCCGAGCCTTGCAACGAATGCGATGCCTGCATCGGGATTACCGCAGGACATATTATGGACGTGGTCGAGATCGATGCCGCCTCCAACCGGGGCATTGACGAAATTCGGGATATCCGCGACAAAGTCAGGTACGCGCCTTCCGAGGTGCGGTTCAAAGTTTATATCATAGACGAAGTGCATATGCTTACGGCCGAGGCTTTCAATGCCCTGCTGAAGACGCTGGAGGAGCCGCCGGGGCATGTGATCTTCATTCTGGCTACGACCGAGCCGCATAAGCTGCCGGCGACGATTATCTCGCGCTGCCAGCGCTTCGATTTCCGTCAAGTGTCGCTCGAAGAGCAGACGGAACGGCTGCTCGAAATTTGCCGGGCGGAAGGCATCGAGGCGGACGAGGACACCATCGGCTATATCGCCCGTCTATCCGAAGGCGGCATGCGCGACGCGATCAGCCTGCTCGAGCAGGTGTCCGCGTTCGGAGGCGACCGCATTACGCTGGAAGCGGCCGTAGACGTGACGGGCGGCATGGCGGCCGACCATTTCTACCAGCTCGCGGAGGCGGTCAAGGACCGCAACGTTGCGGCGGTCATGCCGCTGGTCGAACGTCTGATGCAGGCCGGCAAGAGCGCGGACAAATGCCTGGAAAATTTAATTTACTATTTCCGGGACCTGCTCGTCCTGAAGCTGGCGCCTCAAGGCGGAGCGGTAACCGAGCGCGTCATCGATCCGGATCGGTTCCGGACGATGGCGGACGCTTTCACGCCGGGGCGGCTGTTCGCGATGATCGATACGCTCAACCGGTATCAGGCCGAGCTGAAGCATGCTTCCCAGCCGCAGACGCTCTTCGAAGTCGCTCTGATGAAGCTTTGCACGCTGAGCGAGGAACGTTCAGCAGGCGAAGGTTCCGAACGGGGCGCTTCCGCCGGCGAAGCCTCGGGCGCGCCGGCCGCCGAGATCGGCCGGATGCGCCAGCAGATCGAAGCGCTCGAGCGGAAGCTCGAGCAGGCGCTTCGCGCCGGGGTAGCGGCGGGAGGCGGCCAGCCGTCGGATGGCGCCGCTTCCAGGCAGCCGCCGGCCGGCGGGCGTTCGAGCGCCGTCAGGAGCGCTTTTGGCGGAAGCGCTGGCGGCGCAGCCCGCTCATCTGTTAAGCTTGATAAGTACGTTGCCGCGGCCAAGGAGCCGGAATTCAACATGATCCGGATGAAGTGGAACGACGTGCTTCAGGGCGTGAAGGATGCGAAGATTACCGTGCATGCTTGGCTCAAGGACGGCGAACCCGTATCCGCTGCCGAAGGCGCCGTGCTCGTCGCTTTCAAGAATACGATGCACAGGGAGACGACCGAGAAGCCGGCCAACCGGGAAATTATCGAGAAGGTCATTCACGATACGCTCGGCGGACATTCCCGGCTCGTCACCGTCATGCTGAAGGATTGGCAGGCGGCGGCCGAAGGAGCGGGCGAGCAGAAGGGCGAGGCGTTACAGCTCGAACCGGAGTCGGCGGCTCCCCCCGAACCGGCGGGAAGGCCGGAATGGGTCGAGGAAGCGGTGAAGTTGTTCGGCGAGGATTTGGTTGTCGTGAAGGACAAGGAATAAATTTAATTCTAACGATGAGGTGAATACGAATGAACAATATGAACCAAATGATGAAGCAAGTGAAGAAGATGCAGGATCAAATGATGAAGGCGCAGGAAGAGCTTGAATCCAAAACCGTTGAAGGCACGGCGGGCGGCGGCGTCGTAACCGTAACGTCGAACGGCCACAAAAAAATTCTGAACATTACGATCAAGCCCGAGGCCGTCGATCCGGAAGACGTGGAAATGCTGCAGGACCTCGTGCTGACGGCAATTAACGACGCGCTCGCGAAGGTAGACGAGTTGGCGAACAAGGATATGGGCAAATTCACCGGCGGCATGAAGATCCCGGGATTGTTCTAAGAGACGGCCCTCGCTTTTTTGCGATTTGAAAGGAGCTGTACCCCGTTTGCACTATCCCGAACCGATCGCGAAATTAATTGACGCTTTTACGCGACTGCCGGGCATCGGCCCCAAGACGGCGGCCCGGCTTGCGTTCCATGTGCTTCGAATGAAGGAAGACGATGTCATCGATTTTGCGAAAGCGCTGGTAAGCGTGAAGCGCAATTTGTTCTACTGCTCGGTTTGCTGCAATATTACGGACACCGATCCGTGCAAAATATGTCAGGACAAATCGCGGGATCAGTCGGTCATTTGCGTCGTGCAGGAAACGAAAGACCTCGTTGCCATCGAACGGATGAAGGATTTTCAAGGACAGTACCACGTGCTTCAAGGTGCAATCTCGCCTATGGAGGGAATCGGTCCCGACGAGATCCGCATTGCCGAGCTGTTAAGGCGGCTGAGCGACGAGCGGGTTCAGGAGCTGATTCTGGCCACGAACCCGAATATCGAAGGCGAAGCGACCGCGATGTATTTATCGCGGCTCGTCAAGCCGTTCGGTATTAAAGTCACGCGCATCGCGCACGGGTTGCCGGTCGGCGGCGACCTGGAATATGCGGATGAAGTAACGCTGTCCAAGGCGCTTGAAGGCAGGCGCGAACTGAGCTAGTTGAAGAAAAGAACGGCTGAGCGGCTATAAGGCTCGGTCGTTTTTTTTATGCGGCTTCGTGGAGTCGATGACCCGTAAATCCCTCGTTCTAATCACGGGCCAAGGTTTATACATATAGTATATGCCGTCAGGTAGACCGGACAAGCGGGAGGGGTTGGATTTGTCGAATCAGAAGCAAGACGTTGATGCCGAACCAATCGATAAGATGGAGCAGCTGCGGAGGGAAATCGCGGAGGCGCTTAAGGAGTGGGAGAATGCCAACCGGTATTTCGATCACGCCGTAGGCAAGGATCAAGTCGATTACGCGATCTATGCAATCATTTCGGCGGAGAAGCGTTACGAGATGCTGCTTCGCGCGGCGAAGCAAATACAGGGCACGTGGCCGGCTTGGAGAGGAGCGTTGGAATGAGGACGTTTTGGTTGACCGTTTTTATTGTTTCGTCGGTGCTGCTGGTAGCGGTTGTTTTGCGAAATAAGCTTTCTTGGGGATGGGTTCGCGGCTTTGCCTTGCATCTAATACTGGCGGCCGTTCTGTTGTACGTTCTGAATTACTCGGGCCTTGTGACGGGCATGTATATTCCGCTTAATCCGATTACGATCGGTACCGTCGTCGCGCTTGGCGTGCCGGGGATAGCCCTGATTATGGGCTTGCAATGGACGGTCGGTTGAAAGCAGGCGGAAATCGGCTGGAGTTAAAGGTTGACTGGAGCGACGGATCTGTGCTACATTAATTTTCGCCCAAGATGGAGCAGAGAGGTTTCAAAAAAGGTTTTTCAAAAAAAATACTTGCATTAACTTGGGCGTCTGTGATATATTATAAAAGTCGCCGCTGAGACATAGCGCTGACGCGAAAGAAAAGCTTGTTCTTTGAAAACTGAACAACGAGTGAAACTGCCCCGTTAATCCGCATGGATTAATGGAAAAGCGATACAACGAAA
>NZ_JACXIY010000032.1 GCF_014705655.1 Paenibacillus arenilitoris | reverse complement strand
TCTCCTGTTTCTCCACGCCCATCTCCCCCCTATTTATTTCGACGTAATTATCCACAGTTTTTAGATTCGCATAATTTCCTAAACAATAAAAAAACCACTTCAGATGAAGTGGTTTGAATTTATTGTTTTGGTGGAGCCCCCATTACGTTTCTTTCACTACCATTAATAGACCCGATGAAGTTAGTAACATTTAACTTCACATTCAATTCAATCGAGTCCTTATAAACAATGATGTTATCGACGATGTAAGAAAGCATCATTTTTTGTTTCTCGTGTGAAGCATTTTCGAACTCATCTTTCCACACTGGAATGCTCCGTCTCAACTCTTCCATCTCGGTTATCTCAAGCTTCTTTGCTTTCATTTCAAGTTGTAATTTCTCAATCAGGTTGTTATGATTGCTGATTTCAATTTCTTTATCATCAATAAGTCCGCTTAACATTTCTGGCTTGAATGCACTTTTGCCAAGTATACTTTTTGCCACTTCACTTTTGAGTGTAGATAAATCTACATATAGCCTCTCTAATTCATTCTGAAGTTTCTTGAATTGCTTTTCATCGCCATGAAAATGCTGCTTCTTATACTTATCAATTTGCTCCGTATAGTCCACCAGTATTAACTGCTCTATGTACACTTGAATTTCATTTAATACAGTCCTCTCAATTCGAGTTTGTGAGTAAATGGTCTGACCGTCACATTCAGTTTTTCCCATTGCTTTGCCACTGCATCTATATTTGGCTTGAGACCACTTTTTAACCGTCCCATCCTTTAGCTTATACGTCTTAGAATTATACGTCGTTGTTAATGGAGATCCGCAATGACCACACTTGATGCTCCCTACAAATAACAAAGGGCTTTTTGTAACATTCAGCCTTTGGATATCATCCTTTTTCATTTTGTCAGGTGAACGAGACATTCTTAGTTGTTGCACCTTGTCCCAAATCTGCTCCGATACGATTGCTAATTCTTTATTCTTCTGCTCACTAAGAATCCAATTATCCTTACTTTGCATCTCATACAAACCTTCATTAGACTTGCGTTTACCATATGCCATATACCCTTTATAAATGGGATTACGTAATATAAAATTGACTGTTCCTGTTGTCCATTTACCACCGCTATGTGAGAGTATGTTCTCTTCATTAAGGTATTTGGTTATCCTGTTACTTCCCAAACCCTCTTCATAAACCGAGTTAAATATGCGTTTAATCACATTGGCCTGTCCTTCATCGATAACAAGCTTAACTAACTCTTTACCTTTTTTGTTAACTTCACCTGACTTCTCCAACTTATAACCGTATGGAGGCTTTCCCCCTCTAAATATTCCGTCTTTAGTCATCTGCTCATGCTTCTCATTGACGCGCATTGCTGTCTTTTTGCTTTCGCCGCTGGACTGCCAGAATCGAAGGTAATTGAATAACAAATCATTATGCTCATCAAATTTTTGTTCCCCTTCTTTTGTTGACCACAATTCAACACCTTTTTTGCTGAACCATTCTAACACAAATGGTGTCTCATCGGCTCTCCTACCTAGTCTATCAAACATGAAGCATAATAGCACATCAAAAATACCATTTTCAGCATCCGATTTAGCTCGCTGAATTTCATCACGATCACTTGCTGATACCTTATATCCAGATACCCCTTTTTCTATGTACTCTTTAACAACAACCCATCCCATTCGATCAACAAAATCACGGCAAGCGCGCTTTTGCATTGGGATATCATCACCGTCAAGTTGACCTTTAGTAGATACACGATAAAAGCAAGCCGCACGTTTAGATATACTTGGTTCTTTGACTGCCATAAACACGCCCCCCTATTAATCATGTTTCACTACCATATTCTATCAAAAAGCTCATAAGAATTGAATCAATAATTTCCGCTTGCGTTTAATAATTCTAATATGTATAATAATAAAGTCATCACTGATTTGGGGCGTTAGTTCAGTGGGAGAACGCTTCGCTGGCAGCGAAGAGGTCAGGGGTTCGACCCCCCTACGCTCCACCATAATGTGAAACGATATCCTTCTTATGAGGGATTTTTTTTATGCGCTCATTCATCTCGCCTTCATCATCTCTTACATATACTTACGGTCATAAATAATAATTTCTTCTCCCATATCCCCCTTATGATTACAAACGCCAACCAATCCAAATAATCCTTCTGCTGCAGGGCATCCGAAATATGGCGTTCCGCTTAGTCTGTACAGCAACCGACATATGATTTTCCGCTTACCCAACCAAACGGAAGTTAGGCAACTCGGCTCCGGCAATACGTTTGGCTACAACGGATCGATCTACACGCTTGCCAAGTCCTCTTCATGGCGCATAAGCGCGAAGATGACCGCCCGAGGTCCGCGAGACTCTTGATGGAGAAGTGTTTCTGTGGTTTCAAGGCAAAGTGCTTGCATTGAAGGCAACGGAACGACCTAAACGTAGTGCAGCGCCAATAGAAAAGGCGGGCTCTGCGCATCCACGCAAACCCGCCAGCAAAAGCTCATTCCAAGACGCTATATATTCATTCACAGCACTGCAGTTATGCCGAGGCCTCCTGGTAGGTGGCCTCCCCAACTTAACGCTCACTTTCTTTTTCGATCATCCGGTTGAGCGGATGCTTGGACAATAAGTTGTTGAGTTCCTTCATGAACATGTCGATGTCTTTGAATTGCCGATAAACGGAAGCGAAGCGGACGTATGCGACTTCGTCGACGGGGTACAATTCATTCATGACGAGGCTGCCGATCTCGCTGCTGTCGACCTCGGCAAGCGCCGTCGTGCGCAGCTCCTTCTCGACCTCGGATACGATCACTTCGAGACGCTCGACGGGCACGGGACGCTTCTCGCACGCCCGAATGAGGCCGCGCAATATTTTGTCCCGGCTGAACTCCTCGCGGCTGCCGTCCTTCTTGATGACGATGAGCGGCGTTTCCTCGATCATTTCGAACGTCGTGAACCGGCGGCTGCACTTTTCGCATTCGCGGCGGCGGCGGATCGATTTGTTCTCGTTGGCCGGTCTGGAATCGAGCACTTTGGTGCCGGCATAGTCGCAATAAGGGCATTTCATGCGGCTTTCGCCTCCTTTCCTTAAGTCCTTGAAACGGGGTTTCAAAAATTTTTTCTCTGAAAAATAAAATTTCCATGTAATCCCTGTAATAGCCTTCGAAATATTGCACATAATACGTTTACCAACCGCAAGGAGGTGAACAGACATGAGCGCATCCCGCAGCAGTAACCAACTGGTTGTTCCGCAAGCGACTGCAGCACTTGACCAAATGAAATACGAAGTTGCTCAAGAGCTTGGCATCGCAATTCCGCAAGACGGATACTACGGCAACATGGCTACACGCGACGCAGGCTCCATCGGGGGTTCGATTACCCGCCGCCTAGTCCAAATTGCCGAGCAATCCCTTGCTGGCCAATTCAAATAATGATTCATTAAGCTTGTATGAATAAGCAGCTTTGGCCGGGCCCGTCCACGATGAGATGGGCCTCCAAGGCTCGTTTTTATTCTCGCGTCATGATGTAACGATCAGAAGGCCGGATACAAATCCTTGTACTTATTATAATAATAAATGACCCGCTGTACATAGTGCCTCGTCTCACCGAAAGGAATTTGCTTCACGCTCTCCATCTTGCCGTCCCACACGCCCGCGTCAAGCCATTTCCGGACATTACCCGGACCGGCATTATAGGCGGCGATCGCGGCGATTTTATTTTGCCCGAATTGTCGATTGAGCGAATTCAAATACCAGGAGCCCACCTCGATGCTGACGTCGGCCCGGTGCCGGAGCATGTCCTCCGTCACGTCGGTGAAGCCCGCTTTCTGGATGACCCAGTCGGCCGTGTCCGGCATGAGCTGCATCAAGCCGATGGCGCCCTTGCGCGATTCGCGGCCGGTCTTAAAATTCGTTTCGCTGCGGATAATCGCGGCCACCAGATGAGGCTCGACGCCGTAATTGGAGGCGCTGGCGCGAATGTCCTGCTTGTAATAGATCGGATACATATAAGCGCCGAGCCAGTCGGATTTCAAAAACAATACCGTAATCAGGCCCAGCAGCAGCACGAGCAATACTCTTTTTTTGATCAATATTTTCATGGCAGACGCTGGCTTTTCCAAAAAAGATCGATTTGCTTCTCCGTCTCCGCGAGCGTCCCGCCGTTATCGATGACCCAATCGGCCAGACGCCGCTTCTCCTCGATATCCATCTGCAGCGAAATCCGGCGCTCGGCCTCCTCCGCGGGTATTTCGTTCCGCTCCATCAGACGCGCGCGCTGCAGATCCGAAGGAACGTACACGACCATGACGCCGTCGTACAGATGCTGCTGCTTCGTCTCATACAGCAGCGGGATATCCGCAACGACCAACCGGTCCGGATGCCGCTCTTCGTAGCTATGTATGCGATGCTGCATGCGCTCCCGGATGGCGGGATGGGTGATGGCTTCGAGCCGGGCGAGCTTGGCCTTGTCCCGAAACACGATATCGCCGAGCGCTTTGCGGTTCAGGGAGCCGTCGGCTTCAAGGACGGCTTGTCCGAACGCAGAGGCGATTGCCTCCAGCGCCTTCTCGCCGGGAAGGACGACCTCCCTGGCGACTTGATCGGCATCGACCAGCAGCGCGCCGCGTTCCGCAAGCATGCGGGCGACCGTGCTTTTGCCGCTGGCTATTCCGCCTGTTAACCCGATTCTCATCCTTCTTCACCTCAACCTTATAACAGCTTCATGATTCCCATCGCGATTAATAATATCCCTGGCAGCAGCGACAAGGTTTGCATTCCCCGCCAGGCGGAGAAGCGGAAGCCGAACCGGATGCCTCCGACCAGAAACATGGCGCTCGCCGCCGCGATCGCAAGCGCGGTAGGCAGAGCCGGCAGTCCAAGCATCGCCGCTCCGAGCCCGGCGCCGAATGCGTCGAGCGACAGCGCCACGCCGAGCATGACCGCCTCGGAGGCCGAGATCGTGCCCGACTTGTCGACGTCGGCCGCTTGCGGCGTCCGCAAAATTTGAATGACGAGACCGAGCCGCTTCAGCTCGACCATGACAATAAGCGCCGCGCCGGCCAGCTCGCCGTGGCCGGATTTCGCGGAAATCCGCGCTACGGTCCCTCCCTGGCGGACGCCTTCTCCCTCGCCTTCTTCCGGGCTCTGCTTGCCGCGCTTCAGCTGGAACAACGCCCAGCCTCCGATCAGAATAAGCACGCAGGCGCCGATCAGGCGCGCGGCGAATTCGGACAGGAAGCCCGTCAGCCAGCCGCCGACCTGCATCGACGCATAGATGACGAGACCCGAACAGCAGGCGATGATCAGCACGGACAGCAACGGGATGCGGATCCGACGCAAACCGTAGGTCACGCCGACGCCGAATCCGTCCAAACTAACCGCAAACGCAAGCACTAGCAACGATGCAACATGCGCGAACAATCGAAAAGCCCCTCCCCGCACGGCGACTGTTCAATCTCGCGACCTATCCGCGAGTAGACATTCGCCTATCGTTCGTAACACCACTATCATATGCGGGGAGATTTTGACGGTGCATGCGAAGCGGGAACCGCTACTTGGCCGCGGTCTTGCGCGTCTTCGCGATGGGCTGGCATCTGCTGCAAATATGCGTGCCTCTGCCGCCCACGGTAAATTTCTCGATCGGCTTCGCGCAGCTCGGACAAGGCTCGTCCTTCCTGCCGTACACGAGCAGCTGATGCTGGAACATGCCCATTTCGCCCTGGCCGTTCACGTACGACTTGATCGACGAGCCGCCGGCGTCGACGGCGCGCGCGAGCGTGGCGCGGATCGATTCGTACAGCCGCTTCCACTCGGCCGGCTTCAGCGTGTCCGGCGTGCGCTCCGGGTGGATGCGGGCCTGAAACAGCGCTTCGTCCACGTATATGTTGCCGAGGCCTACGATATGCTCCTGATTGAGCAGAAGCGGCTTTATCTTCGTCGACCGTTTCGCAAGCTTGCCTATAAGCGTTTCGAGCGTGAACGACGCCTCGAGAGGCTCGATCCCGAGCTTGTTCAGCGGGGGCAGCTCGAACTCCCGGCCGGGCTCGAACAAGTGCATCGTGCCGAACTGCCGGACATCCTTGTAACGCAGGTCCGTGCCGTCGTCGAAATGAAAGATGACGTGCGTGTGAAGCTCGACCGGCTCGTCCGAGGCGAACACGCCGTAGCGTCCTTCCATTCGCAAATGCGATACGAGCACGAGTCCGTCCAGCCTAATGCGCAAAAACTTGCCGCGGCGCTCGACCGTCTCGATCCGGCGTCCGGCCAGCGCATCCGCGAACTGCTCCGGCTCGGCGGGGCGCTGTATGATACGCGGGAGCTTCACCGTAACGGAGCGGATTCGCTTGCCCGCGACTAATTCGTTCAATGTTCTTCTTACCGTCTCTACCTCCGGCAATTCAGGCATTTCTCCTCACCTCAACAACCATTATACCTGAAACCGCGGGCCGATGGGCTATTTCGCCTCGTACCAATTCGAACCGTAGCTGACGTCCGCCTTCAGCGGTACGTCGAGCTTCAGAGCGCCGGCCATCGTATCCGGAACGAGCTTCTTCATGAGCTCCAGCTCCTCCTCCGGCACCTCGAACACGAGCTCATCGTGCACCTGAAGCAGCATGCGGCTCTTCAGCCCGCGTTCGCGGAGCGCTGCGTCCATTTGAACCATCGCCAGCTTGATGATATCCGCGGCCGTACCTTGAATCGGCGTGTTCATCGCCGTCCTCTCCGCGAAGGAACGCAGATTGAAGTTGGAGGCGTTAATGTCGGCGAGGTACCGTCTGCGCCCGAGCAGCGTCGTCACGTACCCGTCCCGCTTCGCGTCCTTCTTGATGTCGTCCATAAACCGCCGCACGCCCTGGAACACGTCCAGGTACTGTTCGATGAATCTACCGGCCTCCGCGCGCGTAATGCCGAGGTTCTGCGACAGGCCGAAATCGCTGATGCCGTACACGATGCCGAAGTTGACCGCCTTCGCCTGGCGGCGCATATTCGCGTCCACCTGCCCGGCCGTCACGCCGAACACGTCCATCGCCGTCTTCGTATGGATGTCCATATCGTGAATGAACGCTTCCTTCAAGTTCTCGTCCCCGGAAATATGCGCAAGGACGCGAAGCTCGATCTGCGAATAGTCGGCCGCCAGAATGGACCAGCCCGGTTTCGAAGGCACGAACGCCTTGCGGATTTTGCGGCCTTCCTCCAGTCGGATCGGAATGTTCTGCAGGTTCGGGAATTGGCTGCTCAGCCGCCCCGTCGCCGCGATCGTCTGCCGATAGTAAGTATGAATCTTGCCCGTCTCGCCGCGAACCTCCTTCAGCAGCCCTTCCACGTAGGTCGACTGCAGCTTCGCAAGCTGGCGGTAATGCAGAATAAGCGAGATGATCTCGTGATACGGGGCAAGCTCCTCGAGCACCTCGGCATCGGTCGAGTAGCCCGTCTTCGTCTTCTTCTTCGCCGGCAAGCCGAGCTTCTCGAACAAGATTTCCCCGAGCTGCTTCGGCGAGCCGATGTTGAATTCGGTACCGGCAAGCTTGTATATATCGCTTATAATCGTCGTCAGCTGACGCTCCAGGTCGACCCCGAGCTTCTCCAGCTCTTCCTTCTCCACCTTGATGCCGAGATGCTCCATCCCCGCCAAAATGCGCGCGAGCGGCTGCTCCATCTCGAAATACAGCTTGCTCATGTTCGTGCGGTTCAGCTCTTCCGTAAGCACCGGCACGAGCCGGCGCACCGCTTCGGCCTTCAGCGCCAGATGGCGGTACAGCGTCTGCTCGTCCGGCAGCTTGAACTTCGCGCCTTTGCCGTATACCGCCTCGTCGGTCGGCAGTACCGGCAGACCGTGCTTGTCGCTGACGCTGCTGAGCGTCTGGCTCGTATCCGTCGGATCGAGCAGGTAAGCGGCCAGCTGGACGTCGAACGCCGCCCCCTCGAGACGGATGCCGCTCCATAACAGGGCAAGCTCGTTCTTATGCAGGTCGAAGCCGTATTTCGGCTTGTCCGGCTGCCCCAGCCAGTCGCGGAGCTTCGCGGCGAACGGCTTTGCGAGCGCGGCGAAAGGAAGAACGTATACCGCCTCCTCCGTCGCGATCGCGAGGCCGACGAGCTCCGCGTGATGGGGATTCTCGCCGATCGATTCGATGAACAAGCCGTTCTCCTCCGACTCGCCGAGCGACCGCAGCAGCCGGTCGAGCTCCGCCGCGTCCGACTCCGATTCGATAACGCGGATCGTCAATTCGGAAGCCGCCGCCTGCGCCGCGTCCTCCGCCTCGCCCGCATCCGCGCCCAGCTCGAGCCGATCGATCAGCGATTTGAATTCCAGCTTGCGGAACGCTTCCGCCAGCTTCCCGGAATCGTAACCGCCGTAGCGGATCTCGTCCGCCTCCTGCTCGATCGGCACCTCGCGGTAGATCGTCGCCAGCTTCTTGCTCATCATGGCGCTGTCCTTGTGCGTCTCGATATTTTCCTTCAGCTTGCCCTTCAGCTTGTCCAGGTTGTCCAGGACGTTCTCGACCGTCCCGTGCTCGTGGAGCAGCTTCAGCGCCGTCTTCTCGCCGACGCCGGGCACGCCCGGTATGTTGTCGGACGCGTCGCCCATCAGCCCCTTGAGGTCGATGATCTGCAGCGGCTCAAGACCGTACTTCTCCTTGATCGCATCCGGCGAATAAAGATCGACCTCGCTGACGCCCTTGCGCGTAACCGCGATCGTAATATTGTCCGAAGCAAGCTGCAGCATATCCTTGTCGCCGGTCACGACGACGGCGGGAACGCCCTGCTCGTCCGCCCTTCGCGTCAACGTGCCGATGATGTCGTCCGCCTCGTAGCCGGACAGCTCGAACTGGGAAATGCCGAACGCGCCGAGCAGCTCCTTGAGCACCGGGAATTGCTCGGACAGCTCTGGCGGCGTCTTCTGCCTTCCGCCCTTGTACTCGGTATAGCCTTCATGGCGGAACGTGATTTTGCCGGCGTCGAACGCGACGAGCACATGGGTCGGCTTCTCCTGCTCCAGCAGCTTCAGCAGCATCGTCGTGAAGCCGAACACCGCGTTCGTATGCTTGCCGGCGGAATTCGTCAGAGGCGGCAGCGCGAAGAACGCGCGGTAAATAATGCTGTTCCCGTCAATTAACATCCATTTTTCCATATGGTCTCAACACCTCGCTTTAGGTACCGTACATTCCCGTTATTATACCACAAAATGGGCTTTCCCCAAGCATCGGCGCCCGAGAAAAGCCCTTTTGTGCCAATCGTGAACCGCCCGCACTCAGGCAAAAGGGGCCGGCCTCCCGAGCAAATACCCCTGCGCGTAATGAACGCCCATCGAGCGTACCTTCTCCAGCTCCTCCTCGCGCTCGATGCCTTCGGCGATGATCGATATGCCCATTTTGAAGGCGAGCTGAATAAGCGTGCCGAGAATATGCTCCTTCATCTCGTCTTGGTGGATGTTCTGGATGATCGAGCGGTCGACCTTGAGATAGTCCGGCCGAAGCTCGACGATCGATTGCAGCGAGGAGTAGCCCGCGCCTACGTCGTCGATCGCGATCTGGTAGCCCTGGCTCCGGTAATGCTCCAGTGCCTTCTTCACCGTGCCGAAATCGTCGATCGAGCTGCGCTCCGTAATTTCGAAGACGACGTGATGCGGCGACAGGCGATGCTGCTCAAGCAGGCTGAGCGTTTGGCCCGGCGAGAAGCCCGGGTCCTCCATAATCTGGGCCATGACGTTGATGAACAGCTTCTGATTCCGGTTCAGCGGGATGCAGCCGTCGATCGCCTTCTCCCTGGCGAGCCGGTCGAGTGCATAGGTAAGCCCTTCCTGCTCGGCGAACAGGAACAGCTCCATCGGTCCCGGGAACCACTGCCGGCTGTCCGTCCGCGCCAGCGCCTCGTAGCCGAATACGGCGCCGTCCCAAAGCGACACGATCGGCTGATAGACGGGATGGATCTGCCGCCGCTCGAGCAGACGATCGATTTCCCGCCTCCTCAGGCTGCGCTCCATCGCGCCCGCGGACCGGCCGTGCAGAATCGCCTGTTTCATCGCTTCGTAGCCGATCAATTGCTCGGCTTGCCCAGGTTCGGCCGCCACGACGGAGAAGCCCGCGTGCAGCTTGCGCTTCCATAGCGTCTTATCCCCGGCCGGGAGCTCATCCAGGAAGCGCCGTTCCCAGCTCGCCGTATGCTCGTGCGCCAGCTCAAGCAGCCAGTTCTCCAGCAGCTCCCTTCTTCCGCCGGGCAGGCGCATGCACAGGAACAGATCGTCGTTCATCCAGTGCATGCCCTCGAACAGCAGGAAATCCTTGAAGGCGGCTTCCGCTTCGCCTTCGGCGAACCTCCTCCACTGCTCCATCAGGCGCGAATCGTCGTCCTTCCCGTCGCAAGCCGCGCGCTGCCATGACAAATAAATGATGCCCAGATGGCCCGCGTTACCGTATTCCATGCCGCTTAGCTGCTCAATCGCCCGAAGTTGTCTCAATTTCACTGTCGTCCCTCTCCAAGTTGCGTTCCTGTTATATGATCCATGACATAGGCGCTGCCTTTCACCGCTTTCGCCTGCTTCTTCAGCACTGCCGAACGTTTCGATATGTACTCGGGCGTGAGCGGCACTTCTCCGTCCCACAGCATCAGCGACAGCGACAGCGTGACGCCCTCCTGCTCGATCCGGTTGCCGTGCCGATCCTCTACCGTCTTGACTTCCACGCCGCCGTAGAACGCTTTGATGCCGCCGTCGAAACGTTCGATGAGCGCCCGGCAAAGCGTCTCCGCGCGTTCCGTTCCGGTGACCGCGATGAAGTCGTCGCCTCCGATGTGGCCGACAAAATCGGCTTCACTGCCATGCCGCTCAAGCTCCGCTCGAAGCACCGCGGCCAAATACCGGATCAGATCGTCGCCGAGCGCGAATCCGAAGAAGTCGTTATACCATTTGAAGTAGTCCAAGTCCGCGTATATAACGGCAAACGGCCGCCCCTCCGCGATTTTTCGGCGCAGCTCCAGCCTGATGCCTTCGTTGCCCGGCAGACCCGTCAGCGGGTTCGCGCCCCTTGCCGCCTCCGTCCGCATCGCGGTCATGCATTCGAGAATCGACCGGATCGAGGCGGCACCCGCCATCCTGCCTTCCTTCGTAATGAGGACCACGTCGTACAATTGGGAAAATTCCCTTGCCATCGCAAGCTGCGATACTTGTTCGACCGGCAGCTGCTCGTCGACGATGAGAGGCTGATCGTTCATGATCCGCACCACGGGCTTGTTCCAGTAGAGCGGAAGGCCGAATTGGCCGGCCAGCATTTGGTGCAGCTTCTCCTTCATCAGTATCCCGATCGGCCTGCCTTGATCGACGATGACGGCTCCTTGCGCCTTTGCGTTCGCATCGAACAGCTGCGCCACCTCGGACACCTTTGCCCTGGCCGGAAAGATTGGAAAGGGCACGGCCAGTTCGCCGATTCGGACCGACTTCCCCCAAGGCATCGCCGGATAAGTCCCGTTCCGGCCGTTAGCGGTCATCGCCTGCGCTTCCTGATCCTTCGGCAGATCCGAATGCATCGTGCCATGACCCGGCATCTCGCCGCTCTGCTCCATCGCCTCGAGCAGCATCCGGTAGATGACCGTCTCCGTGGATCGTCCCGTTATCGGCGGGTAAGCGACGGCCATGCCTATCCTCGCATGCGCGAGGACGTCTTCGCCGGACGCGGTCTCCGCTTCCTGCGACGATAGCCGCAGCATCCGCCGCAAGCGTTCTTCGGCCAGCGCGGTCAGCCTGGCGACGGGCTCGCCCTTCTGCAGCCAGCCGAACAAATAAAAGCAGTCCGTCTCCAGCCGCTGCCGCCAGAACAATCCCCTCTCCCCGCTCTCCCAATGCTGCAAGGCCGGTTCGGCGGATGTGTTGCCGGACCCGAAGCTTACGTAGATGACGCCGATCCCGCCGTTGTGCCAGCGGTCCTTAATGCTTCGGATCATGTCCCGATTGAATAATCCAACCCCAACCTCATCCATGCGGATCCCCTCAATCAACTATCGTCAACTTCATAATTAAGCTCACTATAGCAGGCAAATGTGAAGTAAGATCTAGGAAACGGTAAATTTTCGGTAAAATCCGACAAATAATAGTTCCTAAGAACCAATCTCGATCACTAAAAAAACCGTTAAAGCTTATCCGCCCCAACGGTCTTTCCAGAAATTATGGATAATTATACGTTTAAATCCGGCCGGCTGCCCGTCACGAGGTAAACGACGCTCTCGCCGATATTCGTCGCATGGTCGCCGAACCGCTCCAAATAGCGCCCGACCAGGCTCAGCAGAGAACACTGCGTAATATTGCGCGGATTTTCCATCATGAGCGAATAAAGCTCGCGCGTAATTTGGCCGTACAGCGCGTCGACCTGATCGTCGTCCTTCGCCATTTTGTAAGCGAGGTCCACGTTCTCCTGAATGAACGACTGAATCGATTCGTAGGTCATCGTCTGCACGATTTCGGCCATTCTCGGCAGATCGATCAACGGCTTAATCAGCTCCTGCCCGTCAATGCGAATGACGACCTTCGCCACGTCGACAGCCAAGTCGCCCATCCGCTCCAGGTCGCTGGCGATTTTGAACGCGGACAAAATCCGGCGCAGATCCTTCGCCACCGGCTGCTGCGTCACGATCAGCCTGGAGCCGAGCTCGGTTATTTTTTCTTCCATCTGGTTCAGAGTCACGTCGTTCTTAATGACCGTGTTCGCTCGCGCCATGTCGGACGCCTTCAGCGATTCGATCGATTCCGCGAGCGCGTTCTCCACGAAGTTGCCCATATCGATAATGAGCTGATGAAGCTTTTCCAGTCCCTGATCGAACTCTTTGCGTTTTGTCATCACTGCGGCATTCCTCCTATAAGTACGTCTGGCAAGCAGGTTGAAACGTCGCCGGCTTCCCGGTGCGCCCGGCTTAGCCGAAGCGTCCGCTAATGTAGTCCTCGGTGCGTTGATCCGCCGGGTTCGAGAACAGCTTCTCCGTATCCGAGTACTCGATGACCTCGCCGTTTAAGAAAAACACCGTCTGATTCGATACGCGAGCCGCTTGATGCATGTTATGCGTGACCATCACGATCGTATACCTGTCCTTCAGCTCCTGCACCAGCTCCTCGATCTTCAGCGTCGAGATCGGATCGAGCGCCGAGGTCGCCTCGTCCATCAGCAGGATGTTCGGATTGACCGCAAGGGCGCGGGCAATGCACAGACGCTGCTGCTGGCCGCCGGACAGGCCGAAGGCGGAGCGCTTCAGGTGATCCTTCACCTCGTCCCACAATACGGCGGACTTCAAGCTGGTCTCGACGATCTCGTCAAGCTCCTTCTTGCTTGTAATGCCGTGAAGACGAGGTCCGTAGGCAATATTGTCGTAGATCGATTTCGGGAACGGGTTCGGCTGCTGGAACACCATGCCGACTTTTTTGCGGAGCGTCTCGACGTCGACTTCGTTGGAATAAATCTCCGTGCCGCCGATGGAAAGGCCGCCTTCGATGCGCGTGCCGGGAATCATGTCGTTCATCCGGTTCAGCGTGCGCAGCAGCGTCGACTTGCCGCAGCCCGACGGGCCGATGAACGCGGTGATCGCCTTCTCCGGAATCGTCAGCGTTACGTCCTTCAAAGCGTGGAAAGCGCCGTAGAACAAATTCAATTTATTAATATTGATTAGTGCTTCCATATCGTTTATCCTCCTAGATGTTCTTCTGGTACTTGTTGCGAAGCAGAATGGCCGAGAAATTCATCAGCAGGAGCAGGACGAGTAAAACGATAATACCGCTGGCCGCAAGCTCCTTGAACTCAAGCTGAGGCTTGGAAAGCCAGTTGTACACTTGAATCGGAATAACGGTGAACGAATCCGTAATGCCCTTGGGCAGGAACGCGACGTACGTCAGCGCGCCGATCATGACGAGCGGCGCCGTCTCCCCGATCGCCCGCGACATCGCCAGAATGACGCCGGTCAATACGCCCGGCAGCGCGGACGGCATGACCGAACGCGACACGGTCTGCCACTTGGTGGCGCCAAGGGCGAACGAGGCGTCGCGGCGCGATTTCGGCACCGCGCGGATCGCTTCCTGCGCCGCTACGATAATAATCGGAAGCACGAGCAAGGTCATCGTCAAGGCGCCCGCGATTAGGCTACGGTCGAGCGCCAACAGCCGGACGAACAGGGCGAGGCCCAAAATACCGTACACGATCGAAGGAACGCCCGCGAGCGTGCTGATGTTCAGCTGGATCAGCCGCGTGAGGCGGCCTTTCTTCGCGTATTCTTCCAGATAGATCGCCGCCCCTACGCCGAAGATGAAGGAAATCGGCGCCATGATGAGCAGCATGTAAATCGTACCGATGAGGGCCGATTTCATCCCCGAGCCGTCGGCCTTGCGCGACGGGAAGTTGGTGAACAGGTCCGGCTGCAGCCGGGCGAGCCCGTCGACGAGAATATCGATGATGAGCGCGCACAGCGCGACGACGCCGATGGAGGTCGCGACGACGAACAGGATATGCAGCACCCAGTCCATGCGGCGCCGGCCGGCGATCTGCTGCCGGTTCGCGTCTTGGAATATGTTGTTCATCTTAGTACTCCTCCCTAAATTTTCTCGCGATGAATTGGGCAAGAATATTGAGTAGGAATGTAATGACGAACAACGTCATGCCAACGGCGAAGATCGATCCGTACTCAACCGTGCCGTGAGGCGTGTCGCCCAAGCTGACCTGTACGATATAGGCGGTCATCGTCTGAATGCTGTCCAGCGGGTTCACGGTCATATTCGGCGTCGAGCCCGCCGCTACCGTAACGATCATCGTCTCCCCGATCGCGCGGGAGAAGGCGAGCACGGCCGAAGCGACGATGCCCGAGAAGGCGGCCGGCACGACGATTCGCAGCGCCACCTCGAGCCTGGTCGCGCCAAGCGCATAAGCGCCGTCGCGCAAGCTCCGCGGTACGGCGGACATCGCGTCTTCGCTAAGCGAGCATACCATCGGAATGATCATGATGCCGACGACGATGCCGGCGCTCAGCGCGTTGAATACGCCGGCGCTGTCGAACACCTTCTGTATCAAAGGGGTAATAAGACTTAGGGCGAAATAACCATACACGATCGTCGGAACGCCCGCGAGCACTTCCAAAATCGGCTTGATCACTTTGCGGACCTTCTTGGGCGCATACTCCGACAAGTAGATGGCGCTCGCCAGACCGATCGGAATCGCGACCAGACAGGCGATAAAGGTGATCATCAGCGTACCTGACAATAACGGGAGAACGCCGAAGCTCTTCGGCGGAATGAGCGGAGACCATTTGGTTCCGAACAAGAAATCGAAAATCGGTATTTTCTGAAAAAACTGGTAAGTTTCCGTAATGAGCGTAATGACGATCCCGATTGTCGTAAGAACCGATACGGATGCGCATAGGAACAGCAGAACCGGCATCAGCTTATTCATGACGCTTACGCGCTTGTTTTTGAAGTTGTATAATTCCTGCTTGCTTTCGGTTTGCGATTGACGAACCGTTAGCGCTTCTTGCCTTGGCATGGCGGCGTCCTCCCTCTTGCCTTTACAATTCGTTTACATTTGCGTCGAGAAAAATGTGATGTCCCACGAGACACCACATTTTTCCTTGCGCCGTTTGTTGCGATATTTAAGTTCGATTATTGAATTTTTGCGGCTTCTTCGGCGTATTTCTCGTCTGGAAGCGCGACATAGCCGACTTCGCCAGCCAACGATCCGATGTTTTCGATGTAGAAGTTCGCGAATTCCTTCACTTCCGGACGCTCCAGCTCTTTGTTGTTCAAATAGATGTAGAGCGGACGGGACAGCGGAGCGTAAGTGCCGTCTTTGATCGTTTCGTTCGAAGGCGCGATCGGACCTGTACCGCCGTCGATCGGAACGAGCTTCAGCTTATCTTGGTTTTCTTCGAAATACGCGAAGCCGAAGTAGCCGATGCCGTATTTGCTGCCGGATACGCCTTGAACGAGCGCGTTGTCGTCCTCGGAGAAGCTGATCGCTTTGTCGTTGCGGATGCCTGCTTTATCAAGGATTGCTTCGTTGAAGTAGTCGTAAGTGCCGGAATCTGCGCCTGGCGAGAACATGACGATCGGTTCAGCAGGGAACGAGTCGCGAACGTCTTTCCAAGTGGCAACCGTGCTGCCCGTTACGAAAATTTTGTTCAGCTCTTCAACCGTCAGGTGGTCGATGAAGTCATTTTCTTTGCTTACGACGACGGACAATCCGTCAAATGCTACCGAAAGCTCTGTATACTCGATGCCTGCTTCTTTGCAAGCCGCCGCTTCTTCTTCTTTGATCGGACGGGAAGCGTCCGCGATTGCGATCTCGCCGGCGCAGAACTGCTTGAAACCGCCGCCCGTGCCGGATACGCCGACAGGAACGCGAACGTCCGGATGCAATTTGTTAAACTCTTCGGCAGCCGCTTCCGTCAGCGGGAACACGGTGCTGGAGCCGTCTACTTTAATTTCGCCCGACAGTTTGGCCGCTTCTTCCGTTGGAGCGTTCGAAGCTTCGTTCGTTGCCGCGTTGGTAGGCGCGTTGGATGCTCCGCCCGTTTCGTTGCCGCCACCGTTGTTGCCGCATGCCGCCGCGAATACCAAAGCAGCTACCATAGTCGACATCAAGATCCCCTTAAAGCTTTTTTTCTTTAACAACTCTACCACTCCTCAATTGTAATCTATCGGGGCCAGCCCCTGCGTCTCTAATACTACTAGCCGTTTGTAAATCCGGTATTCCGGTTTTGTAAACTCCGTGTTAAATATAAAATTGCTGCAATTTGTTCATTTCCGCCGCGACATGAATCGACTGCTGCTGCGCCTTGTCAGCAAGCAAGCCGATCTGCCTCGCGCTGCCGCGGTTGTCCGCCGCCGCCCGGAACAGCCGGTTGAAGGCTTGCACCGCTTCATGCACGTGCGCCTCGCTTGCCGCCGTCTCGGAGCGCCCGGCTTGCGCCAGCTCTGTCGTATGCGCGATAGCGTCAACGATCGTACGCGTCAGCTTCGTTATTTCGTTCGCCGACTGCTTCGTCTGGCTTGCCAGCTTCATGACCTCGCCGGCAACGACCGCGAAGCCGCGGCCGTGCTCGCCGGCGCGGGCCGCCTCGATCGAAGCGTTAAGCGCCAGCAGATTGCTTTGCTCCGCCAATTCCTTGATCAGGATGGATACTTTGCTTATCGAGCCCGCTTCCGCCTGCAGCTCGTTCATCCGCTCCTCCTGCACGCGGGAATGACCGGCAATCGCCTCGAACGCCTTCGTCACTTTGTCCAGTTCGTTTTTGCCCGTCAGCGTCAAGTCGACCATCTGGGCGGAGAGCGTCTCGCCTTGCGCCGTCGATTCCCGCACGCCGCTGACCGCCCCCGCGATTTCGTTCATTTGCCGCTCCGCCGACCGAATCGTTCTCATCTGCATGTCCAGCGCCTCCTGCTGAAGACTTCTAGACAGCTTAAGCAGATCGGAAACCGTCAATATGCCGGAGAGCTTGCCTTGGCTAGTCGCAATGACGCAGTCGTACAGGACGCCGTCCTCACGGCTCAACGCGCTGTCGATGAGCAATCTGGGATCGCCGTCCGTTTCGACCGTCAACGGATGATCGTCCATCAGCTTCGCGATCGGCTTGTCGTAGAACAAGTCGGCGCTGAACCGGTGGCCCAGCTTGAGGAAGAACCGGTTCCGCATCATCAATCCGACCGGAGACCCATGCTCGCCGGTTACGACGACGCATTCGCTGTCGGCCTCCCGTTTGAATACCGCTATGACTTCCCTGCAGCTTTGCCCGGATGCGACCGTCGGCGCCTGCCGCAGGAAATCCGTCAACCGGACGCTCGAACGAACAAGGTCAGGAGCTTGTCCTTTTTCCCGAAAATCTGCTTCCGCAGGCAAATCTGCTTCCTTAGTCTTCTCCAATACCGCTTCCCGCATGCCATCACCCTACCTTTCATGCTCTCTATTTCCCAACTATAGGTCTGAAGCATTAAAACCAATAAGCAGAAATGTTATCGCAATGTTAACTCGATAAAAAAAGCTGCGCGCAACGCACGAAAGTACGTTGCACGCAGCTAAACTGCTTAAATGCTCTTTATTTGGTTTCGCGTTTCAAAATCCGGCAGCTGTACGCGTCCAGCGCCAATGTGCCTTCCAGATCTACTCCCGACAGCAGGTCGCTGTAGCGGCGGCCGTCCAGCTTGAGCGAAGCGGCTTCCGCGCCAAAATTCGACACGAATACATAGTCGCTGTCGCCGTCCGTCCGCAGCTGGGCCGTAACGCCTGGCGGCAGCTCCGAGTCGAGAACGCGCTTGATGCCTTCCTGCTCCACGATCCGGGCAAGCAGCGCGTTCGTGAACGCCGCTTCGTTGCGCGACGCGATATAGTAGGCCTTCCCTTTGCCGAGCTTATTAATCGTCAGCGCGGGACGTCCGGCATAAAAATCCTCTCCGTAGACGGCCAGCGCCTCGGCGCCTTCGAGGTGGATCAGGTCGCAAAGCTCCCGCGCCGAATATTCGCCGCTTAAGCCAAGCGCATTGCCGTCGTTCATGACGACGCGGTTCGAATCATGGTCATGCAGCGAGTCGATTTCCTCCGACCAAATGCCCAGCGTCTTGCGCATCGGTCCCGGGAAGCCGTTCAGGAAGCACAGGTCGTTCTCGTCCACGATTCCGCTCCAGTACGTGGCGACGAACGTGCCGCCGTTCTCGACGAACCGCTCGATCCGCTCCCCGACGCCCGGTCGAACCATGTACAGCATCGGCGCGACGATCAGCTTGTACGAATCGAAGGCGCATTCCGAGTCGATGACGTCGACGGGCACGCCCAAATCCCAGAAGGGACGGTAATGGCGCTTCGCCGTTTCCTCGTAATGAAGGCCGCCGTTGCGCGGGCCTTGCGAATCCTTGACCGCCCAGCGGTTCTCCCAATCATAGATGAGGGCGACTTCCGGCTTGACGGAAGTGCCGACGACCTCCGACAGCTTCCCGAGCGCTGCGCCCAGCTCGGCGACGTCGCGGAAGACGCGCGTGTTCTCGTGGCCGACATGGTCGACGACGGCGCCGTGCAGCTTCTCGCTGGAGCCTCTGCTCTTACGCCACTGGAAATATTGAACCGTGTCGGAGCCGTGCGCGACCGCCTGCAGCGAGGACAGCATGTGCATGCCCGGACGCTTAAGCTTGCTCACCGGCTGCCAGTTCGTCATGCTCGGCGTGCTCTCCATCAGCATGAACGGCTTGCCGCCCTTCAGCGAGCGGAACACGTCGTGGTTGAAGCCGATCCAGGCTGCCAGCTCGCTCTCGTCGCCGCCTTTGTCATGCCACGTCGGATAAGCGTCCCAAGAGATCACGTCAAGCAGGTCGGCGAACTTCCAATAGTTAAGCGGCTCGAAATCGAGCATGAAGTTCGTCGTAACCGGAAGCTCGCCGTTCGCCGCGCGAAGCGGCTCGATTTCGTTGCGGCAGAAGTCGACCGTCTGGTCGGTCACGAACCGTCTCCAGTCGACGTTCTGACCGTGCACCGCTTTCTCGCCGCGCGCCGTCGGCGATTCGACCTGACTCCAGTCGGTGTACGTATGGCTCCAGAACGTCGTCCACCATGCGTCGTTAAGCGCTACGAGCGTGCCGTACTTGTTTTGGAGCCAGCCCCTGAACGCTTCCTCGCAGTAGTTGCAATGGCATTCGCCGCTGTATTCGTTGGAAATATGCCAGCCGATGACCGCCGGGTGATGCGCGTAGCGCTCGGCGAGCTTCGTATTCATGATTTTCACTTTCTCGCGGTAGACCGGGGAGCTGAAACAATGGTTGTGGCGCGCGCCGTGAAGGTTGCGGATGCCGTTCTGAGCGACGCGCAGCACCTCGGGATACTTCTGGGACATCCAGGCCGGCCGCGCGCCGCTCGGCGTCGCGAGCAGGGCATAAATGCCGCTTGCCGCGAACTTGTCGAGCAGCGAATCGAGCCAGTCGAACGTGAATACGCCTTCCTCGGGCTCAAGCGCCGCCCAGGCGAAGATGCCGACGGACATGACGTTGCAATGCGCCAGTTTCATGAGCCGGATGTCTTCCTCGAGCACCTCGGGGTATTTTTGCCACTGGTCCGGATTATAGTCTGCGCCATGCAGCATTTGCGGAATTTTGCCGCTGATCGGCGGAAATTTGTTGCTCATGTCCATTCCCTCCAGGTTCGTCTTGATTGTTGCCATTATTGGATATACTATAATGATATTCATATTATAACTCGCCGTTTAATCCAATAAAATGATAGTATTTTCGCATGGCTTTAAAGATATGAAACAGGAGGTAACGACTATCGACACGATGGTTTTTCCGATCTTGACGGAATCGGACACCGAACTCCCGGTCTATTTGACGAGTATCGGGCATTGGCACAACCAGGAGACGATCGACCGGCCCGGCGGGTATCCGCATTTTCAATGGCTGCAAGTTATGTCCGGGGCAGGCGAGCTTCACGTCGGCGATCAGAAAATGACCGTCCGCGCCGGTCAAGGGTTCTGCCTGTTCCCGAACGAGCCGCATCGTTATTTTGCCACGCAGGAGCCTTGGGAGATTCATTGGCTCAGCTTCAAGGGAGAGCTGTCCGATACGCTGTTCAAGCAGGCGGGCATCACGAAATCGGGCGTCTATTCCACGGCCGACCACGACATGATCGTCACCCACATGAAAAACATTTACGCGATGACGCAGTCCGGCCGCGCCTTTCTCGGCATCGAATGCTCCAAGCTCGTCTACATGTTTTTGCTTGATTTGATGAAGGTTATTATGGTCAGCTCCCATTCGGTCGAGCAAAACGTGCTGAAGCTGCATCCGGTATTCGACTATATCGAATCGCACTACGATCAGCCGATCGCCATTAAGGACTTGGCGGCTTGCATCGACGTGACGCCGCAATACTTGTGCTTGCTCTTCAAGAAAGCGATGAAAATGCGGCCCATGGAATACGTGAACCGGGAGCGCGTCAACCGCAGCAAGGAGCTGATGTTCCGCGAGGGCGAGATCAAGATGCACGAGATCGCGAGACGCGTCGGCTTCGATTCGCCCAGTTACTTCAGCTCCGTCTTCCGCCGGATCGAGGGGCTGAGCCCGGAGCAGTTCAAGAAGATCCACGGCATCCGTTGAGCGCCGCTCGGACGGACAGCCGTACGCGGGACGCACCATCCTGCGGACTCCATGCACCGGAGGACGACATTCCTGCGAGGTACCGCATCGTCCGGCGGGCTCAGCGTTTCCAAGGACGACACGATTGATTTCACTGGAAGGCACGATTAATTTCACTGGAAGCCACGATTAATTTCACTTTTTGAAATTAACGCCGGCATAGCACCGATCAAGGGAGCTGCAATTTCAAATTTTGATATAACTCGCTCCTGCCATGAGTCCAACCGCCTAAAATCGTTGATATAACTTCAGAAACTGCAACTATTCGTCCCGATCCGATCAATTTAGGTCGCTTAGTTGCAAAAATTGAAATTAAATCGGTTTCAGCCTTCGCTGCAGGTATATACGTCCTTCCGGAGCGCCAGCCGCTTCGCAGACCATTATAGGAGGTTACCCGACCATGCCTCATAAACGACAGCTATTTGCGGAAATCGACAATCACGCGGATACGTTCCGCGACGTCTCCCGCTCGATCGGCAGCCGTCCAGAGCTCGGCCACGAAGAATTTTTCGCTTCCGATCTCCTATGCGGCAAGCTGGCGCAGTTCGGCTTCGAGGTGGAGCGCGGGGTGCTCGGCATCCCGACCTCCTTCCTCGCCGTCTACGATACCGGCAAGCCGGGCCCGACGGCGGCCTTCCTATGCGAATACGACGCGCTGCCGGAGCTCGGGCATGCTTGCGGCCACCACCTGATCGCCTCCATGGGCATCGCCGCCGCGGTCGGCTTGAAAGCGGCTCTCGACGCCGGCGGCATCGGCGGCAAAATCCGCGTCTACGGCACGCCCGCGGAGGAGACCCGCGGCGCCAAGGTGCCGATGGCCGAGGCCGGCTTGTTCGACGATTGCGACTTTGCGCTCATGGCCCATCCGTACTACGCCTTCGAACGGTCCGGCGAGTCGCTCGCGCTCGACGCGCTCCGTTTCGAATATGCCGGCGCCGCTTCGCACGCGGCCGCCTCCCCGCACGAAGGCGTGAACGCGCTCGACGCCGTCATTTCGCTGTTCAACGGCATCAACGCGCTGCGCCAGCAGACGAGAAGCGACGCCCGCATTCACGGCATTATCGACAACGGCGGCCAGGCGCCGAACATCATCCCCGATTACGCGTCGGCCAAGTTCTATGTCCGTTCTGCGACGAGGACGTACACGGACGAGCTGACCGCGAAGGTGCTGCGCTGCGCGGAAGGAGCCGCCCTGCAGACCGGCTGCACGCTGACGGTCAGCCGGTACGAATATTCCTATGACGAGCTGATGACGAACGAAACGCTGTCCGGGCAATTCAACGCCAATCTGATCCAGGCGGGCATCGCGCCCGAGAGGATCGAAACCGGGAAGGATCACGGCTCGCTCGATCTCGGCAACGTATCCGTCCGCTGCCCGGCGATTCATCCGTACGTCCAGGTCGTGCAGGAGAAGCTGCTCTTGCATACCGAAGGTTTCCGGGACGCGGCGATGACGGATTACGCCCTGGACGGCATGCTGTTCGGCGCCAAGATGCTCGCGGCGACGGCCTATGACGTGTACGCCGACCCGGCCCTGCTGGCCCGTATTCGCGAAGAATTCGAGAGCAGCAAGCCATGAACGGCCTCCTGTCCCCCTCCAGCCAGGACATTACGCAAATCTGCCTGCTGGCCGGCAAAATCATGCTGCAAAACGGCGGAGAAACGTACCGCGTCGAGGACACGATGGTCCGCATCGCGACAGCCTACGGCATCGAGAGCTCGCACAGCTTCGTGACGCCGACGGGCATCATCTTCGCCATCGACGGCGCGGCCCAAATGACGAGGCTGATCCGGATCTCCGAACGGTCGACGAATTTACATAAGGTGACGCTGGTTAACGATATTTCGAGGAAAATCAGCGGCGGGGAGCTCGAAGCGGACGAAGCGCACCGGCTGCTCAAGGAGGTCGACGAAGCCGCTTCCGCCTACCCGGTCTGGCTGCAAGTGCTCGCCGCCGCGGCCGCAAGCGGCTGCTTCCTGCTCATGTTCGGCGGCGGCTGGCCGAACTTCCTGCCCGTCGTCGCCGCGGGCGGCGCCGCGTATTGGTTTCTCGTGACGCTGCACCGGGTCGTTCCGATCAAGTTTTTCGCCGAATTCCTTACCGCGCTGCTAATCGGGACGATGTCCGTCCTGTTCGTCGGCGCCGGGTTCGGCTTCGACCTCGACAAAATCATTATTGGCGCCGTCATGCCCCTCGTTCCCGGCCTGCATATTACGGCCGCGGTCAGAGACTTGATGGCGGGCCATCTCGTATCCGGACTGTCGAAGGGAGCCGAGGCGTTCCTGACGGCTTTCGCGATCGGCTCGGGCATCGCCGCCGTGCTGTCGTTTTATTAATTCGTACCCGGGAGTGAGCGCCGTGTGGATTTTGGAACAAATGTTGACCAGCTTTATCGCGTCCGCCGCTTTCGGGCTTATCTTCAACGTCCCGAAGCGGACGCTGCCGCATTGCGGGGCGGTCGGCATGGCCGGCTGGCTCGTCTATACGATTGGGATGAGGCTATCCGCAGGGGCTATTGCGGCTACCTTGATCGCGGCCGTTACGGTCACCGTCATCAGCCAACTGTTCGCCAAACAATACAAAACGCCGATTATCGTATTCAGCGTCGCCGGCATCATCCCGCTCGTACCCGGGGGACTCGCCTACGACGCCATGCGGAACGTCGTGGTCGACAACTACGGCCTAGCCGTGCAGTTCGCCGTCAAGGCGTTCATGATATCCGGGGCGATCGCGATCGGTCTCGTCTTCTCGGAGGTCATCAATCGAATCATAAGGGGGAGCGGCAAGCATGCGGCACATCGTCACGCCGGACGGACGGATCGACGATAAAAGGATTTGGCGGAGGGAGACGATATACAAGGGGATGGGCGGCAAGCTCGTTGAACGGATCAACGTCACGCCCGCCGAATCCGTTATCTTCAAGCCGATCGGAAGCGACGAGAACCGGGCCGGCGAAGCGTGGATTTACAACAACGTCCTTCCGGCTTTCCCGCCCGTCTATCCAAAGATGCTCGCCGCTTCGCAAGGCGGCGGTTCCGAGGAGGGCTGGGCGCTGTTCGAGGACTTGGGTCCGCTGCGGCACGAATTCGACGAAGAGACCGCGCGGGCGCTGCTGTCGCATGTCGCGGCGTGGCACGCGATTCCCGCCCGGCCGTACCGCAGCGCCCCGCTGCGGGGGCCGAAGCCGAACGCGGATGCGGTCCGCAGCGAAATGCTGCCGCTGCTCGAAGACCCGCGGATGCTGGAGTCGTTAGTGGCCGCTCCTCCGGGCCGGGGGCCGGTGCAGTTATGTGACGCTACATTGGATAGGCTGCCGGAACGTATCCGCGGCGATAATCCGGGCCCGGTGCCGGAGCGATTCCGCATCGCCTTGCGGCAGGAACGTTTTCATTTTCCATCGGTCTTGTCGCACGGGGATTTGCATGTCGGAAATTACGTGATGTTGAACGGTCAGATCAAGGTGCTCGACTGGGAGCATGTTCACCTGAACTGCCGGTACTGGGACATTTATCATGCCGTCGATCTGTCCCACCCGCTCTTCCCGAAGTCGGTATCGCCGGATGCGAGAGACAGGCTGCTCGACCATTATGTCCGGGAAGTCGAGAGGCATCCGGACGGCGGCACGCTCGAAGCCGGATTCAAAAGGCGTTATTATTTATTTTCCGCGCTCTTTTCGCTATGGATGCTGAAGCTCATCGCCGGCGACATCGCGGGCGGCGGCGGCCCATGGCCGCTGGAGGGGCTCGAGCGGCAGCGGCGCGAGACGCAGTCCGCGTTCATCGAATGCGCAGAGCGGTGTTGACGGCTTAGCCGAGTGCGGCGCTTCGTCTATTGCAGCGATTCGCCGAATGCGGCACTTCGTCTTTTGCAGCGATTCGCCGAATGCGGAGCTTCGTCTTTTGCAGCGATTCGCCGAATGCGGCGCTTCGATTATTGCAGCGATTCGCTTTCGCGCATCTTCACCTTCTGTGCCTCTTAGCTTCTTCACCTTCTGCGCCGTCCGCAGCTTTGCCACTGCCGGGCTAACGGACACAAGCGTCCTTATTTCCTCCCAACGGATGCGTTTTTACTTTTAACGGACACAGGTGCGCTTATTTGATCGAATTTGACCTGTATCCATTAAAATAACCCCCAATAAGGTCTCTCATGTCTGATACGCAGCAAAAAGGAACGAATGAGCTCAAATAGAGGCACCTATGTCCGTTAGAAATGAGGGAGGAGTCGATCACACTTCCTGCACTCAGCATCTTCCGCCGCCGAACGCTATCACTCAACGGATAGAAACCGCCGCTCGCCTAGAACACGGCTTCTCCGCAATCGCACGCCGGCCGCAAAGGGACAGGGGTAGCCGTTGAGTTTGTCGTTGAGTTTGTCGTTGAGTTTGTCGTTGAGTTTGTCGTTGAGTTTGTCGTTGAGTTTGTCGTTGAGTTTGTCATTGATCTTCCGATGCTCTGAGTTTCCTGTCTTGTATGCCCATTTGCAGAGGAACAAAGCCGGTCTCTCCTCCACCCGCCTAATTTCTTCGTCACTGTACATCGGCGTCAAGGCGACCAAGCCGGTCGCTCTTCCGCAATCGGCGCCCCGCCGCTGCACGCCTATTCCAAAATAGGCGGAACATCGATCGCGTTCATCTTCGCTTGCCGAAGAACATCAACGGTTTGGCGTCAACCCGCCTACTCCTCAATCGCATACCTGGCGCGAAGCGTCTCCGCCATCTCCAAGATTTCATCCTCGCGGGGGAGCGCCAGCTTCGCCTCGGCCGCCATCAGCTCCGCTTCGGTCTGCAGCGGAATCAGCACCCGCTTCACCGCTTTCACGAAAGCTCGTCCCGCGCCGGGTCCGAGGCCGGTCAGTTCCTCTAGGCTCGCGGTGCTGCCGTCCGTGACGACCGGGTGGTCGCGCGGTCCTTCGCCTGCCGCGGCCTGCTCGTAGAACGAACGGACGAGCCGGGTCCGGTCCGCTCCCGCCCCTTCCGTGACGACGAACGCCTGCACAATGCTGGCATGGGTTTGCCTTCGCTGCGCGATGCCGCAAAATTTGCGGCCGTCGATGCTCAAATCGTATTCGCCCGGGCAATAGGCGCCCGCGATTTCCCCTTTGTCCACCTTGCGGCCCGTCTCCTTCAAGGCGAGGCTGACCAAAGCGTACAACCGTTCGAAATCGTCGTGAAAATGAAAGCTGTCCACCGACGGCTTCGGCACGATCAGCGACAAATTAACGACGCCCGGATCAAGCGGCACAGCGGCGCCGCCCGAATTGCGCACGGCGGTTGACCAGCCCGCCGCTTTCAGCCGGCGCTGCGCCTCCCCGGCGCCGGGAAGCCGGCTGTCGCGCAGCCCCATGACGAATCCCTTCGGATGACGCCACATATGACAGATAGCCGGACCGCCCTGCCCGGTATGCCGGCATAGCAGCTCGTCGAGCGCGAACGCGTACAGCACGTCCCGCTCCGCTTCATCCGCCGTCCGGTCAAGGATATAAAAATCGGCAAGCCCCGACTCTTTCCCGATATGCTCATTCATGCGACTTGTCCTGCCTCTCCGCAACCTGTTAATGTTCCTCGGCAATCGCCGATGAACGCGATCGATGTTCCGCCTATTATTGTAACGGGAAATTGCTCCGTCCGCATCTCCTTGGCTTATTGCTAATGCCGGACTCTTTCACTACAATAAGAGTATTGTCGAAAAATATGGCCGGGAGGACGCAGCAAATGGAAGTCTATAACGAGAAGGTCGCCTACGAGAATCCGCTCCTCTCGCTGCGGATTTTCCGGACGATGCGCGACATAGAAGGGGTAACGAATTGGCATTATCACAAGCAGCTTGAGCTGCTTCTCATTCTGAAGGGCCGGCTCGACGTCTACGTCGAGGGGGACAGCTTCCAGCTAAGCGAGGGCGACGTCGTCCTGATCGGCGCGTCCGAGCTGCACCGCGACCGCAGCATCGGCCTGCTCGATTACATTGTGCTCCAATTCGACCTGGAGCAGTTTTTCGACCAGAGCACGATTCCGTATATGCGCTACTTTTACGATACGCAGATGCCGCTAAGCAAAGCGAACTATATCTTCGGGGAGAACGGCGCCGTCAAGGAGCAGGCCGCTTCCTGCATCAGGCAAATCCTTAGCGAGGCGACGCGCAAGGAAGCCGGCTACGAGCTGGCCGTCAGCATTCTCATCAAGCAGATCCTGCTGCTGCTGCTTCGCAACGACAGCCGGAAGGTGCTCGTCGAGCAGGACAACTTCGAGCGCATCCGGCTCAAGCCCGTCCTCGATTACGTCGAGAATCATTTGACGGACCGCATCCAGGTCGAAGAGGTATGCAAAATCGCCAATATGAGCTACTATTATTTCGTCAAATATTTCAAGAAGACGATCGGCCTCTCGTTCACGGAATACGTCAATTACCGCAAAGTGAAGTGGGCGGAGCGGATTTTGCTGACGAAGGATCTGAGCATCTCGGAGGTCGGCGAGCGGATCGGCATGCCGAATATGGCCCATTTCTACAAAATGTTCAAAAAATACAACGATTGCTCGCCGAAGCAGTTCCAGCGCAAAATGCTCGTCTGGAACCGCAATTAGCATGCGCATACAAAAAAGCTCGTCCGCCCTAAGTTTTCGGGGTAACGAGCTTTTTTGGCATAACGAGCTTGTAGCCGACGCCGCGGATCGATTCGATTTGGACGGATTGCTGGCCGAGCTCCAGCTTCTTCCTGAGCGAGCTGACGTGGACGTCGACCGTACGCTGGCCGCCGATGTAATCGAAGCCCCATACGACGTTCATCAGGTCGTCCCGCGTAATGACCATGCCGGGACGCTGCACCAGGTAGAGCAGCACCTCGAATTCCTTCGGCCGCAGCGGAATCGACTCGCCGTTCAGGATTACCTCGTACTTCTCGGGGTAGATCGACAGATCGCCCGCCGTTATGACCTTCTCGTTCGACAGGGCCGGCTTCGCCTCGTCGAGCTGCGTCCGCCGCAGCACCGCCGATACGCGGGCGAGCAGCTCGGCCACGCCGAACGGCTTCGTAATGTAGTCGTCCGCGCCGTGCTTAAGCCCCTGAACGACCTCTTCCTCCGCGTTGCGTGCCGTCAAAATAATAATCGGCGTACGAACGCCGTTCTGGCGAAGCCGGGTCAAAATCTCGAAGCCGTTCATGCCGGGAAGCATGATATCGAGAATGACCAAGTCGAAGCTGCGCTGCAGAGCGGTCTGAAGCCCTTCTCCGCCGTGATCGATAACCGTTGTCTCATAGCCCTCTTGCGTTAAATTATACGACAGCAGCCGCGCCAACGTAGGTTCATCTTCAATGACGAGCACTTTATGCGACATGTTGACCTCCAAGCTGGCGAATGGCGGCGCCAGGATGCCGCCCATCCGCAAATGTACTGCTTCTCTACCCTAGTTTATCACGGTTTCGTGAAGAATAGGTAAACCTTTTTTTCTATTGCAGCACCGGAAGCTCGATGACGAACGTCGAACCGACGCCGACTTCGCTCGTCACCGATATCGTTCCCTTATGAAGCTCCACGAGATGCTTGACGATCGATAAGCCAAGCCCCGTACCGCCCGAGCTGCGCGACCGGGCCTTGTCCACGCGGTAGAACCGCTCGAAGATGCGCGGCAGATCCTTCTTCGGAATGCCGATGCCGGTATCGCTGATCGAGATGCGGATATGATCGTCGCCGATCCCTTCGACGCGCAGCGAGACGCGCCCGCCCTCCGGCGTGTAGTTGATTCCGTTCGAGAGCAGATTCATGACGATTTGCCGCAGCCTGTCCTCGTCGGCTTCGACGTAAAGCCCCGGCTCCATATCCACCGCAAGGGCGATATGCTTGCGCGCGGCCTCCGACTCGACCAGCTTCACGGACTTCTCGATGAAGGAATCGACCTCGACCGGCGAGAAGACGAGCGGCACGCGGCGCGATTCGATTTTGGACAGCTCCAGGATGTCCCCGATCAGCCGGTTCAGCCGGTCGCTCTCGTCGTAGATAATTTGCAGGAACGACTTCGCCGTCTCCGGATCGTTCACCGCGCCGCCGAGCAGCGTCTCCGCGAACCCTTTGACCGCCGTAATCGGCGTCTTCAGCTCATGCGACACGTTCGCGACGAACTCGCTGCGCATCCGCTCCAGCCTGCGGATCGCCGACACGTCCTGCAGCACGAGCAGCACGCCGGCAAACTCGCTGCCCTCCGGATGAATCGGCACCAGGTTGAGCTCGAGCAGCCTCTCCTCCGGGAAGTAGAACGTCATTTCCTCGTGCAGTTGCTCCCTGCTTTTGAAGCTTTCCTGAATCATTTGGGACAGCTCGTACTGCTGCTTCGCTTCGGAATAATGGCGGCCGACCATCTCGCGTGCCGAAATGCCGAGCACCTCCTCGGCCCGTTTGTTCATGAGCAGCACTTTGCCGCTGTGATCGATCATGACGATTCCGTTGATCATATTGTCCAGGACGCTCTCCAGCTGATTCTCGTTCTGCCGGATGCGCGCCATCTGGACTTGAAGGCTGTCGGCCATCGCATTAATAGCGTTGCCAAGCTCGCCGATTTCATCCTGCTTCGCTACTTTTACCCGCGCGCGGTAATCCATGTTTTTGATCCGTTTGGCCACCTTCGTGATCTGCTCGAGCGGCTTCGTGAGGCCGGACGCGATCCGGTAGCTGACCAGCGCGGCGACGAGGAAGAGCACCAATAAACCGACGACGAGCACTACCGTCAAGTTCCGGATGCTTTGCTCGACCTCGTCGAGGCTCATCGCCAGCCTGATAATATACGGTTCGTCGTTCGGAACGGCTTCCACCGGTATCGCGACGTACATCATGTTTTGATGGGCCGTCTCACTCGCCCTGACCGCCCGTCCCGATCCGCTCTCGAGCGCTTTGCGCACCTCGGTCCGGTCCAGGTGATTGTCCATTTCCCGCGGATTCCAATCCGAGTCTCCCAGCACGACGCCGTCATTGCGGATGAACGTCACGCGCGCGCCCGTGTACTGCTTCAGTTCCTTCGCTTCTTCCGTGTAATGGACGTAGAGCGAATCCGCCTCGCCCGATCTCCATTCCATCTTGGCCGATATGATCTGCATCTCGCGGACCATATTGTCCTCGAGCGCGTTAATATGGTTTTCCTTGTACGTCTTCGCCATGAATAGGCCAGCCGCGACGACCGACAAACCGATCATCCCGATCATGATGAGCGTCAGCCTCGTGCGAAAGCTGTTCATCCCGTTCACTCCCCAGCATTATTGTCGAGCGCATTTCCGCTTCCCACGGGCCATGCCAAACCTTATCGTACATGCGGCACCGCGGAATCGCCAGTCTTGTTTTTGTTAAGTTTCTGTAAAACGTAATGGTGCACCGTCGCGATCGGCTGCTGGATTAATATGGACAAGACGACCGGCACGGCGGCAAGCGGGCTGAAATAGCCGAGCGCAAGCACGATGCCGAGCGAAATATTGCGCATCCCCGTCGCGTACGATACCGTAACCTGCTGCTCCCGGTTTCCGAGCCTTGCCGTTCCGGCAAAGCCGAAGGCGTAGCACAGCCCGACTAATAGAACGACAAGCGGCACGAGCACGAGCATATCCTGCTTTAATTCCTCGAGATAAGGAGCGATGGCCGAGGCGTTCAGCGCGACGACGGCGACAAAGCACAGCTTCGACAGCGGCGCGGAATAGGGCTGGACGATCCCTTGAATCCGTCCTCCGGTCAGCTGATTCAGCCCAACGCCGATAATGGTCGGCAGCACGATAATAACAAGCAAATCAAGGATGATCGGACCGGCTTCCACCTTGACCGCCGAGTCGAAGAACAGGTGAATGCCGGCGGGCACGACGAGCGGGCTGAGCGCCGAATCGAGCACGACCATCGCCAGGATGAGCGGCACGCCGCCGCCCGAGAGGCCCACCCACAGCACGGAAGATACGCCGAGCGGGATAATCGTGAACAAGACGAGCCCGACGACGTAAGGCGAATCCGCGCCGAACGCGAGCGAGCCGATGCCGTACGCGGCAAGCGGCGACAAGACGTGGGCGATGGCGAACGTTAGCGCCATGATGCCCGGCCTGCGCATGACCTCGCGCAGCTGGCCGAGCCCGCAGCCGATCGCCATCGCCAGCGTCACGTACGCGAACAAATAAGGAACCGTCTCGATGAAAGGCGCCAGCCGCGGAGCGAATAAAAAGCCGAGCACCAGCGACGCCGGAACGATGGCGAACATCCATTTTTCAAAATACCGGTTAAAGGCAAGTCCGAAATTCCGCATTTCCATTCCCCTAGCCGACCTCGTCTGGTCGTATTTATGCATAAGCTTTATAATAACATAGACTGACCAGCCGATGGACGAATACACGTTCGTCCAACCATAGTCCAAAGGAGCGGAATTATGAAAAACGGGAAATTTGCCGGTACGCTCATCCGCATGCAATACGTGCCGCGCTGGAGCGAATACGCCCCGCGCTTCGAAGACAACGCCGCGAGCCACAGCTTCCGCTGCGCCGCCCTGTCGATCCTGATCGGCATCGTCGAGGAGAAACTATTGAACCGGCCGCTCGACCGGTTGAAGCTGCTCGCCAGATGCTTGTGGGCGGATTTGAAAAATACGGGCACGGGCTCGATCAAATACGTCACGAAGAACGAATCGCTCGTCATGAGCCATATTCGCGGCTACGAGGCCGAGCTGAGCAAGGAGATCGTCTCCTACTTGTCGAAGTCCCTTCAGCCCGCGGCGTACGACTATATCGTGAACGCGCAGGACGATACGCCGACCGGCAAGCTGGTCGAAGCGATCGATATGCTCGACGCCTACCTCTATTGTCACCGGGAGTCCGCGTTCGATGCGAATCCTTTCTTTCATGCCAAAAAGCGGGAGCTCCGGCAGGCGCTGGCGGATGCCGCGCTGCCGTCTGTCGACTGGTTCCTCCGGGAATTCGACAAGCAGGACGGCTTCTACGAATTCATTCAATATATCGTTAACCTCGATACGGTCAAACGATGGAACGGCAGCTACAATCTCGTGCCTGACAACGACGCGACCCATTCCTTCCGGGTGGCGTCGCTCGCCTTGTTCAACGGGCTGCTGGAGATCGAGCGCTTCGGGAACAAGGGGATCGACCTGTTCGCGCTGCTGGCCAAGGCGACGCTGCACGATTTGCCCGAAGCGCTGTCCGGCGACGTCGTGTCCAAGTTCAAGCATAACAACGATGCGATCAAGCGCGCCTTCGAGCAGTACGAGCGGGAAACGGCGCTGTCGATGGTCGCGAAGCTGCCGGAGGCGTTCCGCGAGGAGATGGCCGCCTACATCGTCGACAGCAAATCGGACGACTACGAGGGCGAGATGGTCGATATCGCCGACAAACTCGACGCCTTGATCAAAGCGAGCCTCGAGATGCGCAACAACCCGCATTACGCCGATACTTACTATCATCAGCTCGTGAAGATCCAGCATCGTTACGAGAACCCGTGCGTCGTCTTCTTCCTTGCCTACATTTTGCATGATCTGACATACTCCAGCTTGATCGGCCAAGCCTAGCGCAATCGCGAAAAAGCCGCATTCGCGTCTCCTGGGAAAATGCTCCCGCGGAAGCGGTATGCGGCTTGCTTTGTCTCAACCCTTCAGCTTGAACGCCATGGCTGCGCTTTCGATCATGTTCAGCTGCTCGTTAAAGCTCAAAATAGCAGCCAGTCCTCTATCCGTAATCCCGATTCCCGCAAAATAACTGCCCGAAATGCCGCCCACCTTCTCGGGAGGCGGCTGAATATCCTTGAATGTCGTGACTTGGTTAACCCGATCGACGATAATGCCCGCCGATTTCCCGGTATGGTGCAGCAATACGATACGAGCCGCTTTCGTATAACTGCCCGGCTCGAGGCCGAATTTAGCGCGCAGGCTGACGATGGGAACGATCTTGCCCCTTAAATAAATGACGCCTTCCACGTAATTGAGGCGGCCGGGGATATCTATAATAGGTTGGATCCGAATGATAGCGTTGATTTCGGCTATTCGAATGGCAATGCGCTCTTCGCCAATGCCGAATTCCACGAATGGTTCATTGCCGGCCGTCTCTAGCATAATCGTCGCAGCCTCCATCGTCGCTTCCGTTCGCCGGCAGCGTTCAGCCGAATGCGGCGTTAGACTGGAGTCTGCGTGCAGCATGCCGGGAACGGTCGTTGACGCTTTTACTTGCTCTCACAACAGCATTGTACCGAAAGCCTCTGAACAAACTCTGAACATTCCGACTAATTATTGCACAATATGCAACGGATGTGAGCGGTTCTGGCGTAGCGCAATTCCTTTGCACAACCTGCACTGCAGAGCGCCGAAATCATCTCGAGTTGGAAACGCTTGTTAGCATAAAAACGAAAAAGGCGACGCAGGGATTAACGCCCTCACGTCGCCGTCTCCGACCCGGCTTCAAGCCTCTCCGCCGCGCTCCTTGCCGCGGTAATCGGTCGGATTGTCGCCCGTATATTTCATGAATACCTTCGTAAAATACCTTCGCTCCGAGTACCCGACTTCCTTGGCGATCTGAGCGACGCTCTTCGGCGTTTCGAGGAGCAGCGCCTTCGCCCTCTCCATCCTCTGCCTCGTTACGTATTCGATGAACGTCTCGCCGAAGTTTTGCTTGAACAGCAGGCTGAAGTACGACGTGCTAAGGCCGACGTGCGCAGCCGCTTCGTCCACGCTGAGGTCGCGGTACAAATGCCGGTCGAGATAATCCTTCGCTATGGCCATCGAACGCTCCGACTGCTTCTTCTTATCGGCCGACTTCTCCGAAACCGCGTTCGTCACCTGCCGGATGACCGCAAGCAAGTCCTTAATGTCGAACCGGCGGTCCAGCCTGCGCCACAGCTTCTCCTCCTGTTCCTTCGGGAACGCGCCCATTTCCTTCATCTCGCGCATCAGATGCAGAACGAAAAAATGGAGCAGCGGCTTCACCCGGTCCGAGGAAGGCTCGTTCATCTGCTGCAGCTTCTTCGCCAAGCCGGCCAAGTGGCCGTCCGCCGCGGCGGCATCGCCCCGCTTCACCGCGCCCAACATATCCTCCGCCGCGTCCCATAACGCTTGATCCGCCTGCCGCGCGGATTGCTGTCCCGAAGGATAGACCGCGATATCGTCATGCGCCGGCGTCAGCTGCATCCCCTGCTGCACCTGCTTATAGGCGGCCGATAACCCTTCCGCGGAAGCGAACTCGCGGTAAATGCCCGCGAATAGAGGCAGCTTGACATGCTCTTTGACCGCGGCGAGCAGCGTCTTCGTCCATTGCTCGACAACCGGCAGGTCGTACGCCGCGGACTCGTCGGTCTCGATCAGAACGCACCATTCGCCGTCTCGGATTTGGATGACCGCGTGGTGATGGCCCTCCCGGCGCAGCGCCTCGCGCAGCACGTTGCAGACGGCGAAGTTCCAAAGCTTGCGCTCCTTGTCCGGCCAATCGCGCCAATCCTTCGTCTGTTCGGTGCCGGCGAGAAGATCGAACAAGAGCAGGACGAATTTTTTCCGCTTCAGCTGCTGCTCGTCGCCGGTCAGCAGCCAATTGTCCGCGGTTACGTCCGTATAGTCCATGATGACGTCGTACAAAATTTTCTCGCTCGCCAGATCGATGATCCGTCCGAGCTTCTGCTTCTCTTCCTGCTGCCGCTTCTGCTTGCTGCGCCTGCCGGACATAATGCGGGCGATGACGCCGGTCAGCTCGTCGTAAGGGATCGGCTTCAACACGTAATCCTTCACGCCGCATTGAATCGCCGCTCGCGTATACGTAAAATCCTGATAGCCCGACAGCATAATAATGTCGCAAGCGGAGCCTTTGTTCCGGAGATGGCGCACCAGCTCCAGCCCGTCCATGACCGGCATGCGGATATCGCACAGCATCAGGTCGAATTCGGTATTCTCCATTTGCTCAAGCGCCTCCGCGCCGTTCTTGGCTACGCCGGCCACCGTCAGCCCCAACATTTCCCAGGGAATAACCTTCTCCAAATTGCGCGTAATATGCGCTTCATCGTCCACAAGGAGCACTTTCCCGGTCAAACCAGATCACCTCTGCTCTTTGGAATGACGCAGCGGATCGTCGTGCCGCCGCCTTCTTCGCTGCAAATCCGCAGCCCGTATGCAGGCCCGTAGTGAATGCGGAGCCGGTCCGCGACGTTGCGCAGCCCGAGCCCCCTTCGCTCGCCATGCGCCGCTTCATTCGCCGGCCTGCTCGAATACGGCTCGCCGGAGGAAAGCTGCCGAAGCGCCTCCTTGCTCATCCCGATGCCGTTGTCGCGGACGAAGACGACGATGTGATGGCGAGTGGCGGAAACTTCGATCGATATGAGTCCTTCCCCGTCCGCATAGCCTTCGAAGCCGTGCTGGATGCTGTTCTCCACGAGCGGCTGAAGCGTCAGCTTCAGAACCGCGTAATCGAGCGCTTCCTCCTGCACGTTCAGTTCGTAAACGAACAGCTCCTCGAAGCGGTACTTCTGGATTTCCAAATAGCTCCGCACATACTCGATTTCCTGGCTGATCGTGATCTCTTCCGAGTGATGCATGCTCGTGCGGAGCAGGTTGCTCAGCCTCCGCACCATCAGCATGATTTTGCCGCCTTCGTTCTGCGCGGCGAGCGCGTTGATCGACTCCAGCGTGTTGAACAGAAAATGCGGCTTGATCTGCGCCTGCATGAGCATCATTTCCGCATGCTGCTTCCGCGCCTGCTCGCGCCTGACCTCGCTCAGCAAATTGCCGATCCGCTCGACCATCCGGTTAAAGCTGCTGGCGAGCAGCACCGTCTCGTCCTTGCCCTGCGCGGTTACCCGGATGTCCAGCAGCCCCTGCTCGACCAGCCTCATCTTGCGGACGACCCGAATGATCGACCGCGCGACCCGGTTCACGAAGAAGACGTTGAACAGGACGGCCGAGAGCAGCCCGAGCACGGTGATCATCCCGATCCATTGGACGAACCTGACGTTCTCGTTCGTCAGATCGTTCCACCCCTTGACCGAAACGAGCACCCAGCCGTTGCGGTCAAGCTGGTAAGCGGACACGAGGCTGTCGACGCCGCCGAACTTTTCCCGCGAGCTGGCGTAGCTGACCGTGTTCTGCGGCTGCGCGTCCGTGTATCCGTTCATGCTTCGTCCCTCGATTTCCCTGCGGCTGTCGAGCAGAACAAGGCCTTCCTTGTTCACGATAACGTAACGCGTCTCCTTGCCGTCAGACCCCGGGTTTTGGAACTCCTTCAGCATGCCGTACACTTCTTCGGTCTTGTACTGCGTCACCATGACGCCCAGGTCGCCAAACGATTCCATGTCCTTGACGAGCCGGATTTGCGTGAAGAGCGGCGGCTCCACGCCCGTCAGCTCCCGCTGCTCGTGCGGACCGATCCAGAGCGGCCGCCCGCCGAGCGCAAGCACCTGCTTGTAGGCGGAGTGCTGCTGCAGAAGATCGTACGAGATCGGCTTGAACGTCGTCGGATCGTTCCGGAAGGTGCGGAACATGGTGCCGTCCTTGGCGTACAGCACGACGAAGCTGACGGCGGGATGCTGGAACAGAATGCGGTTCATTTCCTTCTCCGCCCGGTTGATTTTGATCATGGTGCTCGCGTCGCTCGCGGTACGCGTGCTGTACTTCAGCGTATCCTGCACTTCGGGACTGGTTAAGCTGCCGTCCGAGAGCTGGTCCAGCTCGCGAAAAAAATAACGGATGTTCCCGCCGACCGCCTTGAGCGAAATTTCGGTCTGCTCGCTGTACTTTTTCTCCAGCAGCGTCTCCGAATGCAGGAAGGAGAACATCCCGAGCCCGATCATCGGAATGATGATGAGCAGGATGAAGGCAAGCATCAGCTTCGGTCTCAAGTTCAATGGCGGAGCCCCTCTCGCGAAAGTTTGGCATAGGCGGGAAGCACTCGCCCTCGCCCCTCTACCCTTTGACGCTCCCTGCCGTCATCCCTTCGATGATTTGCCGCTGAAGGAACACGTACACGGCCAGTACGGGAACGATGCTGATGATGACCGCCGCGGACAGCGAGGCAAAGTTGGTGCGGTAGCCGTCGTTGAAGGTCGCCATACCGGTAGGCAGCGTTTTGAGAGATTCCGACGTAATGAACAGCTGCGATAAAATATATTCGTTCCAATTGCCGATGAAATTCAAAATAAATACCGTGACGAGCGCGGGCAGCGAGATCGGCACGACGATGCGGAAGAACAGCCCCGAGGCGCCGAGTCCGTCGATGATGCCCGCTTCCTCCAGCTCGCCCGGAATGGACAGCATGAACGCGTAAAGAATGAATACCGTAATGGGCAATGCATAGGTGCAGTATACCAGAATTAACGACCAATGCGTATCGTAAAGCGGCTGCCCGAACAGCTCGATGCCTTGAATGAGCCGGTAGAGCGGGATGAACAGCGCGCCCGGCGGCACGATGAGCCCGAGCAGGATGAATGGATAGATTGCCTTGTTCGATCTCCCGTACTTCATGCGGGAAATCGCGAACGAGGTCATGGCCGCGAACAGCAGCGTAAGGACGCAGGCGACGACCGTCACGTAAGCGCTGTTCAGCGCATACTTGCCGATGTTCGCGCTCTCCCAAGCCGCGGCGTAATTTTCGAAGCTGAAGCGCGTCGGCAGCGCCCATGTATTCGCCGTAATCTCCCGATTCGATTTGAACGAGGACATGAACAGCCAGATCAGCGGGAACAGCGTCGCCGCGACGTAACCGATCAACAAGACATGCAGCCACCATTGGCCGCGGCGCAATCGCGACATCAGTACTGCACCTCCTCGCGCTTCGTAATCCGCTGCAGCACGCCGGTAAGCACCAGAATGATCAGGAACATGGCGACGCCGATGGCGCTGCCGTAGCCGAGCTCCATCGAGCGGAAGCCGACCTTCAGCATATACGTCGACATGACCTCGGTCGATTGGAACGGCCCGCCGTTCGTCATGATCTGCACGATATCCAGCACCTTCATCGTTCCCGAAACGGTAAGCAGCAGCATGACGAACAAGACCGGCCGGATCAGCGGCAGCGTCAGCGTCCAGGTTTCCTGCCAGCCGTTCACGCCGTCGATCTTCGCGGCTTCCACGATTTCCTTCGGAATGTTCATAATGGCGGCCAGGCACAAAACGATGAAGAAGCCGATATTTTGCCAGGCGTTGGCGATCAGGATCGACAGCATCGCGAGCTTGGGGTCGGAGAGCCACTCCCTCGCCCAGTCGTCCGGCGCCGCGAGCCGGATCAGCTGATTCACGAGGCCCGAATCGTAGTTGTACAGCACGCCGAACAGAATCGCGACGGTGGCCGTGGAGATGACGACCGGCACGAACACGGCCGATTTGTAAAAGTCTCGCATCCGCCGCGCCTTGCTGATCATGATCGAGATGAGGAAGACGAGCGGAATGTTCACGGCGAGCGAAAAGGCCATAAAATAAAAGTTGTTCGCCAGCGCCTTGCGGAATACTTCGTCCTGCCACAGCCTCGCAAAGTTATCGAAGCCCGTAAATACTTTGTCCGTGATGCCGTCCCATTGAAAAAAACCGTAATAGAACGATACGATGACCGGGTATACGAAAAACACCGCATATAAGGCGAGCGTCGGAATAATGAACGCCATATACGTAATTGGATTTTTGAGCGCTTTGTTCATGGCTTCCTCCCCCGTTTGTTTGAAAAAAAAGAAGGCGCCTTCCGGAAGGAAGGACACCTTCTCGCCCGTCTGAGCCGATCTAAAGACTTGCCGGCCGGCCTACTGAGCCGCGTTCGCCTTCTCCTGCGCGGCTTGGATTTTGGCCGCGACCTTATCCGGCGTGCTGACTTTGCCGATCAGCTCCTGCAGGCCGACGCCGATCTCCGCCGTCACCGCCGGCTGCGTAATCGAGTCGAAGGCAGGCCAGGAGGAGGATGCGCTTGCCATGACGGTCAATACTTCGGAAATGAGCGGATCGACGCCAGACAGGTCGGACAGCTTCATGGACGGCAGCAATTTGTCTTCGATGAGCGTCCGTTTTTGAATTTCCTCGTTGAAGAAGTTGGCGATGAATGTTTTGACGGCGGCGATTTGGTCTTCGTTCAGGTTGGCCGAGAAGCCGAAGCCGTTCGAGTAGGAGGCGTTGATCGACGTCTGGTCGCCGGCTCCTCCCGGAATCGAAGGGAACGCGAAATAGCCGATCTGCCCCTTCAAATCCCCCGCTTCGTCGCTCGTGAAGCGGTTCGCGTCCCACGATCCGGTGAAGACCATGGCCGCTTTGCCGGACAGGAGCTGCGCGCCTTGATCCGCGTAAGCGAGGCCGAGCGAGCCCTTCGTGAAGTATTCCTTGTTCACGAGATCCGCATAAGCCGCAAAGCCTTTGACGAAGTTTTCGTCCGTCCATTTCGTCTCGCCGGTCACGACTTTGTTGATCGCGTCCATGCCGACGTACCGCTCCAGGACGGAATTCCACAGCATGCCGTTAACCCACGCATCCTTGGCCGCAAGGCCGAACGGCGTGTAGCCGGCCGCTTTCGCTTTCTCGGCGACGTCCAGCAGCTGATCCCAAGTCGTCGGGATCGAGAGGCCCAGCTCGCCGAACGCTTTTTTATTGTAGAAGATTGCCTCGCTGTAGCCGCCGAACGGCAGACCGTATACTTTGCCGTCGATCGTGAATTCCGACAAGCTCGCGAATTTGTCCTTGATGCCGAGCTCTTCGATGATCGGCGTCAGATCCAGCATGCGGCCGGCCTTCACGTACAGCTTCAGGTCGGCGCCGCCGAATACTTCGAATATGTCGGGCGGGTTGCCGGCGGCCATCTCGGCCTTCAGCTTCTGGTCGCGGTTGACGATTTCGTCGATGCCCTCGAGCTTGAACGTGAGGCCTTCGTTCTCCTGCTCCGTCTTCGCGACGACGTCCTCCAATATTTTCAACCGGGTTTTGCTTGTTTCTTTAATTTGCGTATGGCGGAGGGAGAGCGTCACCTCCTTCGGTGCGGGTTCCTCGGACGGCGCCGTTGTCTCGGCAGGCTTGTCTGTGCCCTCGGAGCCGGTGCCGGCAGGCGGCTCGGCGTTGTTGTTCGATCCGCAAGCGGATGCGACGAGCGCAACGGACGTCAGAAGCGCGGCAAGCAGGGAAAAGCTTTTTTTCATGCAATAGACCTCCTCGTATAGGGTGTTCGTTGGTTTGCTTCGCTCTTTTATTATAGACGGGGCCTTTCTTGACGCAGGAGGTCGAAAATACGATAAGCGCGGGATACAATTCTATTATTCCGTTCGGGGAGGGGGAAAATCATACAGCCTGCAGGGCAACGATTCCCGGCAGGCTGTAAACGTCGATGGTGCGTATTCGGTTAGCGCTGCATCTCTTCCGTAATTTCTTTAACGGCCTCGTAGAACCGCCGCCACTCCCGGTTCGCGCCATCCGGCCCGCCCCGTTCCCCGGCCGCGGCCTGCTCCGGCGCGTCCCCGCCTCCGGCGCGAGATGCTTCCGGCGCGGTCTGTCGCAGCTTCGTCTGCTTCGCTTGCGGGTTATGCTCCGCCATGTCGATTCTTCACCCTTTTAACCGGCCTTTCCGAAGGGCGAACAGATCCCTCAAGTCTTCCGTGGACAATTCGGTAATCCACTGCTCGGATTGGCCTACGATTTGTTCGTTCAGCGACTGCTTGTTCTCGATCATCTCGTCGATCTTCTCCTCCAGCGTGCCGAGCGTGACGAACTTGTGCACCTGCACCTTCTTCGTCTGCCCGATCCGGAAAGCGCGGTCCGTCGCCTGGTTCTCGACCGCGGGGTTCCACCAGCGGTCGAAGTGGAACACGTGGTTGGCGGCCGTCAGGTTAAGCCCCGTCCCGCCGGCTTTGAGCGACAGCACGAACGCGCAGCAGGGCTCCTCCGTGTTTTGAAACCGGCCGATCATCTCGTCGCGCCCCGCCTTCGGCACTCCGCCGTGCAAATACGGAACCGGCAAGCCGAGCCGCCGCTCCAGCAGCTGCTGCAGCTGCTTGCCCATATCGACGTACTGCGTGAAGATCAGGCAGCGCTCGCCCTCCGCCGCGATTTCCTCGCACATGTCGAGCAGCCTCTCCACTTTGTTGGAACGCTCGGACTCCCACGCGGCCGGCCTCTCGTCGCCCGTCAGCAAGGCGGGATGGTCGCACAGCTGCTTCAGCTTCGTCAATGCCGCGAGAATCAAGCCCCGCCTCTGCATCGGGCTCAGTTTATCCAAATTGTCGAGCAGGTCGGCCACCAGATTCTCGTACATGGCGCCTTGCTCCGCGGTCAACGAAACGTACGTCTTCGATTCGATCTTATCCGGCAGAGCGAGCTGGATGGTCGGATCCTTCTTCACCCTTCTGAGCATGAACGGCCTAACCCAGCGCTGCAGCCCCGCGATCAGGTTCTCGTCGCGCGTCTTCTCGATCGGAGCGACAATCGCCTGGCGGAATTCGTTCATCGGGCCGAGATAGCCCGGGTTGATGAAATCGTAGATCGACCACAGCTCGGTCAGCCGGTTCTCCATCGGCGTGCCCGTCAGCGCGACGCGGTGATGCGCGCTTAGCCGGCGAATCGCCATCGACTGCTTCGTATAGACGTTTTTGATGTTCTGCGCCTCATCCAGGCATAGCGCGTCCCATTCGACTAAGGCCAGCTCCTCCTCGTCGAGCTGGGCGAGCGAATAGGACGTGATGACCAAATCCGCGCCCTGCGCCGCCTCCCGGAACGCTTCCCCTTTGTCGCGCCTGTTGCCGTAATGCAGCATGACGCGCAGCGACGGCGCGAACCGCTCCAGCTCCTTCTCCCAGTTGCCGATGACCGACGTCGGGCAGACAAGCAGCGAAGGCCCGTTCCGCTGCAGGTTATGCTCCTTCACGTAGGTAAGATAAGCCATGAACTGGATCGTCTTGCCGAGGCCCATGTCGTCGGCCAATACGCCACCGAGCCCGAACTTCCGCAGAAACAGCAGCCACGTGACGCCTTGATGCTGGTAGGGGCGAAGCTCGCCCAGGAAGGTGGCCGGGACGTCTGCCAGCGGCAGTTCCGACGACTGCTGCAGCTGCTTCAGCCACGCGGTCAGATGCTCGTTCAGCTCGATTTCCGCGCGCAGGTCCGAGTCGGGCTCGCCGTCCTCGTCGATCGGCAGGCCGCCGCGAAGATGCATCTCCAGCACGTCGCGGAAAGACAGCCCGTGGCGCTTGCCCATTCGCTTCAGCCACTGCTTGATTTGGGTAACGTCCTGCGGATCGAGATGCACCCATTCCCCGCCGATGTTGACGAGCCGGCGGTTCTCCTCCGCCAGGCGGAGAAACTCCGCCTCGGTCAAATTCACGTCGCCGAGCGCCAGCTTCCAATCGAATTGCACGATCTGGTCGAGGCCGAACATCGGCTGCGCCGCCGAACCGACCGAGGATTTCATCTTCGCCCGGACGCGCAGCTTGCGAGAGCGGACCGCTTCCCACCAGGCCGGCAGCAGCACCGGGCAGCCGGCTTCGAGCAGCCGGACGCTCGCCGATTCGAGAAACTGCCAAGCCTCGTGATCCGAAAGCTGACCGCTTCCGCTCTCATCCGCCAAAGCGTCGCTCCAATCCGGAAGCGCGGCCAGCCATCTCTGCCGCTGCTTCTCGAGCTTCTCCCGCAGGTACGGCCGCCACTCGTCCGGAATATCGTCTGACGCGCCGGACTCCTTCTCCCAGCCCGGCTCGCCGAAGGTCCGCCTTACCGGGATCCAGGATCCGCCCTCGCGGTCCTGCAGAGCAGGCCGCAGCGTCCAGCCAGCCGCCTCGCTCGGCTCCGCGAGCTGAAGCGCGACGCGGAACGGAAGCGTATCCTTCCGATACCCGATCGCGATCAGCCAATCGTCTTCGTCGGCGGACTTCCGCCTGACGACCGTCTCTCCGGATGCCTTCTCCACCTCGCGCCATGCCTGCGCCGCCGGCTCGTATTCTTCGATCATTTGCTCGATCGCACCGCTCAGCCAATGCCGGGCGCCGACGTCTCCGTTCTCGGCAGCCTCGCGCACCGCGTCCGTCCACTGCCGGTTCAGCCGCGCTTCCCGCTCCGGAATCGCCAGCTTCCAGCTCCGCCGCGTCTCCGACCATTCCTGCCAATCCGGCGCGAACCAGCCGTTCAGCATGGCGGCCCGTATCAGCTCCGCCAGCCGCATCAGCGTACGGAGCCGCTCGGTCCATTCGAGCTGCAGCAGCCTCACCGGCCGCGGCGACGACAAGTAATCGGCCGCCAGCAGCGGCGGCAACTTCAGCAGCTTCCTGTCGCCGACGGCGATCTCTTCGATCTCCGCGCCGTACCAGGATGCCTTGTGCCAGGCGAACAGCAGCGGCCGCAGCTTGCCTTCCGCCGCGTCCTTCCGTTCGGCCGTGCCGAGCAGCAGCGAATAACGGCCGTCCTCGTCCTTGTTCCAAAATCCGTCTATGACAAGCTTGCGCGCGCCTACGAATGTCCTCATGTCACGATTTTCCCTTTCCACAGCTCCTCCTGGAACGCCCTGAGCCGTTGATGCTTGCGGACGAGCCCCTCGATGTACCGGTCCCATCTCGCCGCGTCCTTGTCCGCTTTATACAGCCGCTCCAGCTTCTTGAGCTGCTTGACCGCCATCTTGTAGCCTTGCCGGTTGCGCATCTGGATGCAGGCTTCCACGGATTGATGATACATCGGCATAAGCGCCCTGGGGGCAAGCTTCGCGATCTCCCGCAGCGCGTGGGCGCCGACCTCCTCCGGCCGGGAGCCGACGAGCATTTGCAGGTCCGCCCATTCCTCGTAGAGCTTGCGGTCCAGCCAATGATCGGACAGCTCCGAGTACGAATGAGGCAGCAGCTGCTTCATGTAGTCGGTCCATACCGGAAGATCCGGCCGGTCCAGATCGGCCCGCCGGCACAAGGTAAGGAACGGGCCGACCGTCCGGCTGCTCCTCGCCTTGTACACGCGCTCGAACAAGAAGCCCATCCAGCTCTCGACCAGCTCCCACTTCCCTTCCTCCATGCGCTGCGCCGCGCAAGGATACATGACGCGCTGGGAACGCTCGAAGCTCGACTTCGCGAAATGGCTGAGCGCCAGATCGTCCCGCGAATCGAAAAAATACATCATGCCTACCGCAGTATGCACGAACGAGGCGTTCATCCCGCCCGATTCGGCCTCTTCGGCGAGCCGCAGCATCGAGCCGAGCTCGCGTCCGTACCAGCCGCGGTTCTCCGACAGCTTCTCGCACAGCGCCAAATACAGGAACCCCCATTCGAACAGCTGCTGCTCCTCGCCGGAAGCCCTTCTCTTCACCAGCGCGACGAGCGTATCCGCCCATACTTCTTCCTCCGCCTCCATCTCGGCGGGCGCGAGCTCGGAGATGAGCGAATGGAGATGCTCCACCCAAGGCTCCGCCATGCGCGTGAACGACATTTCATGGTAATAGCGGCTGAACGAATCAACCGTCGTAATGGCGCGTTCCGCCTGCTCCAGCACGAACAGGATGGCCGCAGCCCAGTGCAGGCGCCGGCGCGGCTTCTCCCAATCCTTCGATAAGCCTTTGAGCGAGGATAATACGGGCTGCAGCGCATGGAGGGAATGGCGGCATTTGCGCCAGGTCTCGCCGTGCGCCGCCTCCATCCAGGCCAGCCACTGCTCCGCGCCGCCCCCCTCGCCGGGATCGCGGGACGCATCCGGCTGCTCCTCCGTCTCCCGTAACGGAGCCGCCTTCAGAAGAGCGCTCGCAGAAGTTAGCCCGAGCAAGCGGAAATATGCCTGCTCGGCCCGCGAGTGGCCGCCTTCCTGCAAGCTGCAATACTGAAAATAAACGGCGGCCATGTGCTTGCAAAATCCGCTGACCGGACAGGTGCACGAGCTGTACCGGAAATGGCCCGCGTCGAGGATGACCGCATACAGGTCGGATCCTTGGACGACGCCGTACAGGTTGTCGTGGCCTCCCGCGTTTGCGCTATTGACGCAGCCCTCCATGTAGTAGAGCCAGCCGCGTTTCATGACGGCGATATAGGCATGATCGTTTAACTGCTGCTCGAAAGCCGCATGGAGCTTCTCAACCAAGCTCATTTCAGACATACACCCGCTTCCCCTCCGTTCCTTTCGCATTCCTTCCATTATAACAAATAATGCGCCGCGACGACGAATGGAATTCGTCTCCGGCGCATTCTTTTCACCCGTTACAGCGGGATTCGCAGAATGAACGTCAATTTGCCGGTCGGCTCGGCCGCGACATAGACGCTCCCTTTGTACCGCTCGGCGATGGACTTGACGATCGACAGCCCGAGTCCTTGATGATCCTGCTGCTTGGTCGAGTAGCCGGCGTCGAACAACGGCTTCGTGACCGTCTCCTCCGCCTGGTCGCATGTGTTGCTAATCGTGAATTCAAGGTCCTCCGCCGTCTGCTTGCCTACAAGCGTAACATGGCGGCGGTCCTCATCATATTTGAGCACCTCGTCGAAGGCGTTATCGATCAAATTGCCGAGCATCCGGTTCACGTCCAGCGTTTTGACGCCCATCTCCTTCATATTGAGGCCGGTGAACGAGCAGCTGAACTGAATTTTATGACTTTCCGCCTGCGAAATTTTCGAACGCACGAGCGCCGCGATCGCCGGATTGCCGATGTTGATAATATCGTTCATCAGGCGGATGTCGCCCGTCAGCTCCTTCGTGTACGCGACGAGCTCGCTCGACTTGTTCAGCTCCGCGAGCGAATGGATCGTCTGGACGTGGTTCAGGAAATCATGCCGCTGCGCCCGGATCGATTGGAACAGCTGATTCATTTCTTCCACGTACGTCTCCTGGGTCACCCGCACCGCCTTGTCGCGGGACTGCCTGTAATACCGCATGGCCACGACGGCGATGAGCAGGCTGATTCCGGTTAAGACGATAATGATGACGCCCAAATTTAAAAACTGCGAATCGAGCTTTTCCTGAATGATATGGTAGTCCGAGGAAAGCGTCAATACGTAGCTGTCCATCGGGATGCCGTCCCGGTCGGTAATATTGATGCCCCGGTCGTCCGCGAAGACGGGAATGAACAATTTGTAGATTTCTTTGCCGCCGATGGTTTCCTTGAGCGTAACCGTCTCTTTGGTCAAATACGCCTTGCGCACCAGTTCGGTGTCTCTCTCCGACTTGATCGTATACGATCCGTAGAAGATCGGCTCCTGCACCTTATGGCCCTGCACGTCGCCGTTCGGATGAATCGTATTCTCTCCGTCGGGGAACGTCTCCGGATTGATGAACGCGATTTCGAGCAGCGAATCGCTGCTTTGCAGCGAATTCTCGATCATCCGGTGAACGCCGGTCGCCTTCTCGTACTCCTCCTGCCGGTCGTAGCCGACGTAAGGATCGATGATATAGTTCGTCGCCCCGTCGTAGTAATAGCCCCACTTGTTAATTTTGTCGACGTCGGTCGAGGACACCTCGAACGGCCCGCTCCAGAAATTCGGCAGCGACTGGCCGAGCCAATCGACCGAAGCGTTCTTCTCGTCGAACAATTGGTTGAACACCTGATACCAGGGCTTCCACGTTTTCGTGCTTTTGCCGAGCTGCGATTCGTCTGACGATTTGTAGAGGACGATGTCGCCTTGCAGCCGCTTCAGGAGCGTAATATGGCTGATGCCAAGCTTCTGGCTGAGCTCGGCGAGCTGCTCGTTCGTCACCTTCTCGATATCGGGGTCCAGCGCGTACTGGGCCGCAATGGAGGCGGTGCGAAGCTCTCTGCCGATCTGATCCTGGAACAATTCGGCGCCCCGCCGGGATTGCTCGAGCGATACTTCAAGCCGTCTCGCATGAGCGAGAAGCTCCTCGTTAAACGAATCTTCCAGCGTCTTCTTCGTCAGAAAATAGTAGGCGGTATTATTTAATAGAATAATAACGACGATCACCCCGATCGCCATAAGCCAAATGTTGCGCTGCATTCCTTCATCTTGCCTTTCTCTCTAATATAGCATTCATTATGTCGCATCCGGTTCGAAACGACAATACAGCGGCTCTTAACAAATGATAACAATCGACAAAATTTTGTCGAATATGGCGCTCCGTCCTCCGTTTCCTAAGCCGATAACCGCTTCAGCAGCAGACGGACGGCCCATTTGCGCTCCTGCCGCTTCTTGTACCGCGGCAGCATCCGGTAAATGCGCAGCCCTTCTTCGATCGCGCTCTTCGCTTCCTGCCGCCGGCCTAGCCGCTTGTAGATCGACGCCAAGCGGTCGTAAGCTTCGCAGGAGGACGATTGGATCTCCTGGAACGCTCGAATATACGCGAGCGCTTCGTCGCTGCGGCCGCTTGAATAATGCGCGGCGAGGCGCAAGTACGGCGCGCCGTATTTGACGCGCGGGTTGATCGCCAGCGCGCGGTCGATCGAATCCGCTCCGCGCTCCTCGTCGCCCGTGAACAAATAACAGGCGCCGATATCGTCCCAATATTCCGCCGAATCCTCGAGTGCGTCCCGAAGCGGCTCCAGCCTCCCGAGCGCTTCGCGGTAACGTTTCCGCTCGATGAGGAGCCGGGCAAGCTCGTGCTTCGCGGACACGTCGCTGGGCGAGAAAGCGATATGCTGCTTTAATTTTTTGATCCGCGATAATCTCTTTATCGGCTTGAACAGGCTTGGCGTTAACCCTACGAATCGGCGGTCCAGCACGTAAAGCAGGAGCAGGATGACGATGATCGCGACGAACGGGTTGCCCAGCAGCCAAGTCAGCATGACGAACAGAAGACTAAATTTTAACATATGATCCTCCCGTTAAGTTAGCGAAAGTACGCTTATTCCGATTAAACATGGGTTATTCATCCATTTATATCAATCCATCATACCACAAACCTGCCATTCATAGCTTCATCGCTCTTTTGCCCGCTCGCTCGCGAATTGTATAAGATTGGCAATGCAGACTCATACTACGTCCGTAAATGGACCTGTTCACTAAAATTGAAAATCGGAGGAAGCAATCGTCATGACCGCAAACGACAAGGAATCGATGGATCAAACGTTAACGAACCGGCAGGGGCATCCGATCACCGATAACCAGAACATTCGCACGATCGGCAACCGCGGCCCATCGACGCTCGAGAACTATCATTTTATCGAAAAAATATCGCATTTCGACCGCGAGCGCGTTCCCGAACGCGTCGTGCACGGGCGGGGCGCAGGCGCGCACGGCTACTTCGAGGCTTACGGCAAGCTCGGCGACGAGCCGATCTCGAACTATACGAGAGCGAAGCTCTTCCAGGAAGCGGGCAAGCGCACGCCCGTATTCGTCCGCTTCTCGACCGTCATTCACGGCGGCCATTCGCCGGAGACGCTCCGCGACCCGCGCGGCTTCGCCACCAAATTTTACACCGAGGACGGCAACTGGGATTTGGTCGGCAACAACCTGAAAATCTTTTTTATCCGCGACGCGATGAAGTTTCCGGACATGGTCCACGCCTTCAAGCCCGATCCCGTCACCAACGTGCAAAACATGGAGCGCTTCTTCGACTTCGTCTCGCAGACGCCGGAAGCGACGCATATGATTACGTTCCTGTTCTCGCCGTGGGGCATTCCCGCCAATTACAGGCAAATGCAAGGCTCCGGGGTCAATACGTACAAATGGGTGAACGCGGAAGGGAAAGGCGTGCTCGTCAAATATCACTGGGAACCGCTGCAGGGCATCCGCAACCTGACCCGGAAGGAAGCCGAGGAGCTGCAAGCCAAAAACTTCAATCACGCGACGCAGGATTTGTACGAGGCGATCGAGAGAGGCGATTACCCGGCTTGGGAGCTTCAGGTGCAGTGGATGAGCGACGACGCGCACGAGGAGCTCGACTTCGACCCGCTCGACGATACGAAGCTGTGGGATCCCGAGCTGTTCCCGATGCTGCCCGTGGGCAAGATGGTGCTGAATAGAAATCCGGACAACTACTTCGCCGAGGTCGAGCAGGCCGCCTTCGGCACCGGCGTGCTGGTCGACGGACTCGACTTCTCCGACGACAAAATGCTGCAGGGCCGCACGTTCTCCTATTCGGATACGCAGCGCTACCGGGTCGGCAGCAACTACCTGCAGCTGCCGATCAACGCGCCGAAGAAGCGGGTCGCCACGAACCAGCGCGACGGCCAGATGGCGTTCTACGTCGACATCGCGCCGGGCCAGAATCCGCATGTCAACTACGAGCCGTCGACGATGGGCGGCCTTACGGAAGCCGACCGCCCTGGCGCTGCGCACGAGCCGGCCTACGACGCCAAGCTGATCCGCCAGCCGATCGACCGCCAGAACAATTTCAAGCAAGCGGGCGAGACGTACCGCAAGCTCGAGCAATGGGAGCGCGACGAGCTGATCGGGAATTTGGTGGACGCGCTCGGCACCTGCAGCGCGGTCATCCGCGACACGATGGTGAAGCATTTCGCCGAGGCGGACCCCGACTACGGCAAGCGCGTCGCCGACGGCTTGAAGGAAGCGGACGAGCATCGCAAGGACGGCGGCCACGTCGGCACCAAGCCGGCGAACGAAGGCATGGAAATCGCCAGGGAGCTCGGCCACCGGACCGACGGGTATTAAGGACAGTCCGGCCCACTACCTGCGGTTACCTTGCATTTTATGCAGCGGAATCGCGCAATAGGGCACCGAGCAACATATACGTTGCAGTTCGTGCAACGGAATGCGTCTCGGTGCCCTATTTTTTCGTGCCATCCGGCTATTCTGCTGCATTATTGCAATGCAGCGAATCCGCACATTGATCCACGCCGTTATCAGGTTCGGTTGCGGCTGCGATATTTATATTGAGTCCACTGATAATGAATAAAACAGCCGATGCAAAATCCAAGTATGGCTATGGAAGCCGCAAGGCAGACCATCGCCGATGCCGCATACGCCAAGACGGTCCAATGCATCAAGTAACCGACCAGCGCCGCAAGCAAAAAGAGAATGGCCAGCACTTGATTAAACTTCTGCTGCCCTTTATCTTCGGGTGCGTAGGCGGACGGATTTTTTTTGAGGAACGCTTTTGCCGCGTACATTACGGGGTTGAAATCAAAAAGCACGCCCATCAGCCCGGCGATCAACGGAACGGCCAAAATCCAATAGCCCCCCGTGACCCAGGTCAGGATGACGGACAACACAATGACCCATTGATTGGTCCGGACCAATGGCCGGGGAATGGACGGAGAGTCGTTGTTCACTCGCTTGACCACCTTTCTTATCGTACTGACACCATTATACATCCCGCGCTTCCTAAACTGAACACTTAATACTCATGTCGATCAGGTATAATAACGATCAGGTTGTTTCGTTACGAGAAAAAACGAGCCTGTCCTTCGAGGACGGGCTCGTTTTTTGAGATCAAAGTCTATGTTTCAACTTTCGATAAATTCGGCAAGGTTCTCCAGACTGGACTTCAAGCCGGCGTCGTGATCTTCCTTCCGTATGCCTGCGGGGACGTTCTCGCATACGACGGTAACCGCAGTGCCCTCCGGAACGGCTGTCAACGTCCATGTCATCATCATCTCTCCCGCAAAATCGGGGTCGTCGGATTGGAATTCGACTGACTGCGCAATTCGTTCATTCGGGACGAGCTCCTGTAAACAGGTTCGGGCGATGCCTTGACGACTCTCGATGCGGAGTCCGTTCGCTTCTTGCCCGGTGCGTTTGCCATCGCTTCAGCCCTCCGTTTATTTACTAGCTGGGCTATCCGTATAAACTTGAAAGGTCACGCCGAATTTGTCGGTTACATCGCCGAAGCCCGGACTAAAAGGCGTTTCTTCAAACGGCATATTCACTTGGCCGTCTTGCCGCAACGCTTCAAAAAATCGTTGCGCCTGCTCCACGTCGTTCGTTGAAAGGCAAATGGTAACCTGCTTCCCTTTTGGAATAGACGATCCGCTTGGCGCATCCGATAGCATGAGTTCCGTTCCGCCGACTCGCAGCTTGGCGTGCGCGACAAGATTTTTCAGCTCGTCCGTGAACGTATTCGGCATTTCCGGCATATCGCCATAAGCAATGATATGGAGGATTTCGGCGTCTATCGCCTGTTCGTAAAACCGAATCGCTTCCCTGGCGTTTCCTTCCATATTCAAATAAGGGGTAAGTTTGACTGTCATCTTGGATCAACTCCTCTTTTTTTTCAATCATAGCCTATAAATCATGCTTGGGTTTCTTACGGATTGCTAAGTTCTTCGCCTTCTACGATCGCTAAGGGGCGTTCGGATAAAATATTTTATCCGATTTTGCAGTACCGTACAAATCACTCCGCAAAGCGCATCCGCATACAATACACCAGCTTCGCAGATAGACGTTCGCCCTCATTGTCGGTAATCCATGGTTACAACCATCATAAGGAGTGAATCGATATGTCATTTTTGCCTCCGTTCGGCCCGCCGGGAGGCGGCGGACTGCCGCCGTTCGGACCGCCGGGACCTCCTCCGCCTCCATTCGGGCCTCAACCGGGACCGCCCGGCCCGCCAACTCCGTCAGGGCCTCCCGGCGTTCAAGCGCCTACCGCGCCGCCGCCGCAATTCGTTCCGCCGCGTCCGCAGTTTACCGCATTCGCCGTCGACCCGGGAGCTATCCGCAGATGCTTGTTCCGCAATACGTACATTTGGCTGACGAATGGCAACCAGTTCTGGTTTTTCCCCATCTTCTTGGGCAGAAATTCCATCGCCGGCTTTCAATGGAACGGCTTTTTCTGGATGTATGCGGGCTACGACCTGAATCGCATCGAATCGTTTACTTGCTTCTAGCGGCACCGCTTCCTAACGGAAGCAAACAAGGGCAGCGCATAACGGCATCGGCCGAAATGCGCTGCCCTTGTTCCTTGCATTTGGTGCAGCAGAAACAGGCATTAAGGCACCGAACGTGAGCTGCGTTGCAGTCCGTGCAACGGAAAGCGATTCGGCGCCCTGACCCCAAACAAAACAAGACAGCATATCGCTATGCTGCCTGAGGCCCTTGCTATGTCAGATTTGTAATTCCCCAAGCTTTATCAGCTCTACAACCGCCTGCGAACGACCTTTAACGTTCAGCTTCTGCATGACATTCGAAATATGGTTGCGGACGGTCTTCTCGCTGATGAATAATTGTTGAGCAATATCCCGGGTTGTTTTATCCTGTACCAACAGCTCGAATACCTCGCGTTCACGATGAGTCAGTAAAAACTTGCTCTTATGGTCGCTACCCTTCAAAGTTTGTCACCCCTCCTTGCACGGGTTTTTATGGTTTAACAAGGTTAAGGGATACAGTCAAATTATAGTATGAAGGGGCGGAACCAATGGTGCTGTATAAGGGGAAAATGGGCTCATGGCCCGGTTAGAGCTTCGCGTGGATGATTAACCGGTGCGTAGGATCCACGATCGGGTCGCACGTAATGAGCGTCAGCAGTTTGTCTTTATTATTGTAATTAAGGACGGACACGTCCGTCGGCTCGACGATCGATACCTTGTATACGGTGTACGTGTACGTCTCCCCCTTCGTATCGATGACGATTTTGTCCCCGGCCTCCAGCTCCCCGAGCCGGTTGAACAATCTTCCCTTCGAGCGCATCCGGTGGCCCGCGATGGCCGCGTTGCCCACTTGGCCGAGCGCCGTCGTTTCCTTCAGATGGGCCGCGGCGGATTTCATATTTTTTTGCGTAGCCCCCTCGAGAACGGGCAGCTTCAGCTTGATCTTGTCGATCGTAATCGTCGCGATCGGGCTCGGCTTCCGCTCCGCGGGCGTCGCCTGCGGCGTCGCGGAGGGCGCCAAGCTGGGCTCGGCCGACGGCGCGTCCGAAATCTCCGCGTCTTCCGCCAAAGCGGGGGAAGCGGACTCGGTGCCGGTCTCTTCCCGGAACAGCTGCGTCAGCTGTTCGTATTGCCGCTGCGCCTGCTGCCTAGCCTCCTCGTCGAAGCTCGATTGCTCCCACTCCGCCAGCAGCTTCTGTTGCTGCCTGTTCTCGTACCATTCGCTAGCTTTCGGATAGAGCAGGATCAACACGCCGGCAAGCACAAGCGCGATAGACAGAAATCTTCTCATGATCGTTCACCTCGCTTCACTAAATAGGGAATCGCCGCTCTATCCCCGTTCCCCCTCAGAACGGGCCGCGAATACCCACCGCTTGCTGCCGAAAAAATTGACGACGGCCGTCACGGCCGTTACCGGCACCTTGGCCATCGCTTCGCCGATGCCGAGCAGCTCCGTCAGAAGCGCGAGCAGCAGCAGCGACAAGGCGAGCACGAACAAATTCCATGCGATAAACCGCAGAACCGTCCTACCCGCGATCCGCGCGCCGGACGCGCCGGACGTGCCGCGGAACGTGATCCGGCTGTTCAGCAGGAGGCTGCTCGCCATTCCAGCGGCGTACGCGGCTGCTTGAGCCGGCACGTAATTCACCCCGGCCCAAACCAGCAAGGCGAACAGCGCGAAATCGATGGCGGTGTTCAGCAGGCCGATGAGATTAAACGCGATAAACTGCGCGCCCAGCCGCCTCCGGGTTTCACCTGGCATATTCGTCTGCCCCTCCGGCGTCGCCGTCTTCCTCCGCGCGCTTCTTCTCCCGATCCGCGTAGCCTTGCGTTCCGCGCACGATATAGAGCGGGCGGTTCTTCGATTCGTCGTATATCCGACCGATATATTCCCCGATCAGCCCGAGCAGCATGAGGATAATGCCGTTGAAGAGCAGGTTGACCGCTACGATCGAAGCCCATCCGGGCACCGTGCTCCCGGTGAACAGCTTCTGGAAGACGACGATCACGAGGTACAGGAAGCTCGTCAGCGACAACGCGAAGCCGACGTAGCTCGCGATCTTCAGCGGCTTGTACGAGAAGGACGTAATGCCGTCCAGCGCGAAGGCGATCATTTTTTTGAGCGGATATTTCGTCTCCCCGGCATACCGCTCCTCGCGTTCGTATTCGACCATCGTCTGACGGAAGCCGATCCAGCTGACGAGGCCGCGGATGAACCTGTTCTTCTCCTTCAAGCCTCGAAGCACGTCGCATACTTTGCGGTCGATCAACCGGAAGTCGCCCGTATCGACGGGAATGTCGACGTTCGTAAGCGTGCGAAGCGTGCGGTAGAACAGCTTGGCGGACAGCTTCTTGAACGCCGTCTCGCCCTTGCGCTTCACGCGCTTGCCGTACACGACTTCATAGCCTTCCTTCCACTTCGCGATCATTCGGAGAATGACCTCGGGCGGATCCTGAAGATCGGCGTCGATGACGACGATGGCGGCGCCGCGCGCGTAATCCATGCCGGCCGAAATCGCGATCTGATGGCCGAAGTTGCGGGAGAAGTCGATGAGACGGACGTTCGGGTCGAACTCGCAAATCATCGAGACGGCGTCGACGGTGCGGTCGCGGCTCCCGTCATTGACGAAGATCAGCTCATACGGCTCCCCGGTGCCGTCCATCACCTGCTTCAGCCGGTCATAAGTAAATCCGATAACCTCTTCCTCGTTGAACATCGGGACGATAATACTGTACTTCACGGCCGGCTGCTTCATGCCCGTATCTTCCCTTTCTTCCTTTAAAATAACCAGCTCGGGAACCAGCGCAGCAGATGCTCCACGTACCAGCTTTGAACCGTCATGCCGGACAACGCCGGATAGAACAGTACGAATAATAGAACCGCTATCGCGACGAAGACGCGGCGCGCCGGCTTGAAGGCCGGGCTCCTCTCCTCCAGCGTCTTGAACAGGTAAACCAGGCTTAGAATGACGAACGGCACCATCGCAAAATAATGATACAGGAACGTCAGCCGGGTAACGAGCATCCACGGCACGTACTGCGCAAGAAACGCGATCCAGATCGTATACATCGCCTTCTCGCCTCTTCTGACGCTGAGCCAGACCGTCGCCGCCATGGCGAAGATGCCCGCCCACCAAACAAGCGGATTGCCCATCGCCACGATCGTCGATTTCAAGCCTGCCGGCATGTTGTCGCCGGAATAATACCATACGGGCCGCTTCATGAACGGCCACTCCCACCAGGAGGAGGAGAACGGATGCGTCGATACGAGATTGCTGTGATAGCTGAACATGTTTTTCTGGTATTCGATCAGGCTCTTCAGCGTATAGCCGTCCTTCATGGCCGTTAGGACCGGTATGTAAGACAGCGCATAGATGGCGAGCGGGATCGCGACATAGAAGACCAGGCAGACGGCGAGCGTTGCGATCGCGTTCCGCGGAAACGCGCGAACGATATGCTCGAGCGCCCCGGGCGCGTACGTCCGCGCCAGCTCGCCGCCGCTTCGCAGCACCCGCCTCGCCGCCGCGTATTCCTTGTACCGGTCGAACAGCGAGAGGGCGAGCATAACCGCAAGTCCCGCGCCGCCGTACAGCACGATCCACTTCGAGGCGACGCCGATCCCGAAGAACAAGCCGGCCCAGAACAACGGCACGAGCGTAACCCCGAGCTTCGATTTATGGAAGCTGAGGCTAGCGTATTTGTGCATGAAATAAAACATCAGCATAATAAAAAACACGCCGTAGACGTCGATGGTCGCGATCCGCGTCTGCGTAAAATGCATGAAATCGGCGGCGAACAGCAGCGCCGCGATTCCGCCGTACAGGCTGGCGCCGAACAGCCTCCGTCCGAACAAATACATGAGCGGCAGCATCGCGATGCCGATCAGCGTGCCCGCGATCCGCCAGCCGAACGGATTCAGGCCGAACAGCTTGATGCCGACCGCGATCATGAGCTTGCCGAGCGGCGGATGCGTATTCTCGTACGCCGTTATATGCTCCAGATGCTCGTAAGCGGTGCGGGCGTGGTAGATTTCGTCGAAATAGGAGCCGTTGCTATACGTCGCTTCGTATTGCGCCAGGCGCTGCTCGTCGAACAGCAGCGGCACGCTCCCCCGCTTCGCGTCCAACGCCTGCTCGTCATTGATTCCGACGATCGGCAGCGGCGTTTTGTTGCCCTGCTCGTAAATTGCGAGCTCATGCATCGAGAATCCGGCCTGAACGGCCGTCAGCTTCACGTACCGCGCCTGCAGGGCGGCCGGCTGGCTGTTCCACGTAAATACCGCGACATGGCCGCTGTCGACTTCCATCACATGGTCCCAATCGGCGCCGTTCAGGCTGAATTCGTACTTATACTTTCCGGTGCCGACGCCGCCGAAGCTGTTGATTCGATCGAGCTGCTTCGTCTCGCCGAGATCGACGACGAAGCTCTGCGAAGAGGACGATGGCTGCCATGCGGTCTCGGGCCCTTCCATGTCGCCCAATCGATAGAGGGCGACGATGGCGTAAATCAAGGTGACGGCGCCCATCCAAACGTAATCCTTACGCTGAAGCCGTCTTCGTCCCTGCTTCAGCCTCGTCGCCTGCACCGCTTCGTACGGCGCCAGAATGGCGGCGTCCGCTCTTTCCTTCGCCCCGGCTGGCAGCGGCTCGAGCGGCTTCTCCCTGCCCGCGACGTACCTGTCGTACCCGATATACAGCAAGTAGAGCAACAAGCCGGCATTGGCAAGCGAGCAGAGCAGGACGATCCCGTCCGACGGCACGTTCGTGCTCGATTTGCTGTAATCCAGCACGTAGGCGATGTTGACGAAGCTGGTCACGCTGTAACCGAAATAGACATGCAGCAGTCTACGGTCGAATGAACGGATGAACGCAAGAATGCCGAGCAGCAGCACCGGGAACAAATAGCGCTCGTGCATTTTGGTCACGCCGATGAACACGACCGCGATCAGGACGACGGCGATAAAATACGGCCGCTCGGCGTCAAGACCTTCCCGCTTCTTAAGCCCGAACCATGCGGCGAAGGCGACGGCCGCCAGGATGAATAGATTCCCCCATGTCTCGAACGATAGAAGCAGCCATGTGTCCGATAGCGGCTTCCAGTTCGAGCCGCTCAGCGCGTACAGATTGAACGCGTTCAAGGTCGCGTAAGGATAAGAGGACAACGTCCCTTTATACAGATTGAAGAGAGCGGCCAGACCCCCGTTCCCCCAGAAGAACGGCAGCGCCAGCACGATAAACGTGCCGAAGCCGTAGAAGGCGCTGACCGGTATTTGCTTCCAGGCTCGCCGATAAACGAACCAGAGCAGCAGCACGGGCATGAAGATGAAAGCCTGCGGCTTGATCAGCGCCGCCAGCGCGTACCAGACGGACGCCCTGTCGATGCGGTTATCCGCGATCGCATGGACCGAAAGCGCCAGGGCCAGCGCGAACACCGAATCGACCTGCCCCCATGCCGCCGAGTCCGTGATAACGGCCGGATTGAATAAGTACAACAGCGCAATACCGAGCGCGAACGGGAATCCGGCTTTCTTGCGGGCCGTGCGGTATAGGAGCGCCGAAGCCGCCAGATCGGCGAGAATGGCCGGCGTTTTGAATAAGAGAAGCGCTCCATCTGACGCCGAATCGAGCGCGAACAGCTGCTTCAGCGCGCCCAGGACGTACAAGACGTAGATGTACCCCGGCGGATAATCGACGAACAGGCCGGAATGGTAGAAGTTAGGCAGCCCCTGCCGCACGGCGTGGTCCGCCCACGCCATGAACAGGGCGATGTCGTTCGCGTAGCCTTTGCTCGTTACGGCGATGGCGACCCGCAAAGCCAAGGCCGCGGCGAAGGCCATGACGAGCCATGCGCGCTGCCTGCGATGCGTCGCCTCCGCGAGGCTTCCCCCGCGAAGCAGCCTGTTATATACAAATGCGAACAAGGCGCCGAATAGAATCGCGACGAGCAATATCGGCGTTACGGAGACCGGTTCTGGCGCCGGTTCGGCCGCGCCGGCCGGCTCCGTCGCGGACAGGCCGAACACCTCTGCTCCGGCCGGGGCCTTCGATACCTTCTCGATGCTGACGTCATCGAAATACGCCTTGCCCGTATTGACGCTACCGTAGCCGCCGAGGCTCGCGCCGAACGTCAAGCTCTTCTGCTCGCTGCCCGTCTTGCCGTAGAAGTAGACGTACTCCCACTTCCCCAGCGTCTCCTGCGCCTGCGGATACGTAACGGCGACCCCGTCAATGAAGAAATGCGCGCCGGTCGCGCCGGCCGCGATCCCCTCCGTCCTCACGTAGCCGGACAGCTTGTACACCGTGTTCGGCTTGACGGCAACCTTCTGCACCCAGCGCGAATGGTTCGCTTCTTTATTCTCAAGCACGGCGGAATAGGTTCCCGTGTGCGCTTCGCTGCTGCTGACCGAATACGCGGTAGCCGGCTCGTCCTTCAAGTAGGCGTCCCGGCTCCAGCCGTCAGGTGCGCCGTCCGTTACCTGCTCGAAGCCGGCGTTCTTGAGCAGATTGCTCGCCGCTTCAACAGGTACGGCATGACACAGAATGGCTAGGAGAAGGATGATCGCTGCTGCAGCGCGCATATAAAAGTTCATATTTATTCCGGCCTCCGATTAGGATAAGGACTACTATCATTTTTTACAGTAAGTTACAAACTAACTCTATAAAATAATGATACGACGGTCAATGAAATTTGCAAAAAAATAAGCCCTCCTTCGCGAAGAATAGGCTGATTACAATATAGCAATAAGCAATTGTTGGATTTTATCGAAGCTGTGTTCGGGAGGTTCGTTCCAGTTCGAGCAGAAATCGTTTTAAAGCATCGCGCCACGTCGGCAAGTCATCGAATCCGTTCAAGCGGATGGCCATGTGATCCATTACCGAAAATGTTGGACGCGGCGCCGGACGCGGGAATTGTTCTGTCGTACAGGATTCTACAACCGCGTTACTTCCTGCTTCCTCCATAATCGCCTTGGCGAATTCAAACCAAGAGCAATGACCGCTGTTGGATGCATGATAGATGCCGTATTTCTCCGTCTCCAACAACTTCTCCACGAATCGGCACAAATCGATCGTATACGTCGGAGATCCGACTTGATCGCTTACGACCTTCATGTAGCCTTTTTCCTTCGCTAACTTAAGCATCGTCTTAACGAAGTTATTTCCATGTCTGCCATACACCCAAGACGTCCTTACTATAAAAGTATGAGGTACCAACAATTGAGACACCTCTTCGCCCGCTCGCTTTGACTTTCCGTAAATCCCTATCGGATTCGTTTGATCGTATTCCCGGTATGGTTTCGAAGAGGTGCCATCAAAGACATAGTCCGTACTAATGTAACATAGCTTCGCTCCAACCTCACGAGCGGCCCATGCCATGTTTCTGCTCCCGAAGACGTTAACCCGATAGGCTTCGTCGGGTTCGCTTTCCGCGCGATCAACCGAGGTGTACGCCGCTGCATGAATAACGGCTTCAGGTCGCACAGCTCTGATAACCTGCTGTACCTCGCTCAAGTTCGTTACGTCAAGTTCCGCACGACCGGCACCAATAACCTCATGATCCTTATCGAACCAATCGACGAGATCTCGACCTAACTGCCCCCGCGCCCCCGTAATGAATATCTTCATTATGATTGCTCCTGATCTGTATCGTTCGGATTGACCTCGTTCAACTTGAATTGGCCGGAAATGATCGGATTCCACCATTGATCATTCTGCAAGTACCAACGTATCGTTTCCCGAATGCCCGTCTCGAATCGGTACTTGGGCTTCCATCCCAGTTCATTTATGATTTTTGAAGCATCGATCCCATAACGTCTGTCATGTCCTAATCGATCCGCCACATACTTAATGAGCGTCTCCGGCTTTTGAAGCTCTTCCAATATGGTAGATACAATCGATATATTAGTCCGTTCGTTGCTTCCCCCTATATTATAGACTTCTCCTGCCGTCCCTTTATGAAGGACCAAATCAATCGCGCTGCAATGATCCTCAACGTGAAGCCAGTCCCGCACATTTAATCCGTCGCCGTATACGGTAAGCGGCCGATCGGCAATTGCAGAAATAATCATATGCGGAATTAGCTTTTCCGGGAATTGGTATGGTCCGTAATTATTCGAACAACGCGTTATCATCACCTGTAAACCATACGTTTCGAAATACGCGCGAGCCAACAAATCTCCCGCTGCTTTGCTCGAAGAATACGGGCTGTTGGGGGCGATAGGCGTTTGCTCCGTAAATAAGCCGGCAGGTCCAAGAGAACCATATACTTCATCCGTAGATATTTGTATGAAAGTTCGTACCTTGTGCTTTCTGGCAGCTTCCAGTAACAATTGCGTTCCGAGAACATTCGTCTGCACGAATACCTCGGGATGAGCAATTGAACGGTCAACATGAGATTCTGCAGCAAAATTTATGACGGCATCAACCCCTTGTTGAACCAGATTTTCAACCAATTGCTTATCACAGATGCTCCCATGTACGAAACGATGGTTTGGACAACCGTTTAATTCCGCTAAGTTATCCGTATTTCCCGCATAAGTCAAAGCATCTAGATTAATCAATTGGTAATCCGGGTATTTCTTGACCATGTAATGCGCGAAGTTGCTGCCGATAAACCCTGCTCCTCCTGTAATAAGTAATTTCACGCGTCCTCCCCCCACTGAAAGTTCATTTCCGCACATGATAGCTCGGGATGCCGTCCATCCTTATCGGATAAAATTGGTTTATTCGTAGGCCAATCGATTTGAAGCTCCGTATCACTCCAAAGGATTCCACGGTCCAGCTCGGGAGAGAATCCTTCATCCACCTTATACTGAACCTCCGTTTTCGGAACAAGGGTGCAAAAGCCATGGGCAAATCCCTTTGGTACATAAAGAACCCGTTTATTAGCCGAACTTAGAATAAATCCGGCCCATTGACCGTATGTCGGCGAGCCGGTTCGAATATCCACGACGACATCGTAAATGGCGCCGGAGGTCACGCGAACCAGCTTAGTCTGCGCTTTTGGATTCAATTGATAGTGAAGACCGCGCAGCACACCGGCTTCGGCAGAGTAGGAATGATTGTCTTGGATGAAAGATTCGGTAAACCCCATTTCACGCCATTTTCGCTCATTGAAGCTTTCAATGAAAAAACCGCGATGGTCTCCGAATACGTCCAGTTGAAACAACCGAACGCCGTTCAAATGTTCACTCACGAGTTTCAATTGTTCACATCCCCGATTCTATAAGAATAATTCGAATTTGCTCAATTAACCACCGGTCTCGTTCCGACTCGTTCGATAGTAAGTTGCCTAAACCGTGATTAGAGCTTACCCGATAGAAAAAGAATTTCTTTTTTTGATATGCGATAAAACCTTACGGTAGTCAGAATACTGTTTCGCGGCCCATATTCCCATTTAGCATGATACAAATACCAGATGACTTCCCCCTTACGCAATGCGCTAAAGTTATACGATATGGTCGTAAACACTATACATTCTAAAACTCCTCCACAAAATACTAACTCGCTCTAAGCTGCGTTAATGGAGGATTCTCCGTCTCTAAGTCCTTGCAAAAACCCTGCTTCATGCCCTTGACTATATCCTACGTGATATCCACGATTATAATCCTGTCTCCAACTGACTATGATCGACTTTCGGTTCCTCAATTTGCGAGTTCTCAATCTGGATCTTATCGGCTTTTTAATTGATTTCCTTAATTTTCTCTTCAACGGTTTCCCTGATTTCCCAAAAGATTTCTTTTTCGTCATACGAACTGCGCTTACTCGTTTCTTTATGTTTTTCCTTTTAGGAATCGACCGTTTTCGCTTCAGTGCCATAGATTTGCCTCCCTCACGATTGCTGAACAATGGCTCCCATTAATTGAGTTACCCTCCTCAAATAGCTATGATCGAGCAGAGTACGTGCTAATCCGGCAAGTGCGATTCGGCGGCGATCCTCTTCATGGGTCAAATAATAGTCTGCCTTTTCCATAAATTCTTTTACATCTCGAAATGTCTCCACCTCATGATGAGGTTTGTAACTAAGAGAAAGATCCTCACGAATATCAGTAAGTTGAAAAGCACCACATGATGCGATTTCAAATGTTCGAGGGTTAATCGATTTTGCAGTAATCATCTTTGAGTTTTCATTGTGAAAAGGCTCATCATATGGTCGATGCATATTAATGACGATCTTTGATCCGCAATAATATTTCGCAGTTTCATTAGGCGTCATCCACTGATTGCCTCGAATGCTTTTTTTTAGTAGTCTATAGTTCTTCAGCTTTTCCCACCCAAGTCCGGCAATCAACACTTTTTTCTTGGATAGATAAGGTGCCAGCGCATCGAACAATGCAACCCGATTGACAAAGGCAACGCCTAGAAAACAGATATCGAACTCATATGAAGAGTCTGTATACTGAGGACGATATATAGTTCTGTCCGCAGCCAAAGGCAGGTACGTCACTTTCCTACAGCCGAAAGATTGGTAGAGGGGAACACAGTTTGATTCTTGTGTAAATATATGATCATAAACGATCGCTTTATTCAAAGTAACATCCAAGGTATAAGGATCATCCGTTAACCAAATAACTGTTTTTATGCCTGCTTGTTTTATTGGATATATTTGTTCTATTGGTAGATAATAGCCGCTAAACACAAGAACGACATCGGGACGCCAAGCCAAAGCAGTCCCAGGTACATCATCATGTACACCAATTTCTCTGACCTCGGCCGTTGTTGATTGAAGAATAGATAATAGCGATCGCTCAATGGATAAGAACGGTTCTCCACCGCCGGAGCGCACGAACAACATTCGAACACCAAAATATGGAATATGTGATTCTTGCGTGTTACGAATGATCGACTCCGCCCTGCCTAACCAATAGCCTTGCTGCCAGCCAGCCTTAATTCCGTCTAATCGGCCTTTACGTAATGCTCTTAACGACATACATGCCCTCCCGCATAAAAGATTAAAACAATTCCTTGCACTTGCAATTCGATCAAATGATTTTGTATCTTTTTATTTATGATCTAAACCTGACAGATCCGCCAATTCAATGATTGTTCAGGACTTTCATAGGTGACTAATTCATGTTCTGGCCTGTACACATGAGACAACTGATTGTGCACTTCCGTTGTTGTATGTTATACGGACATAAATAAAAATTTTTGAGATGGTTAAGCAGGGCACTTTCACTCCCAAAATCTCCTGCATAATGTCAAAACACAGCTTCAGTCACCCGTTTCAGCTCACTGTCCCAATTTGAATGATTGTTTGTCATATCATGAATAGATTGCGTCGTAATACGATGCCTTAGCTTTATATCAGTTAAGCCTTGAATCACTTTTTCAGCAATGCTGCTTGCACTCATTTCCGTAAGAAGGCAATTCACTCCATCCTTCCAAATCCAATTGTTCCATTCGTTTACATTCGTAATGACAAGCGCACCGCATGCCGCCAGCTCCAAAGGTGGGTACGAAGGATGGCGTGTTGCCATAAGAACCAGCCCTGCATCACAAGAACGATATAATTCACCTGTTTGTTCATAAGGCATAAATCCATAATGTGTAACAAGTCCATCTATCCCATAAGCAGAATGATCCCAGGTGGAGCCCGCACTAATGATTTCCACGCGATCGCCTAATACGTTCTTTATTAATCGAATTGCCGCCGTTCCGAGCTCGAAACAATTTCTATATGCATTTGGCCGCCCATAAAAAAACAATCGTAATTTGTCTTTATGCTTAGGACGTGAGTGAGGATGAAACACTTTCGTATTCAAGGCTGGAGTAAAGTGAACGGCTGTTCCGCCATGTGCTTCATAGCTGTTCTTGAGCGATACTGTATTGCAAATAGCAGTAAAGCCGAAGCGATAGGTTGCTTGCGCTTGAGAGGATACCGAGCCAGCAGGATAAAAGTATGGCTCGTAGTCTTGCATAAAATAGATTTTTTTCCGTACGCCGTTAAATTTCAAAAGTGGATAAGCAGTTATCCATAACGTACAAAATCCGATGTCATGGGGTGGTATGGCAGACAAATTATTGATATCAGGGACTGCGATCAAAGCACAATCAGAAAGAAGTGGAAAAGCCTGCGCAATCTGGGAGCGATACTGTTCAGCGTTACCAGACATGGTAACCGCAAAATTGCTTCGTATGCCTCGTGTACGATGTAAATACTCTGCATATCGGAATATAGTGTGGAATCCTCCATAATAAACATTTGCTATCTGTGGAATAAACCAGATGGCTGTTTCGTATGGTCCTCCACTAACGTTGGAGGTTGCGACTCGGCTGTTATGAAGATCCATACTTGTGAAATCTAGCAACGTTGAGAACGTTATTCCTTCAGACACCATTGGATCAATGTGATGCGTTGTAACTTGAGGAGCCAATGTTTGCCTTCCAACAATGCGCCTCTTAACACTTCTTTTTCTAGCTCTCATTCTTCTCGTTAAATGCTTTCTTTCCGGCGTTTTCCCTTTTTTTAATCGTCTTTTTAGCCGTTCAGTAGCAGGTCTGCTTCTCATAGTTTTTCGCACGACCCCCGACTTTTTATTAAACCTAGTCATTCCCTTATTTGTAGCAGCTGAACGTCTCTTCTGTTGCAGAATTGCCAATTTGTTCCCTCCATTTAATAATAATTATAAAATCAAAAACTTAAAGCCCTATACCCAATCGTTTCCGATACCAATAGAAACGCAATTTGATATAAGGCTACGCTTCTTTTCATTTCCTATTTAGTCAACGATCAGCATTCGTTGCATATCCTCGCATCATTCTCCATGCAGCAGCTTAGACCCTGCCTCATGGAGTGATTCAAGCGTTCCTGCATCCATCCACCATCCACTCAACACGTTATAAGTCAGTGTACCCATGGCTGCAAATAGATTATTGACATCTGTAATTTCTAGCTCTCCTCTGGAGGACGGATGAATCTTATCCACTAATTCAAATACTTGACTGTCATACATATAAATACCTGTAACGCAGTAGCTTGTTGGCGGATCTTGCGGCTTCTCTATTATGGTAGTAATTCGCGTCCCTTTAATAATAGGAACTCCGTATCTGCGTGGATCCGGTACCTGTTTCAATAACACTTTGGCTCCTTGCGGCTGCTCATGAAACTCTTTTACGTAGGGCAATAAACTATCGTTAAATAAATTATCTCCGAGTAAAACCACAAATTTCTCCCCAGTTGAAATGAATTCTGAAGCAAGAGACAATGCCTCAGCAATTCCACCTGCTTGATCTTGAAGCTTGTAAGTTAACCGAACGCCAAACTCTTTGCCGCTCCCCAAATAATCCAAATACAGTCCAGCTGATTGTTTACCAATTACTAAAAGTATATTTTTAATCCCCGCATCGGCCATTTTTTTGATTCCGTAATGTATCATGGGAAACCTTCCTACTGGAAGAAGATGCTTATTCATCAGGTTGGTTAGAGGCCGTAATCGTGTTCCCGTCCCACCTGCCAATATGACTCCTTTCATGAGTCAACTCCTTTCCATCATTCAACACAATATCGAGGCTATCTTTATATCATATGCTTTAATCAGATGATTGAAATAGACAGATAACTTGTCACCTTAAAATAGGCATAATACTACACCTTGCCAAGTGTATGCTATGCTTCCTTCTCACACTACTGCTGCGGGATTTTCCGTACCTGTATTCGTCATGTACGCCTCTTGATGAGCATCCTCGAAGCCTTTGGCATGTCCTTCTCTGTATCCTTGTTCATATCCTAAACGAAACGGTCCGCCCTTTCTTTTAAGAGCAGATGCGCCTCCTAGACGTTTTTTCAGTATGGCGCTACGCTTTTTCCCTTTTGTCATGTTGTTCTTGATCCGCCGGTTTTTTAACCGGCGGACAGCTTTTAAAGTCTTTTTACCACTGCCTTTTTTTATGGCCATGATCTTCTTTCTTGTATTCACCATATTTCTAACCTCCGCTTCGAGTTATTAAATATTGTCGGCCTTAATAATTGGAGGAGCGATAATCGGAAATCCCTCCAAAAATTGATTCTTATCAACCTGTGTTATTTGATGCATGTAACGGCACTCAAATCCCCATGATCTGAATGCATGCTGCGTCGTTATGCGATGGAGTGAGCCATGCTTAATCTGATAGATCTCGCCTCCTTGCGTTTGAACAAGACATCCCTCTGTTTTTATAGATGATGGAGAGGATAGTTCCGAAACTTTCAACCGCAAGGCTTCAACAGATATCACCCCTCCGATCGGCCAATTCCATAATTCAAGCTGCGGCAACTTTACAGCGTCACAAGTAAATCCATCCGCCCCCTGTACGATATATCTCTCGCCATTTTCTACCCAATAAAGGTTGGTTTCGGTTCCCTTTACAACGATGTGACTTGGATAAAAATCAGTACTTTTTCGATTTATTTGAGTCCTAGGAGAATCCATAACCGCTTCAAGTCTAGCGATTTGCTCCAACTCCCCCCATTTCTCGCGAAAGAAGGAATTATTAAGTATGGCAGCATCTTGAAACGACCGCATCGTCACGCTGCCGTAATGATGGATAAACGTATCCTCCGCGATGACCAAATCAAGTCCTAATAATCGAATGCGGAGGTAATAGTCCACATCCTCGCATGTGCCTTTCAAGAACCTTTCATCCAAATAACCGACTCTCTCGAATACCTCCCTGCTAAGAAGCAAGCAATAACCCATAATGACCTTCGTTCTTCTCCAACGCCAAGGATCGGTACGGTTGTATTTCCGGGCAAACCGTTGCATTTCACTTTTGTTTTTATAACTGACCCGAATTTTTTGATCATTGGACAAATTATTCGTAACCGGACCAACTAGCCCGATAGTTGGATCGCTCTTTAGACACATTAGAAGATTGGATAACCAATTTGTCGTTACTATCGTATCGTTATTAAGAATGACGATCGACGTCCCTTTCGCCATCATCAGTCCTTGATTGACGCCTCCAGCAAAGCCCAAGTTTTCTTGAAACAGCTTATACCGCAGACGTCCTGCCTGAGATTTCAAATAGGCAGGAGTTGCGTCCGTCGATCCGTTGTCGATAATAATTAGTTCATAAGACTGTGGGGTATGTCTTCGAATGCTCTCTATGCAATCCTTCAAATATCTGAATTGATTATAAGTTGGAATGATAATGCTTGTTCCGTTAAATAATTGATGATAGCTGGCAGTTCCTATCAACCTGCCAGCTCTGTAACCGGCAGCATAGCCTTTCAGGTAATTTTTATAATTTTTTCTGGGAAATTTTCGAAGTGATCGCCAGCGCATACCGTTTCACCTCCCTTTAAGTTCCCGAATTCATTAAGGGAAAAATGATTTGCAACAGCTGGCTAAGCCGATTTTGATAGGTATGTTTCTCTATTGTTTTCATGAAACCATTCCGAGCTATTTGCATCCTTTTTTGTTCGTCATGTAAGTAATAGATGATTTTATCAACTAATTCCTTTGGAGAGGAATAGGTTTCGAGATCTACGCCAGGTACATAAAAATCAGTTAAATCTTGACGGATATCCGTAAGCTGGAATGCACCGCTCGCCAAAATCTCATAAGTCCGAGGATTAATAGATAGACCTGGGATATTTAGGCTATTCTTGTTATGCGCCTTGTCATCATAAGCTCGATGTATATTAATTACAATTTTGGCTCCGTTATAGTAATTAGAGGCTTTTTCTGAGCTGATCCATGCGATTTGAATACCTTTTCTAAGCTTTCTATAGTGACGAAGTCTTTTCCAGAACAATCCGACAATTCTTGTATCACGGGTTTCCAAGACGGAATGAATGCGGTCTATAAGATTAACTCTGTTATGAAATGCATTTCCAATAAAACAAATATCGCTTTGGTACTGCGGGGGAACGTATTTAGGCTTGTAAAGCTTCGGATTCACAGCTAACGGTAAATAGTGTACTTGACAGCCTAATTGCTCATAAATTGGGATGGTTGCTAGCTCATGAGTAAATAAATACTCATACTGTGGGGCAAGAACGGTAGTTACATCGGTCACATAGGGTTCATCTACTAACCAAATAGCTGTTTTGATGCCGATCGCACGAATGCCTTGAATCTGACTTGCCGGCACTCGAATTCCATGCATTGTCAACACTAAATCAGGCCATTTCCAACCAGCAAGCTCGACAAGATTATCGGTAGGTGAAGCGATTATCAACTCGCTTACCATACCTCTTAGAACCTCTATGATAGCTTGATCCATTTCTGGAAAGGGGCCACTTAATCCGGCGCGCACATATAATACTCGTATGGAACGTATTTCGCTTGCAGGATCTGGAAGTCTTTGCTTTATCGATTCGCAAGTTCCGACATGATAGCCGTGCTTCCAGCCAATTTCATGCCCCTTTTTCCATCCATTCGGAACCGCACTTCTTTGCCTTCTCACGGAAATGCTTTTGGCTTGTTTCCGCAGCTTTGATTTCAAACTTGGTTTTTTAACTGTTCGCTGCAGGATAATCTCACCTCGTCCTTAATTCCATCTTTATAAGTGACCAGTCAGCGCGTGCTCCAACATATCTATGCTCCGATCCCAGCCCCATTTCATAACAGTTTCATGTCCACCAGCTATTAGCCGTTCACGCAAAGCTTGATCTGCTATTAGTCTTTGAACCGCATCAGACGCAGCCCTAACATCATTCGGAATAACCAAGCTATTATAATTGTTGATTAAATATTCATCCGTGCCTGTTACTTCCGCAACGACCGAAACGCCTCCACAGGCCATCATTTCAAGAGGCGGATAAAGAAAACTTTCCACCCTGCTCATTTTGAGCAGTATATGACAACTGGAGTAAATGTGCTTCATGGTTTCATAGGATACGCCTTCATAGAATCTATCACAGCGCCAAGAAGGATCGGGGCGGCCAGCGGAGCTAACGCACCATACCTCGCAATCCAGTTCCTTTACGGCTGCAAATGCATCGCTCATTCCTTTGTATTTCACCGCAATCGGTCCCTCAAGCAAAACTCTGATTCGATCGCCTTTCGGCTCAATCGGTATAGTCTCATGCATGAGTTCGGAATCCAGCCCATTCGGAATATAGACGGCATGTTTTTTGAATCGTTGCAACAGCCACTTCTTTAACCAGCCTGCCATCGTCATAAAAGTAAAATCTTTTGTCTTGTACGTATTATAGGCAAGCTTAGATTTCAACGAAGTAGGTGAATAAAATCTCGATTCATCAGACTGAATAAAATAGATTCGTTTCTTGGCTTCAATTTTTCTTGCTGTATTCAAAGTGGCCCAGAACGTTGCAACAACAACGTCTCGATCCGACGGAGCTTCGGACTTCTTAACGATGGGAACTTGAATGGGATACCAGTTAACCTGAGTACTCTCATTCATTGAGATTAAAATGACATCATATCCGCGCTGCTTCAAACGGTTGGCATGCTGGAGAATAACCGCAAGCCCGCCGGAGATGGAGCATCCCGGAATAACGTATGCTATTTTAGGTTTACAGATCCCTTCTTTAATTGCGGCCCAACGCCCATCTCGGTAACCATATCTCCACCCGACGTTATAGCCCTCCAATCGACTCCTTTCCCTCTTGAGCAACAGTTTTCTCCATCCTGCTCCTGCCAGATTACTTCCCCTATTTTTTTTTTTTTTTGTTCGCATTAGCAGCTTAGGACGGACCTTATGATCTTTGGATTTCATAATCTTTTTCCTTCCCGTATGTCTGTAATGGTAGGATGATTGGTGATTCTCTGCATTTAACCCTATCCTATATTATGATTGTTCCATGTGACCGTCACGGCGTCTGTTACTATCAGCGCTCATCACACCTTTTGAGATAAATAAAAATAGACTGTAACACAGTTAAGGTTTCAGTCTAACTCCTTTATTCCGGCTAGGCAGCCGCTTATTTTATTTTTGTTTACCATGTGGCTGATCGCCCCCTCCAAGCCTAACGATCTTCGCTTTCCCGGTTAACCCGCTAGTCACGTTCCGCGTGTCGTAGATAAGCGGGGCATGCTCCGCCAGAAGCGACAGCGGCAGGCTCGCATGATCGGTCGCGATTACGACGCAGTCCGATTTCTTTAAGATCGCCTCGGTAATTGGCGTACTCGCCATTTTATGACCGTCTACCTCCAGCGACGGTATATATGGATCATGATACGACACCTCTGCTCCCTCGAGCTGAAGCAAATGGATCAATTCAACGGAAGCCGACTCCCGGTAATCCGCTATATCCGCCTTATAAGCAGCCCCATATACCAAAATGGCCGCGCCCTTCAATGTTTTCGGAGCCAGCTGCCGTTTGAGATGCTGAATAATATACAACGGCATCCTATGATTGACCGCATTCGAGAGCTGAATGAATTCGGAATCGATGCCGTACTGATTGATTTTCCATACTAAATAGGAAGGATCTACGGGAATGCAATGGCCTCCGACTCCCGGGCCCGGATAGAACGCTTTGAAACCGAACGGCTTTGTTTTGGCCGCCTCGATGATCTCCCACGCATTCAGGTTTAATGCGTCGCAGATGACGGCCATTTCATTGATAAACGAAATATTGACCAATCGGTAAGCATTTTCCAATATCTTCGTCATCTCGGCCGCGTCCGTGGAAGAAACGGGATATACATGTGTAAATACCTGGCCGTACAACTCCTTCACCCGATCCAGGCAGCCCGGGGTTACGCCGCTGATCACTTTCGGAATGCTTTCTACGGCATACTCCTGATTGCCGGGATCTACCCGTTCAGGCGAATAGGCTACGTGAAAATCTGCACCTACCGTTAAGCCGGCTTGATTTAATTGGGGGAGCAGAATTTCACGCGTCGTGCCGGGATATGTCGAGCTCTCCAGTATAACGAGCTGCCGCTTGTGCAGATACCTGCTGATTTCCTTGGCTGCTTGCGTCAAGTAGCTCAAATCGGGCGTCCCATGAGCGGTTAACGGCGTCGGAACGCATATGATAACCGCCTCGGCCTTTTGCAGCTCGCTGTAATGGACGGACGGAACAAAGCGTTTGGAATCGAGCGCGGCTTGTATGTCGCGGTCTTGAATTTGGTCGATATAGCTTATTCCCGAGTTAAGCCTATCAATTTTATGACTAACCAAATCGATTCCGATCACTTGAAATCCTTTTTGAACAAATAACAAAGCTAAAGGAAGGCCGACATACCCAAGCCCGACAATAGCGATAGTCCGCTCATTTTTTTGCGCGTGAGGATGAAGATCGCTCATATACGTATTTCTCGCCTACTTTCCAGCAAAATGGATTAGTCGAGATAGTATATGAAAAGAAAAATGATATGTTTGGACCATGCTAGAAAATATGGCGAGTACAAGTTCGGATCCTTCATGATATGATTCGTTTCATTTCGGCCCATGCGATGTCCTGGAAAGCTTTCCATTCCGTGCATAGATGTAAGGAAAACGCCGTGACGGGAACCGAACCAATTTCATATTCTACGACATGATGCACGGAAGATACGAACCTGAAGGAGCTGTGCAAATCTTGAAGATAGCTCAAATTTCGAACAATACCATACCGGTTCCTCCCAAAGATTACGGCGGCACGCAGCGGGAAGTCCATTACTTGACCGAGGAGCTTGTAAGGCGAGGGCATAAGGTCATCTTGTTCGCCAAGAGAGGTTCCAAGACCCGTTCCAGCAAGACCTTCGAATATCCGTCCAATAATCCCAAGAAGCAGCTTGCTTTCATTAAAAAAAATTTGCCGCGCGACGTTGATTTCATCCATGACCATTACGGCATCGTAGCCAGAACCAACCCGCCCGTCCCAACGATCCGAAGCTCCCATTCCAAAGGGGTAAACCGGGTTCAAATCCCCGTATACGTAAGTCGGACGATTCTGAGAAAATACGGCAAAAATAAAGGCTATTTCGTGCATAACGGAATCCGGGTCGAGGATTACCATTTTCGAATAAAGAAATACGATTATTTACTGTTTCTAGGCCGGTTAATCGAGGAAAAAGGCGTTCATCACGCTATCGAGGTCGCAAAGAAAACGGGGAAGATGCTCATCCTTGCCGGCCCGATCAATGATAAACGCTATTATGAATCGAGAATCAAGCCTCATCTAAACAAACGCATTCGCTACGTGGGACCCGTTGGCGGCAGGAAGAAGCTGGATCTGTTATCACGCGCAAGCTGCGTGCTATTTACATCGACTTGGGATGAGCCGTTCGGTCTCGTCCTCATTGAAGCGCTCGCGAGCGGCACGCCCGTACTCGGATTCAAGAGCGGCGGCGCGGTGCCGGAAGTATTAAGAGGAATGCCGCAGCTGCTTTGCCGCAATACGAACGAAATGATAGCGAAGGTCAAGTCGCGAGATCGATTTCCCTCTGCGGCTGCGTGCAGGCAATATGTGAAGAAGCATTTCTCCGACCGTTCGATGACGAGCAAGTATTTGAGGCTGTACAAAAAAATAATCAATGAAAAGAAGTATAGGATTATAAAAAATGCCGTTTGGAGCAACCGGAAATGAAATTAAAACGCGAGGGGCTGATAGTAAGTGGTCACCATTGTCGCATGCACCATGAGATCCGCCTATATGAACAATGTGTTTGCCAACTATAATCGGCAAACCGTGAAGCCAAAAGAAATGATCATTGTATTGAATAAAAACGATATGAACTTAAAGCTTTGGAGAAGACGGGCCAGACGTTATCCCAATAATCAAGTCAGGGTTTATAAATTGCCGCAGCATTATACGCTGGGCAAATGTTTAAACTTCGCGATCGCCAAAGCCAAGGAAGGCATCGTCACCAAATTCGATGACGACGATTATTACGGAGCCCAATATTTAAGCGAGTCCGTTAATGCTTTAAAGGCAGGCAAAGCCAGCATTATCGGCAAAACGACCTCCTACCTTTATTTTGAAGAAACAAAAGCGCTTATGGTGTTCCGCGCCGGAAGCGAGTTAGGCTATCAAAGATCCGTTAAGGGAGGAACGTTGCTTTTCAAAAAATCGGTGTGGAGAAAAGTGAAGTTTCCTGAAAATAGATTGGTGGGCACCGATTCGGAATGGACGCGAAGATGCAGAAAAAAGGGATATCGCATTTATTCCGTTTCCAAAAAAAATTATGTCTGCGTCAGAAGAAAAAACGTACAGTCGCATACGCAAAAAAAGAGCACCAAAAGGTATATGAAGTACTGTAAACTGGTCCGTTATACGAATCATTTCACCCCATACATTTCCTGAAATTGTTGTATATTGCAAGTTGAAAAATGCACCTATGCCATATAGGTGCATTTTGGGTTTATTTTCAATCGTATAGGATTCTTTTCTTATTCATGCCGGCGCTCTTGACCGGCTTGCCGCTTTCGCCGGACGGGGCGGAAAATATCCGCTCGGCCATCGCGTTGAATTCGGCGATAAAGCTTTGGATCGGATGTCCGAGCTTCACGTCGTTCATGTAGGCATTCAACCGGCCGACAAAATCGGGATTCGCCGATACGTAGACCTGCTCGAGGTCCGGCTTTAACCGTTTCACTTCGCGCGCGATCTCGTCCTTCAATTGATCCGTCAGCATGTGCTGACCTGTCGCCAAGGCGCTCATTTTTCTGCTCATACGCGCGCCTTCCTTGCCCATGTAGCCGGAATTCGTGCGGCTCATCGTTTTCGGATCGCCCGCAGGCTCCCCTTCATGCAGCGACACGGCTACGTACGCGTTATGATCGGTGAGCAATACATACGACGATTTGACCGCCTCAAGCCGTGCTACGCCATCCGCGATTTTCTCGCTCATTTCCATTCGGTAATTTTTATGAGACCCGACGAGGTTGTTGCTGTTGAGCCGACGTCCGCCCACGCGGTTCATTTCGTTCATTTGATCGACCGCGAACCGCTTGTCCCTTACCAGATTGCCGTTGGCATCGGTCCTTACGCTGTTTGTACGAATGTTCTTGTTCCCTAAATCGCCTTGCTTCTCCATACAGCCGGTCAGCATCGCGGCAGTCAGCAGCATGCCGGCGGACAAAGCCGTCATTTGCTTGCGCATATCGTCATCCTCCGTTTCGGTATGATCAGACTTCATGCCCGATTCTTAGCGTTCGCCATTACGCCTGCCGCTATTCACGATGAACGGCATTGACAAAAACGCTCCGGTCGAGTAAATTAGTATCAACTAATAGTACTTGGTACTAATTTGGTGGAAGGATGTGTGCAGCATGAGCGTATCCAAACCTTTTCCTTTCCGTTCCAACGCCGTCGTCACCGCGATCGGTTCGTATGTTCCGGAACGGGTATTAACGAATGGCGATCTGGAGAAGCTGGTCGACACGAGCGATGAATGGATCGTGCAGCGGACCGGCATCAAGGAGCGCCGAATCGCCGCGGATAACCAGTTCGCGAGCGATCTGAGCATTGCCGCCGTCGACGACATGATCCGTCGTTACGGCGTTACCGTGGAGGATGTCGACTATATCATCGTCGCGACCTCTACGCCCGATACCGTATTTCCGAGCGTTGCCTCGAGGGTGCAGGCCCATTACGGCATGAAGGACTGCGGAGCCGCGGACATGCAGGCCGCCTGTGCCGGCTTCACGGCGGCCATCCAGCTTGCAAGCGGGTTATTGCTATCCGGCGCGCATCGCAAAGTGCTCGTCATCGGCGCGGAGACGCTTTCGAAAATTACGGATTATACCGACCGGACGACCTGTATCCTGTTCGGCGACGGAGCAGGCGCCGTACTGATGGAGACGGCGGCGGACGGCCAAGGCGACCTGCTCGCCGCGTATGCAAGGACCGACGGCGATCGCGGCCACCTGCTGTACCGCTGCGCATTATCGCCTGCCATCGGGGAACACGGCATCCTCACGAACGGTTATATCGTCCAGAACGGACGGGAAGTTTACCGGTGGGCGATCAGCGAGGTAGCGGAAGGGATTAACGCGCTCCTTGATCGCGGCGGCTTGTCCCCTTCCGAAGTGGACTGGTTTATTCCGCATAGCGCGAACATGCGCATCATCGAGGCGCTGTGCGAAAGAACGGGCATCGCTCTCGATCGTGCGCTTTCGAGCATCAAGCATTTCGGCAATACGTCCGCCGCATCCATTCCGCTCGCCATCGACGAGGCCGTCAAGGCAGGCTCCGTCCGCCCCGGACAGCTGATGCTGCTCTACGGCTTCGGCGGCGGATTGACCCAAGCGGGCGTCATTCTTCGCTGGTCTCTATAGTACGCCGAATAAGCCTTATATCCGAACGTATTCCGATCCGTGGGAACATCCGCGATATAAGGCTCCGACCAGTTCCGCTTTAGCGCTGCTGCTCGTAGGCTTTCTGATGCCCGTCTTCGAACCCTTTGGCGAATCCGGCGTTATATCCCTCATTATAGGTATGCCCGAGCTGCGCCTGTTCTATTTCCTCTTGCATCAGCCGATACCTTCGCACCGGCTTGCGCCGCATCATCGTTTTTTTGCCGGGCTTCCGGCTCGTTTTGGGACGCGGCCCCGCGGCTAGGCCCGCGCTCTGCGCTTCATTCGGTTTGCCCATTCGTCCTTATGCGCCTCCCTTGGCCGTATACGATCGTTCCGTTAACGATATTTTCCGCCTAATGGAAGCCGAGGGCTTCAGCCATGGCTTGCCGGGCAGCCCGCGCTTAACGCGTCGCCTGCGCCATTTCATCTCCGTTACCGCATCGGCGATCGTTTCCTGCAGGCTCGTCATGGCGCATACGTTGTCCCTCAGCATGGAGGCCATGCCCGGCGAACATTCGGACAGTTCGGCAATGCTGTCCAATATTCTTGCCAGCGCCTCTTGACTCTTCGCGAGAGAGAGCAATAGAGCGGCTTTCGCTTCGTATTCCGGCAGCTTGCTTCGCATCAAACCTCAACCTCATCCTCGTCTTCGTTTTCCTTCAGCACGGCTCTCATGACGGACACGATGCCCATATTCAGCTTGGTGATGCCGTCGATCATTTCGATGACCTGCTCGTGCAGCTGCAAGGACTGCCCCAGCTGCTTCTGGTGGCTGTCGAAAACTTCGGCATGAATATGATTAAGATACCAGTTCTTCATTTTCTCCGTCTCCGCCGCCTTCGCATCCAGGATAGATGCGATGTTCCACTGCATATTGACCGTCGATTTCAGCATGCGCAAATACGATTGTTCCCGGGTCAACATGACCGCAACCTCCTTCCATGCCCGTTATTCGGATTCATCGCCCTCGTTCAACTCGCGGACGACGAAGGTTAGCTGTGCCGCAATCGTTTCCTCCAGGTTGGCAAGACTGTTCAAATAGGCAACGATGCTTTGCGTTAGTGCCTGCGTGCTTTCCAGAATGCCGGGTGCGCCCCCGAAATCCGGGTTATGATCCGGCAATGCCTTTACCACCTCGGAAAGCCGGACAACGACATGGCGTTCCGAGTCCAATATGCGGGCAAGTTGCTGATTCGTGCGGGACATATGTTCCATCATATCCGTCACCGGTTTTTGCATGGCAACCTCCTTTTTCCGCTCTTACAGCATATGCGCTGCCGATAATGGTGGTTCTATGAGTGACCTATAATGCTTGTCGGACTAGAGTAGGCGCCACGATCGGCAGTCCTAAGGGGAAGGCGTCAAAATCTTCCGAAGGTTCCGGTTGCGTTCGGCCGGACAGGCACCATGTCTCTGCCGCATACCGGTTAATGAACGGTCTTCTTCTTCCTTTCTCGATATAATAGCAGCTGCCGTCCGGCTGTTCGTAGAACATGCCGTCCAACTCGTCCGGGAGGCCTTCGGCGTTCCCTGTTCTGCGGAGCACGTCGGCCGCTTGGATCGGCTCTCCGACCGGCCAGCGCTTCAGGTCCGGTTGGGACAACCGGACAAGGGGGCCTCTCCATTCGCCCTCCACCGGTCTTTTGCGGTCGTTCTCGATCCAATAAACCGCGCCTCCCAACCCGGCGACGACGATGGACTGGGGATAATAGGCGCTTAGTCCCCGCTGCCGGCCAATGTCAAGCTCGGAGATTTGCGCGGTCGGCTCCGAAGCAAGCAACCGTTTAAGCGCATTCCACTTATTCGAGTAATAAATTCTCGTATCCTTGGACGATTCGTCCGTCATTCCGCTATATGCGTTAAATTCTTCGACGGCGATGTTCACGTACGCATCTTCCGCGCACACGAGGGAAAGCCCCAGCAGCTTGAGCCGATGTCCGTAATCATCGACCTCGTACGGAGCGGCCTGGCAGCCTTCGTCGAAATAACCTGCCAAGCCCAGAAGTTCTCTCCGAAACAGCAGGCAGGTGCTGGACAACCGCTCGACGATCGTCCATTTCGCCGCGTCGTTTTCGCAGTATTCCTCTTCCGGCAAATGCTCCTCTACGATCGATGCCTCCGGACGCTCCCTCCGCTGCGCGCCGCCAAGCCCGTTCGATACCGGCCCGACCAAGCCGATCTTATCGCTGCTTTGCAGGCATGCCAGCATGTGGCCAAGCCAGTTATCGGTCGGTATGACCCGGCTGTCAAGCAGAGCGATCGTCGTCCCTTTGGCCATCATAAAACCGCGGTTCGCGGCGCCGGCGTAGCCGGTTTCCGGCGGCATCAGCCGATACCGCACTTGACCGTCCAGCCGGTTCAAATAATGTTCGATGCCGTCCGTCGAGCCGTAATCGATCACGATAATTTCGTAAGGAAGCTCGGTGTGCTCCGTAATTTCTTCAATGCAGCGCTTAACGGCATCGACCTCGTTGAAGCTCGGAATAATGATGCTGGTCCCTTCAAAATGAGAATCGAAGCACGAAAAGCCCGCCTGCAAGCCCTGTTTATACCCTTCGCCGACGCCCAGGTCGTAGCTCGCCAACCGTCTATTCGCTTGTGCAAGCGAGCCCGTTGCCCTGTTGAGACGTCCGCTTTTTCTTTTTGTTCGTCTCATAAAGCTGATCTCTCCGTTTCGTCATATGATCGAGCAGGCTTTCACCTCATCATATGTGGGGAACGGGCATACGCAACGGGCAATCGTACAGGTATCGAATCAATAATCCGCAAAAGGACGGCATCGAAAAGAGGATTCGGACGCGGCCGGAGTTCCGCGTTCGAATCCTCGATTTTCGTTTTACAAGCCTTTGCCGACGGCAATCCAGTTCAGCCTTCCTTTCGGCTCCTGGCTGATTCTCGTACGGATCACGAGGATCGTTGCCTGATGCTCGGCTTTCGAATCAATAACCGCATAACAAGCGGGGTGATCGACAGTAACGGTCAAGACGTAATCGCTGTCCGCGTACGGCTCCTCGAAGGTCAGCGTAAGCAGCAGCTGCTCATCCTGCGCGCCGAAGCCGTAGGGCAGCAAGCCGAATTGCTGCAAGACGGCGCCTCTAGCCGAGTTGGTTGTAACCGGCGCAAATTGCAGGGCGGTAAGATCGATCGAATTTTTCCGGATATGCTGCCCCGTTACGGAGCCGTCCGCGAGCGGTTCCGCCGCTTGCCCGGCATGCGCGAACAACTCCGTTTGAAGCAAACCAGGCGCAAGCTTCTCGGCCGTAATGGAGCCGTCTGCGAGCTGCTCGCCTGTCACGCTCCCTACTGCCAGATGCTCCGTGCCCACGCTGCCGATGGTGAGCTTCTCGCCGCTTACGCTGCCGTTCTGCAGCTGTTCTGCTCCCACGCTGCCGGCTGCGAGCTTCTCGCCGCTTACGCTGCCGTTCTGCAGTTGCTCAGCTCCCACGCTGCCGGCTGCGAGCTTCTCCCCGCTTACGCTGCCGTCCTGCAGTTGCTCAGCTCCCACGCTGCCGGCTGCGAGCTTCTCTCCGATTACGCTGCCGTTCTGCAGCTGCTCAGGTCCCACGCTGCCGATGGCGAGCTTCTCACCGCTTACGCTGCCGTTCTGCAGCTGCTCAGGTCCCACGCTGCCGATGGCGAGCTTCTCGCCGCTTACGCTGCCGTTTGCCAGCTGATCTGGACCGACGCTGCCGTAAGCCAGCTTCTCCCGCGTCACGCTGGCCATATCCAGATGCTCAGCTCCCACGCTGCCGGCTGCGAGCTTCTCCCCGGTCACGCTGCCCGCTGTCAGATGCTCCGTTCCGACGATGCCGGGCTGCAGCTGTTCCGTCCCTACGCTGCCGGACGCCAGCTTCTCCTCCGTCACGCCGCCTCGGGCCAACTGATCCGAGCCGACGCTGCCATAGGCCAGCTTCTCCCGCGTCACGCTTGCCATGGACAGATGCTCCGTGCCGACGATGCCGAACGCGAGCTTCTCTTCCGTCACGCTTCCCGCCGCCAGATGCTCCGCGCCTATGCTGCCGGTCGTCAGCTTTTCCTTCGTTACGCTGCCGGCTGCCAGCTGCTTCGCGCCGACGCTGCCGGGAGCGAGAATCTCGCCGTTCACGCTTTCCGCCGTCAGATGCGCCGTCCCGACGCTGCCGGGCGCAAGCTTCTCGCCGTCCACGCTCCCCGCCGCCAGATGCTCCCTGCCGACGCTGCCGGCGATCAGCTTTTCCGTACCCACGCTGCCCGCTGCCAGGTGAGCCGCGCCGACGCTGCCGGGTGCGAGCTTCTCGCCGCTCACGCTCCCCGCCGTCAAATGCCCCATGCCCACGCTGCCGAGCGCGAGATTGTCTCCGGTCACGCTTCCCTTCGCCAATTGGTCCGTGCCGATGCTGCCATAAGCCAGCTTCTCTCTCGTCACGCTCGCCATGGCCAATTGGTCCTTACCGACGCTGCCGGACGCCAGCTTCTCGCGCGTAACGCTTCCCGCGGCCAGCTGTTCCGCCTCGATGCTGCCGAGCGCGAGCTTCGCGCCCGTTACGGACCCGGCTGCCAGGTGCTCCGAACCGACCGTGCCGAGCGCAAGCTTCTCGCCCGTCACGCTCCCTTTGGCCAATTGCTCTTCGCCGACGCTGCCGTAAGCCAGCTTCTCCGTCGTTACGCTGCCTTTGGCAAGCTGCTCTTCCCCGACGCTTGCGGCCGCCAGCTTCTCCTCCGTCACGCTGCCCCTCGCAAGCTGTTCCGCTCCAACGCTGCCGAGCGCAAGCTTCTCGCCCGTCACGCTGCCCCGTGCCAGCTGATCCGATCCGACGCTGCCGAACGCCAGCTGCTCGCGCGTCACGCTCGCGGCGGCCAGCTTCTCCGTTCCGACGCTGCCGGGAGCGAGCTTCTCTTCCGTCACGCTTCCCATCGCCAGCTGATGCGCGCCGACGCTGCCGGGAGCCAGCTTCTCGACCGTTACGCTGCAGGAGCTCAGCTGCTCCTCGCCGACGCTGCCTGGCGCCAGCTTCTCGCCCGTCACGCTGCCGGCCAGCAGCTGCTCTTCGCCGACGCTGCCTTGTGCCAGCTTCACCCTGCTTACACTTCCCGCGAGCAGATGCGCTTCGCCGATGCTGCCGGTCGCCAGCTTCTCCCCGCTTACGCTTCCCGACGCCAGCTGCTCTTCGCCGACGCTGCCGGGCGCCAGCTTATCGCCGCTCACGCTGCCCGCTAGCAGATGCTCCTCGCCGACGCTGCCGATCGCCAGCTTCTCCCCGCTTACGCTTCCCGCCGCCAGCTGCTCTTCGCCGACGCTGCCGGGCGCCAGCTTCGCCCCCGTCACGCTTCCTTCCGCCAGCTGTTCTTCGCCGACGCTGCCGGGCGCCAGCTTCTCGCCGTTCACGCTGCCGGCTTGCAGATGCGCCGTGCCGACGCTGCCGAAAGCCAGCTTCTCCCTGCTCACGCTGCCGAATGCGAGCTGTCCCTCGCCGACGCTGCCGAATGCCAGCTTCTCCGCGGTCACGCTGCCGGACGCCAGCTGCTCCGCTCCAACGCTGCCGGATGCGAGCTTCTCTTCCGTCACGCTTCCTCTCGACAGCTGTTCCGTTCCGACGCTGCTTGGCGCAAGCTTTGCGCCCGTCACGCTCCCGGGTGCGAGTTGCTCCGTTCCGACGCTCCCTGGCGCAAGCTTCTCTTCCGTCACGCTGCCCGGCGCCAGCTGCTTCTCGCCGACGCTACCGGACGCCAGCTTCTCCCCTGTAACGCTCTTCGCTTGCAAATGAGCGGTCCCGACGCTGCCGATCGCCAGCTTTTCCCCGGTCACGCTGCCATCTGCCAGATGCTTCGTGCCCACGCTGTCCTGCACCAGTTTCTCGCCGGTTACGCTGCCGGCTTTGAGCTGGTCCTGACCTACCGACTGAACGGTCAGATGTCCGGCACCAATCGTTCCCGGCTTGATTTTGCTGCCCAAAATGCTGTTGTCCGCGATTTTTTCGAACGTAAGCACGTCACCGGCCAAATGCGAAGACGTAATCGTTCCTTTGCGGATATGGTAGCCTTGGATCGTATCCGACTTCAAATGCTTACCGGACAACGTCTCCAGCTGCACATGCTCGCTCGCTACCGAGTCGAGCGCAAGCTTCGCCCGGGTTACCGATTCGTCCATCAACGACGCCTCGCCGACGCTGCCCGCGGTCAGGTGGTCCGCGTTCACCGATTGCGGCTGCAGATGGATCGGACCGACCGACGCCTCCGCGAGATGGCCGGAATCGACCGCTCCGGGAGCCAGGTGCTCGGCTCTGACGGCTTCGCTTCGAATCGCTTCGGCGTTAACCGAGCCCCGCTGCAAATGCGCCTCCCCGATGCTGCCTTCCGTCAGCTTCTCTCCCGTAATCGAATCGTTCACCAGATGGATGCCGTGAATGCTGTTGTCGCTCACATGGATGCCTAGCACGGATCCGTTCGCCAAATGCCGGCTCTGCACCGCTTCATTCGAAATTTGCTTCGACTGCACCGCGCCGCCGGCCAGCTTAGCCGTCGTAACGGCGCCGTCCGCGATCGCCTTCGCTTCGATGGACTGGTCCGCCAGATGATCGCCGGCGATCGCTTTCTTCTGAATATGGGCGGCCCCGATCGAGTCGGCCTGCACATGCTTCGAGTTGACGGACTTATCCGCGAGATGGGCCGGTTGAACCGATTGCGGCGCAAGCTTGTCGGACGTTACGCTGCCTTCCGCCAGCTTGGCGGTCGAGATGCTCAAATCGGCCAGCTTATCCGTCGTGACCGATTCCGGCGAAAGCTTGAGCGAATTGACGACGTGGTCGGCGAGATGATGGGAGAAAATGACCCCCGGCGCGATAATGCGCTCGGTTACGGCCCCCAGGGACAATTTGCCGGTCGTTACGGCTCCGTCTTGAAGCTTCTCCGTATCCACGATTTCGTTTGCCAGATGATGCTTTTTGATGCTCCGGTTTTGCAAATGCCCGCCCTGGATCGACTTGCTTTGAATGGCCTCGCCCGATACCGAATCCGCCGTAAAATGATACTCGCGGATCGAAGCCGGCGCGATTTTCTGAAACGTAACGGCCTCATCCTCCAAATGCCGGGACGCTACCGCGGCATCCGCCAGAATCGATCCGTCCACCGCTCCTTCCGTCAGCTTGCACCGCGATACGGACTCGTCGGCCAAGTGGCTCATATTCACGGCATTATAGCCGATATGCTCTTCGCGAACGGAGAGCGGCGCGAGCTTATCCTCGTTGACGATGCCGCCGGCCAAATGCTCGCGCTTGACGGCTTCGGCCGCGATCTGTTTCGCCGAGACGGCATCGGCCGCCAGATGCTCCTGCTTCACCTGCGCCTCGCCGATCTTATCGGACGTAACGCTGCCGCGCCCGAGATGCTGGGTTTGCACCGAGTCGTTCGTCAGCTTCTGGGCGTTCACGCTCTGATCCGACAGCTTCGACAGCGTGATCGAATGATCGACCAGCTTGATGGTCGTGACCGAATGATCGGCCAGCTTGGCTGAGGTCACCGACTGATCCCCGAGCTTGTCGGTTAACACTTGCCCCGATTTGATATGGGCGCTTTGAATCGAGCCCTCCTGCAGATGGCCGGAGCCGACCGAGCCTTCCGCGAGCTGCTCCGAATGAACGGCTCTCTTCCTTAGCGCCCTTGTTTCCACCGCGCCGTCCGCCAGAAGATCGGCCGTAATTTGACCGGGAGCCAAATGCTTGCCTTGAATGCTGCCGTCGGCAATATGCTCGGAGGTGAGAATGCCCGGCATCAAGTGGCTGGAACCAATCGCTTCGGGGGCGATTTTTTCTCCCGTAACGGCGCCGTCGCGAATTTTGGAATGGGTTACGGCTCCTTCGGCGAGCTTGGAATTGTCGATGACTTCGTTCGCCAAGCTTTCCGTCATAATCGCGCCGCTCTTTATCTTTTCGGATGTAATCGATCCGAAATCGAGCAGCTCCGACGTAATTAGCAGCGGCTTCAAATGTCTCGTATCGATGGAACCATCGGCGATTTTCGTCGCGTCGATCGTACGGTTAGACAGCTTATTGGACGTAATGCTGCCGTCCTGAAGCTTTCCGCCGGTGATCGAATGGTCCAAAATTTTGCTGCCCGAGATCGAGTTTTTCGTCAGATGCTGGCCTGTGATCGATTCGGGCGCGATTTTGGTGGAATCGATCGCCCCCTCCGCGATATGAATCCGCTCGACCGCGGAGTCGGCGATCGCGCGGGGCACGACGCTGCCAGGCGCCAGCTTGCTCTCGTCGACCGACGACGGCGCGAGCTTCTCCGTCGTTATTGCCAGATCCGTGATATCGTCCGTGTAAATAATCGGCGCGGGCTTATCCGGACCTTTCTTTTCTTCAAGCTTCTCCAGCTTCTCCTCGAGCGTGATTTCTTCGATCGCCTCATCCGTTTCTTCGCCTTCGACGGATGATTCGTCCAGCTGCCCGGTCGTCTCCTCCAGTTCCTCGTCCTGGCCTTCCGCCTTGCTATCCCCGGCTTGTTGCCCGGTCTCCTCCTCAAGCGCGGGCGCCGTCGCCGTTGCATAAATGGTCGCGACTTGCTCGGCTCCCGCAGCTTCCGTTACAGGTGCTCTTTTTGTCGAGGTCGTAATGCTGCTCTTCCTCTTGCTCGTATCTTCAAGCCAACTTAGTTCGGAAGTATTCGGATTATCGACATAAAAAAGCGGCTTGCGCCCTTTCGGGCTCTTCCCTTTTCTGCTTTTCGCCATTGTCCTCTCCTTCTCCCACCTGAAATGTCATAGGTAATATATGCACTAACCCATGGGCGCGCTACTTGAAGGGAGGATAAAAAACGAAAAGCACCGTTGAAAATAAAATTACTTCATAATTACAGGAAGCCTCCACCTAGGTAAGTTTTGATGTAACGCAAAATGTTGCGCCGTAGCTTCAGTCACCAGAGAGGTACCGTTTATTTCCAACCTCGTCGTTTCAAGTGATGCGTGTCCCAGCTGCTTTTGTGACTTGTATATTTCATTGCGCAAGTAATAATCGGTAAAATTGTTGTCCAACCCAGATGATTGGGGTATCAAGGGAACATCCAGCGACTCGAATTTTCAATTACAGGAATTCTATAAACTAATAGATTATTCTCTATCACGCGGACAAGCGTACAAACACTCTAGATTATTATTGAATAAAATAAGTCATAAATCCAAAACGCTTCGTCTAAGTCGAAACGAATGAACACTATTTATTCATTATATTTTGTTTATGCATACCTCTGGATGCCAACAATTAAGTCAACAAAATTTATTTCAGGTCCTAGTAGGAGGTGATCTGACTTGCAAAAAGGTGTTGCTGTCTGGTTTACCGGTCTCTCAGGCACAGGAAAAACGACAATCTGCCGATTGGTAGAGGCAGAACTGATAAACTACGGAATTCGAGTAGAAGTACTTGATGGCGATGAGGTCCGCAAGAGACTTACCGCTGATTTAGGTTTTTCAAAAGAAGACCGACAAAAAAACATTGAAAGAGTTGCATTTGTCGCTAAACTGCTTACCCGTAACGATGTCATTGTGTTGGCATCCTTTATAACACCGTACCGGCATATGAGAGATTATTGTCGTCAAGAGATCAGTTCATTTATTGAAGTGTTTGTAAAATGTTCGTTGGCAGAATGCATCCGCAGGGACGTAAAGGGTCTGTATAAAAAGGCATTGAAAGGAGAAATCCACGGTTTTACCGGGATTTCCGATCCTTTCGAAGAACCCGAAAACCCTGATATCGTCCTGGATACAGAGAACGAAGCACCGGATGAAAGTGCAGCCATAATTATTCATTATTTAATGCAGCACCAGTATATTAAAGTGGAACAACCATGACGGTAGAAATAGACATAAAGAAAAAACCCTCTGAAGGTGGTATTCGAATTGGTTGAAGAGAATAAATTATTTCTTGTTTTAAGTCTTCATCGCGCAGGTTCTAGTGCAACAGCAGGTGTCTTGCATCACCTAGGTATTCACATGGGAGATGACCTACTGGAGCCATCCACATTCAACCCCAAAGGATATTTTGAAAACAAAAAATTTGTAGACATAAATGACCATATTCTTGCCTTATTAGGAGGAGCTTGGAATAGCCCGGTCAGTCGGGAAAAGGTCGCGAAACTTCATTATCCAGAAGTGACGATCCGCAGTTTTCTATCAACTCA
>NZ_JACXIY010000031.1 GCF_014705655.1 Paenibacillus arenilitoris | reverse complement strand
GAATAGCCCGGTCAGTCGGGAAAAGGTCGCGAAACTTCATTATCCAGAAGTGACGATCCGCAGTTTTCTATCAACTCAAAAAAAAACGTTATGGGGATTAAAAGATCCGAGAACTTTAATCACATTCGAGATATGGAAGCCATACCTAGAAGAAATTTCATCCATAACTTATATATTTATACATCGACCTCTCAACGCCTCTGCAAGTTCCTTGGCGCGACGAAACGGAATTGATCTTATTACAGCAAGAGAAATTTTATCGCCCTATCTAACAAATCTAAATTATTATCGATCATTACTATATAAGGATAAGAAGGATGTTATCGATGTCTCTTATGACGATTTATTAATAATACCGGAGGTGTTTGTTTCAAAAATTAACCAAAGAATCGGTCAAATACGGGAGCATAATATAGATAAAGTAAAATCTTTCCTAGACGAGCGGTTAAGACACTTTTAATAGTATGGTTTGTTTAAAAAACGAACTTGTACCAAGCATTCTGACTCGTTCCGCATAAAGGCACTACGCAATCTGGAAGCTCATGGTGGATCTTGCGACACTGGCTGCAACGCATTCGGCGAATAACGAGCAAGTGGAGGTCTACGCCCCCATTCACGATCTTCCGCTTACGGCTGCCTATGACATGCATCTCTCTCTTCAACATGGAGAAGGAACCACTTCTGCACATCTAACAAAAAACGCCGGCTGACTTCTCAACCAGCTCATACTTTGATACAATGATCATGTAGATTTTGGGATGCATCCCGTGAGCCTGTTCCCGCAGGCCCACATACATGGGAGGCATCCTTTTCCTATTCTGTGATATGGTCATTATATTCAGCAAATTCTGGACAGGCAATCCCGTCAGCAATTGGTCGTTATATTTTAGCGGATACAATATTATGTTGCTTTGGCCATAATCCAACCGAACATTATTATTTAGGCAGCTTTTGCAAAATAACAATGAATTCGTTTGATAACCTCTCCGGTTCGTAATACTTTGCGATTTTAAAATTAACTAAATGAAGTCTGCTAAGATGATTAAAAAGTTCCAAAAACGAATGCGAGGTGTAGACTGAGCAGTGTACGTCTACATATTTTTTATTCTGAATACTCTCAATGCAGAGATTCATTGCAGATTCGTCGGAATGATATCGTTCAGCGTTTGAAGCATCAAAGTCTGGAGACCATGAGTCTCCGGTATTGATTTTGACAACATTAGAACAGTTATCAAAGATTTGTCTCGGGCCTGGACGTCTTAATCGGTTGAGATACGCGTCAATCAATTCCGCTGTAGTAGTAAGTTTACGAAAATAATCGAACGTATACCGCTTATCTGGAATAGCCAAACATACAAAACCTCCATCCTTTAAAACCTCGCTTAATTCGGCTAACCATCCAATGACGTCGGGAATATGTTCTATTACGTGAGATGCAACAATATAGTCGAAGGAAAGATAAGACGGAATAGCCTTCCGATAAGTTTTTTCACCCCAAATAAAATCGATTTGAGGAATATTAGTTACATCTACACCAGGATCGTCCTGGTATTTTTTAATAAGTTCTTCTGTGGTAGTGTGATCAGCGTAGTAGATGTTTCCTTCGTCTTTGCTGACAATCGGCAATGATAAAGGCCCAATCTCCAGTCCAACGGAGTTTTTCAGGTCAATATTATTTAAAATTTTGCTTTTGCGGTCTTTTATTTCAAATGATGGAGGAAACGACAAGTTAGGACCTATTGTAAAACAATTCAGCATTTGTTTGTCTACCCAACGTATATTCGGCCACCGGAAGCCATAGGCTTCAAAAATCTCTGGACCTGGAATCCATCGGCGAATCCCATGCTCTACAAGAAAGACCCTTCCATTAAATGGATTATCATGTGATCCTAGTAAAAGGCCTCTTATTCTTGCATCCATTTTCACTATATCCTTTCGAAGACCCTCGACAACCTCGAGTGCTGATTCCATTGTTGGATTAACAGTAGTTTTACTTTCTTCTCTCTTCAATCTTTTTTTCTTTTTAACATATAATCTCTTCTTTAGCATTCCTCTTTTCTTAGCTCTTAACGTTTTTTTTCGGTTCAACTTACGAAGTTTTAAATTGGATTTATGCCTTTTTTTCTTGATTAACGTTTTTTTGGGCTTAAGTTTTAACGTCATCATTGGTACCTCCTCATCTGTGTTACCAAATGAATTCCACAGCTCGATTTAATTGTGTGAGGGAACCGCACACAATGTAATCCACTCCGATAAACTCATCTTATGTAAGGGTATTGTCCTAAGGTGACGGCACTTGTACGCATAGTGAAAACATCTATCATCATCAAAAGGAATGTCCGCCCTTTACCCAAGCATGCCTTAAATCATCTGAATATACTGTTACTAGAAAAGTCCGGCGTTGATTTATATAATCCGCTTAGAGAAGGAGATGAATATCCTTTGCACTCCCCGGTATGTGTGATTGGTACGATATTTATAGATTGCAAGGGATTTGCCGTCCAAAGCTATCACCCATCTACTAGAAATATCGGAACTATTCAATTTGTCCACGGCGGTGTTGGAAGAAATATCGCAGAGAACTTAGCCAACCTTCATTTGCCTACGACTTTCGTTACTTCCGTCGATGACACTGCGATCGGTAGAGAGGTGGTAGAAAGGCTTCAAAAATTAAAAGTAAATAATGAGCATCAAATCCGGTCGAAGCAGCGAGGTATGGGAATGTGGCTTGCCGTCTTGGATGAAAAGGGGGAGTTAGCCGGTTCCATCTCCCAAATTCCGGATTTCACACTCCTGCAGCGTTTCATAACCAGCAAAGGAAAGACCGTTATCGGGCAATCTTCCCATATTGCGCTTGAGTTGGATTTGACGATTGATATTGTTAATCATGTCATTAAGATGGCAAAAAAAGAAAAAAAGCCGATCTACGGCGTCCCCGGCAACTTGGATGTGATTTTAAAGCATACCGAGATTCTAGGTCATTTAGATTGTTTTATTTGCAATAATTTTGAAGCGGATCTTTTTTTAAAGCTGGACTTTACGAATCTCGCCGTAGATCAAAAAATTGACTCTCTTATTCGGTTTGTTGAACGTTCGGGGCTCGGCTCCATGGTCGTTACATTGGGGGAGCAAGGATCCGTCTTTTACGATTCCCGTACGAAAGCTTCCGGTTATCAACCTGTCTTTCCGGTGAAACTCGTTGATACGAGCGGAGCTGGCGACGCTTTCTTCTCAGGGACCGTAATGGGTTTGGTAAAAGGGCTCCCGTTAAAAGAAGCTGTCGTTTGCGGAACGAAGGTGGCGGGCTGGACCATTGAATCTCCCGAAAACACCTGTCCGGATTTGCCGATGAAGATCCAACAAGACGAGTTTTTTCGAAAGCTGCTATAGAAGAAGGCTCTTTCCCGACGGAAAGAGCCTTCTAGCTTTAATTGCCGTTAACCTGATTCACTAATAGAGCGGCTTTATCCGTTCTCTCCCAAGGAACATCCAGATCATTGCGTCCAAAATGCCCGTATGCCGCGGTAGACCGGTAAATCGGCCGCCTGAGATCCAGCATCTTGATGATTCCTGCCGGGCGAAGATCAAAGTTTTTCCGTATCAATCGAACCAGGAGCTCTTCATCGACCGTTCCCGTCCCATACGTATCCACACTGATCGAAACCGGATTAGCGATGCCGATGGCATACGCCAATTGAACCTCGCATTTATCGGCAAGCTTTGCCGCTACGATATTTTTGGCTACATACCGGGCGGCATAAGCGGCGGAACGGTCCACTTTCGTCGGGTCCTTCCCGGAGAAGGCGCCGCCGCCGTGACGGGCATAACCGCCGTACGTATCGACGATGATTTTACGCCCCGTTAAACCCGCATCTCCATGCGGACCTCCAATAACGAAACGTCCGGTTGGATTAATATAGTACTTGGTTCGTTCATCGATTAAGTCATTCGGAATCACAGGTTTTATCAAATGTTCAAGTAAATCCTTTTTAATTCGTTCAAGCGTCGCTTCCGGATGGTGCTGTGTCGAAATGACAACCGTTTCGATACGAACAGGGGTATCGCCGTCATATTCCACCGTCACCTGCGTTTTTCCGTCCGGACGTAAATAAGGGAGAATTTCGTTTTTCCGCAGCTCCGCCAATCGACGTGCCAGACGGTGTGACATGGAGATCGGCAAAGGCATTAATTCAGGCGTTTCATTGCAGGCAAAACCAAACATTAACCCCTGGTCACCAGCACCGATCGCCTCCATGTCATCCTCTTCCATCATTCTATCTCTAGCCTCTAAAGCTTTGCTGACTCCAATTGAAATATCCGGAGATTGTTCATTGATCGCCGCCAAGACGGCGCAGGTATTGCCATCGAACCCATAATCCGCATGATCATAGCCGATTTCTTTGATCGTTCGGCGTACAATTTCGGGAATGTCCGCGTAAGCCGAGGTCGTAATTTCTCCCGTGACCAATACAAGTCCTGTAGAAACGGCCGTTTCGCATGCGACTCTAGCCTGAGGATCCTGCGCGATGATGGCATCCAGAACGGCATCGGAAATTTGATCGCATAGCTTATCCGGATGGCCTTCGGTCACGGATTCGGAAGTAAATAAGCGTTTCCTACTGTTCATCTCTCTCCCCCTGGTTCAATCGGTCCAACCGGACAAATAATCTGCTTGCTCTTTTGTAAGCCGGTCTATATGAATCCCTAATGATTCTAAACGCAAATACGCCACATTGCGGTCTATTTCAATAGGAACGGAATGTACTTCAGCCTTCAACGACCTGCCATTCTGGACAATATGCTTCAGCGATAGAGCCTGCAGGGCAAAGGTAAGATCCATCACCTCTATCGGATGACCGTCTCCGGCGGCAAGGTTCACCAATCGGCCTTCCGCTATCAAATATAACTTGCGGCCGTCTTTCATCTCGTACTCGTCGATATTTTTGCGAACTTCGCGAATGTTCACAGCCCTTGCCGTCAAATCCGATTTATTGATTTCAATATCAAAATGGCCTGCGTTGCACATCAACGCACCATTCTTCATGACATCAAAGTGACTGTCTGCAATGACATCGCGATTCCCTGTCACCGTCACGAAGAAATCCCCCAGTTTGGCCGCTTCCGGCATGGTCATGACTTCAAAGCCGTCCATATAGGCCTCAATGGCTTTAATCGGATCAATCTCGGTAATGACGACTTTTGCGCCTAAACCTTTCGCCCGCATCGCCACGCCTTTTCCGCACCAACCGTACCCGATGACAACAACCGTCTTGCCGGCAACGACCAGATTGGTCGTCCGATTGATGCCGTCCCATACCGATTGCCCGGTTCCATATCGATTATCAAAAAGATATTTACAATAAGCGTCATTTACCGCCATCATAGGAAACCGGAGAAGGCCGCTTTTCTGCAAAGCCTTTAACCGAACAATGCCTGTCGTCGTTTCTTCGCAGCCGCCGATGATTTCCTTCAGCTGGCCGGTGCGCTCACTATGCAAGAGGCTAACCAAATCCCCGCCATCGTCGATGATCGCATGAGGACCAAAATCCAACGCCTTGTTCAAGTGCGACCGATATTCTTCATCCGTTGCATGATGCCATGCATAAGCGGTAATCCCGCTTTCAACAAGCGCCGCCACCACATCATCCTGGGTGGATAGAGGATTGCTGCCGCAAACGGCTACTTCCCCTCCGCCGGCCTGTATAACTTGAGCCAGGTATCCGGTTTTTGCTTCCAGATGCAGACAGATGGAAACTTTAAGACCTTTAAAGGGCAACTCGCTTCTAAATTGTTCCTCGATAGAATGGAGTAACGGCATATGCGATTTAACCCAGTCCAGCTTCACTTTGCCCAGGGGCGCCAAAGTAAGATCCCGGATCATTGAATTGTTATTGGCCATTGTTGCCTCCTGTAAATGAAGGATGGAGTCCATTTTCCGAGTACGCTTGACGAAATCCCTCTTCAAAAGCTTCTGCATACCCGATCCTGTAGCCGAGTTGATACGCCTTGCCAAATCCCCGGTGATACCCGCTGTTTCGCATTGAAGGTTTCCGAACGCCGGATTTGTTTCGGCCGGCCTTACGTCGTCTCGGAAGTTTCCGGGGCATCTTACTACGCAACATGCCTTATCCTCCTTCACCTAATGATCTTATTCGTTCACAGTTCTGAGGAATAAACCGTCGGAGGCGGAACAATCGGAAGAAATTCCTCAAATTCAGATTTTTCCACCCAAGATATCGGGACTTGCATCCGATCGTTTAAGCGCCATAATTCCAGCGTTTTCTTATTTGCCAAACGACGTAGTCCTCGATTATGCACCTGGTACACCTGACCGTCCGGCGTTTGTAGTAGAGTCCCGATCGAAGGCGACGCTCCGGGCTGATTCAACAGGCCCAGCCGGTTCCGTATATCCGTACCGCTGATCATGGATCCCTCCCGCCAATAACGCAGGTCGACGACCGAAAGGCGTACCCCGTCGAAGCCATCCGCCTGATCAATTCGATGACGGATTTCATTTTCAATCCAGTAAATGCTGCCATCCGCTCCTTTTACCGTTACATGCGAGGGATACAGTCTGGCTGCTGCAAATGAATTTCCTGGCGCCAAACGGGAGATCTCTTCCTTCAGCTTCGAGTATCCCTCCCATTTCACGGAAAAAAACCGTTTGTTTTCTTCATTGATGCTTACAAAGCGCTTCCCTATTGAACGAATGCTTATACTGCCGTAATGATGCACGAAAGTGTCTCCGGCGATGACCAGTTCCGATCCGAGCAGGCGTGCGCGCATCCCGTAATCAATATCCTCGCAGTTGCCGATCTTGAAGCCTTCGTCGAAATAGCCCAGCTTATGAAACATGTCCCTTGTAAAAAGCAAGCAAAACCCCATTAAATGATCGGTCCGTTTCCATCGTTCGGCAGAACGCCTATTGAACGAGCGGGCGAAAGCGATCATTTCCCGAATCGATCGATAGGACGTCTTAATTCGCTGCTCCCCGCTAATCCGGTTGCTGACAGGTCCCACCAAACCAAAATCGGGATTGCTTCGCAAACAGGCGAGCAGGTTCTCAAGCCACTGTTCCGTTACAACCGTATCGTTATTGAGAAGAAGCAATGTCGTGCCTCGTGCCATCATCAGGCCTTGATTGACGGCTGGGGCAAATCCGAGATTTTCCGAATTTCGCCTGATTCGTATTCCGGCAAATTCCGCCCGCAGCTTTTCTACTGTTCCATCGGTAGAACCGTTGTCGATCACGATCAATTCGTAAGGGATTCGGGTGTTTTTGCGAATACTGCGTATACACTTCAACAGGTACTCTCGTTGATTATAGGTCGGAATGATGATGCTTGTTCCGTCAAAAGGGATTTGAAATGCCTCTTTGCCCGCAATCCTTCCCGCTTCCAAGCTTGCAGCATAGCCTGCCGCATAGCCGAGGCGGGAACCTCTGCGGAATCCCGAACGGTAATGACGGGAAATCACTCCTGGCATTCCATGCAGGCCTCCTTTCTTCTCTAAACCTTGCATTTTTTAAAATATTCAAAAGTTTATGCAATGGTATAGTTCGTAACCTAAAAAGACTTATTGTTTTTCAAAAAACGCAGATTCTCGCCGCAAAGAAAAAAACCGCACGGCAGAAAGCCGGTGCGGTTGATTCAAGTCTTATTCGTTTATTTCGATCTCGACAGCAAATAGAGGAAATAAGGCGCTCCAATGACGGCCACGACGATGCCGGTCGGAATTTCGGACGGCTGGAACGCCCAGCGCGCGAGCGTATCCGCGACGATGACGAGCAGCGCTCCCACGAAGGCCGACGCCGGCAGCAGCACCTGATGGTGCGGACCGACCAGCCTCCTGGCCAGGTGAGGGGCAATGAGCCCGACGAAGCCGATCCCGCCTCCGACGGCTACGCTCGAAGCGGCCAAGCCGACCGCCGCGGCAAGCAGCCAAGCCCTTTCCTTGTTGACGCGGGTACCGAGTCCGACCGCGAGCTGTTCGCCGAGATTCAGCGCGTTCAGCGCCTTGGCCTTGTAGAAGACGAACGGGAGAAGGACGATCAGCCACGGAAGCAGGGCGAGCACGTACTTCCAATTCGTCCCCCAGATGCTTCCGGCCAGCCAGACGGACACGAATTGATACTGGGTCGGATCCAGCCGGATCGTAAGAATGATCATCGCGGCGCTAATGCCCGCCGCAACCGCGATGCCCGCCAGAATCATGCGCGTCGGCATGAAGCCGTGATGCCGCCGGTACGAGAGCACGTAAATAAGCAGCGCCGTTAGCGCCGCGCCGACGAGCGCGAGCAGTGGCATCAGGAAGATCGAGCCCTTCTCCGACGCCGGATAGAAGCTGACGAACAGGACGACGGCAAGGCCGGCTCCCGCATTAATGCCTAGCAGTCCCGGATCGGCGAGCGGGTTGCGCGACAGCCCTTGTATAATGCAGCCGGATACGGCGAAGCCGGCCCCGATCAGGACGGAGATGACGATTCGCGGCAAGCGGAAAGAGAATAAAATGAGCTCCTGCTTCTCCGTGCCCATGCCGAAGAGCGTCTTGACGACGTCGAGGGGCGACAGCCTGATGAAGCCCGTGTTCATACTGATGATGAACGATACGATAATGAGCACGGCGAGCGTGGTCATCACCAGAACGGCGCGTCTTCTTCTGCGCTGTTCGACGGCGGATACATAAATGCCGTTCATGGCTACTCCCCCCTCATCCTGGTAATGAGATAAAGGAAGAACGGAACGCCGATCATGGCGATGATCGCGCCGATCGCCACTTCGGTCGGCGGGTTAATCATTCTCGCCCCGATATCGGCGAAGACGACCAGCAGGCTGCCGAGAACGGCGGAGCATGGAATGATCCAGCGGTAATCGACGCCGACGAGGTAGCGGGCGATATGCGGAACGATAAGGCCGACGAAGCCGACCGCGCCGACGGTGGAGACCGCCGCTCCCGCAAGGAGCAGCACGATTACCACGCCTCCCGCTTTCACGAGCGCGGTGCGCTGGCCGAGGCCGGCCGCGACTTCGTCGCCGAGGCTGAGCAGCGTAATCGAGCGCGACAGCATGATCGCCGCCAGCAAGCCGGCGAGGATCCAAGGCGCGATGACCTCGATTTGCTGCCATTTCGTCCCGGCGACGCCGCCGGCGTACCAGAATGCCAGATCCTGCCCGATCTGATAGTAGATCGCTACCCCTTCGGCCAGAGCGACGAGGAGCGCGCCGACGGCTGCGCCGGCCAGCGTGAGGCGGACCGGCGTAAGACCTCCCCTTGCCAGCGAGCCGATACCGTACACGAGGCCGAGCCCGACCGCCGCCCCCGCGAAGGAGAGGAACATCAGGTTCATGTAAGACATGGACGGGAAGAAGGCGAAGCAGATCGCGAGCATGAAGCCGGCGCCGGCGTTAACCCCAAGCAGGCTGGAGTCGGCGAGCGGGTTGCGCGTCATGCCCTGCATGACCGCTCCCGCGACGGCGAAAGCCGCTCCGACCAGCGCGCCGGCAAGCGCGCGCGGCATCCGGAGCTCCTTGATGATTTGATGGTGCGTCAGCTCGGGATTGAACTGAAAGACCGCCTCCCATACCGTGGAGAGACGGATATCCGCCGCGCCGACCGAGATGGACAAGGCGAGCGAGAGGAGGAGGACGCCGATTCCGCCGAACAAAATAATCGTGGCCACGATCGGCCTCGTGCGCAGCTTGGCGGTTGCCGGCGCATTCGTGCTGGTTTGAGAAGCCATCATCTAACTACCCTTCTGTATGTAAACTTATAATGAACACCCATTATCATAAAGCTTTCATACCCGCCGTTCAAACGCGGGCAGCCTGTTTAAGGCACAAAAAAAAACTACGACGGCACAATTAACTAACAGGATTTTCCTGCGCTTTGTCGAATACATAAGAGATAAGAATTTTACGGGAGTTGT
>NZ_JACXIY010000030.1 GCF_014705655.1 Paenibacillus arenilitoris | reverse complement strand
GCCGTCACGAACGGCGTTCCGGTGCCTGCGTTCGCAAGCGCGCTCGCTTATTTCGACAGCTACCGCACGGAGCGTCTGCCGGCCAACCTGCTTCAAGCGCAGCGCGATTATTTCGGCGCCCATACGTTCAAGCGCGTCGACAAGGAAGGCACGTTCCACTTCAACTGGATGCAATCTTAATGAAATAACCGTTTAACGATTCGGTTCGCGAGGGGTGTCCTTGTACAAGCCATATGCTGCTTGGCGCAGCCAGTCGCGTAACCGGTCGGCCTCTTGATCGCCATAATGCCTGCGATGGATAAGAGACATGGCCGCTTCGGCAAAAAAACGAAAGTTTTGCATTAAGCGTGGCTGCGACAGATCCATGAGAACCGGATCTTCGTCAGCCACCTTTTTTTTAATGAATTCGAGCGCCCAAACGACGTCCTCCCGGCATAAGGGATGATTCGGATCGAGAATTCGGTTAATCCTTCTTTCCGTAGGGTCCAGGGCGGGCAGCTGCAGTTCGCCGTTCGTCACCGGCATCACTCCTGTCTTGGATTAGGCATCATTACCATCCATACGGCAGATGCGACTTTTTTATACCCCTCGGCAGCAAAAAAATGATATGATGTTGATGAAAAACGGTTTGAAACCGCGAGAAGGGTGAAGGGGTCGACAATGGAAAGGCAGCCATTCAACAAGATCGTGCTGATCGGTTTCATGGGAACCGGCAAATCTACGATCAGCCGGCTTTTGTCCGGGCGTCTCGGATGGGCGCGCCTCGACGGCGACGAGGAGATCGAGCGGGTCAGCGGCAAGCGGATTTCCGACATTTTTGCCGCCGACGGGGAAGCCGGCTTCCGCCGGATCGAAACGACCGTCCTGGAGTCGCTACTGAAGGACGAGTCCCCCGCGATCGTCGCTACCGGAGGCGGAGCCGTCTTAAGCGAATACAACCGGTCGCTTATGCTTGATCATGCGTGGGTCGTCGCGCTGAAAGCGAGTCCGGAGCATATTATCGAGCGGGTGAAGTCCGATTCCTCGCGCCCCTTGCTGCAGGGAGATGCCGCCGAAAGGGTACATACGCTGCTCGAGCAGCGCAAACACGCGTACGATTTCGCTCATTTCACCGTCGATACGACGGGCCTTACGGCCGAACAAGTCGCGTCGGCCATCATGGAAGCTTACGAAGCGTATATTTTATAGGAAAAGGAGATCATACGAACGATGGACGTTTTCGTTACGCCAACGCCGAAACTGGCAGGCGAGATTCAGGCCCTGTCATCCAAAAACTATACGACCCGCTACTTGCTGGTCGCCGCGCTAGCGGAAGGAACGAGCACGATTTATTACCCTGCCCACAGCGAGGACAGCGACGCGATGCGCCGCTGCATCCGCGATCTCGGCGCAATCGTCGAAGAGGACGACGAGAAAATCGTCATTACCGGCTTCGGCCGCCATCCGAAGCCGGTCGACCGGCTTGACGTCGGCAACGCCGGCGCCGTGCTTCGATTCTTGATGGCGATCGCGGCCTTATGTCCGGACGTGACGTTCATTAACCGTTACCCGGATTCGCTCGGCAAGCGCCCGCATGACGACTTGATCGATTCCTTAACATCGATGGGCGTGACGATCGAGCACAACGACGGCAAGCTGCCGATCACGATCCGCGGCGGCGCGCCGAGGGGCGGGAAGATTCAAGTATCGGGCAATATCAGCTCCCAGTTTCTAAGCGCGTTGCTGTTCCTGACTCCGCTTCTTGAAGAGGACAGCGAGATCGAAGTGCTCCATGATTTGAAGTCGAAGGTCGTCGTCGGCCAAACGCTTGAAGTGCTGGAGCAAGCCGGCATCGTCATCCATGCGGATGAGGATTACATGCGCTTCCGCGTGCCTGGCCGCCAGCGTTACGAAGCGAAGACGTACTCGGTGCAGGGCGACTACCCGGGCTCCGCAGCCATTCTGGCGGCAGCTGCCGTTACGCAGTCGGACGTCATCGTGCATCGGCTGGAGGAGAAAAGCAAGCAAGGCGAACGCGCCGTCGTGGACGTGCTGAAGATGATGGAGGTTCCGCTTACCCACGAGAACGGCGACGTTCACGTAAGAGGGAACGGCAGGCTGAAGGCGGTCGAGTTCGACGGCGACCACGCCACGGACGCCGTGCTGGCCATGGTTGCCGCCGCCGTATTCGCCGAGGGGACGTCTCGTTTCTACAACGTTGAAAATTTACGCTACAAAGAATGCGACCGCATTACCGATTATTTGAACGAGCTGCGCAGAGCGGGAGCGGACGTGGAGGAGCGTCAGGCGGAAATTATCGTTCACGGACGTCCGGAAGGCGTGGAAGGAGGCGTCGAGATCAACGCGCATTACGACCATCGCGTCATTATGGCGCTCACAGTCGTCGGCCTGCGCGCCAAGCAGCCTCTTCGCATCCGCGACGCGCATCACGTGGCGAAGTCGTACCCCATTTACTTCGATCATTTGAAGGCTTTGGGCGCCAACGTCGAATGGATCGAAGGCTAATAATCCAATAAAGATTGAGGTGCTGTGATGGCTTTTGTTAATCCCGACCGCGAACGGATCAAGGAAATATTGCAAAGCAGCGACGTCATTGCCGTCGTCGGACTGTCCGATAAACCGGACCGCACGTCGTACATGGTTTCCGAGGCGATGCAGGCGAAAGGCTACACCATTATACCCGTCAATCCGAACGCCGACACCATCTTGGGGCAGAAGAGCTATCCGTCCTTGAAAGACATCCCCGTGAAGGTCGATATCGTCAACGTGTTCCGAAGAAGCGAGCATACGCCTCCCGTCGCCGAGGAGGCCGTCGCCATCGGCGCCAAAACGCTATGGCTGCAGCTCGGCATCGCGAGCGACGAAGCGGCACGAATCGCCGCGGAAGGCGGGCTGAACGTCATTATGGACCGCTGCATCAAGGTGGAGGATTCGATTCTTCTCCCGGGCGGGAAATCCAAAACCTGACTGTTATAAAATGACGGACTCTCCTGCACAATAAGAAAGGCTTCAAGAGCGGCGCAACCGGCTGCCGGCTTGAAGACTTCTCGATTGTATCCAAGGAGGACATCACGTGCATCAATACTCGCAGCAATCGGCTAATTTCCAAGGTCAACAAGGCTTTCAAAACCAAGGGCCTACAGGCTATGTGCAATCGCACTATCAAGGCCAACTGAGCCAGCCAACCTTCGGCAGACAAACGAATTCGATTGTCGGTGGCGCGCAAGGCGGATACCGCGGCATGAACCAACAGTTCGCGTCGACAAGCCATTCCGCTTTCAATCAACCGGTAGCATCGTACAATGCGTACCAATCGCATCAACCGGTTCAAAGCCACGCTTCGTCTCCGGCAGCCGCATTCGGCAATGTCGGTCCGGTTATTGCGCATTACGGCTACCAAGCAGGTTCCGATGCACAGCAATCCTTCCGTCAAAACGCGTCGCAATTCAATCAACAAGCCAATTACGGCGGCTTCGCGCAATCGAACGCGCAAAGCGGATACGGCATGACGCCTTCCCACTCCTACACTTCGTCCGCGCATCCGGTATATGAAGCGACGAACGCTTACCAGCAAGCGGGTCCTGTCATTTCGCATCAAGGCTGGCAAGCAAGCAGCAACAATTCCCCGTATTCCGGCGGAATGCGCTAACCGTCACTTCATGAATAAGTAAAGAATCATCAACAGCGGCGGGCCTTGCGGCCCGTCGTTTTACTTTGACAAATATCCAGCAAACGCTTAACATCGATATAGACGGCGAGAAAGCACTCGCTTTCGAAGCCGGTTTTACTTCGTAACCTTTTAGGGGGTGCAGCATGTTTTTCATGGGAAGCCTGCAGCAGCTGGGTAGGGCTTTCATGCTGCCGATGATCGTGCTGCCGGGCGCAGCTATTTTTTTGAGCTTAAGCCGATTGCCTTGGGATTTGATCGGATTGCCGGGCATGGAAGGCTATTTGATTGCCGCCAGCAATACGATTTTTACGTACTTACCTTACCTATTCGCGCTTGGCATTTCGCTCGGCCTTACGGGCAACGCGCTTGCGGCGGGCATGGCGGCGCTCGTCGGCATGATCATCTACAGCGGAATAACGGGTACGGCGGAATCGCCGATCGAGCCTACGGTGCTCATCGGGACGATTATCGGCATCGTATCCGGGGTAAGCCACGAACGATTCAAAAATCTCCGGCTTCCGGAATATATTCAATTTTTCGGCGGACCGCGCTTCGTTCCGCTATTCGTCAGCCTCGTGGCCCTGCTGTTCTCGATCGGCATGCTCGGAGTCGCGCCATACTTGCAGAAGCTGCTTGTCGAGCTGGGCGAGGTGGTGGCTTCCGGCGGAGGCTTCGGCGTATTTCTATATGGCTTCGTTCACCGGATCTTAGTCGTATTCGGCCTGCATCATCTGGTCAGCCACGTATTCTGGTTCCAAATCGGCGGGTACGAAACCGAGGCGGGCGAGATGGTATACGGCGATTTGCCGCGCTTCTTCGCGGGCGATCCGACCGCTGGCGCATTTATGGCGGGCTTGTATCCGACGATGATGTTCGCTCTTCCGGCCATCGCCTTCGCGATTATTCACGAGGCGCGCGAGGATTTGAAGCCCAAAATCCGCAAGACGTTCCTATACGCCGCGCTGGCTTCGTTTCTCACGGGCGTAACGGAGCCTGTCGAGTTCGCTTTCTTGTTTGTGGCTCCGTACTTGTATGTCGTTCACGCGATATTGTCCGGCATTATTATGTGGGTTACGTACGAGCTCGGCATCAAACACGGTTTTTCGTTTTCCGCGGGGGCGATCGATTACGCCATCAACGAGCATTTGGCGACTCGGGGATGGCTTATCCTACCGATCGGCGTTGTCGTGGGACTTATTTATTATTTTCTGTTCCGCTGGGCTATCCGCAGGTTCCGCATTCCGACGCCGGGACGCGAGGAAGGCTCGCAGCTGGACGAATGGGCCGGCGACATTCCTTACAGGGCGCCGCTCATCCTGCAGGCGATCGGGGGCAAGCAGAACATCGTCCGCATGGAATCGTGCATCACGCGGCTCCGCCTCAAAGTATCGAACGAGAAGCTGGTCGACATCAACGCTCTGCGCAATTTGGGCGCCGCGGGCGTCATCAAGCTAGGCGGCGGGCACGTGCAGGTCGTATTCGGCACCTATTCCGAGCTGATTCGCGAGGAAATCTTTAAGACGATTCACCGCGACCAGGCGCAGGTGCTGTTCCATTCGCCGATGCAGGGCAGGATGATTCCGCTCGAAGAGGTTCCGGATCCGATCTTCGCCGGCAAGCTTGTCGGACAAGGCGTCGCGTTCATTCCGGACAGGGGGGAGCTCGTATCGCCGGTGCAGGGCGAGATCATACATATCTATCCGACGATGCACGCAATCGGCATTCGGACGCCCGAAGGGCTGGAAGTGCTGCTTCATATCGGGATCGACACGTCCAAGCTTACGGGCAAAAGGTATTTTAACGCCGTGGTCAAGGAAGGCGATCAGGTTACGCCGGGCATGCTTCTCGTGAAATTCGACCTGCAGCGGGTGCGGAGGGAGAGCAAGTCGCTCGCGACGCCGATGGTCATTACGAATTCCGATCTCGTGCACTCGTGGAGGTACGCGCCGTTCAAAGCGGTGAAGAAAGGGCAGTCTTCCGTCATGTCGGTTGTTCTTAAAGAGAGAAACGGTGGAGGGGAAACGCAATGATTCAAGGAATAGGAGCGTCAGCAGGCATCGCGATCGGAAGAGCGTTCGTGCTGCCGAACTGGGAGTGGGAACTGCCGGAGCAAAAAATTGACGTAGCCGATTTTGCCCGGGAATTCGAACGCGTATACGAGGGCATTCGCACGTCGAAGTCGGAAATCGAGCAAATCAAGGACGAGCTTCGGGAAGTCGTCGGCTCGGACGAAACGCAAATTTTCGACGCGCATCTCGCCATTTTGGACGATCCTGTCTTCATGAATGAAATTCAAGGAATTATTCAGCGGCAATACAAGGCGGCCGAAGTTGCCGTGAAGGAAGCGATCGATCATTTCGTCACGATGTTCGACTTGCTGGACGATGAATATATGAAGGAGAGGGCGCTTGACATTAAGGATGTCGGCAACCGTCTGCTTAAGCATCTGCTTGGCGCTCCGGAAATTACGCTGCCCTCCGACACGCAGCCCTTCATCTTAATCGCCAAGGAGCTGTCGCCGTCGCAGCTGGCGCATATCAATCCGCAGCATGTGCTCGGCATCGTAACGCTGGCGGGCAGCACGACTTCCCATTCGGCTATTATGGCGCGGGCGCTTGGCGTGCCGCTCGTCGTAGGGATCGAGATGAAGCTCGAGGAGCCGATTCAAACCGGACAGAACCTGATCATCGACGGCGGAGACGGGGCGGTCTACATCGAGCCCGACAAGGGAATCATCGATTCTTACACGGAGCTGCACCGGCTTCAAGCCGAGGCGAAGAAGCGTCTGCACGACATTGCGGGCTTTCGGCCGATTACGCCGGACGGCAAGACGCTCGAGCTGGCCGCGAACATAAGCTCTTTCAAGGAGCTGGAGGTAGCACTTTCGAGCGGGGCGCACGGGGTCGGGTTGTTCCGGACCGAATTCCTCTATATGGACCGCAACCGGTTTCCGAAGGAGGAGGAGCAATACGAAGTTTACCGAAGCGTGGCGGAGAAGCTTGGCGGGGAACCGCTCGTCATCCGAACGCTCGACGTCGGCGGCGATAAACAGCTAGATTATTTCGAGCTGCCGGAGGAGGATAACCCGTTTCTCGGCTACCGGGCGATCCGGATATCGCTGGACCGGCAGGATTTGTTCAAGACGCAGCTGCGCGCCATACTCCGGGCGAGCCATCACGGACAGGTGAAGCTGATGTATCCTCTTATATCGTCGGTGGATGAAGTTCGCGCGGCCAACGCGATATTGAACGAAGCGAAGCGGGAGCTCGAGCAGGAAGGGATTCCGTTTGACCGGGGACTGAAAATCGGCATCATGATCGAGGTGCCGGCAGCCGTCATGATCGCCGACCTGCTCGCGCAAGAGGTTGATTTTTTCAGCATCGGAACGAACGATCTGGTACAGTTCACGCTAGCGGTCGATCGAATGAACGAGGAAATTTCGCATCTGTACGAACCGTATCATCCGGCTCTGCTGAGAATGCTCAGCATGACCGTCGAAGCCGCCAAGCGGCATGGCATCAAAGTCGGCGTCTGCGGGGAGCTTGCCGGCGATCTGAGGGCGTTGCCGATCTGGCTGAGTCTGGACGTGGATGAGCTCAGCATGTCGTCGCATTCGATTCTGCAAGTGAAAGAACGGCTGCTTCGCACCTCGCAGAAGGACAGCCGCGAAGTCGTTCTGAAGCTGCAGGAATGCCGTACGAGCACCGAAATATTGGAGCTGCTGCAGTCCTTCATGGAGCGCGTGGGCAGCAAAACAGCGAATGGTTAACCCATTCGCTGCGTGAGCGCGTCGACGAACGCCTTGGCGTATGGCGGAAGATCGGGCGGGCGGCGTGCGGAAACGAGGTTTCCATCCACGACGACGGCTTCGTCCAGCCAGGTCGCGCCGGCGTTCTCCATGTCGTCGCGTATGCCCGGCGTCGAAGTCACCGTTCGTCCTTCCAAAATTTTGGCAGAAATGAGCACCCATCCGGCGTGGCAGATTTGACCGATCGGCTTGTCTTCGGCGTTAAGCTCCCGCACGAGCTCCAGTACTTTCGGGTAGCGGCGCAGCTTATCCGGCGCCCAACCGCCGGGCACAAGCAGTCCGATAATGTCGTTGCCGTTCACTTCGTCGAAGGACAGGTCCGCCACCGCGGGCACGCCGTACTTTCCGATATGCTTCCTGCCCTTCTCCGGTCCGGCATAGAGCACGGTCGCTCCTGCCTCGCGGACGCGGTATACGGGATACCATAGCTCCAAATCTTCGAACTCGTCGTCGAGCAGGCAGATGACGGTTTTGTTTTGCAAGGACATATTTATCCCTCCATCTATTAAATTCTCTATCATTGTAGCGAAGGAGTAACGATGAAGCAATCGAAACTTGGCAAGCCCGCGCCGGTTTACCGTAAGGCGCTCCGTTATTTGCCCGCATTGCTATGGATGTCCGTCATATTCCTATTATCCTCCCGAACCGGCGACGAAATCGACACGATGCTTCCTCTCTTCCGGAAGCTGTTCCCGTTCATGGACGATTTCAACTGGGGACATTTCGTATCGTACTTCGTGCTCGCGATGACCATCGATTACGCCATCGGCGGGAGCGCGGACAAGCTCGGAATGAAGGTCTTCATCGTGCTGCTGTGCGGCGTTTACGGCGTGACGGACGAATACCACCAATCGTTCGTAGGCGGCCGAATGCTCGATCCCGCCGATTTGCGCAACGACATGATCGGAGCCGCGCTTTGGACGGCGGTCTCGGCGATCCCGCCGGTGAGAAGGATATGGCGAAAATTCGCGTCATAATCGATGGGCGGCAATGCGTAAAATTAGTGATGATAGTAAAAATTACATAGGCTCTCATAGCAGGAGTTTTTGCAAAAAAGGTCGAATAATCTATTCAACGCAACTCTGGGGAGCAATGCCGGCAGGCATTTGCCGCAAGAAGAAGGAGTGGACCATTTTGCAAAAGCGGTGTCATTGTGGTGACATCATGAAGATGAAGCTGCGCACAGTCATTTATTCGGGGAAGGTCGAAATCGATAACGTGCCGATCTATTCCTGCCCAACCTGCAGCCGTAGCGAGGTGTTTCCCGAGGTGAAGCCCGACCTGACCGGTCTTATTGCCCAACTCGGCGCCAAGCCGGATAAGCAGACTTTTTTGTTCAACGAATGCAACGAATGGGCGGATCTGCTTCTCGAAGCGAAAGCCGAGAAGCAGCAGACCGATCAGGACGCCGTCGAGCGGTTAATCGAGCAGCGGGTCAACAAATTGCTGGATCTATACCTGCTTGCCCAATCGCTGAACGACGAAGCCTGGATTACGGATATCAATAAACGTCTCGAGCAAATTAGCCGCCGACCGCTCTTTACATAAAACCTCGGATTTTATATACATATATGCAGCACATCGGAGCAAGGCGGGCGCTATGCATGGCGGGAGGGGCCGTCGTACAAGCACGCAGCATAGAAGATCGCTTGGAAAGGCTGTGACCGGGGGTTAAGCGAAGAGACGGAGGCGCTGAGGAGCGGATGGAAGCACTTATTTCATGAAGAGCGGGCCGAAAAATTTTTTTCGGCTCCTTTTTTTTGCCGGATTCGGACCGGACGAAGGTTATAAAATGTTGCATGACGAGGGCTAAAGGCTCATCATTTTGCAGCCAAAAGCTGGCGCGCGAGGGCTGCCAATTCCTCTTGAAAATCAATGAAAGCTCGAATTAACAAGGTTTTTGCCGTCTTTTGCTTTGCGTTGCTTCTCCCTTTATGCTATGATTACGTTAATATGCGAAAGTACGTTTTGTCAAAATCTGAGCAAATGGAGAGAAGCACTGTGACGGTAACCATTTATGATGTAGCAAGAGAAGCTGGTGTGTCGATGGCTACGGTATCGCGGGTTGTCAACAACAATCCGAACGTGAAGCCGGCGACTCGTAAGAAAGTATATGAAGCGATTGAACGACTTGGCTATCGTCCCAATGCGGTCGCAAGAGGACTGGCGAGCAAGAAGACGACGACGGTCGGAGTCGTTATCCCGGACATTTCGAACGCAATCTTTGCCGAAGTCGCCCGCGGTATCGAAGATATTGCGAATATGTATCATTATAATATTATTTTGTGCAACGCCGACAAGAAGAAGGACAAGGAGATCCGCGTCATTAACACGCTGCTCGAGAAGCAGGTCGACGGTCTTCTGTTCATGGGCGGTGCGGTAACGGACGAGCATCTGCAAGCGTTCAAGACGGCAAACGTGCCGATCGTCCTCTGCGCGACATCCGACGAGAGCGGGCAGATCCCGTCCGTCGACATCAATCACGAGGACGCGGCTTACGACGCGGTCAAGAACTTGCTGGAGCAGGGACATACCCGGATCGCGATGATCAGCGGCACGCTGCAGGATCCTTCGATCGGCTATGCCCGGTTCCAGGGCTATAAGCGCGCGCTCGAGAACGCGGGCATTGCGTACGACGATACGCTCGTTCGCATCGGCAACTACCGGTATGAATCCGGCGCGGACGCCATGAAATATTTCATTGAGCTGGACAAGCGTCCTACGGCCGTCTTCTCCGCGACGGACGAGATGGCGATCGGCGCCATTCACAGCATTCAAGATCACGGCTTGAAAGTGCCAAGCGACATTTCGGTCATCAGCGTCGACAATAGCCGGATGGCTTCGATGGTACGTCCTCAGCTTACGGCGGTCGCGCAGCCGATGTACGATATCGGCGCCGTGTCCATGCGCCTGCTGACGAAGCTGATGAAGAAGGAAAACGTCGATCAATCCAAAGTGGTGCTCCCGCATGAGATCGTTGTGCGTCAATCGGTTGGAGGCGTGTAGAAGAAATGCCGTTTAACAAGATTGGAATCATCGGCGCGATGGCCGAAGAAATACAATTGCTGCACGAGCATGTTAACGTAACGTCGCAAGTAACGAAAGCCGGCATCACTTATTATGAAGGGAAGCTTCACGACCAAGCCGTCATCTATTGCAAATCGGGCGTCGGCAAGGTGAACGCGGCCGTCTGCACGCAGATTTTGCTTGATTTGGGCGCGGATGGCGTGCTCTTCACCGGCGTGGCCGGCGCCGTCGACCCGCAGCTGAACATCGGCGACATCGTCGTATCCACGAGCTGCGTGCAGCACGACATGGATTGCTCGCCGCTCGGATTTGCGAGAGGCACGATTCCGTTCCATGCCCGCTCGGAGTTCGAAGCCGACGACAGGCTGATCGGGCTTGCGTCGGCAGCTTGCGACCGGCTGTTTCCAGGGCGCAGCCTGAAGGGCAAGGTGCTGTCGGGCGACCAATTCATCGCCAGCAGGGAGACGGTTAAGCTGCTGCACGAATCGATGGGCGGCGCTTGCGCCGAGATGGAAGGGGCGTCAGTCGCGCAAGTGTGCGACATGAACGAAATACCGTTCGTCGTTATCCGCTCCATGTCGGACAAAGCGGACGGCTCGGCGCACGTGAATTTTGCCGAGTTCACGGTGACGGCCTCCAACAATTCGTATCAAATCATCGACGATATCGTTCGGCACATCGGATAATAGCAAGACGCCAGCGGCGGTATGCAGCCAACCGCTGGCGTCTTTTACTTTTTCCGGCTATAAATCCTGTATGACGACCGCTTGAACGGCCCTGTTCTTGACCGCAATCTCGGCGCGCCGCGGCATCGGATCGAAGGAAGAGACGTTATCGAGCCAGCCGGACGGCAGTCCTTGCGGGCATGACGGAGCCCACTGCTTAAGCCACTCGTCCGGCAGCGGCCTATCGCGTCCGGCAGCGGCCTCCGCCGCAATCGGATGGTCGATCATGGTCAGCCAGACGAGCGACCAAGCTCTCGGCACGACGCGGAACAGATCGTAACCGCCGCCGCCGATGGCGATCCAGCGGCCGTTCGTGTACGTATGGGCCAGCTCGTGAAGGATGGCCGGAATTTCGGCATAGATCCGCATGCTGCACTGCATGTGCGAGAGCGGGTCGAACGCGTGCGCGTCGCAGCCATGCTGGCTGATGATGACGTCCGGCTTAAATGCCGCGATTATTTTGCGGAGCGTCGCATTAAAGCTTTCCAGCCAAGAGTCGTCCTCCGTGTAGGGCTCCAGCGGCATGTTGAAGCATGCCCCCAAGCCTCTGTCCATGCCTTTCTCATGAACGAAGCCGGTTCCGGGAAACAGATACTTGCCCGTCTCGTGTATGGAATACGTGCACACGTCCGGATCGTCGTAGAAAACCCACTGCACCCCGTCGCCGTGATGGACGTCGGTATCGACGTACAGCACCCTCGCCTGATACGTTTGCCGGATATGCTTAATGGCAACGGCGGCATCGTTATAGACGCAGAAGCCGGATGCGCGGTCAGGAAAGGCGTGATGAAGCCCCCCGGCAAGATGATAGGCATGAGCGGCCTTGCCGGTCATGACGGCGTCCGCGGCGGCTACGGAGCCGGACACGATGGCCGCCGCAGCTTGGTGCATGCCGGCAAAATAAGGCGTATCCTCCGTATTCAGTCCGAATGAGCTCGCGATGCTATCGGCTTCCTCAGGTTTGTCGTCCGCGCTTAACCGCTTGACGGCGTCCACGTAGTCCGTCCGGTGCACGAGCGTCAGCCGATCGTCGTCCAAAGCGGCGAGGGGATGCTCGATCTGCTCGTCCGATATGGCGCCGGCCGCCTTCAGCAGGTCGATCGTCAGCGTCAGCCGGAGCGGGTTAAACGGATGTTCCTCCCCGAATTTATAGCCGTGCGAGCCCGGATGGTGTATAAATACAGCGTTCGAAGCCATAACGATCCTCCTTAAAGACATAGCTTGCGTTTGCGGAGCAAACCCGCTTAATACATAAAACGCTGGCGAAATCGAACACGATCGAACTGCTCGACGGAGCTGAGCGGCACTTCTTGTCCGATTCTCACCATCAGGCAGTTCGCGGGATGCGAGCAAATTTCGGGATCGTCGGTGGCAAACCAGACCATCCCGACGGATTTCATCAGCTTCTCCATCATCTTGCGGTAGTCCCAGACCGTGAGCTTCGTGCCCTCCAGATCCCAATGCCAATAATACTCGGTCGTGAATACGATCATGTTCTCAAGCTGCCCCTCGGCGAAAGCGAGCTGGATCATCCGTTTGCCGATGCCGTATCCGCGGTATTCATCGGCCACTTCGATCGCGCCGAGCTCGATCAGATCGGGCATGCCGCCTTCGGACCAGCGCTCCAGCTCGTCCGGATAGTGGAACGTAACGTAACCGACGATCTTATCGCCTTCGCGCGCCAAAATGATCCGTCCTTCCTCGAGTCCCGCGATTTCAATGAGCGCTTCATGCTGCTCTCGCGGTCTTCGGAAAGCGTCCAGTGCCGCATGCATCGTCATGCCCGACAACCGTTCCGGCGGAACGGGACCTTCAATTACAAGTTCGCGGCCCGCGTCCAAAGCGAGCTGTACCCGCTGCGAACGCTTTCGGTGTTCCAAGGCGTAATCCCCTTTGCCGTTAGATTTGTACAGCAGTTGTACCGTCTTTTACTCTTTATAACAAACATTTGCGAAATTGAAAAGCGTAGTCGAACGGAAAAAGGATGTGCTATAATGGGAGGTGTTGGTTTGTAAGCGTATTCTCAGTGCGATAAAAGAGAGATTTGATGGGAGAGTGATAGTATGATCAACTTACATCAAGAACGTATTCCGGCGACCGCGACCAATCCGAATTTGCCCGACTACGAGCAAGCGGCCGCCACGTTCGACTGGAGCCGGGTCGAAAGCCAGTTCAGCTGGCATGCGACAGGCAAATTAAATATGGCTTACGAAGCAATCGATCGCCATATCGAGCGGGGGAAGGGCGGCAAAACCGCGCTATACTACAGCGACAACGAGCGCGAGGAATCTTACACGTTCGAGACGCTTAGCCGACTATCGAACCGGTTCGCGAACGTCTTACGGGGGCTTGGGCTCGCGAAGGGCGAACGGGTTTTTATTTTTATGCCGAGAACGCCGGAGCTGTACGTGAGCGTCCTTGGCGCCTTGAAGATCGGAGCCGTCGTCGGGCCGTTGTTCGAGGCGTTCATGGAGACGGCGGTCAAGGACCGGCTCCAGGATAGCGAGGCGGTTGCCATCGTGACGACGCCGGCGCTGTATAAGCGGATCAAGCGTGACGAGCTTCCGAACCTGAAGCATGTCATCGTGTTCGGCCAAGAGCAGCCGGGGGACGAAGGCGTCGTCGATTACGCGGCCGAGATGGACCGCGCATCCGAGGAAGCCGATATCGAATGGCTGGACCGCGAGGATGGCCTTATTTTGCATTATACGTCCGGTTCGACCGGCAAGCCAAAGGGCGTCTATCATGTCCAAAACGCGATGATCCAGCATCTGTACACCGGCCAGGTCGTCCTCGATTTGAAGGAGGACGATATTTACTGGTGCACGGCCGACCCGGGCTGGGTTACGGGCACGTCTTACGGCATATTCGCACCGTGGCTTAACGGCGCAACGAACGTCATAAGAGGAGGACGGTTCAGTCCGACCGACTGGTACGGCGTCATCCAGAAATACGGCGTAACGGTATGGTACAGCGCGCCGACCGCGTTCCGCATGCTCATGGGCGCGGGGGATGAGGTGACGCAGCAATTCGACCTTTCGAGCCTGCGCCATGTTCTGAGCGTCGGGGAACCTCTCAATCCGGAAGTCGTCCGTTGGGGAATGAAGGTATACGGCCAGCGAATCCACGATACGTGGTGGATGACCGAGACGGGCGGCCAGCTTATTTGCAACTATCCGAGCATGGACATCAAGCCGGGCTCCATGGGCAAGCCGCTGCCGGGCGTGAAGGCGGCCATTATCGATGATAGCGGTAACGAGGTCCCGCCTTACCGTATGGGTAATTTGGCGATCCGGACGCCGTGGCCGTCCATGATGCGCAAAATTTGGAACAATCCTTCGAAGTATGAAGAATATTTCTACTTGAAGGGATGGTACGTATCCGGCGACTCCGCGTACATGGACGAGGACGGCTACTTCTGGTTCCAGGGACGGATCGACGACGTCATTAACACGGCGGGCGAGCGGGTAGGTCCGTTCGAGGTGGAGAGCAAGCTGGTCGAGCATCCGGCCGTAGCCGAAGCGGGCGTCATCGGCAAGCCCGATCCGATGCGCGGCGAGATCATTAAAGCGTTCATCGCGCTTCGCGAAGGCTTCACCCCGTCGGAGGAATTGAAGCAGGAAATTTCGCAATTCGTCAAAGTCGGCTTGTCCGCCCATGCGGCACCGAGAGAAATCGAGTTCAAGGATAAGCTTCCGAAGACGCGCAGCGGCAAAATTATGCGCCGGGTGCTTAAGGCATGGGAGCTGAATTTGCCTACGGGCGACCTGTCGACGATCGAAGATTAATACGGTTCCGATCATGGAATCGATACGGAATTAGCGGTCGAAATAATCGATAGCACCAAGAAGAGAAAAGAAAGCATGAAATTTGTTCCTCCTACATCCGGCCGCGGAGAAGACTGGGTGTTGGTACTGAATTGATTTTGACCAGCGGTTCGAATAAAAAAGTCACCTAACGCAAGAGAGGATGTCAGCCGGTTCGCGGCGACATCCTCTCTTGCTCTGTTTAAACCCGGTTACGTCTAACGTTGAAACAATTCTACGCGCTCTCCGTCCGGCCCTTGCACGAAGAAGTAGCGGTAGCCGTTCGGCAGCGTCGTAATGCCTTCATCGACGAAGGTGACGTCAAGCTGCTTCAGCCGCTCGAATTCCGCCTGCAAATCGGACACCAGGATGGCAAAGTGATGTACCTTGCCTTCGACCGGAAGGCTGTCGTTATAGCCTTGAATGAGTTCGAGCTCGGTCTCGTCGCCGGAGCTGAAGCCGAGGAAAGCCAGTTCGATCACGCCGTTCGTATGCGGTGTGCGCCCTTTGAGCTCGAAGCCGAGAATTTCGGTATAGAAGGCGATCGAAGCATCGATATTTTTTACCATTACGCCTACATGATCCAAACGTTTATTTGCCATCGTAACCGCTCCATTCGATTAGTTGATCGTTATTTTTTCGGATGGGGAAGATTCGCCGTGCTCGTTCACCGAAGTGATGAAGAAGGCTCCTTTGATGAGAGGAGCGACGTATTCGTAACTCGGCTGCGAGGTCGAATCGACCCGTTCGTACCTCCCGTCATCGTTCGCGCTGTAATAGATATGATACTGCGACACCTGTTCCGACTCGGCGTTCGGCGTCCAGCTCAGCCGGATGCTAAGTCCGGTGTTCTCCGCCTTCACGCCCGCCGGAGCCGATGGCGCCCCCTCTCCGTCCGAACCGCCGCCGTCAGGCAGCCCAGGAACGACCGGAACATTGCCGTACGCAACCGGCTGGCTTGGCGCGGATTCCTTGCCTGCGACGTCAACCGCCGTTACGTAATATGAATAAGATTGCGAGCTTGAGACATAGAATTTCGCTTTGTTGTCTTCGCCGGCAATAATGGATTCCCCGACTTTCTCGTAATTGCCTTGATTAACGGATCGGTAAACGCGGTAGCCGACGACATCCTTTGCGGAGCTGTCGCTGAACGTCAGAACGAGCACGCCTCCGTCGGCGGCTTGCAGCTTCACGCTGCCCGGGGCGGGCGGCGCCGCTCCGTCATCCTTGCGCGGATCCGGCTTGGACGGCGCGTCTTGATCCGCATCGGCCGGCAAATACACGGAGAGCGGTCTTCGGCTGCCAGCCGGCAATTTGGCCTGCGCCGCTTTGATTTCGTCCATAAGAGCGTCGAGCGGCTTCTTCCGTTTAATGACGGTCTGCTCCTTGATGAAGTCAAGCGGCGTTGCCGGATTCGGCACGTAGTTCACGCCTTGGTAGCTGATATAAGCCATCTTGACGAGCGCGTCGTCCGTCTTCTTCGGAATGTATTTCTGGTTGAACCAATCGGTGACGAGCATGCCGGCTTCCTTGGTCAATTGGCTCGGAAGAAGGCCGCTCGCGCTGGATACGGTCGCTTTCACGATGCCTTTCGGCCGCTCGAATTTGTCCGTTGCGAACAATTCAGGCTTGGCTTCGATGGCCTGGTCCATGATGAGCGCCCAGATTTTGCGGGCTCTTGTTCTTCCATCGGTCGTCAAGGAATTGACCTGCTCCTCGTAACCGGCCCATACGCCGAGGGTGACGTCGGGCGAGAAGCCCATGAACCACACGTCGCCATAGCTTTGCGTGGTGCCCGTTTTGCCGGCGATCGGAACTTCCCCGTAATGCTTGAACTCCGACGTCAGCCTGTGGCCCGAGCCTTTCCGGTCCGAAATAACGGTCGTAAGCATATCCGTCATAAGGAACGCGCTCTGCTCGGTGAATACGCGCTTCGGCTCGACCTTGTGCTCGTAGACGATTTTGCCGTTCGCGTCCGTGATCCTCTCAATCATGTAGGCGTCGCTCAGTACGCCTTTGTTCGGAATCGAGCCGTACGCGTTCGTAAACTCTTCGACGGATACGCCGATTCGAAGCCCGCCGATGACGCCGGTCTGCGCGTAGGAGTCCTCGGGCTGCAGCGTCGTAATGCCGAGCGATTTCACGAACTCCCAGGCGTTTTCGATTTTCACTTCGTCGTTGAAAATTTTAAGCGCCGGCAAGTTGAAGGACTGGTTGAGCGCATCCCGCGCGGTGACGAGACCGGCGAACTTGTTCGTGACGTTCATCGGAATGTGGAAGCCCTTTTGTCCGTCCTTCATGACGATAGGCGCATCGTCGACGATGCTAGCCGGTTGGATGATGCCTTTCTCGATCGCCGGCAAATAAGCGGCAAGCGTCTTCATGGTCGATCCCGGCTGCCTTGTCATTTGGGTCGCGTAATTCAGCTGCTCTTCGTAAAAGTCGCGGCCTTCCAGCATGCCGATGATTGCGCCGGTCTTATGGTCGAGCATGACCGCGGCGATCTGCTCGAGGCCCTTCTTCTCGCTGTACGGCGTGAAATTGTCTTCGTTGCTGCCGATTTCGCGCATCAACGAATAGATTTTTTTGTCTATCGTCGTATAGACATGGTAGCCGCCGCGGAGAAGGTGGTCGCGAGCCTCCTCGATCAACGGGGCGTTCTCCTTCTTGCGCAAATCCGCTTTCGTAATGGTCGGGTCCTGCTGCATGATCATGATTTCGGCGGCTTGGCGCTCCGCTTCCAGCATCAGGTACGGATAGGTCGTATACGCTTTCTCCGTCGGCGGAGCGAGCGTCTTTCGAATATCGAAGCTCATCGCTTCGTCGTATTCCTGTTGCGTAATGCGGCCGGTCTCCAGCATGCGCATCAGGACGGTGCGCTGGCGGCCCATCGCCAGATCGAACCCCTCTTGATCGAATTCGCCCTTGCCGGTAAACGCGGTGTAGGCCGAAGGGCGCTGAGGCAGGCCGGCCAAATAAGCGGACTGAGCGATGTTCAGCTGATTCAGGTCGGTAATGTTGAAGATGCCTTTGGCCGCCGCCTTGATGCCGAACAAGTTGTAGCCGCTCGAGCCGTTGCCGAACGGTACTTTATTCAGGTAAGCGGTCAAAATTTCTTCCTTCGTCAAATACCGTTCCATCCGCAGCGACAGGAAAATTTCCTTGAATTTCCGGCTGTCGGTTTTGTCCAAGCTCAGGAAAACGCGTCTGGCCACCTGCTGGGTCAGCGTGCTGCCTCCCGTCTGGATGTCCTCGTTCAGCAGCTTCTGCTTCACGGCGCGTCCGAGCCCGTAGATATCGACGCCCTTATGCTCGAAAAAGTTATTGTCCTCGATGCCGAGCACGGCGTTGATCACCTGAGGGGGCAGCTCCTCATATGTAACGATCGTCCGGTCTTCAGACGTTCTAAGCTGTCCTACCAAGGAATCGTCGTTGAAATAAACGTACCCGGTAATCGAGTTTTCGCCGACCTTCTCTTCGATTACGGTGCGCGGCCGCACTTCTTCGCCTTTCACGAGCGCCGCGACGTAGCCGGTAACCGCGCCTCCGGCAAGCAGCCCGATAAAGATTCCGAAGTAAACCATCCATTTGACGGTAATAAAAGTTACGAGTCCGAATGTGCGCCATTTGCTTCGTTTTATTGGCGTTGGTTGACGTTCTTCTTGCATAGTGCTGTCTCCTCCTCCAAATTGCAGACTTATTATAACATAAAACGGCAAAGTAAGCAGGTTTTCGCCCGTCGCGCTCAAAATAGATAGACGCTCGGAAGCGAAGAAAGGTTGTGGGAGCGGGGCTTGTCCTTATGATCTAATCAAGCCTGCTGAATCGATAAAATGCTGCAAGCTTTGTATATATGAGAAACAAAATGCCATTTTCGACGTAATAAATATAGGGATTGTTAGCAGGTTATGGATTTTATGAAAGGAGGAGGGAGTTGGAAACGTTATTTTTGGCTTGTCTGATCGGAGGAATCATCTATGCCGTCGTAAGCGTCGTATTCGGCGACTGGATCGGCCAGCTGCTCGATGGGGCGCTCGATTTTTTATCGTTCGAAGGCCATTCCTGGCTATCGCCGGTTTCGATCGTCGGCGGCATAACGGCGTTCGGCGGGGCGGGGCTCATGCTCGAGAAATATTCCGTTCTCGGATCCGGCGCGATCCTGTTTGTGTCGCTGCTGATCGCGGTGCTGGCCGGAGGAGGCGTGTTTTTTCTCTACGTCAGGCCGATGGAGAACAGCGAATCGTCGATCGCCTTCTCGGTCCATTCCTTATCCGGCAAGCTCGCGGAAGTGCTCGTGCCGATACCGGCCGCCGGGTACGGCGAGGTCATGGTGAAGGTGGGCGCCGGTTATACGAACCAGATCGCCGCCAGCTTCGACGGCGTCGACATCGCCGGCGGAAGCCGGGTCGTCGTCGTTGAAGTGAAAGACAGCACGCTCTACGTTTCCGAAGTGCATTTCGACTAATTCCTATACTGGGAGGAGATTCTGCTATGCCGGATTATTTGCTAATTCCAACGATTGTCGTAGCCGTCATCGTCGTATTGGGGCTTGCGTTCTGGGCCCGTTACCGTACGGTCAGTCCGGATGAAGCGATGCTCGTGACGGGCTCGTTCCTGGGGAGCCGCAACGCAAGCGTCGACGAATCGGGACGCAAGGTCAAAATCATACGGGGAGGAGGCGCGTTCATCCTGCCGATCTTCCAGAAAGCCGAGTTCCTCTCCTTGCTCTCGCATAAGCTTGACGTATCGACGCCCGAGGTCTACACGGAGCAGGGCGTTCCCGTTATGGCAGACGGCGTCGCCATCATCAAAATCGGCGGAGCCGTCGAGGACGTCGCGACGGCGGCCGAGCAATTTTTGGGCAAGCCGACGGAAGCGCTCAAGGGCGAGGCGCAGGAGGTGCTTGAAGGGCATCTGCGGGCGATTCTAGGCACGATGACCGTCGAGGAGGTATACCGCAACCGTGATAAGTTCGCGCAAGAGGTGCAGGGCGTGGCGGCGAAGGACCTGAAGAAAATGGGGCTCCAAATCGTTTCGTTCACGATTAAGGATTTGAGGGATAAGCACGGCTATCTGGACGCGCTCGGCAAGCCGAGAATCGCCGCCGTGAAGCGGGATGCCGAAATCGCCGAGGCGGAGGCGATCCGCGACGCCCGAATCCAGAAGGCGCACGCGGCCGAAGCGGGGCAAAAGGCGGAGCTGCTGCGCGATACGAATATTGCGGAAGCCGAGCGGGACAAGGAAATGAAGGTCGCCTCGTTCAAGAAGGATCAGGATACGGCGAAGGCGGAAGCCGATCAAGCTTACTCGATTCAGGAAGCCCGGGCGAAGCAAAGCGTCGTCGAGGAGCAGATGAAGGTCGAGCTCGTGAGGAAGGAAAGGGAAATCGATCTCGAGGGGAAGGAAATTTTGCGGCGCGAGAAGCAGTATGACGCGGAAGTGAAGAAGAAGGCCGATGCGGATCGTTACGCCGTCGAGCAGGCGGCCGAGGCGAACAAAGCGAAGCAGCTGCGCGAGGCGGACGCGCTGCAGTACCGGATCGAAGCGGAAGCGAAGGCGCATGCGGCGCAGAAGCGGCTCGACGGGCTCGCCGTCGCCGAGGCCGAACGGGCGAAAGGGACGGCCGAAGCGGAAGTCATCCGGCTGCGCGGCTTGGCCGAGGCGGAGGCGAAGGAGAAGCTGGCCGAAGCGTTCGAGAAGTTCGGCGAAGCGGCGATCCTCGACATTATCGTGAAGATGCTTCCGGAGCTGGCGGGCAAGGTGGCCGAGCCGATCGGCGGCATCGATAAGCTGACGGTCGTCGATACCGGCAACGGCGAAGGCGCCGCGCGCCTGAGCAACTACGTCACGTCGCTGATGGCGACGGCGCCGGAGATGCTGAAGAACGTATCGGGCATCGACGTGAACTCGCTCATCAAAGGGCTGACGGCAAGAGCAACAGCGCTCCCCGCATCGTTAAGCGAAGGCGACGGAGAACGCTGACGGCAAGTTACGGCGGCGTCTTTGCCACGAGAGCGAGATGCCCGGCTTCGGGCGATCGGGCGCAAAAAAAACCTCGAACCAATCGGTTCGAGGTTTTCTGCTGGCATTAACGGCTGTAGAACTCGACGATTTGTTTCTCGTCGATCTCTTGGGACAGCTCGCCGCGGTCCGGAAGGCGGACGTACTTGCCTTCGAGCGCCTGATCGTTGAATTCCAGGTAGTTCGGAAGGTGATGGCGGCCTTCCATCGCTTCTTTGATCGTTTTGAGGCTGCGGCTGCGCTCGCGCAGGCCGATTACGTCGCCTACGGCAACGCTGTAGGAAGCGATGTCGACTTTCTTGCCGTTAACCGTAACGTGGCCGTGGGACACCAATTGGCGCGCGCCTGCGCGGGAGTTGGAAAGACCAAGACGGAAAACAAGGTTGTCGAGACGGCTTTCAAGAAGGTTCATGAAGTTTTCGCCGGATTTACCTTTCATTTTTGCCGCTTTGTCGAACAAGTTGCGGAATTGCTTCTCGTTCAAGCCGTACATGTGGCGAAGCTTCTGCTTCTCTTGCAATTGAACGCCGTAACCGCTCAGCTTCTTGCGTTGGTTAGGGCCGTGTTGTCCCGGAGGGAATGCGCGTTTCAATTCTTTGCCGGTGCCGCTCAGGGAGATGCCGAGGCGACGGCTGAGTTTAAATTTAGGGCCAGTATAACGTGACATACGTAAAGTTAACTCCTTCATCAAATAAATTTGTGAATGGGGTTGTGTTTCGCCGAATACGCTCAATGTCCGAGCAAGCTCGTCCCTGTCAGGCAAGTCAGCCGCAGGCCTGCAGCGAACGTATTTCATGAGGGTGACACAAAACCGTACGCCCATCTATTCATCAATAAATAATATATGATGAACACCGCGGTTGTCAAGAATCGGGCATGAAAATAACAGCTCCGCATAACCGTCGAAAGTCCTATATATTATGGAAGCGGTAGTGCAAAATTCTCAAAAATGAAGTATGATGTTGTTATTATTATGCATTTTCGAACAAATGGGAAGCTCATCTCCTTGGTTGACGGATGGAAGGGTTGGGTGCTGCATGGTTGATCGAACGGAAAACAATATTGCGCATCGTGCGACGTCAATGCTGGCGGAGAGGTCGGCCGAATTGCAACCGATCTGGTTCCGCGGCGAAGATATAAGCGATGCCGACGAGCCATTGCTGCCGCCTCTGCTGGAAGAAAGCTTTCGTCAATGGGAGAGGGAAGCTGCAGGCCTCGCCTTGTTTCAAGCGGGCCGATTCGTATTGCTGGACAAGAACGCGGACAGGCTCGCCGCGACGGACAGGGCGCCCTCAGAAAGAGAAGGCGCCGCGCTTCGCGAAGCGTCCCTGAGCGCGGCGTCCGGCCGAGGGCCGAGCCTGTTTGAGGGGAACGACGAGGCGGCCGCGGCTGTGCCCGTGCATCGGCGGAAGGACGGTGCCGTATTCGCCGTGTTCGCGTACGAGTCGTCTGTCGCAGCGCCCTTGAGCTTATCCGAGATTCAAACGTGCGCGCTGCATTTCCGGAGCTGTTTCTACCTGCATTTCGAGCAGTTATTCGTGAAGGACATGCTTCTGCAGCAGAAGCGGGCCGAGAAGGAGGCGGGCAGACGGGAAGCTTTGTTCCATGCCGCCAAACGGCTCTACGATCAAATCGACGTCTCGTCCGTGCTGTCGGAATTGCTTCAAAGCTTGGAGCAGCTCTATCCGAGCTCCGAAGCGCACCTGTACTTGTCCCAGGATCATTTGAACGGCGATCCGAGGGTGAAGCCGCTCGTCTTCAAGAACGCCGAACGCGACATCGTGGCCAAAGCCTTCCTTAACGGAAAAGCCGTGACCGAGCGTGACCGAGACGGCACGGTACGGCTGGCGGCACCGATGACGGGCAAGCAGGCCGCTTACGGGGTGCTGTGCATGTCGACCGACAGGGAGCGCTGGGACGATTCGGAACTGCCGGCATTTCTGCTTCTGGCCGACACCTCGGGCTCGGCTTTCGAGAACGCCAAGCTGTACGAGCAGTCGAATCTGCTCATCAACGAGCTCAGACTGATCAACGAGCTGACGAAGCGTCTGAATCAATCGCTGCGGCTGAAGGAAATATTCCAGTTCGCCGCAAACGAGCTGCTTACCGTATTTGACGCCGATTACTGCTGCGTGCTTCAGCTTGACAAGGAGACGAAGCAATTCGTCGTCATGTCCTGCAATTTCCCGCCGCTGGCGAGCGAGCAGTTTTCGCCGGAGTACGGGTTTTGCGGTATCGTCTACCGGACGCGGGAGCCGATGATCATATCGGATTACTGGCATACGCGGGTCGTCACCTCCAAGCTTATGGACAATACGGGATCCCGGTCGCTTATCGCGGCCCCCATAATAGTCGACGGCGAGGTTGTCGGCATCATCCTCGTTACGAATAAACTACCGAACTTTTTCTCCTATGAGAATTATAAATTGCTTCAAGTAATGAGCACGCATATCGGGCTTGCCGTTACGAACGCTTCCTTGCACGCCGAAGTGCGGCGAATGGTTATTACGGACAATCTTACCGGTTTGCACGCCAGACATTATTTGAACGAACAGATCCAGAGAAGGCAGCGAAAGGACCATTTCGGCTCCTTGATTCTTGTCGACATCGATTATTTCAAACGGGTGAACGACTCGTTCGGCCATCAGGTCGGCGACCGGATCCTTATTCAAGTGAGCCATATTATTAGCGCTTCGATCCGGCAAGGCGACATCGCGGCAAGGTGGGGCGGAGAAGAGCTGGCCGTTTATTTGCCGGGAATCCGCGCGGAGCAAGCATCGCGTATCGCCGAACGAGTGCGGGCGCGGGTGCAGGAAGAGACCGATCCGGTCGTGACCGCTTCCTGCGGCGTGTCCGAGTGGACGTTCGAAGACGAGAAAATCAGCGTCGAATCGTTGTTTTACCGCGCGGATATGGCGCTCTACGAAGCGAAGAACAACGGAAGAAACTGCATAATCGTCGGCTGAAGCGGAGCGGAGCTTGCTTGCACAGCCACAGGATGCCGGAGACGGCATCCTATTTTTTTGGACCCGGACCGGAATAAGGTTGCAGCGGGATAGAGACCCTACAAGAGTAACAGGACGGACGGGAGGCTGGCGAAAATGAGAGGCATGACGGCAAGCAAAGCAAGTAAATTTTGCGTATGGATGATTGTACTGGCGGTCCCGCTGACCGCTTGCGGGGACGTCGCGGGCCGGCGTTCGCCGGAGGAGTGGCTGTCGCTCTCCTATTCTGGGCTCGCGGCTACCGACCAATACGCGTTCACCGGTTCGATGAGCATGCAGACGGCCGACGGGATGACGTTCAAACCGCAGCTGTTCGAGGGGAAAGTGGTCGACCATGAACAGCTCACGCTTCAAACGAGCAGCGAAGACCCGCTTCATTGGAATCCCGTGCAGGTGCTCGGGGCGTTAAAGGATGAGCACGAAGAGGTACGCGTCGTAGGCGGGTCGAGCGACGGCGAGACCGTCACGCTGCGCATAACGGAGGGCAAGAAGGCGTCGAAGGAGAAATGGGAGCAGCGGCTCCGGCAGCAGCTCGACCAACTGATGGCAGGCGCGCCATCGGAAGACAGTCCTTACAAGGATGAATGGAACGCGGAGCTTGCGCGATCGAAAAAAGAACTGGACGCGATGCTCTCGACTTTGGAAGCCGAGGCGGAATACGAGCTGGTTATCGACCGCGACCGGCTTTTGCCGCTTCGGATGGACGAGCATACGACGTTCCGCTTCGCCCATAAAGGCCGCGAGCTGTCGGAGGAAAGAAAGACAAGCGTGCGCTTTCAATCCTTCGACGGCTCGTCGACCGGCTCTGTTCAACAGACGCAAAGTCGTGATACCATGGATTCGGTACCCATCGAAAGGGAAAAGGAGAGGAATTGACCATGCGCGATCCGCGTTTGCAAAAATTAGCCCAAAATTTGGTCGGTTATTCGATCGACGTGCAGCCCGGCGAAAATATATTGATCGATATGATCGGCTCCGAGCGCGAGCTGGCAAAATGCCTCATCGAAGAAGTGGCGAAGCGTGGCGGCAGGCCGTTCGTCGAGACGAGCGACCGCTCCGTCCTGCGCACGCTGCTGCAGCATGCCACGAAGGAGCAGATGGAGCTCTGGTCGGCGCTTGATTTGGAAAGAATGAAAAACATGCAAGGCTACATCGGCGTTCGCTCCGGCGAGAACGTCAACGAGCTCGCGGGCATTCCCGACGAGAACATGCGCTTATACGAGCAGCTTTACCGCAATCCCGTACATATGGAGCAACGCGTCAAAAAGACGAAATGGGTCGTGCTCAGATACCCGAACGCGTCGATGGCGCAGCTTGCGAACATGAACACCGAGGCGTTCGAGGACTTCTATTTCGACGTCTGCAATCTCGATTACGCGAAGATGGAGAAGGCGATGGATCCTCTCCAGGCGCTAATGAACAGAACGGACCGGGTGAGAATCGTCTCGCCGGGAACGGATCTGACGTTCTCCATCAAAAATATCGGCTCCAAAAAATGCTCCGGACACCGCAACATTCCCGACGGCGAAGTGTTCTCGGCTCCCGTGCGCGATTCGGTGAACGGCACGATTACCTATAACGCTCCAAGCGTCTATTCGGGCGTCACGTTCCAGAACATTTCGTTCACCTTCGAGAACGGGAAGATCGTCAAGGCGGAGAGCAACGATACTGCCCGTTTGAACGAAATATTGGACATGGACGAAGGCGCGCGCTACATCGGCGAGTTCGCGATCGGCTTTAATCCGCATATTTTGCATCCGATGAACGATATTTTGTTCGACGAAAAAATCGCGGGCAGCCTCCATTTCACGCCTGGTCAGGCCTATGAGGACACGGACAACGGCAACCGCTCGTCCGTCCATTGGGATTTGGTGCTTATTCAGCGTCCGGAGTACGGCGGCGGCGAAATTTATTTCGACGACGCGCTGATCCGCAAGGATGGACGGTTCGTTCTTCCCGAGCTCGAAGGGTTAAATCCCGAAAACCTGAAATAATCGAAGCAATCGCCCGCTTTAATGCGTAAAAATTGGAAAATAAAGCGTTTTTCATTTTCCCTCTTGCTGGATGCTCCGTTTCGGGTTATCATGGTGACAAAGGTAAGCTTTACTAAAAAATTTGGAGGGATCTCCCATGTCCAACAATGCAGCTATTGTAGAAATTTCCCAAACGGCTAGCCAATTCACCTCTTCGATCGTACTGCAAGCCGAGAGCAAATATATCGACGTAAAAAGCATCCTCGGACTATTCACGACGCTCGTTGGCGGACATGCATATGAATTGCATGTGCACGGCCCCGACGCCGATGAAGCCAAGCAGGCGATGGCTGACGTTTTCGCCAAGCATAACCTGAACGTAACGGTCATTTCGGATTAACAAGCTCTTCGCGCGATGGAACAAGCGCTTCTTCCTATCGGAAGGAGCGCTTTTCTGTTTTGTCCTTGTGCTATCGCTCTTTTTCGTCTAATATAAAGGGTATAGAAGACGGCGGATACGCGCACAGGGGGGAAAACGATGTCTTCACCGGAAATTACGGTACAATTGCATGAGAAAGCGCTTCGTCTCCTTCAGGATGATGCGGGTAAAATAGAAAAGCTAATTGAAGTTCAGATGGAAAACTTGACCACGCGTCAATGTCCGCTGTACGAAGAGGTGTTGGATACGCAAATGTACGGTTTCTCTCGGGAAGTCGATTTTGCGGTTCGCGCGGGGCTGATCGCCGAGAAGGCGGGCAAAGAAATCGTGAGCAGGTTGGAGCGCAATTTAGCTCTTTTATACGAAGCACTGGACAAAAAAGAGTAGCCTCCCATGGAGACTACTCTTTTTTTTTGGAGGGGGGAACTGCCACACTTAGCGGAGATCGGATCGGCAGGCTATACGAGGTAGAAGGCGATGCCGAGAATGACGTACACCATAAGAAGGAGCACGCCCTCATACCAGTTCGTCTGCCCGTCGCGGGAGACCGACTTGGCGATAAAGACGGAGACGCCGATCGCCGTCAATTCGATCGGCGTAAACACGATATCCATCGTGTTGCCGAACATGGCGCTGACGAGAATTAGAACCGGGGCGACGAACAACGCGATCTGCAGGCTGCTGCCGATCGCGATCTCGACCGCGGCTCCGATCTTGTTCTTCATGGCGAGCAGCACCGCTGCGCTGTGCTCGGCCGCGTTGCCGACGATCGCGATGACAAACGCGCCGATAAACAGCTCCGAAAGGCCGAACTGCTCGCTGAAGGCGTCGAGCGTATGCACGAGCCATTCGCTGACGAAGGCGACCATGACCGTCGCGACGACCAGGTATATGATTGATTTGCCCTTGGACCAGGCGGGGGCTTCGCCGTGATCGGCGGTCATGACTTCGTCCGCCAGCATATCCTTGTGGGTGATCATGGAGAAGACGAGCCACAGTATATAGGAGACGATCAGGATGCCGGCAACCGCCAGACTTAAAAATTGATCCTGATCGAACGTGAACCTCTCCGACACGACGAAGACGGCCGGAACGAAAAGTCCGATTACCGCCATGATCATAAGCGTCGCATTATGTTCGGCCAACCGGTTGTTAAAGCGCTGCTCCTTATACTTAAGACCGCCAAGCAGGACGCTGAGGCCGAGTACGAGGAGCAGGTTGCCGATAATAGCGCCCGTCAGGCTCGCTTTCACCATTTCGAACTGCCGGGCTCTGATGAGGAAGATCGCAATGATCAGCTCCGCCGCATTGCCGAAGGTGGCATTCAGAAATCCGCCAAGACGCTGGCCGGCGTAATGGGCCACGCTTTCCGTCGCTTTGCCGAGGAACCCGGCGACGAAGATGATGGCAATCGCCGAAATAATAAACTGCAGCGTATTGCCAAAGTGGAAGTAATGTCCGGCCGCGCTTAACGCGAACATGACGATCAACCCGGAGAAAAACAGCTTCTGGTTCAAATGCTCACCTCATTGTGATGTGCTGTCATTCGGAAAACCTGATAATAATATAGCGGAAATGTTCCTTCATGTAAACTTTACCAATAAAAAACAAATGAAGCCCGCCTTTCCATGCGCCGTCCTTGCTTCGCGACTTGCCATCCATTACAATAAACGTATATGGCAAAATGAGGAGTGAGTCGCATGAACGAAGAGCTTCAAACAGGCATAATCCGAATTTCTGATGACGTAGTGGCTACGATAGCCGGTCTCGCGGCGCTTGAAACGCCCGGCATAGCGGCGATGTCGGGTGGCATATCCGAAGGGCTCGCCAAACGGCTTAGCGGCAAAAATGTGCAGAAGGGCGTATCCGTCGAAGTAGGTTCGCTTGAAGCGGCGATCGATCTTCGCATCATCGTTCATTACGGCATCCCGATCCAGGAAGTATGCAGGCAGCTGCAGCTTAACGTGAGAGAGTCGGTCGAGAACATGACAGGCCTGCAGGTCGTTGAAGTGAACGTGAAGGTCGAGGGCGTCGCGTTCAAGGAAGAGGAAGCGGAAGAGCAGCAGCTGCAAAGGCTGAAATGACTTTTAATAGATGGGATCGAAAAAAAACGGTATCTCTCCGCGTAAGAGATACCGTTTTTTTGCATTCGCCCGTTATTTTCTGGCGGCGTTCTCGGTCCGGTTGGATTCCCTCGAGATGCTTAGCAGCACGCCGACGGACATGAGACAGAATAGGAGGGACGAGCCCCCGTAACTGATAAAGGGCAACGTAACCCCGGTAAGCGGAATGGTGGACGTGACGCCGCCGATGTTGACGAAAGCTTGAATGGCGATCAGACCGACGATACCGACGCCGACGACCGTGCCGTATTGATCCGGGCAGCGCAAGGCGACGATAAGTCCGCGCCATAAGAAAAACAAATAGAACAGGAGGAAGATGGCGCTTCCAATAAAGCCGAATTCTTCCGCGATGATCGCAAATATGAAGTCATTGTACGGATATTTCAAGTAATGCAGCTTCTGCACGCTCTCGCCGAAGCCCGCGCCCGTCAATCCGCCATGACCAAGCGCCTGCAAGGACGATACGAGATGCCATCCGGCGTCCTGCGAGTCGCTGAGCGGGTCTCTGAATATCGTTAGCCGATCTACACGATACGCCCATGCATCCCTCACATCGGCCGATAAAGCCATAGCTAAACTTAGTATGACGGTGAGAAGAATGGATATAAGTGAGCCTACTACGAATACTTGCTTTAAGTTGGCGCCGCCAGCCAAAATCATGACAGTTGCAGCAGAAGCAAGCACGAGACAGGAGCCCAAATCAGGCTGCAGCATGATCAATCCGCATATGAAGCCTACGATGACGATAACCGGCAACAGGCCTTTCTTGAAGCTGCGGAATTTATCGCCCTTCTTCGTAATTAGCGCTCCAAGGTACAAAATAATGGCAAGCTTGGCGGGCTCCGTCGGTTGGATGCCGAGCGAGCCGACGCCGAACCAACTCTTCGCGCCGTTGAATTCTTTCCCGATGAACGGGACAAGAAGAAGCATAATTACGACAGGAACAAAGAAGACCATGAAGAATCGTTTAAATGCTTCGTAACGGAGATTCATCATAACCAGCATGACGAAAATTCCAAGGCCAGCCCACATGAACTGGCGCTTCGTGAAATACAGTGAATCGTTATAGGTGACGACGGCAACGCTCGAGCTTGCGCTGAATACCATGACAAGCCCGAAGCCTACAAGCAATAGCGTCAAGATGAGAAGCAGAAAGTCCGGTCTACCTCGGCTACTATTCTGCGCGGGCTTCATGACGGCACCGTTACGCCAGCAATTGCTTCAGCTGCTGCAGTCTTTGCGTAGCCGTGTTCAAAATCTGCTGCGGCACCGGCGATTCGTACTCAAGTCCGTGCGGGAACGTGGCGCGGCCGATGTAGACGGATTCGATTACCAGCACGGCATGCGGCGATTCCAGCTTGCCTTCCACGGCGCGGGTGGCGATCCTTAGGAAATATTCGGAGCCGCTCGCGCGGTCCTCAAGTTTCAAATCGTATGTAGCGCGATAATATTCCCATTGCCAGCGAACAAAACCGACTTTCTCCGCGGAATCGTCCAAATGGTCAAGTTCGCTTTTAACACCGTTAAGACCGGTATTTTCAATAATCATGGTAGTTCCTCCCAAACAGGCATAGTTGTACATTCTTTACTCATGATAGTATGTTTCCCCTGCTTGCGCAAGCCTTACTCGGGCTGTATGCGGCAAGGAAAAGTGACAGTTTGAAGAAAAATGGCTCCGCCCGTCGGGCCGATGTTCCTATCCTGTCCGATAAGCTTCCTTATTCCGGCGGTTATCTGTTAAACTAGATAAAATTGTTGAAATCGTTGCGAGCAACGATTGCGGATAGGAGGCCTTCCGGACATGCAGAAAGAGGATATCGTAGATCGAGCGCTGCAGCAGCTATACCCGAACATGATTCGTTGGCGCAGGCATCTTCATCAGTATCCGGAGCTGTCGTTCCACGAGCGGGTAACGGCAAGCTGGATCGCCGCCCAATTGACGGAGATGGGCTGCGCCGTCCGAACCGGCGTCGGCGGGCACGGCCTGATGGCCGTTATCCAAGGAGACCTCCCGGGACCTGCCGTCGCGTTGCGGGCGGATATTGACGCATTGCCAATCCAGGACGAGAAAACTTGCGAATACGCTTCGAAGGTGCCGAACGTGATGCATGCGTGCGGGCACGATGCGCATACCGCGGCGCTGCTGGCGGTCGCGTCCTACTATTCGGCTAACCGATCCGGGCTTCGCGGCGAACGCCGGCTGCTGTTTCAAGCGGCGGAAGAAGTGACGCCCGGCGGCGCGCTGCCGATGATCAAGGACGGGGCGCTGGACGGCGCGGATGCCGTGTACGGCGTCCATCTATGGACGCCGCTCGCGTATGGGCTCGTCTCCTCGAAGCCGGGACCGTTCATGGCCGCCGCGGATGAATTCGTCATCGATATAACCGGTAGGGGCGGACATGGCGGATTGCCGCATCAAGCGGTCGATGCGATCCTGGTCGGATCGTCGCTCGTGCAGGCGGCGCAGTCGATCGTAAGCCGGAGCGTCAATCCGCTGCATCCGGCCGTCGTCACGATCGGTGCGTTCCAGGCCGGATCGACGAACAATATTATCGCCGAGCGCTGCAGGATGAAGGGGACCGTTCGCTCGTTCGACGAGAAGACGAGAAAGCTTATCCACGAACGTCTGGACGCGGTCGTTAAGCATACAGGCGCCATGCACGGAGCGGAGGTTCGGTGCGACTTGCGGATCGGTTACCCCCCCGTCGTGAACGATGACCGGGAAGCAGATCGCTTCTTTAAGGTCGGCAAAGCATTATTCGGGGAGCAATCGGTCATTCTCTCCGAAGCGATCACGGTCGCCGAAGATTTCTCCTATTATTTGCAGCGGGTTCCCGGCTGCTTCATGTTCGTCGGAGCGGGCAACGAGGCGTGCGGCGCCGTCTATTCGCACCACCATCCGAAGTTCGATATCGACGAGCGGGCCATGTTGAAAGCGGCGCGGCTCCTCATCGGCATGGCGGAGGATTATTCGGCATAATTTGCCAATGTCCGAACCTGCCCGGACCGGAATGAGCACCGCCGCATTCGGAGAAGCTATCCTCGAATTCATAATCGAGGAGGAAGCCCAAGTGAAAACGGTGAAGGAAATTATGTCGACGGATTGCGTGACGGCTGCGTTGCAGGATAACATTTACGAGCTTGCGGTTAAGATGAAGCAGCACGATATCGGATTTATTCCGATCGTCGAAGGCAAGAAGCTGATCGGCGTCGTGACGGACCGAGACCTCGTCATCCGCGGCTATGCCGCCAAGCATTCGGGCTCTACGAGCGTGGAAGAAGTCATTACGCGCGATGTGGAGTCGATCACGTCGGATACGACGACCGACGAAGCTGCGGGCATTATGGCCGCGAAGCAGATCAGAAGGCTGCCCGTCGTCGACAATGGCGAGCTGATCGGCGTGCTGGCCATCGGCGACCTGGCCGTTCGCGAAATTTTCGTCAACGAAGCCGGAGAGGCGCTGAGCGCGATTTCCGAGCACGAGCACGCGGCCGTTCACTAACGCGCAAAAAAAGGGGGATGTATCTAAGGCCGCCCGGCCCTAGGAACATCCCCTTTATTCATCCTCCCATACCGCGACGAGCTCGTTGTACGCATTGTACAGCTCCGCGGGATCGGATTCCGCATTGTTCCATATGTCGGAAGCCCCCCATGCCAATACGTCGTACCCGTGCGCATCCGGTTCATCCGCCGAGGAAACGATCACTTTATGCTGAGCCTTCAGTTCGAACTCGGCAAACGGATAAGTCTGATTGCCACGGACGCTTACGAGCTTCCAGCCGTTCAGCGAGACGGGCTCCTGCGATGTGTTCGTAATCGTTACCAGCTCGGCGCGCTTGTCGACTTCGATTAGAATGCCGCTTCGCGCCGCCTTTTTGACGGGAAAATCCGAGCTGAAGCCGTTCTCGGCCTTGCTCCAGATCCCGTTTTTGGCTTGTCTGGCCTGCTGCTCGAGCTGCTTGTATACGTTTTCCATCTTGACGTTCGGTTCGACGATCAGCACCTCGGCCAAGCCTTGCTCGAGCAGAAGCTCGTTTAGAATCTTTCCGTCCTTCAGCTCCACGACCGCGAGGGTACGGTCATAGTGGTCCTTCTGCTCCTTGTCGAAGGTCAGGCGGACTTCGCCCGATTCGGCGAGCAGCTTCTCGGTGAACGCGGCGGCTTCCGGTCCGTAAGATTCCGCCGGCTCGTTCGGCTTTTTCGTCTCCGGCGTGTCGACGTACAACAGACGGATCGTCGTGTCGTCGGAGCCGGTCCGTATTTTGAAAGTATCGCCGTCCACATAGCCGGAAACCGAATACCACTGATTCGTGTGTACGGCGCCCGAGGACAGTTCGGATATCGCGGAACAGCCGGTAAGCGGCATGGAAATGAGCGTTAAGAGCAGGAATAATTTTTTTCTCATCGGTTGAATGGCCTCCAGCTCATAGTAGCTTCGAAATAATTGACCCTTCTTACTATACCACATATTTCGTCCGATTTCCGCTAAGCTCCGGATGGGGCATTTAGGCATAAAAATAGGAAAAAACTTTCATACTGACAGGTGAGGCTTTCTATCTCATTAACGGTTAAGGAGGAGTGCGATGCGCGATCGTTACGATAAGCCGCTTATCGTGCAGTCGGACTTGACGGTTCTGCTAGACGAGAGCAAGCCGGATGCATGGCAAGCGAGAGAAAAGCTTGTCCTTTTTGCGGACGCAGTGAGGCGGGCGGGAACCGTCCATACCTACAAGATGTCGGCATTGACGCTATGGAATGCGGCATCCGCAGGCATCTGCGGCGACGAGATCTGCCGCTGGCTGACGGAATACGGCAGATACGAGCTCCCGTTTCAAACGGAAGCCGCGGTGAGGAAGCTGTCGGGAAGATACGGCAAGCTTCGCCTTACGACGGATGGGGGAAAGCTGCTGCTGCACGGAGATCTGGACGTCATGGAGGAGCTGGCTCATAGCGCTTCCGTCACCTGCTTCGTGCTGGCGAAGCGATCGCCGGATATATGGGAGCTGAAGAAGGAAGAGAGAGGAAGCTTCAAGCAAGAGCTTACGCGGCTCGGTTACCCGGTCATCGATCTCGCGGGCTATCATGCCGGCGAAGAGCTGTCCGTTCGGATGAAGCCGATCACTTCGGCGGGAGGCCGTCCGTTCGCCTTGAGGGATTACCAACGGGCTGCGGTGGAGCTGTTTTATAAGGAAGGAACGGTTCAAGGGGGGAGTGGCGTGATCGTCCTGCCTTGCGGCGCCGGAAAAACCGTCGTCGGCATCGCCGCGCTTGCCAGGAATAGCCGGGCGACGCTTATTCTTACCTCGAACGGCACGTCGGTCAAGCAGTGGAAGGAGGAGCTGCTCGATAAGACGACGCTGACCGAACAAGAGGTGGGTCAATACAGCGGAACCATGAGGCAGGTTCGGCCGGTAACGATCGCCACTTATCATATATTAACCCACCGAAGCTCGAAGGATGCGCCTTTTTCCCATATGAAGCTGTTCTCGGAGCGGGATTGGGGCTTGATCATCTACGATGAAGTCCACCTGCTGCCCGCGCCGGTATTCCGCATGACGGCGGATATCCAGGCAACGAGAAGGCTGGGACTGACCGCGACGCTCGTGAGGGAAGACGGCTGCGCCGAGGACGTATACTCGCTGATCGGACCGAAGCTGTACGATATGCAGTGGAAAACGGCGGAGACGGAAGCCTATATCGCGGCCGTATCCTGCACGGAAATCAGGGTTCCGCTTCATATGGACAAGGAAGAGCCGTACCGGGAAGCGAGCGCGCGATCCAAGCTGCGGCTCGCCGCGGAAAATCCGGGCAAAATGGCTATCGTCCGGCAGCTGCTGCGCGAGCATGAAGGGAAGCCTACGCTGATCATCGGGCAATATTTGAATCAGCTGCACGAAATCGCCGATCGGCTGGGGGCGCCGCTCTTGACCGGAGAGATGCCGCAACAGGAACGACAGCGGCTGTACGAGCGGTTTAAGGAAGGTGCGATCTCGGTGCTGATCGTATCCAAGGTTGCCAATTTCGCGGTGGATCTGCCCGATGCGGCCGTCGCGATCCAGCTTTCGGGAAGCTTCGGCTCGCGGCAGGAGGAAGCGCAGCGGATCGGCCGCCTCCTTAGGCCGAAGAAAGGCGACAATTCGGCTTGGTTCTATTCGATCGTGACCGATGAAACGAAGGAAACGGAGTTTGCGATGAGGAGACAGTTATTCATGCTGGAGCAGGGTTACCGATACGATCGGATGAATATGCCGATCGGTGCCTTGGCGGAAGGGGATGGGGCGCCGTGAACATCAATCGTTTGGCAGCCAAGCTGGGCGAAGAGAGGCAGGGGCAGTTCATGCGCAGCGCCGTTTGGACCGAAGCCGCGCACCGGGGGATGACTTGGCAAGTAGCGGCCAAGGACAAACTCGCCGTGCGGGAAGCGGCGACGCGGCTGTCCGCGGACGCGGCGGCCGTACTCGCCTGGATGCTGCGGTTATTCGCGGCGACGCCCGTTGAAGGCGACAAGCTGCTTAAGGAAATCCGGAGGAATGCCGCCCTATCCGGCGCCGAATGCCAAGTCGCCTTGGCCGAGCTGGAGGAAGCGGGCATCTTGTTCGCCGTCCGGAAAGTGTGGGGGGAGAGTCTATACTTTATACCGCCGGATACGTTCGCCCCGTGGCAGCAAGCGATGATTCCGTTCCGGCCGGAGCCGCTCGCGCCGCGAGAAAGGGAGAAGCTGATGAACGGCGAGATGGAGCCGAATTGCAGGCCGCTCGGGCGCCAGCTGCTGTCCGCCTTCGCCGCGCTTGCGGCATGCGGACTCGGTCTTACCTCGAAGGGGACGCTCAACAAAAAGACGATCTCGAAGCTGACGGAGTCGGCCGAGCTGGACGATCGGCAGCTGCTGCCGTTCGGCCTGAACTGGCCGCATCGCGAGCATTATCCGCTTAAAGCCGCCTTTATACTAGAGGCGGCATCGGCAGAAGGGCTGCTGATGACGACGGCCGATTCGCTGCGGTGGAACGTTCCGGCATTTGGCCGCTGGCTTGAGCTTAATGAGGAAGAGAGGGAGAGGCGGCTGCTCGATTGGTGCCTTTCGATGCTGCTGCCTGCCTGCGGATCCGGCGCACATGCGGCTGCGGCTATAATCGGTCTCAAAGCCGGGGAATGGTATGCCGAAAGGGAAGTTTCCCGTTTTCTCGGTTCGTCCGGTATTGCGGCATTTGCGGCAGAGGATGCCGAGCGCGATTCCGCCGGTTTGTGGTGCGCCCTTTTTCACGCGCTGGGCTGGCTTGAGCGGGTGGAGAGCCGTTCCGGTGGCGAGCGGCAATTTTTTTTCAAGTGGGTCATCGATACGGACATGGACGGCGCGAAATCGATTGTCGAAGAACAGGCTGCACCTTTTCGTCGCTGGATCAACGTGCAGCCGAGCGGAGAACTGATCGCGGAGCCCGAATGTCCCTTTACTGCGCGCTGGGAGCTTGAGCTGCTCGCAGAGAGGGTTTCGGACGAACGCGTTACCGTCTACCGCCTTACTGCGTCAAGCATCGCCCGGGCGCTGGAGAACGGCAGGACGCGGCAATCGATCCGGCGGTTCCTGCACGATGCTTCGGGCGGCGAAGGCATTCCGCGGGAGGTCGAGGAGATGGTCGCGGATTGGACAAGCCGGGCTTGCCGGACTTCATTCGCGGAAGCCGTTCTGCTTCGTTGCGATAACGAGCAAATGGCCGCAATCGTCGAGAGCCATCCGGTCATTGCTCCGCTGCTTCTCGAGAAGCTGGGACCCGCCGCTTTCATCGTCGATCCGGCTCATGTCGGCGAAATCAGGCGTTTGCTTCAGCAAGCGGGGTATCCGCCGCGCAAAGGGATGCAGGCTGCGGATGCCGCCGATGAGGCTCGCCCGTATCCGGATATGGTGATGTTCGGCGATCCGGCGCCCGGGCCCGAACGGGAAGTCGGGAAATGCCTGACCGATTCCCCTTTCGCGTATGTATACGAAACGTTCCCGCTGCACCATTTCGAGCTTGCGGCAAACGCCGCAAGAGAGCGGCTACTCGCTTCGGCGGCAAACCGCGGAAGCATTCCCGCGATGTGGACCAAGCAGCTGCGGGAGTACCATTCCTCAACGCGGAAGGAACTGATCGAGCAGGCGCTGCAATGGCAAACGCCCGTACAGCTGCGGATGAAGCAAGGGCTTCGGTCGTTCGTGCCCGAGCGGCTTGAGCAGAAGGACGGCGGCTGGGCCGTAATCGGGCTGCTGAGGGACGAGCCGGAACGGCAGCCGATCCGGCTCACGCCCGATATGTGGGAAGAGATGCGGCTCGTCATACCGGGCCGTTCGGACCCAATATAGCGTCTATCTATTGGCTGGCCGCGTATGTTATGATAGGGTAGGAATTAGCGAATGGAAAAGAGGTGGACGAATGCCCGCTGCAGAGGAATTGACGGTTGTTCGAGAAGAACTGCCCGATGGCGCCGTTTCATCGCTTGATATGGCGTCGCTGATGCTTTGCGCTTACGAACTGGGGGATTGGATCAATCAGTCGGCGGAAGTTGCCGAATATTTATATTGGAAGTCAGTTGTTAACGAGGATGAGGAAGTCAAGCGATTGTCGAAGAAATTCGCCGACGCGAAGGAGCTGTTCGCCGAATGCGAGCGATTCGGACGCTTTCATCCCGATTACAACGCGGCGAAGGATAAAGTGAAGCAAATCGAAAGCGAGCTTGGCCGGATCGAATGCGTCAGCCGGTTCAAGAGCGCCGAGCAGGCCGTCGACGAAATGCTGTACGACGTATCGCGCCTGATCGCGGAGTCGGTGTCCGAGACGATTAAGGTGCCGGGCAACGAGAAAGCCGGCGGCGGCTGCGGAAGCGGCGGCTCGTGCAGCTGCGGAAGCGGCGGCTGCGGATAGAGGATAGGGCAGGAGGGATGAGATGTTACCGGAGAGAACGGGTTATATCGTATGGGTAAGCGATTTGAAGGCGGCAAGGTCGCTTGAACGATTCGGCACGGTTCATTATATGTCGCGCAAGATGCATTACGTCGTGATGTACATGAACGCGGAGCGCTCGGAGGAATCCGTCCGGCAGATGGGGAAGCTTCCGTATGTCCGCAAGATCGAGCGCTCCTACCGGAACGAGCTCAAGACCGAGTACAGCAAGGACACCGAAGACAAAACAAGGACCTACAGCTTGTAATAAAGGTTTACGAACAATACGCTTCTTGGCATGTAACGGCGCCGGGAAGCGGTTTTTTTATTTATAAACAACCAAAAATTTACATATATGGTCCGACTTTATTTTAATGTTGTAATATCGGACAATCGTGGTAAAATGTACGTAAGTGAATAGTATAAAAGCCCTGGTTCCTTGGAAGGAGTAGGTTGCGGGATGAAAGATAAAATGACGAAAAGATGGAATACGTACGAGTCGTTTTATGTCGATCTTGGGGATAAGAAAGTGGCGGACATCGTCATTACGAACCATGCCAAAAGCCGGTGGCTTGACCGAATCGAAAGCGAGAAAACGGGCTTCGAGGATATCGCCGAATTTATGTGGGAATGTTTGAAGCAAGGCCGGATCGAGCCGTATTATCGCAACGAGCAGGACGTATACTTAATCGACGACGACCTCGTCTTCGTCGCCGAATTCACCGAGTCTCTCTCGGAGACCGACATTATCGGCAACCCGTTACATAAAATGATCGTCGTCACCTTCCTCGGACGCATGTCGGAAACGATCGAACTGAGGGATTTGAAATCCTACTACTCCTGGCTGAGGCATTCGCGCCGAATGACGCTCGTGAAGAGCAGCAGGAAGCGCAAATAAGCGCCGTAACGGATGAATTAAAAGGATCGAGCGTAAAATCTGAAAAGATTGAGCGCTTTTTTTTATGGCGTTTATGCGAATTCCAAAGTGGGTTGTAGTATAATAACGACAGAAGAAAGGATGGTTTGAACGATGGCACTGAATTTTCACCAGCTCCATATTTTTTACACGGTTGCGGAACGGGGCAGCTTCTCGGCCGCCGCGCAATCCTTACATATGACCCAGCCGGCCGTGACGATGCAGGTACAGTCGCTGGAGGATTATTTCGGCACGAAGCTGCTCCAGCGGTCGACCAAGCGGATCGAGCTGACGGAAGCCGGCAGGGCGCTCATGCCTTACGCGCAGCGCAGCATCGACCTGATCCGCGACACGGATCAAGCGATGTCCACATTCACGAAGCAGCTGAAAGGACGGCTGCAGCTGGGGTCCAGCCTGACGATCGGCGAATATATTTTGCCAAGGCTGCTCGGCCCGTTCGGCCAGGAATACCCGCATATCGCGATCAGCATGAAGGTGATGAATACGTCCCAAATCATGGAAGACATCCTGAACCATCAGCTGAATTTCGGTTTGATCGAGGCTCCCGTCAATCATCCGGACATGCATATGGAAGCGGTCATGAGCGACGAACTGCGGCTCATCGTCTCCAAGGACCATCCGCTCGCGAGCCGCTCCTCGGTCAGCCTGGAGGAAGTGATGGAATACCCGTTCGTCCTGCGCGAGCAGGGCTCGGGGACGCGTCTCGTCATGGAGGAGCAGCTCCGGGAGAAGAACATCGATCCCGCCGCCATGAAGATCGTCATGGAGCTTGGGAGCACGGGCGCGGTAAAGTCGGCCGTCGAAGCGGGACTCGGCATCTCCTTCGTGTCCGCCTCGTCCGTGAAGCACGAAGTCGCGCTTGGCCTTATCCGCATGGTCAAAATTACGGATACGAAGTTTAAGCGGCAATTTTATTCGATCTATTTGAAGTCCGCGCTGCTTCCGATTTCGGCGGTTACCTTTTTAACCTTTTTGAGAGAGAGGAATTTGAACCAATGGCTCTAGCGCGTGGAAGGGCGGATTTGCACACGCATACGACCGCTTCGGACGGCATGCAGTCTCCCGCGGAGAACGTCCGTCTCGCGAAGGAGGCGGGACTCGCGGCCGTGGCGATCACCGATCACGATACGGTAGCCGGGGTGGAGGCGGCCGTGATCGAGGGCGGGCGTATCGGGATAGCCGTCGTGCCGGGCGTCGAAGTGAGCACGGTGGCAGGCGGCAAGGACATCCATATTCTTGGCTATTACACGAACAACAAGGACGAACGGTGGCTGGCGCGCTTGGCCGGCCTGCGCGGCACTCGGGAGCAGCGGAACGCCATGATCGTCGGGAAGCTGCAGGAGCTTGGCATCGCCATAACGATGGAAGACGTATTGGCCGCGGCGAAGGACGGGGACAGCCAATCGCGACATGCGAAGGAGGGAAGCATCGGCCGCCCCCATATCGCGGAAGCGCTCGTGCGCAAAGGCGCCGTCTCGACCATAAAGGAAGCGTTCGACCGGTATTTGGCCGCGGGAGCGGCCGCCTACGCCAATCCGCCGCGCGTGCATCCGCTTGAGGCGATCGCGTGGATCAAGGAAGCGGGCGGCACGAGCGTCATCGCCCATCCGGGGCTGTACGGAGACGATGCCTTGGTCGAAGAGCTGCTCGGGCAAGGCGCGCAGGGGGTCGAGGCGTACCATTCCGACCACTCCGAAGAAGAAGAGGAGCGTTACGCCAAGCTTGCGGAGAAGCATGGGGCGATCGTCACCGGCGGCTCCGATTTTCACGGCTCGCGCCAGGGGCAAGTTTTCCATGGCGCGGTAGGGAGCCGCACGGTTTCGACCGAGGTGCTGGACAGGCTTAAGCCTTCCAATTAAATAGCAGGGGCTGGAGTTGTCTTAATCGGTCTTGAAGCGACCGACGGGACAGCTCTATTTATTTGGACCGATCTATTGTTTAAACAGCGGTCCAGATAGTACTGGCACCGCCATTTTTACGATTTGCCGCCGAGCCGGCAGACTTTGCTTTCGTGAGGCTTTCCTTACGCCTTGGTTACATAGGCAAGCGATTTAATGCGCTGGTCGTCCGGCGTGACGAATAGCGTCTTCTGATTGTCGTAGATGACGAAGCCGGGCTTAGCCCCGCTTGGCTTGCGGACATGGCGGATCGTCGTGTAATCGACGGGCACGGAGCTGGACTCCCGCGCCTGGCTGTAATGCGCCGCGAGCATGGCCGCTTCCTCGAGCGTCGCGTTGCCGAAGTCGCTTCCCCGGATGACGACATGCGATCCCGGAATATCCTTCGTATGCAGCCAAGTATCGGAAGGCGCCGCGAGGCGGTTCGTCAAATATTCGTTTTGCGTGTTGTTCTTGCCGACGTACACGGCTGCGCCTTCGGAGGACGTATAGCACAGAAGGGCCGGACGTAGCGATTTTTTCTTCTTCGGTCCGCGCCGCGCGCGATCCTTCATGTAGCCCTGCTCGACAAGCTCGTCGCGGATTTCGCCGATATCGGCGAGCGAGGCGTTGTCCAGCTGCTGAAGCAGCGCCTCGAAATATTGAATTTCCGCGCGCGCGATCTCCATCTGCTCGGCCACGACGGACAGGCTGTTCTTATGCTTCGTATAGCGGCGGAAATATCGCTGGGCGTTGTCGGACGGCGAAAGCTGAGGGTCAAGCTCGATCGTCACCTCCGCCTGCTCCTCGTCATAAAAGTTCACCAGCGTTACCGAGCCGTCGCCGCGGTCGATCTGATGCATGTAGGCGGTAAGCAGCTCGCCGAGCACCCGGTATTTCTCAGCGTCCTTCGCGCCGGCGAGCGTGTCCTCGAGCTTGCCGATCTTCGCGATGTTCTTCGCCTTCTCGTTCTGGACGAACCGGATCAGGTCTGCCGCGCGCTGCTTCACCGTATCCCGCTCGGCTTTGTCGCCGTAGAACGCTTCGAGGCAAGCGCTCACATCAGGATATTCGGTCCTTTCCCCCTCGATATGCGTCAGCTTCGTAATCGAGAAGTAAGCTTTGCCGCTATGCTCCTCGATCACGATCGCCGGCGCGAACCGTCCTTCCCTCACTTCCTCCGCAAAGCCGGCGAATACGTTCCACAAATCGGCGATACCCGCGGTCTCGCCTCCTGCCTTCGCCCGAAACACGAGCTCCTTGGCAAGCAGCGGGCTGAAGCCGCTGAGCGAGTCGACGAGCCGCTTATGCGGCGGCGCCGCTTCGTCCGAAGTTCCGAGTGCGTCCGCAAACTGCCGCTCGGTCAGCAGCGAGAGCGGGTCGGATTTGCCTTGTTCGGGCGGAGCCGTGTAAGTGCTGCCGGGCATGACGATCCGGTAGCTGCTGATCGCGGGCGTGACGTGGTGGATGCCGTCATGGATCAAGCCGGTCGCGGGGTCCATCAAAATAATGTTGCTGTGGCGGCCCATAATTTCGACGACGATCGTTTTGTTCGACAGGTCGCCGAGCTCGTCGCGGTGCTTGACTTCAATATGAAGGATGCGCTCGCGTCCGATTTGCTTAACGGATTCGATGACGCCTCCCTCGCAGTATTTCCGGAGCAGCATGCAGAACATCGGCGCTTCCAGAGGATTGACGTAGCTAGCGGTCGTCCAATGGACGCGCGGATAAGTCGGGTTCGCGGACAGCAGCAGCCTGCCCTGCATGCCCGCGCCGCGGATGCCGAGCACGAGCTCGTGCTCGGTCGGCTGGTGGATTTTATGGATACGCGCCCCTACGCAGCGCTGCAAATCTTGCGCGATCGCATGGGTCACGATGCCGTCGAGTGCCATGTTGTATCGTTCCTTCCTTCTCAAACAGTCTGCTTCTATCATGCCATAGTTGGGACAAAAACTTAAGCCCTTGTTGGGATATTTTACGGGCTGTCCGAATACATTTACCACAGAAGGGCTGTCCGAAGGGCCTGCGCCGTTGTCGCTTGGCTCTGCATATCACGGGAGGGAGTTATACCATGGAACAAGTGAAATGGCACCAAATGGGGAAGTCCGAGTTGGTCGAAGCGTTAGCCAGCTCCCCGGATCAGGGGCTGACGGCGTCCGAAGCGGCGAAGCGGCTCGCGGAGCACGGGAGGAACGAGCTGTCGGAGGGCAAGCGCGTTTCGCCGATCATGCTGTTCTTGAATCAATTCAAAGATTTTATGGTGCTCGTCTTGATGGGGGCGACCTTAATCTCCGGCCTGCTCGGCGAATACTTGGACGCGATCACGATCGTCGCGATCATCGTCCTGAACGCGGCGCTCGGCTTCGCCCAGGAATTCCGCGCGGAGCGGTCGCTGCGCGCGCTCAAGGAACTGTCCGCGCCGTCGGCGAAGGTGATGCGGGGCGGCGAGCTGGCGACGATTCCGGCGAAGGAGCTGGTGAAGGGCGACATCGTCCATCTCGAGAGCGGCGACCGCATCCCCGCCGACGTGCGGCTGCTTGAAGCGAACAGCTGCTACGTCGAGGAGTCGGCGCTTACCGGCGAGTCGGTTCCGGTGGGCAAGCACGCCGCGGTCATTTCGGAACCCGACCTGCCGCTCGGCGATCAGCGCAATACCGGCTTCATGGGCACGATGGTTACGAGGGGAACGGCCAAAGGCGTCGTCATCCGGACGGGCATGGATACCGAGATGGGCAAAATCGCCGGCCTCATCGAGCAGACGGAATCGATGGAAACGCCGCTTCAGCACCGGCTGGAGCAGCTGGGCAAAATATTGATCGTCGTCGCGGTCGCCTTGACGGTATTGGTCGTCGTGGCGGGCATTTTGCACGGCCAGCCGGCTTACGGCATGTTCCTGGCCGGCGTCAGCCTGGCGGTAGCCGCCATTCCGGAAGGGCTGCCGGCCATCGTCACGATCGCGCTCGCGCTCGGCGTGCAGCGGATGATCAAGCGGAAGGCGATCGTGAGGAAGCTGCCGTCCGTCGAGACGCTCGGCTGCGCGTCGGTCATCTGCTCGGACAAAACCGGCACGCTGACGCAGAACAAAATGACCGTTACCCACGCATGGATCGGCGGGCGGCGGCTCGAAGTCAGCGGGGAGGGTTACGAGCCGACCGGTTCGATGTTCGAGGACGGCAAGACGCTCGACGTCAAGCACGATCAGTCGATCAAACGGCTGCTGCAAATAAGCGCCTTGTGCAACAACGCACAGCTCGTCAAGCTGGATGCGGAAGAGCCGAAGAAGAGGAAGAGCAAGGAACCGCAGGAGGAATGGCAGCTCAAGGGGGACCCGACGGAAGGGGCGCTCGCCGTGCTGGCGGCCAAGCTCGGCTCGTCCGCCAAGTCGCTCGAGCCGCTCTACAAGCGCGAGAAGGAGTTTCCGTTCGATTCGGAGCGGAAGCGGATGTCGGTCGTCGTCGCGCATCAGGGCGGCAGGCTTGTCTGCACGAAGGGCGCGCCGGACATGCTGATGGAGCATTGCACGTACGTCCTCTGGGACGGCAAGGTCGTGCCTTTCACCGCCACGCTTAAGCGCAAATGCGCGGAGGCGGCGGAGGCGATGGCGCAGTCCGCGCTGCGCGTGCTCGGGTTCGCCTATCGCGATCTTCGCGCTAGCGAGACTTGCGAGACGGAGAGCGACGCCGAATGCCAGCTCGTGTTCGTCGGCTTGACCGGCATGATCGACCCGCCGCGCCGCGAGGTGAAGGAAGCGATCGCGACATGCCGCCGTGCCGGCATCAAGACGGTCATGATTACGGGTGACCACCAGCTGACGGCCGAGGCGATCGCCTCGCAGCTCGGCATTATGCCGCGCGGGGGCATTGCGATGAGCGGCAAGCAGCTGGAGGCGATGAGCGACGAGCAGCTTGACCGCCTCGTGGACAACATTTACGTCTATGCCCGCGTGTCGCCTGAGCATAAGCTGCGGATCGTCAAGGCGCTGCAGCGCCAAGGGCATGTCGTGGCGATGACCGGCGACGGGGTGAACGACGCGCCGGCGATCAAGGCGGCCGACATCGGCATCGCCATGGGCATTACGGGCACGGACGTGTCGAAGGAAGCTTCGGCGCTCGTGCTGAGCGACGACAATTTCTCGACGATCGTGGCGGCGATCGAGGAAGGCCGGGGCATCTACGAAAATATACGCAAGTTCATCCGCTATTTGCTTGCTTCGAACGTCGGCGAGATTTTGGTCATGTTCCTCGCGATGATGGCCGGACTGCCGCTGCCGCTCGTCCCGATTCAAATTCTATGGGTGAACCTGGTCACCGACGGCTTGCCGGCGATGGCGCTCGGCGTGGATCAGGCGGAGAAGGACCTGATGCAGCAAAAGCCCCGCTCGGCGAAGGAGAGCATCTTCTCGCGCAGGCTCGGCTGGAAAATCATCAGCCGCGGCATCTTGATCGGCGTATGTACGCTCGGCGCGTTCTGGATAACGCTCCGTCAGGCGCCGGGAAGCGCCTCGCAGCTGATGGAGGCGCAGACGGTCGCGTTCGCGACGCTCGTCATGGCCCAGCTCATCCACGTATTCGACTGCAGGAGCTCGCGCTCGATCTTCCATCGGAACCCGCTGCAGAACAAATATTTGGTGCTTGCCGTCGTGTCGTCGCTGCTTCTGATGCTCGGCGTGCTATACATCGAAGCGCTGCAGCCGATCTTCAAAACCGTTCCGATCGGATTCAGGGAATGGTGCCTCGTCTTCGTGGCCGCGGGCATTCCGACCTTCGTCATGGGCATCGGCAGCGTGCTCGGCTCGACCAAGAAAAAAAATCCGAAAACGAAGTGGCCGCTCAGCTCGCAATCCGCCGCGAGATAACGGGATAATGCAAATGATGATACAAATTATGAATAGCGTTTCTCCTTGCTTTACGGTATGCTAATAGGAAAAATCATACCTAATCATATACCGATTGATAGGGCAAGGAGAGAGCATTCCTATGAACTTTACGAAAATGAACGGCCTAGGCAACGACTTCATCGTAATCGCCGACGAGCGTCAGCTGCCGGACAACGTCGCGGAGCTGGCCGTCGAGCTGTGCAACCGCTATTTCGGAATCGGCGCCGACGGGTTGGTTTACATTTTGCCTTCGGAAATCGCGGATTTCCGCATGCGCATCATCAATTCCGACGGCTCCGAGGCGGAGCAGTGCGGCAACGCGATCCGCTGCGTCGCGAAATACGTCTACGACAACGGGTTGACCGATAAAGAAGAAATTACGATCGAAACGCTCGGCGCCGGCGCGCAGAAGGTGCAATTGACCGTCGCGGACGGCAAGGTCGCCACGGTTCGCGTCGACATGGGCGAGCCGATCCTGAACGGGCTGCAGGTGCCGACGACGATCGACGCCGAGCGCGTCATCGGGCATCCGATCGAGGTGGACGGCCGCGAGTTCCGTTTTACCGCCGTATCTATGGGCAACCCGCACTGCGTCATCTACGTCGACGACGCCGTGGGCTTCGATTTGAACGCATGGGGACCGAAGCTCGAAACGCATCCGCTCTTTCCCCGTAAAATAAACGTGGAGTTCGTCACCGTGAATTCCCGCACGCAGGCCGATATGCGCGTATGGGAGCGCGGAGCCGGCCCGACGCTCGCATGCGGCACGGGCGCTTGCGCAACCGTGGTCGCGTCCGTGCTGAACGGCGCTACGGAGCGGGCCGCCACCGTATCGCTCAAAGGCGGCGATTTGCTCATCGAGTGGAACGAGGCGGACAATCACGTATACATGACGGGTCCGGCCGCGGTATCCTTCCGCGGCACCTTGTAAGAACGACGGATGATGGGTGGTATGAATAACATGAAACCGGATTTGAGGGAAGCGCTTGGACAGCGTATCTTGACCGGGGACGGCGCGATGGGAACCTATCTGTACCAGATGGGGTTCCCTGTCGGCGTTTCTTACGAGGAATTCAATACGATCCGCCCCGGCGTGATCGAGGGCATTCATCGCAGCTACTACGAGGCGGGAGCCCGCGTCATCGAGACGAACACGTTCTCCGCCAACGCGGAGAAGCTCTCGAAGTACGGCCTGGAAGGGGAGATGGACGCGATCAACCGAGCCGGCGTCCGCGCCGCGCGCTCGGCGGTGGGCGCCGACGCCTACGTCGTAGGCGCGGTCGGCTCCATCCGGGACGGCAAACGGAGAAATTTGCGGACGGCGAAGGTTATCGAAGCGTACAAGAGTCAGATGCACGCGCTGCTGGACGAAGGCGTGGACGGGCTGCTGCTCGAAACGTTCTACGACCTGGACGAAATGCTGCTGGCGCTCCGGATCGCCCGCGCCGAATCCGACCTCCCGGTCATTTGCCAGTTCGCCGTGGAGGACGTCGGCCGGACGCAGGACGGGAACGGCCTTAAGGAAGCGTTCGACCGCTTGCAGGAGGAAGGGGCGGACGTCGTCGGCTTCAACTGCCGCAGCGGTCCGAACGGCATCCTTCGCGCGATCGACTCGATCGCCGGGCCCGTCGGGCTCCCGCTTTCCGTCTACCCGAATGCCGGGATACCGGACTATGTAGACGGCAAGTACGCCTACTCCGCGGGCCCGGAATATTTCGCCGAATCGGCGCGGCGCTTCGCCGACCGCGGCGCCCGGCTGATCGGCGGCTGCTGCGGCACGACCCCGGAGCATGTCGCGGCGATGGCCAAGGCGCTGGACGGATACGTACCGCAGCTCGGGCAAACGGCCAAGATCACCCATCAGGGGGAGATCATTTCGGTTCAAGTGACCAGACAGGCGAAGCCCGCTCAGGAATCGCCGCTGCCGCAGCGGCAGGCGGTTCGGGAGCCTTCGATCGTCGAACTGGTGCAGCAGAGGCATACCGTCATCGTCGAGCTCGATCCGCCGCGCGACCTCGACATCCGGAAGTTCATGGACGGCGCGGCCGCGCTCAAGGCGGCAAAGGCGGACGCGGTCACGATGGCCGACAACTCGCTCGCCGTTACCCGGATGAGCAATATTGCGCTTGCCGCGCTCTTGCAGGAGAAGGTCGGCATTCGGCCGCTCGTCCATATCGCTTGCCGCGACCGGAACCTGATCGGAACGCAGTCGCACATGATGGGGCTCGACGCGCTGGATATCGACCATGTGCTGGCCGTGACGGGAGATCCGGCCCGCTTCGGCGATTTGCCGGATTCCAGCTCGGTGTACGATTTGACCTCGTTCGAGATGATCCGCATGATCAAGCAGCTGAACGACGGAACGGCATTCTCGGGCAAGCCGCTGAAGCAGAAGGCGAAGTTCGTCGTCGGCGCCGCGTTTAACCCGAACGTCAAGCATTTGGACAAAGCCGTGCAGCGCCTCGAGAGGAAAATCAAGTCGGGAGCGGACTACATTATGACGCAGCCGGTGTACGACCCGGCGCTCATCGAGCGCGTCGCGGAGGCGACGAAGCATTTGTCCGTGCCGATGTTTATCGGCATTATGCCGCTGGCGAGCGGACGCAATGCCGAGTATTTGCATAACGAAGTGCCGGGCATTCAGCTCTCCGACGAGGTGCGCCGCCGGATGGCGGGACTTGAAGGTGAGGCGGGACGCGCAGAGGGCGTTCAGATCGCCAAGGAGCTGCTCGATGCCGCGATGCCGCATTTTAACGGCATTTATTTGATCACGCCGTTTATGTTCTACGACATGGGCGTGCAGCTAACGAATTACGTGTGGCAAAAGGCGAGGCGCATAGCAGCCGAATAAGGCGGATTTTCATAGGAAATCAGCATTTTTTGCTCGTTTTCGCGTTTTTCGCTTGTTCGTTTGCAAAAAATCAATTAAAATGAATCGTGGATACAGTTGCCATGCGGAATGCGACCTGCGCGGGACAGGCCGTCCTAGAGGTATAGGCCGCTGCCGGGGCAGGGCGTCCGCGTATGACGTATGCTCCTTGTTGTTTATGTCAACAATAGTGCAGTAGTTCTGTCTGTATTTGGCAGTTAAGCAGAGCCGGACGCAAACAGACCGGTCTATCGCACAGAAGGCCGCAGGCGGAGGAGGAACCAGGCTTGGCTATTAAACTCATTAATATCGGATTCGGTAATATTGTATCTGCAAATCGCATTATTTCAATCGTAAGCCCGGAATCGGCTCCGATCAAGCGGATTATTCAAGAGGCGCGCGACAGACATATGCTGATCGACGCGACATACGGCCGCCGCACGCGCGCCGTGATCATTACGGACAGCGATCATGTCATTCTATCAGCGGTGCAGCCGGAGACGGTGGCGCACCGGTTGTCCACGAAGGACGACGATAACGACGAATAGTACGGGGAGTATTATGGATAAGGGATTGTTAATCGTATTATCCGGTCCTTCCGGGGTCGGTAAGGGAACGGTCTGCTCGGTGCTTCGCGGCAAGATGCCGGACCTGGTTTATTCGGTCTCGGCGACGACCAGGCAGCCGCGCCAAGGCGAAGTGGAAGGCGTCAATTATTTTTTTAAGTCCAAAGAGCAGTTTCAGGACATGATCAAGCATGACGCCTTATTGGAGCATGCCGAATACGTCGGCAATTATTACGGCACGCCGCGCGAGTTCGTCGAACGGACTCTCGCGAGCGGCAAGGACGTCATTCTGGAGATCGAGGTCCAAGGCGCTTTGAAGGTGAAGCAGAAGTTTCCGGAAGGCATCTTCGTTTTCCTGCTTCCCCCTTCGCTCGACGAGCTGAAGCAGCGCATTACGGGACGGGGCACGGAATCGCTCGATACGATCAATAACCGGATGACGGTCGCCGTGGAGGAGATGAACCTGCTCCGCCATTACGATTACGCGGTGCTGAACGACGAGATCGATGCCGCCTGCGACCGCATCCGCAGCATCATTATTGCCGAGCACTGCCGCAGGGAGCGGTTCATCCCCTACGTAACGGGCATGGTGGCCGCAATCGAGAAAGCTTGAGTGAGGAGAATGTACGATGTTATATCCGTCCATTGACGAGATGGTAAAGAAGGTCGACAGTAAATATACGCTGGTCGTCGCGGCTTCGAGACGCGCGCGCATGCTTCGCAACGGAGACAAATCCGAGCTTCGCAATCCGCGCTCTCGTAAATTCGTAGGCGTTGCGCTTGAAGAAATTTACGGCGACATGCTGCAGGTCGAGAAGGTCGCTTCGAAAGAGGAGTAGCATTTTTTTTCATACATGCAGGGGAAGAAGGATTGCAGGCCGGCAACGGCCGCGCAGTCTTTTTTTTGTTAAGTTGGCCGAAGTCGCGCCTTGAGCGGCTACAAAAATCGGGGACGATTTGTTAAACTATTGAATCATCCGGTCGAAATTGCGCGGTGAAGGCCGCGCCGCATTCGTCCGCGGAAGGAGGGATCGAGTGGATCCGATTTTGTTTGTGTTCGCGATACTCGGGATCGTCATTTCGTTGCTGCTCCTATCGCTCGTCATAAGGGGCGCCATCGATTCGTCAGAGGCGACGAAGCAGATGAAAGCGCTTGTGGAGGAAGTCAGGCTGCTTAGGAAAGAAATTCAGGACAGCAAGCATATTATCGATAAACGCCTGTAGGCTTCGGGGATGGAGAGGAAGCCGCACGCACGAACGAACAAGCGGGAGGGATCCGGACGTGGCAAGCGAGGAAGAAATCAAGGACATGCAAGAGTCGCTGCGCAAGCTGCAGGCGCAGGTGGACGATTTGAGCACGGGGGCGAACCGGCGGAGGCCGGGATGGGTGAACTTTGCGATCGGCTTTATCGTCGTCTTCGTCGTTATGTTCATCGGTCTCGGCGTGTTCCAATTTATTAGCGCGCAATGAGGAGGGACAGTTAGATTTTGAAGGCCCGTATGGTATGATTAAGGGAGCGTACGAAGCTTGCGTGATCCAGAACAGGAGGGAACGGAATGGACAAATTGCGTTATCCGATTGGCAGATACTCGTATGAAGGGATGACCGTCAAGCAGAGGGAGCTGTGGATCGCCGACGTCGAGAATCTCCCCGCCCAGCTGAAGGCCGCATTGGCGGGACTCGACGAAGAGCAGCTCGATACGCCGTACCGCAGCGGCGGCTGGACCGTCAGGCAGGTCGTGCATCATATCGCGGATGCGGCGATGAACTGCTATTCGCGCTTCAAGCTTGCGCTCACGGAGTCTAATCCGACGATCAAGCCCTTCAATGAAGAGCGCTGGGCGGAGACGGCGGACAGTCTGCACGCTTCGACGGAACTAAGCGTTGCCATCATCGAAGGCATTTACGCGCGCTGGACGCTGCTGCTGCGTTCGATGCAGGCGTCCGATTTCGATAAAATGTTCTATCACCCGGAGAAGGGAAGCCAGATCGGCCTCGCTTATTTTCTAGGATTCGTCGCATGGCACGGCAAGCATCACGTCGCGCAGATCGCGAGCTTGCGGGAGCGGAAGGACTGGTGACCGAAAGCCGGCACTTAAGCATATAGGATAAGATTGATAGGCGATGGGAGATAAGGCATGCTAAAAGGGAAATCGATCATACTCGGCATTACGGGCGGGATCGCGGCCTACAAGGGCGCCGCGCTTTGCAGCAAGCTGACGCAGGCGGGCGCGAAAGTGAACGTGATCATGACGGAATCGGCAACCAAATTCATCACGCCGCTGACGTTGCAAACGTTGTCGCGCAATCCGGTATACGTCGATACGTTCGACGAGCGCGATCCGTCGGTCGTCTCGCATATCGATTTGGCGGATCACGCGGATTTGATCGTCGTCGCGCCGGCTACGGCGAACGTGCTGGCGAAGCTGGCGGGCGGCCATGCGGACGATATGCTCAGCACGACGCTGCTGGCGGCAACTTGTCCGATTCTGATCGCGCCCGCCATGAACGTACATATGTATGAGCATCCGGCCGTCGTCCGCAACATCGAGCTGCTCGCTTCGCGCGGCGCGATGTTCGTCGAGCCCGGCACGGGCCAGCTCGCCTGCGGCTACGTCGCCAAGGGCAGGCTCGCCGAGCCCGAAGAGATCGTTGCCGCGGTCGAAGCGTGGTTCGCAGTAAGCGGGCGGCTGCGCGGCAGGCGCGTGCTCGTAACCGCGGGCGGCACGATGGAGAGGCTGGATCCGGTAAGATACATCACGAACGATTCCTCCGGGAAGATGGGCTTTGCCATCGCCGAAGCGGCGCGCCTGATGGGCGCCGAGGTGACGGTGGTCGCCGGCCGGACGACGGCGGCGCCGCCGTCCGGCGTGGCGCTCGTAAAGGTCGAATCCGCGCAGCAGATGCTGGAGGCGGTAACGGAGCTGTATGACGAGATGGATATCGTCGTCAAAGCCGCGGCCGTCGCGGATTACCGGGCGGCCAGCATAAGCGGCACGAAGCTGAAGAAGGACGGGGAGCGGCTTACGCTTGCTCTCGAGCGGACGACGGACATACTGGAGACGCTCGGGAAGCGGAAGAAGCATCAGTTCCTGGTCGGCTTTGCGGCCGAGACGGAGCAGATCGAGCGGTACGCGATGGACAAGCTGCGGCGGAAACATTGCGACCTTATCGTCGCCAATGACGTCAGCGCGGACGGAGCGGGCTTTAACGGAGATACGAACATCGTTTCGGTTTACGGCGAGGAAGGGCTGATCGAAGCGATGCCCCTATTGTCCAAGCGCGAGACGGCCTCCCGCTTGCTGGAGCTTGTCGCGGAGCGGCTCCCGCAATTCGGGGGGAGCGGAGTATGATCGCCAAAGTCATTGTGGACGTGCCGAGCCGCCAGACGGATCGGCCGTTTGATTATGAAGTGCCCTCCTCGATGGAGGAATGGATCGAGGTGGGCAGCCGCGTCGGGGTGCCTTTCGGCAGTCGGGTGCTGCAAGGCTTCGTCACCCGGTTGACGGACGAGGCGGACATCGATCGGAGGAGGCTGAAGCCACTCTCGGAGCTGCTTGATCCGGTGCCGCCGCTCCTGCCCGACCTGATCGAGCTGGCGAAGTGGCTGAGCGAAAAGTATTGCTGCTCGTGGACGACCGCGCTTCAGGCGATGATCCCGACCGCGCTCAAGGGGAAAGCCGAGCGGCTCGTCGGCATACAGGACGACCAGGCGGCCGTGCTGGCGCTTCCCCCGGAGCTGGCTGAATGGATCGGGACGAGCGGGAAATTCGTCAAGCTGGAGACGCTGCTAAGCAAGTACCCGGAGCACGCGAGGGCGGTGAAGGCGGCGCTTCGGGACGGCGTGCTCGCGGAGCGGACGTCGATCCGCGACAGACTCGCCATCCGCAAGGTGCTGACCGTGTTCGTGCCGGAGGACGAGTCGGCGGCGCGGGAGGCGCTCGCGAAGCTGCCGGCGCGGGCGGCGAAGCAGCGCGAGGTGCTGGGCTTCATGCTGGAGCACGGCGGCCCGCTGCCGCTGCAGGAGTTGATCGCGGCGACGGGAAGCTCCGCGCCCAGCGTGCGGTCTCTCGCGGAGAAGGGTCTGCTCGATCTCCGCGAAGTGGAACAGCGTCGCGATCCGTATGCCGATCGGGCTTTCGAGCGAACGGAGCCGCTGCCCCTCACGGAGGGGCAGCGGGAGGTGTACGCCCGCATCGCGCGGGCGATCGGCGCGGGCGAGCCGCAGACGATGCTGCTGCACGGCGTTACCGGGAGCGGCAAGACGGAAGTGTATTTGCAATCGATCCAATATTGCTTGGAGCGCGGGAAGCAGGCGATCGTGCTCGTGCCTGAAATCTCTCTTACCCCGCAAATGGTCGAGCGATTCAAGGGGCGCTTCGGCGACGCGGTCGCCGTCCTGCACAGCAGGCTGTCGAGCGGCGAGCGCTACGACGAGTGGCGCAAAATCCGGGATCGGCAGGTGCAGGTGGCGATCGGCGCCCGCTCGGCCATATTCGCGCCGTTCGAGCGAATCGGGCTGATCATCATCGACGAAGAGCACGAGTCGTCCTACAAGCAGGAGGAAAGCCCGAAATATCATGCGCGCGACGTCGCCGTCCGCCGGGCGAAGCAGCATGGCGCGGCGGTCGTGCTCGGATCGGCTACGCCTTCGCTCGAAACGTATGCCGCGGCGAGCCGTCCAGCGCCGGCCAGCGAGCAGAGCCGCGAGCCGGCGCTGCTGCCGATGCCGGACCGGGTAGGCGGCAGGCCGATGCCGCCCGTCACGGTCGTCGACATGCGCGAGGAGCTGAAGGACGGGAACCGCTCGATGTTCAGCAGACTGCTGCATCGCTCGCTGGCCGAGCGGCTGGAGCGGGGCGAGCAGTCGGTGCTGCTGCTCAACCGGCGCGGTTATTCGACCTTCGTCATGTGCCGCTCCTGCGGCTATACGGCAACGTGTCCGCATTGCGATATTTCGCTGACCTATCATCAGAAGTCGAGGGCGCTCCGCTGCCATTACTGCGGACATGCCGAGCAGGCGCCCGCCGCTTGCCCTTCCTGCCAGAGCGAGCATATCCGCTATTTCGGCACCGGCACGCAGCGGGTCGAGGAGGAGCTCGCGAAGCTATTCCCCGGCATCCGGGTCATCCGGATGGACGTGGACACGACGACGGAGAAGAACGCGCACGAGAAGCTGCTGAAGCAGTTCGGCGACCGCAAGGCGGACGTGCTGCTCGGCACGCAGATGGTAGCAAAAGGGCTTGATTTTCCATATGTTACGTTAGTAGGCGTCATCGCGGCGGACACCTCGCTCAACCTGCCCGATTTCCGGGCCGCCGAGCGGACGTTCCAGCTGCTTACGCAAGTCGCGGGGCGGGCGGGCAGACATCATTTGCCCGGCGAAGTCGTCGTTCAGACCTACGCGCCGGAGCACTATGCGATCGTGACCGCCAAGAAGCACGATTATGCCTCGTTCGTAGCCGAGGAGCTGCGCCACCGAGGCGCCATGGGCTACCCGCCGTATTGCCGGCTGATCCTCGTCACGATGTCGCACGAGCAGCTGCCGCTTCTCTCGACGGTGAGCGAGCGGTTCTCGGCCGGGCTGCGGGAGCTCGCCGAGCACGAAGGCGTCCTGCTTCCGCTCGGCAGCGGCTTCGGCCGGGCGATGGAGGTGCTCGGGCCCGTCGCTTCGCCGATCGCAAGAATGAAAGATCGCTACCGTTTTCAATGTGTGATAAAATATCGTGGAAACCTCGATGCGTCTGCGCTCGTCCGCAAGGCGCTCGAGCCGTTCGCGGACGGCCCGCCCCAGCGGCAGGTGCAGTTCAGCGTCGACGTGGATCCGCAAGTCATACTATAAATGTCATTACGATTTTAATGCAGGCAAAGGATGGGAATACAATGAGTATCCGACTAATCGTGAAAGACCCCGATCCGGTATTGCGGGAAGTGGCGAAGGAAGTCACCAAATTCAATGCCAATTTGCAAAAGCTGCTGAAGGATATGGCCGAAACGATGTACGATGCCGACGGCGTCGGGCTCGCCGCCCCTCAGATCGGCATTTCGAAGCGCGTCATCGTCGTCGACGTCGGCGACGAGCGAGGCTTGATCGAAATGGTCAATCCGGTCATCGTGGAGCAGGAGGGCGAACAGCTCGGTCCGGAGGGCTGCCTGAGCATCCCGAACCTGAACGGCGACGTGCTGCGCGCCGACCGCATCGTCGTGAAGGGCCAAGACAGTTCCGGACAGTTTTTCACGGTCGAGGCGAGCGGTTTTCTCGCGCGCGCGTTCCAGCACGAGGTCGATCATTTGAACGGCATTCTGTTCACCGATCTGGCGGAGAACGTGTACGACATTACGGAAAGACCGAGAAAAGGCGGCGAATAGCTTCATGCGTATCGTATTTATGGGAACGCCGGCATTTGCCGTTCCCTCTCTCAACCTTCTCATCGAGCAAAATTACAATGTTGTCGCTGTCGTGACGCAGCCGGACCGGCCGAAGGGCCGCAAAAAAACGTTGACGCCGCCGCCTGTAAAGGAAGCGGCGTTGTCGCTTGGGCTGCCCGTGCTCCAACCCGAGCGCATGCGAAGCGCTGACGCGGTCGCCGCGCTCGCCGAGCTGCGGCCGGATTTGATCGTAACGGCCGCTTACGGGCAAATATTGCCGAAGGCGGTGCTGGATCTGCCTCGCCTCGGCTGCATTAACGTTCACGGCTCCCTGCTGCCGAGATACCGCGGCGGCGCCCCGATCCAGCGTTCGATCATGAACGGCGAAGACGTGACCGGCGTCACGATCATGTACATGGCGGAGGGGCTTGATACGGGCGATATGATCAGCGCGGTCGAGGTTCCGATCACCGATGAGGATACGGCGGGCACGATGTTCGACAAGCTGAGCGCCGCCGGCGCGGAGCTGCTCGGCCGCACGCTGCCCGCCCTCATCGCGGGCGAGGCGAAGGCGGTGCCCCAGCCGAACGAACTCGCGACCTACGCACCGAATTTGACGCGCGACGACGAAAAGATTGATTGGGACCGATCCGCGCGGGCGATCTTCAACCAAGTGCGCGGCTTGTCGCCGATGGCCGGCGCGTTCACTTACCTGAACGGCGAAGTGTTCAAAGTATGGTCCTGCGTACCCGCCGAAGGTTCGGCCGCGCCGAAGGCGCCGGGTACCGTGCTCGCCGCGGGCGGCGACGGCATTCGGGTGCAGACCGGCGAGGGCGTCCTCGTGCTGAAGGAGATCCAGCCGGCGGGCAAGAAGGCGATGAACGCGGCCGAATGGCTCAAAGGCGCGCGGCTTGAAGCGGGTACGGTGCTGGGCAACGGAGGTGCCGTATGACGGCTGGCGGTCCGAAGCGGCCGCGCGGCGGCGCGAAGCCGGGAGGCCGTGTCGGCCAGATGCGGCAGCAGGCGCCTGGCAAATCGAAGTCGCCGCGCGAGCTGGCGATGGATACGCTGACGAAGGTGGCGGAGACGGGCGCCTACAGCAACCTGCAGCTGAATCGCGCGCTTCAGGAAGCGGGACTTCAGCGGGCCGACGCGGGACTCGCAACCGAGCTCGTATACGGCACGATCCAGCGGCAGGCGACGCTGGACCATTGGCTTGGCCGGTTCGTCTCGAAAGGATTACATAAGCTAGAGCCGTGGGTGCTCCAGCTGCTGCGCCTAAGCGCTTACCAGCTGCTGTTCCTGGACCGGATCCCGCCGCACGCGGCCGTGAACGAGGCGGTAACGATCGCGAAGAAACGGGGCCACGCGGGCATTGCCGGCATGGTGAACGGCGTGCTGCGCAGCGTGAACCGGGAGCGGGCCGGTCTTAGCATTCCGGCCATCTCGCACGAGGATCCGATCGTTCAAATCGCGCTCAGGCACTCTTATCCCGAGTGGCTGGTGAGACGATGGGCGGAAGCGTACGGGGCGGAGACGGCCGAGGCGATATGCGAGGCCGGCAACGAGCCGCCGAAGGCGAGCATCCGGACGAACGCGCTGAGGCTTGGCCGGGAAGCGCTGCTTGAGCGATTGCGCTTGGCCGGCTGCGACGCCGAGGCGTCGGCGGTCGCTCCGGCGGGCATTATCGTAAGCCGCGGCGGCAACCTGGCCGAGGCGGACGGCTTCCGCGACGGGCTATGGTCGATGCAGGACGAGAGCTCGATGCTCGTTGCCGAAGTCGTGGCGCCGGCGTCCGGCATGCAGGTGCTCGATTGCTGCGCGGCTCCGGGCGGCAAGAGCACGCACCTGGGCGAACTGATGGGCGGCAAGGGCAAAGTGTGGGCGAACGACGTCCATCCGCATAAGAGGGAGCTGATCGCAGCCCAGACGGAGCGGCTGGGGCTGCGGAACGTCGAGGCGATAACCGGTGACGCGGCGGCGTTAGGCGAGAGATTCAAGCCGGAATCGATGGACGCCGTATTGCTCGACGCGCCATGCTCGGGCTTCGGCGTCATCCGCCGCAAGCCGGAAATCAAATGGAACAAAACCGCGGGCGACGTTGCGGAGATCGCGGCGTTGCAGCGGCGGCTGCTGGAAGCGGCATGCGTCCTCGTCCGGACGGGCGGAACGCTCGTATACAGCACCTGCACGATCGAGCGGGAGGAGAACGAGGCGCAGGTGGCCCGGTTTTTGGCCGAGCATCCCGAGTTCGAGCTGAGCGCCGATTGGCCGGAGGAAATCGTGGAGAAGCTTAAAGGCGCGGGAGCGTTAGGCGAGTGCTTCGACGGCCAGGCGCAGCTGCTGCCGCAGCATTTCGGCAGCGACGGCTTCTACATCGCCCGCATGGTAAGGCGCCGGTAGCGGGGCTTATGGCTCGCGATGGTCGTTTGTGGTAAAATAAATCGATGGCGGCGCATAGAATGACAGATGCCGCCTTACTTTAAGGTACAGGTGTGATGAAATGAAACCATGTATATACGACTATACGCTCGAGCAGCTCCAAGAGTGGATGAAGGAGAACGGCGAGCCGGTCTTCCGCGGCGGGCAGCTGTTCGACTGGCTCTACGTGAAGCGCGTGAAGAGCTTCGAGGATATGTCCAACCTGCCGAAATCGCTCCGCGAGAAGCTGGATGAGCATTATTCCATCCTGACGCTGAACGAGATTACGAGATTCGAATCCAAGGACGGCACGGTCAAGTTTTTGTTCGGCCTCCACGACTCGCACGCGATCGAAACCGTCATTATGCGCCACAATTACGGCAACAGCATCTGCGTAACGACGCAGGTCGGCTGCCGGATCGGCTGCACGTTTTGCGCGTCGACGCTCGGCGGGCTGAAGCGGAATTTGACGGCGGGCGAGATCGTCGCCCAGGTCGTTACCGCGCAGCAAATGCTGGACGCGACGGGCGAGCGCGTATCGAGCATCGTCATTATGGGCTCCGGCGAGCCGTTCGAGAACTACGACGCGACGATGACCTTCCTTCGCCTGATGATTCACGAGAAGGGGCTGAACATCGGCCAGCGCCATATTACCGTATCGACAAGCGGCATCGTTCCGAGCATGTACAAATTCGCGGACGAGAATACGCAAATCAACCTGGCGCTGTCGATCCACGCGCCGAACGACGCGCTCCGCTCGAAGCTGATGCCGGTCAACCGCCGGTTCCCGTTCGAGGACGTCATGGCGGCTTGCCGCCATTACATCGCGAAGACGGGACGCCGAATCACGTTCGAATACGCCTTGATCGGAGGCGTGAACGACCGTCCTGAGCACGCGCAGGAGCTGGCGGAGGTGCTGCAGGGCATGCTTTGCCACGTCAATCTCATTCCGGTCAATCACGTGCCGGAGCGCAATTACGTGCGTACGCCGCGCGAGGATATTTTCGAATTCCAGCGGGTGCTGGAGCGGGGCAAAATCAGCGTGACCATCCGCAGGGAGCAAGGGCACGACATCGCGGCGGCCTGCGGTCAATTGAGGGCGAAACATATGGAGTCCACGGCGAGGTGATGACGGATTGATAACGGCAAACCGAACGGATATCGGATTGGGGCGTCACGTCAACGAAGACCAATCTTGGATCGGCCAGCTTGACAACGGGGTGACGCTCGCCATCGTCGCGGACGGCATGGGCGGCCATCAAGCGGGCGACGTGGCCAGCCGCATGGCGGTGGACGCTTTCCGCAGCATGCTGGAGCAGAGCGCGGCGAAGGCGGACTTGTCGCTGCAGGAGGGCAAGATGCTTATCCGGCAGGCGATTTCGCAGGCGAACGAAGCCGTGTACGAGCTCGCTTCTCGCAACGAGCTCTACCATAATATGGGCACGACGATCGTGGCCGCGTTGGTGAAGCAGGACAATGCCATCATCGGGCATGTCGGCGACAGCCGGGCTTATAAAATCGCGGAGGGCGTCATTACGCAGCTGACCGACGATCATACGCTTGTGAACGAACTGTTCAAGTCCGGGCAGCTCAGCGCGGAGGAAGCGGCCCACCACCCGCGGCGCAACGTCATTACCCGCGCCGTCGGGACGGACGCGCATGTCGACGTGGACGTCCTGTCGGTCGACTGGTCGCCGCGGGACGTGCTGCTGCTGTGCAGCGACGGCCTGTCCAATATGGTCACCGAACAGCAGATGCTGGAGACGGTCGCATCGGAGACGCTGGAGCCGGAAGCGAAGGCCGATCATCTTATTCAGCTAGCCCTGGATGCCGGCGGGGACGACAATATTACGGTCGTGCTCCTGCAGGAAGAGGCGGCCGGCACGGATCGGGAGGTGTGACGGATATGATCGGACACGATTTGGGCGGACGCTACGAAATACTGACGCGAATCGGCGGCGGGGGAATGGCGCTTGTCTACAAAGCGCATGACGTGCTGCTTAACCGGAACGTCGCGGTCAAGGTGCTGCGTCAGCAATTCGTCAACGACGAGGAATTTATCCGCCGCTTTCGCCGGGAAGCGCAGTCGGCGGCCGCGCTGTCTCATCCGAACGTCGTCAGCATCTACGACGTAGGACAAGAGGACGATACGCATTATATCGTGATGGAGTACGTTGAAGGCCATAATTTAAATGAAATCATACAGGAGCGCGCGCCGCTCCAGGCCGACGAAGCGGTTCGCATAGCCATGCAAATCGCCGACGCGCTGGACCACGCGCACCAAAATCATATTATCCATCGCGACATTAAGCCGCATAACATTCTGATCGGCAAGAACGGGCGCGTCAAGGTAACCGATTTCGGCATCGCCCGCGCGGTAACCTCGTCTACGATTACGCAAACCGGCTCGGTTATCGGCTCGGTCCATTATTTCTCGCCGGAGCACGCCAAGGGGATCAATACCGGGGAAAAGTCGGATTTGTATTCGCTCGGCATCGTCCTTTACCAGATGCTCACGGGGAAGCTGCCGTTTCTCGGCGAGAGCCCGATCAGCGTCGCGCTCAAGCATTTGCAGGAAAACTTCGAGGAGCCTCGCGTCGTGAATCCTCATATTCCGCAAAGCGTAGAGAACATCATTCTTAAGGCGATGCGCAAAAACATGAACGAGCGCTACCATTCCGCCCACGAAATGCAGGCGGATTTGGACGGCTGCCTTCGACCGGATCGGATAAACGAACCGAAAATTACGTTTAACGCCGTTAACGACATGGAAGAGACACGCGTCATGCCGGCTATCCGGGGCGATGTCCGGCAGGAGACTTCTCCCGTTCCGGAACGCGCCGAGCAGGCCGTCGTATCCGGCGCGGCGGCCGAGGAGGAGGAAGACGGTCCGAAGCCGCGCGCGAATGGCGGCTGGAAGAAGCCGCTGACCGTCGTCGGCGTTACGCTTGTGTTGCTGGCTCTTATTATTTGGGGCTTCATCTGGCTGCTGGGCAAGCTTGACGTCGCCGAGGTGGAAGTGCCTTCCGTCGTCGGCAAGCCGGAGGCCGAAGCTCGACAGATGATCGAGGCGGCCGGGCTTAAGGTACAGGATCCGGTCACCCGCGAGCATAACAAGGAAATCCCGAAGGATCAGGTTATCAGCCAGACGAAGTCGAACATGCGGGTGAAGGAAGGCTCGCTCATCGAGCTGACGGTCAGCGACGGCCCGGAGCTGGAGGAGCTGAAGGATTACGTCGGGAAGACGCTGCAATCGGCGATCGACGAGCTTGGCGCCCTCGGCATAACGGAGAAGCAAATTACCGTCGATCCGGTATTCAGCGAGAAGGAGCCGGACACGATTCTGCAGCAGACGCCGAACGGGGGCGAGGAATTCAACCCGGAATCGTTCGAGATCACGTTCATGGTCAGCAAAGGGCGGGAAACGGTTCCGATGCCGAACCTGATCGGCACGAGCCTCACCGAGGCGAAGGATTTGATCAAAGCCAACGAGCTCGTGCTCGAGGACGCCGATATTTTGTACGAACCAAGCTACCTGCATCAGAAGGATTTCGTCATTAGCCAGGATCCTTACAATCCGAACGATAAAGTGGCCAAAGGGGCGAAAATCTCGCTCCGGGTCAGCTCGGGGCCGCCGGCCGACGCGAAGGAGCATCAGTTCAATATCGTCATCTCTCCCGCGGAAGCAGGCAAAACGAGCGAGGTCCGGATCGTCTATACGGATGCGCGCGGAGACGATATCGAGTGGGGCAAAAGGCAAATTACAGGCACGCAAACCTTCCCCGTAACGGTGGTCGTCGCGCCGGAATCGGAGGCAAGCGTCGTCGTATACCGCGACAACCAGTTCATCGATCGAAAAACCATAACTTACGATGAGCTTGCGCAAGGCTCGGACTCATCCACCGTGACCATACCGGGGGATGACGCGCCGCCTGACGGGGAACAGACACAAGCGGAGGTTGACGATAGCGATGAGGAAACAGACGAAGAACAGCAGCAGCAGCAGTAGCAGCGGCGCCGAAAAGCTCAGAGGGACGATCGTCAAGGCGCTGAGCGGCTATTATTACGTGAAGCCCGAGCATGCCGCCCCAGACGCGGCGACGATTCAATGCCGCGCCCGTGGCATCTTCAAGAAAAGAGGCATCTCTCCGCTCGTCGGCGACGAGGTGACGTTCAGTCTGACGGAGAACGGGGAAGGAACGGTCGAGGAGATTTTGCCCCGCTCCTCGGAGCTGATCCGTCCGCCGGTCGCGAACATCGATCTGGCGATCCTCGTCTTCTCGGTGACGGAGCCGGCGCTTAACCTGCAGCTTCTCGATAAGTTTCTCGTCCATATCGAGCACGCCGGCATTCCGGCGGTGCTCTGCCTCAGCAAGCGGGATTTGGAGAAGGAAGGGATGGAGACGGAGGAGGCGCAGGCTGCGGCCGCCTCCGTTACTCGTATATATCGGCCTCTCGGATACGAGGTGTACGGGACGAGCTCCCGCCTCGGCGAAGGGATCGAACCGCTGCAGGAAAGGCTGGCCGGCCATCTGGCCGTATTCGCGGGCCAGTCCGGCGTAGGCAAGTCCTCGCTGCTCAACGCGATCGTGCCGGGCCTTACGCTCGAAACGAACGAAATCAGCAACCGGCTCGGACGGGGCAAGCATACGACCCGGCACGTCGAGCTGATCGAGATCGGCGGCGGGCTGGTGGCGGACACGCCGGGCTTCAGCCAGCTTGACTTCGCGGAGCTGGGCATCGAGGACTTGGCATACGGATTCGTCGAAATGCGCGAGCTCTCGCCCGACTGCAAGTTCAGGGGCTGCACGCATGTGCATGAGCCGGGCTGCGCCGTCCTCGCGGCGCTGGAAGCCGGCAAGCTGGAGCAAAGCCGATACGACCATTACATCTTGTTCCTGGCGGAATTGAAAGAGAAAAAACGGAGGTACTAACCATTATGACGATTATCGCGCCTTCCATATTATCGGCGGATTTTGCCCGGCTGGGGGAAGAGATTAAGGCGGTGGACGCGGCCGGAGCGGATTGGATCCATATTGACGTCATGGATGGCCGCTTCGTGCCGAACCTGACGTTCGGACCGCCGGTCATCGCCGCCGTGCGGCCGGCGACCCGGCTGCCTTTCGACGTTCATTTGATGATCGAGCGGCCTGAGGTGTCGCTGGACGATTACATCGCGGCCGGAGCCGACCGGATCACGGTTCACGCCGAGGCTTGCGTGCATTTGCACCGAACCGTGCATTACATCAAGGAAAAAGGGCTTCCTGCCGGGGTAGCGATCAATCCGGCGACGCCTGTCTCGGCGCTCGAGCCGATCTTGCACGATCTGGACCTCGTCCTCATTATGACGGTCAATCCGGGCTTCGGCGGCCAGAAGTTTATTCCGTACTCGCTGGATAAGCTGCGCCAGCTGCGCGGCATGCTCGCCGCCCGGGGACTGACCGGCGTGCATGTGCAGGTGGACGGCGGCGTCAACCCGGCTACCGCCGGATCGATCCGCGAAGCCGGCGCCGATGTGCTCGTGGCGGGCAACGCCGTATTCGCCGAGAAGGACCGGGCCGCGGCGATCGCCGCGCTGCGGTAGGGGAGAATCGGATGAACGAGAAGGTAAAAACGACGCTCTGGGTGCTCGGCTATACGTTTCTGGCGGGGACGCTGCTTGCCGTCTTTTCGGTGCTTACCGAAATTTATAAGTATATTTTCTCTCTGCTCGCCATATACATAGGGATTCGGTTTTTTCGCAGATTCGAGACGCTCGGCCTTCGAATTACGTTTTTCGTGCTTGGCATCTTCTTCTATTTTCTAGTCGCGGTCATCTTCGCGATGGTTGCGTTCATAAGGGATAATCCGCTCCCGGCGGCGGGATAATAGGCGCCTCGCGGCGCGCTCGCGATGGAATAGGACGAACCGGCAACGCATAGGATGGTTACATAAGCGAAGGTTCTTGCCACGGTTCAATTCGATGAGCGTGTCTGAGGAGGGATGAGGCATGAAATTTTACACGATAAAGCTCCCGAAGTTTTTGGGCGGGTTCGTTAAAGCGATCTTGAACACCTTTCAAAAAAATTAGACCCGCTGCCGGAAGCCTCCCTGCGGCAGCGGGTCGTGAACGATGAAAAAAAGCACCTGAGCGCTCAGGTGCTTTTGTCTATGGCTGAAGCCATCATTATACGCGGGTAACTTTACCGGATTTCAGTGCGCGCGCGCTGACATAAACCCGTTTCGGCTTACCGTCAACCAGGATGCGGACCTTCTGCACGTTTACGCCCCATGCACGACGAGTTTTGTTGTTAGCGTGGGATACGTTGTTACCTTTGCCAGGCGCTTTGCCTGTAAGAAAACATTTGCGGGACATGACTACACCTCCTTTAAGTATTGCTGAAGCAGCTTCGGTTTCCATATGCATCGGCTTCATTATGCGTGAGGAAAACTTCATTCATTAGCGAAATAGCAAATAAACACACTTGAATATCGTATCACAAACATCGATACTGTTCAACCTAAATATACGGGCATTCAAGTTTCTTAGTAGGCGAAATTCGCGATTTTTCGCGGAATAACTGGATTTTGCGAACGGACTTCTATAAAGGTGACGTTTATAGTACAATGGTACATAGTCCATAATATACAGTAAGGGAGTGTTTTTCCATGCCTCTGCAGCTAAGCACCGAACTAGGTTCCATTCATATCACAGACCATTGCATAGCCGTTCTTGCCGGCTCTGCAGCCATGGATTGTTATGGACTCGTCGGAATGGCTTCCCGAAAACAGCTGAAGGACGGAATCGCCGAGCTGCTCGGCCGTGACAATTTCACCCGCGGCGTAGAAGTCAGGCGGGATAACGAGAAACTGCATATCGACCTGTACATCATCGTAAGCTATGGAACCAAAATTTCCGAAGTGGCGCATAACATTCAATCGAAGGTGAAATATGTGCTGAATGACGTAATCGGTCTACAAGTGGAAGAAGTCCATATATTCGTGCAAGACGTCAGGGTATCCAAGTAGCAGGGAGGGAATTTTCGTTGAGCAAGCGCTTTATAAACGGATCTGATTTTGCCGCAATGGCACTGCTGGGCGCGGATTATTTGCAGCGCAACGCGGAGCGCGTCAACGCTTTGAACGTATTTCCGGTGCCGGACGGCGACACGGGAACCAACATGAATTTAACGATGTCCTCCGGCGTCCGCGAGCTTCGCAGCAAGCCATCCGCCCATCTCGGCAAGGCGGCAGAAGCATTATCCAAAGGACTGCTGATGGGGGCGAGGGGCAATTCCGGCGTAATTTTGTCGCAGCTGTTCCGCGGCTTCTCCAAATCGCTGGCCGGCCTCGAGGAAGCGGGTGCGGCCCAAGTCGCGGCGGCGCTGCAGCACGGCGTCGACCTTGCCTACAAAGCAGTCGTTAAGCCGGTGGAAGGAACGATCCTTACCGTTGCGAAGGAAGCGGCCAAGCATGCCGTGCAGTATGCGCGCCGCAAGAACGACGTAGCCGAATTGATGCGGGAGGTCCACCGGAAGGCGGAGGAAGCGCTTCAGCGCACGCCGGATTTATTGCCCGTGCTGAAGCAGGTCGGCGTCGTCGATTCCGGCGGACAAGGTCTCGTATTCATATACGAGGGCTTCGCGAACAGCTTGTCCGGCAGCGAGAGCGACGGCTATTCGGCCTCGCATGCCTTGTCTTCCGAAGCTGCGCCGCCCGAGGAAGTGGCCGTGCCGGCGGCGGGCCGGCCGCAGGAGACGGTTTCCGCGCAATCGCGCTTATCGACGGAAGCGATCGAATTTTTATACGATATGGAATTTTTTATCAATCGTAAGCTCGGAGGCGCAAAGCCGGTGTTTTTTAATGAATCCGCTTACAAGAAGGCGCTTGAGAAAGACGGCGATTCGATTCTGGTCATCGCCGAGGAGGATGTCATCAAGGTTCATGTACATTCGCGCAAGCCGGGGGACGTGCTTAATTTGTCGCTCCCGTACGGCGAGCTGAACGACATACGCATTCTGAACATGCGCGAGCAGCATCGCGAGCTGCTGGGGCACGAGGCGGAAGCCGGCGGCCCGGCCGACTACTCCGCGGCGGAGCTGCTGGCCGGCTCCGTTCCGGCGACGCCTCCCGGACAAGTATTCGAACGCGCGCCGTTCGGCATAATCGCCGTTGCGATGGGCGAGGGCATTGCGGACATTTTTCTCGGGAACGACGTCGATACCGTCCTATCGGGCGGGCAGACGATGAATCCGAGCACGGAAGACTTCGTCAAGGCGATCGAGTCGCTTTCCGCGGAGCATATTTATATCCTCCCGAATAACGGAAACATTATTTTGGCGGCGGAACAGGCCGCCGAGCTTAGCGAGCGGAGCGTCACGGTCATCCCGACGCGGACCGTGCCGCAAGGACTGGCGGCGGTTCTGGCCTTCAAGGAGGAGGAGTCGGCCGAGCGCAATGCGGCGTGGATGAAGAGCGCGGCCGAGCAGGTCGTCTCCGGACAAGTGACGAAAGCGGTCAGGGATACGTCCATTGAAGGCGTCACGATCCGCGAGGGCGATTTTATCGGCATTAAGGAGAAGACGATCGTCGTATCGGAGCCGAGCCTTACCGGGGCTTGCAAAGGGCTGATCGGCAGCATGCTGGAGGAAGGCGGCGATCTGCTGACCGTCCTGACCGGAGAAGGCGCGGATTCGGCCGAAACGGCCGAAATTTGCGAGTGGGTCGCGGAGCAATACCCGGAGCTTGAGCTTGAGGTGCAGAAGGGCGGACAGCCGCTGTATCCGTATATATTCGCGTTGGAATAAAATGATCGTAACCAGGTTGGAGGGGATTGTATGGCGGGGAAGGTCCGAATCGTAACAGACAGCGCGGCTGACATTCCGGCGGAGGTTCGAGAGCGGCTGGGCATTTCGGTCGTGCCGTGCAAGGTGATCTTTGGGGAAGAAACATATTTGGATACGGTGACAATCGAGATCGAGCAGTTCTACGAGAAGCTTGCCCAGTCGCCGTCGCTTCCGACCACGTCGCAGCCTTCGCCGATGGATTTCTCGGACGTTTATCAGCGGCTGCTGGCCGAAGACGCCAACGCACCGATCTTGTCGATTCATTTGTCTGCGGCGCTCAGCGGCACGTATCAATCCGCGGTTATCGCCCAATCGATGATCGAGGAGAAAGCGGACATTACGGTCATCGATTCCAAGTCGGCTTCGTACGGGTACGGACGCCGCGTCGTCAGGGCGGCCGAGATGGCGCAGGCGGGCGAAGCGGTCGAGCGGATCATCGAGGAAGTCGAACGGCTGGAGAAGAACACGGAGCTGTACTTTCTCGTCGAGTCGCTGGATTACTTGCAGAAGGGCGGCCGGATCGGCAAGGCGTCGGCTTTTATCGGCTCCATCTTAAACATTAAGCCGATTCTGTCGCTCGATCCGGAAGGCGTCGTACAGGCGGTGGATAAGGTGCGCGGCTCCAAGAAGGCGATGCAGCGAATCGTGGATTTGCTGGCGCAAAGCTTCGGAGACGAGCCCGTGCATGCCACGATGGCGTGGTCGTACCATAAGGAGACGGCCGAGGAGCTCGGCGAGTTGATCAAAAGCCGCTTCAACGTGCAAAGCATGGACAAGGCGAGAATCGGATCGACGATCGGCACGCATACGGGGCCCGGCACGTCGGCCGTGTTCATGCACAGGTTGTGATCGCATGATGCAGCTGGATCAAATTTCCGTTCGGCAAATCAAAGGCGTGAGCGCTCCGAAGGAACAAGAGCTTCACGCCTTTGGCGTGCGCAGCGTCGCCGATTTGCTCGATTATTTTCCGTTCCGGTACGAGGATTACCGCATCCGCGAGCTGGCGGACGCGAAGGACGGCGAGAAGGTAACGGTGCTCGGCATCGTCCGCGGCGTGCCGGTGCTGCAGCGCTACGGCCGCAGCAAGTCAAGGCTGACCTGCAAGGTGGAGGTAGGGCAGTGGCTGGTTACGGCCGTGTGGTTCAACCGTCACTTTCTGCAGGACCAGCTTACGGTCAACCGGGAAGTGATGCTTACCGGCAAGTGGGAGCAGCGACGGCTGCAAATGACGGTGTCCGAATCCGAGTTCCCGGACAGCGCCCGATCCGCCAAATCGGGTACGCTGCAGCCGGTCTATTCCGTAAGCGGAAGCATGACGCAGGCCTGGATCCGGAAAACGATTCGCCAAGCGCTCGCGCAGTACGGGACGATGATCGAGGAGCTTCTTCCTCACGAGCTCGTGGAGCGGCACGATCTGATGGCAAGACGAGACGCGGTGCAGCGAATCCATCTGCCTGACGACGCGTCGGAAGGACAAGCCGCCCGCAGGAGGCTCGTGTACGAAGAGCTGTTTCTGTTTCAATTGAAGCTTCAGGCCTACCGCGCGCTTAACCGCAAGCGGACGGACGGCATCGCGCACCGGATCGAAAGCGAGACGATCCGGGAGTTCGCGGCGACGCTGCCGTTCGAGCTGACGGACGGGCAGAAGAAGGTCGTCAATGAGATTTTGACGGATATGCGCAGGCCATCCTGCATGAACCGGCTGCTGCAGGGCGATGTCGGCTCCGGCAAGACGGTCGTCGCGGCCATTGCGCTCTACGGGGCGGTGAAGGCCGGACATCAGGGGGCGCTCATGGTGCCGACCGAAATTTTGGCCGAGCAGCATATGCGGTCGCTTCAGCGCCTGTTCGCGGATATGGGCGTTGAAGTCGCTTTGCTTACGGGAAGCTTGACCGAGCGGAAGCGGCGCGACGCGCTAGCCGGCCTTCAAATGGGCATTATCGACATCGCGGTCGGCACGCACGCGCTTATCCAGGAGGACGTATTCTTCCGCAGCCTGGGGCTCGTCGTCGTCGACGAGCAGCACCGCTTCGGCGTGAACCAGAGAAGCATCCTCCGCCGCAAAGGGATGAACCCCGACGTGCTTACGATGACGGCGACGCCGATTCCGCGGACGATGGCGATTACGGCGTTCGGCGACATGGACGTCTCGACGATCCGCGAGCGTCCGCACGGGCGCAAGCCGATCAAGACGTACTGGGTGAAGCACGGGATGATGGAGCGCGTGCTCGCGTTTATCCGCAAGGAGGTAACCAAAGGACGCCAGGCGTACATCATCTGCCCCTTGATCGAAGAATCGGAGAAGCTGGACGTCCAGAATGCCATCGACCTGTACGTGCAGACCCAGCAGTCGTTCCCCGATCTTCGGATCGGACTGCTGCACGGGCGGATGACGGCTGCGGAGAAGGACGGCGCCATGGGCGCCTTCGGCTCGAATGAGACCCAGGTGCTGGTCGCGACGACCGTCGTCGAGGTTGGCGTCGACGTACCGAACGCGACGCTTATCATTATTATGGATGCTGAGCGGTTTGGCTTGTCGCAGCTTCATCAGCTGCGCGGCCGGGTAGGCCGGGGAGAGCATCAATCGCACTGCATTCTGGTGGCCGATCCGAAGTCGGAGACCGGGCGAGAGCGGATGAAGGTCATGACGGAAACGGATGACGGCTTTGAGGTATCCAGACGAGACCTCGAAATTCGAGGCCCGGGCGATTTCTTCGGGACGAAGCAGAGCGGGCTGCCGGAATTCCGGCTGGCGGACATGGTCGCGGATTACGAGCTGCTGGAAACCGCGCGCGAGGATGCCGCCGAGCTGACGGAGAGGGAGGATTTCTGGAGCGACGCCTCCTATGCGAGAGTCCGCGGCGTGCTGCAGAAGGATTCTTATTTTCAAGGGGAACAGCTCGACTAGGCAATATTCGCCACCATCCGGCATATGCTTTAACGATTGACTTGGATTCGATTGCCGGATGGAGGTGTCGGGGTAGTGAGCTACCAAAAGTACGGCATTCGGCCGCAGCTGGTCGAACGCGTCAAATTTAAAATGAAAAATCCCGCAGTGAAGGACCGGATTCGCGACTTGCTCGGAAATGTGACGAAATATGATCTGCAGGACCGGCCGAAGGTGAGAAGGCTCGTGAAATCGGCCGCCGTCGTCCTGCAGGAGCAGCTTACGGACACGCAGGAGGAGCAGATCGTCAACTTCGTGCTCGCGCAAAAAATCGATCCGAACAACACGTTTCATCTGTTGAAGCTGTGGGGAATGTTTCGCTGACCGCTTTCGGTCGGCGATTTTTTTTTGCCCGCGGCGGCAGAGTCCGGCCTACCAAAGCTCCAGCTGCTCGTCCGCCGCATAAGGCTCGACGAGCGAGGCGTCGTCGTTCTTGACGCTGCCGACGGCGGGAGACACGGGATAGGCTTCGAGCTCGCTGGCGTCGTAAGGCCGCAGCAGCGGCTGCAGGACGCCGATGTCCGTCACCTTGCGATCCAGCCACAGCGGCTCGTCCTCGGGCTTTAAGATGACCGGCATGCGGTCATGGATCGGCGCGACGAGAGCGTTCGGCGTCGTCGTCAGAATGGTGCAGCTGTTGATTTTGGCGCCGTCCGGGGCGATCCACGTCTCGAACAGCCCCGCCATGCTGAACAAGGAACGGCTCTTCAGCACGATGCGCATCGGCTGCTTGCCGCGGGCCGTCGTCTTCCACTCATAGAAGCCGTCCGCCGGGATGAGGCAGCGCTTGCGGCGCAGCGGCGCTCCGTAGGCCGGCTTGTCCGCCGCCGTCTCCGAGCGCGCGTTGATCATTTGAAAGCCGATCTTCGGGTCCTCGGCCCACGGCGGTACAAGTCCCCACTTCAGCTCGCCCAGCCGGTTGCTCTGCCCGTCGTTCACGACGGCGAGCACCTGCTGGCTCGGCGCCACGTTGTATTTCGGCCGGTGGAACGGGATCATCGTCTCCCCGATCATATATCGGACCATCAGCTCCTCGAGCGTGACGGTAATCGTATATCTTCCGCACATAAGTCTCTCTCGCCTCCTGTCTTGCCGCTAGTCTCTATTATACAACGCCTGGCCGACGGGCGCATATGCTGCTACTACGGTATGGCCGGGCGGCTCGCGGCGGATACTGGTAACGAGAACGTCCCGAGCGGCCGTGCCTTCGCCGCGCGGGACGATGATAAGGAGCGTTGACGATGGACGACAAGAATGGTGCGCGCGCGGCCCGCCGCTCGCTCGGCGATTGGCTGGCGCAGCTGTTCGCGCTGCCCGGGGCGGCATTCGACTATGCGGTCGGCAAGTGGAACGCCATGAGCGCATCGCACGAGATGGCGGAGGAGGCCGTACCGCTGCGGCTTTCCCAGGCTTCGGCCGCGAAGCTCGCCGCGGCTTGGACGAAGCTCGGCGGCAGCGCCTCCGTCCCTTTAAGCGGGGAGGAGCTCGTACTCGCCGGGCGTCTGCGCGAGGAGACCGCCGCGGCGAACCGGAATAACGTGACGCGTACCGAGGCGTATCGGCAGGTATACTTCCGCACCCCCGAGCTTCACTGGGCGCTGCTTGCGCATACGGTATCGCGCAACGGCGGGTGGAACATGACGGACCTGCAGGGGGAATGGCTGCCGCGGCTGCTCCGCAGCGACCAGCGCGAGGACGTATTCCTCTTCCTGGAGCGGGCCAACGCCTATATATTCCAGGACGCGTATCCGCAGCTTCTTCTCTACGAACGGAGCAAGCGGCTAGGGCGGAGCTTATTCCACCTGCTGCCGGCGCTCGGCGTCTCGGCGTTCATGCAGCCGGTCTGGCGGCTGTTCTGGCGGGACCGCGATCCGGTGCCGCTCACGGTCGCGCTCATCGTCAACGAGCAGCATTATATCGAGGAGCGCGTCGTGCAGCATTCGTACTTTCGCGATAAGGTGCTTCATACGTTGTTCTTCGGGCTGCAATCGCTGCTTCAGTTGAACGGCGTAATCATGCCGTACGGAGCGGGGCGGGGCCAAGGCGCCGGAGGGAGCCCGCTGCGCCTGGCCGGGCTTATTATGGAGCGGTTCGAGCGGCTGGAGGAGCGGATCGAGTTCGGGAAGCGGCTGTATGCGGTGCTGTTCGGCATTCCGCGCGTCCGCGAAGGCGTCTGCCGGTTCGCCGCCGCCGCCCCGCATACGGGCTCGCGGGCGGATTACGCGCCGGACTTGTTCGCGCGGGTGCGCCGCCTGCCGCCCGGGCGCCCTTACGCGGAACGGCTTCTTGGCGGCCGCCTGAAGCCCGGCGCGGAGCCGCTCTACAGCCCGGAGCTCGGGGCCGCATGGAGCGACCGGCCCTTCCCGGCGCCGGAGCCGGGCGATTGGTTCCGGTCGGCGGAGGGCGTGGCGCCCTACTTCCGGAAGCTGCCGCTTCCGCGCCAGTTTGAAATCACGAACGAATACGGGCTCATGCTGAACAAGATCGAGCTGGCGGTGCTTGCCGCGCAGCGGCGCGATTGAGGCCCTCTTGCCGCCCCTATTCTTCCGGCGCCGCTCCCTCGATGTCCCGGATAAGAAACCATTCGCCGTCCACCATGAAGCGCCCCTTCAGCGGATCGATGCGGTCGATGATGCCGATGACGGTCAGCTCTTCGACCGGATGGAACATCCGCAGCGCGATTTGCCGCCGCTGCCGCAGCGATTCGGCCACGGAGCGGGCGACATGCTCCCACTCCTGCTCGTCAAGCTCCACGCGCCGCCGCTGCCGCAAAGCCGCTTCGTGGTCGTTGATCGCAACCTTGTGCTCGGGGAGCATCATGCGGCTCGATTCCCAAAGCCCGTTTCCTTCCAGCTTCTTTCTCATTTGTAATGTCCTCCGATCTTTCTTGCGCGGTGCTGAGCCTGCCCGGCAGGCGTAATCGAGACCGCTCTTAAAATAGTCGCATCCCCGTACTTCCGTTTGATCGCGTCCGTCGCCCGCTCCAGCGCCATCGTCTTCTCGCGGTCCCGATCGAACAGCGAGAGCTGGTACTCGTCGTCGGCCGACAGCTGCGAGAGGCTGACGCCGACCTTCCGTACCGGCATGCCGTCCCAATGCCGCACCAGAAGCTCGACCGCCGCGCGGTACACCTGATTGGTGACGTTGGTCGGGTCCGCCATCTTCATCTGGCGGCTGAAGCCGCTCGGGCGGTCGTAATCGGCTCCCATGCAGCCGACCGACACGACATGCCCCATGAACCCTTTGCCGCGGCAGCGCTGGCAGACAAGCTCCGTCAGCTCCAGCAGCACGACCTTAATCTCCTCGAGCCGGGCGTAATCGCGCGGCAGCGTCATCATATGGCCGACCGACTGCGGCGCGACCTCGTGCGTGCCGGGCCTGACCGGGCTGTCGTCGATGCCGTTCGCGATACGCCAATACAGTTCGGCATTGATATCCGAGTTTTTGCCGAACTTGCGGCGCATCAGCTGCTTCAGCTTCTCGAGCGGCGTCTCGGCGAGCTTGCCGATCGTGTCGATGCCCATGGCATTGAAATGGCGCGTCATGCGGCTGCCGACCATGAACATCTTGCCGATCGGCAGCGTCCAGAGCGTCTCCCGGAGATGCTCCTTGGGCAGGACGTAGATGCCGGAATCGTTCTTCTTCGCGTAATTGTCGCAGGCCGTCTTCGCCAATATTTTGTTCTCGGCGATCCCGAAGCGGGTGTACACGCCGAGCTCCTCTTGAATCCGCGCCTGAATCATCCGCGCGAGCGCCTCCGGGGTGCCGTACAGATGGAGCGAGCCCGTCACGTCGAGAAACTGCTCGTCGATCGAATAGGGTTCGACCAGGTCGGTGAACGACTGGTAGATGCGGGTAATCGTCATCGAAACGTCGATGTACAGCTGCATGCGCGGCTTGATGATGACGAGATCCGGACATTTGGCGAGCGAATCGCCGAGCCGCTCCGCCGTCGTGACGCCGAACTGCTTGGCGATGGGGCACGCGGCGAGAATGATGCCGGACCTGCGTTCGGGGTCGCCGGCCACGACGACCGGCTTATCCTTGTATTCGGGACGCTCCGCTTTCTCCACCGACGCGTAAAACGATTGACAGTCCGCGAGTAGGACGACCCTCCTCGGGGCCGCCGCGCCGCGCCGTCGTTCAACCTCCATCATGCATCCCTCCGAGATAAGAACGTTTGTTCTTATTATATACAGAACGCTTGTTCTTATTCTATAGGTTTTTTATGGATGTTACTGTCAAAATTTGATGGAAGCCGTCCGTGGAGACGCAGCGATGGATAATATTGCTTCAACAAGCAAAAGCTACTGCGTGTACGCCTTCATCTTCCCTAAAGGAAGAAAGCGAAATGACAAGATCGGGGCGGGAAAGCCATGCCATTTGGAAAAGGGTTAAAAAAATCGGGCACAAAACAGACGATCGCCGTTCCGAGTCGGGCATTAGCCGAGTACGACGACGTTCCATTGGACGGGGACCTCGAGAAGACGATCGCTTTCGTCGAGGATATGATCGGGGCGAACGCGGATGCCGTCATCCGCAGGTTCCATATGTTCGGCAAATATCCGGCCGCCATGTTCTACTTCTGCAACATGGTGAACCAAACGTCGATCCATTCGGATTTGTTGAAGCCGCTCATGTATCCGCCTCCGCATATCGACGCGGACGACATCGGGCTTGACCGGCTGAAGGACGTCATCATGAACGATGCGTTGTATTATACCGGATCCAAGCTGGAGAACAAGCTTGCCGCGCTGGTCGAAAACGTATTGCGGGGGAGTACCGTCATCGCGGTGGACGGCATCCGGGAAGCGATCGTCGTCGAAACGCGCAGCATCGAGAAGCGGAGCATCGACCAGCCCGCGACCGAGCAGGTCATCCGGGGGCCGCGGGAAGGCTTCATCGAGCCGATCGGCACGAATATCGCGCTGATCCGTTACCGGCTGCAATCGGCCGATCTGCGCATCGAATCGTCGGAGATCGGCCGGCGGACCAAATCGAAGGTGGCCGTCTGCTACATGGAGGGCATCACGAATCCGAAGCTGGTCGAGGAAGTCAATAAGCGGCTGTCCAAAATCGACATCGACGGCGTAATGGACTCGGGCTATCTCGAGCAGTTCATCGAAGACAACCATCTGTCCCCGTTCCCCCAGGTGCAGTATACCGAACGTCCGGACAAAATCGTCGCCAACCTGCTCGAGGGCAGGGTGGCGATCCTGGTCGACGGCTCGCCGCTCGCGCTGGTCGTGCCGACGGTGTTCAGCCAGTTCTACCAGACCGTGGAGGACTATACGGAACGGTTCCTCATGATGAGCGCGATCCGGCTCGCGAGACTCGTCGCCCTCATGTTCTCGCTCGTCTTTCCGTCGATTTACGTGTCGATCATTTCCTTCAATCCGGAATTGATCCCGACGGAGTTCGCCGTCGCCGTCGCGGGCGGCCGCGCGGGCGTTCCGTTCCCGGCCGTCGTCGAAGTGCTCATCATCGAAGTGTCGATGGAAGTATTGCGGGAGGCGACGATCCGCCTGCCCCAGCAGGTCGGCGGGGCGCTCTCCATCGTCGGCGTGCTCGTCATCGGCCAGGCGGCCGTGGCCGCGGGCTTCGCGAGCCCGATCACGGTCGTCATCATCGCACTGACGACGATCGGCTCCTTCGCGACGCCGGCCTACAACGCGGCGCTTGCTTTGCGCCTGCTCCGGTTTCCCCTCATTTTCATGGCGGGAATTTTTGGCTTATACGGCGTCATGATCGGGTTGATCCTTATCGCGAACCATCTGTTGTCGTTGAAATCGTTCGGCGTGCCTTATTTAAGCCCGCTCGTGCCGGGCGATTTCCAAGGGATGAAGGACCTGATCGTCCGCGGGCCGCTCAGCTGGATGAAGGACAGGCCGTCGTTCCTGAGGCCCGTCGACAAGGTGAAGACGGGCGGCGGGGCCGCGCACGACGTTGTGAGGCAGTCCGGACTATCCGGAGAGCAATCCGAAGGGCAATCCGGATCATCCGAAAGGTCCGATCAATCCGGACAAACCGGACAATCCGATCCGTCGCCGAAGCCGGCAGCGGACGCGAAGCGGGAGGAGGGGGGCTGACACATGGAGAGAACGCGCCAAATTACCGTCATCCAAACCGCGGCCATTCTCGTCAGCACGATTATCGGAGTCGGGGTGCTGCCGCTGCCGCTCTTCGCCGTGCGGGCGGCCGACTCCGCCGCTCCGCTGGTTACGTTACTCGGCATGCTCGTGGCCTCTCTCGGACTAATGCTCGTGACCTGGCTCGGCAAACGGTTCTCCGACAAGACCATCATCCGCTACAGCGAGGAAATTATCGGCAAATGGCCCGCCTGGCTCGGCAGCGCCGCGATCATCGGATTTTTCGCCGTGCTGACGTCGCTTGCCGCGAGGGAGTTCGGAGAGGTCGTCGTCACCTCGGTCTTGAAGACGACGCCCGTGGAGGTGACGGTCATCGTCATGCTCATATTGGCGGCGATCTCGACGCGCAATACGATTACGACGTTCGCGTATATCCATACCTTCTACTTTCCGCTGCTGCTCGTGCCGGGTATTCTGATCGTCGCGCTGTCCTTGAAAAATGCCGAAGTCATCAACCTGCAGCCGATATGGGCAAGCGGCGTGTACGAGATCGCGAAGGGGTCGATGACGATCGCGGCTTTATTCCAGGGCGCATTCATTCTGAGCATGGTCATCCCTTCGATGCGCAGCCCGCAAAGAGCGATGAAGGCGAGCGTCTGGGGGATGATCATCGCCGGAGGGCTGTACGTCATCATCGTCACGGCCGCGGTCAGCGTGTTCGGCGCGGAGGAAATCAAGAACCTGCTGTGGCCGACGCTTGAGCTCGCGAAGGCGACCTCGCTGCCGGCGAACATCCTGGAGCGTTTGGACGCGGCCTTTCTGGCCGTGTGGGTAACGGCGGTGTTCACGACGCTGCTTTCCAGTTATTTTCTGACGATATACGCCATAAGCCAGCTGTTCCGGTTGGACGATCATAAGCTGTTTTCCTTTTTCCTCCTCCCCTTCGTTTTCGTCATGGCCATGCTGCCCCAAAATATCGTGCAGCTGTACGACATCATCGAGAACGTAGGCCGAATCGGGTTGTATATTACGATCGGATATCCGGGGCTGCTGTTACTGATTGCGATCATTCGCAAGAAAAGAGGGAATCGCAATGAAGACCAAGCAATGGATGAGAGCGGTTAAGCTGTCGCTTGTCATTCTGCTCGTCGTCCCGCTGCTGACGGGGTGCTGGGACCGGCTAGAAATCGAGGAGCGCGCCGTCGTGCTCGGGGTATCCATCGACACGGCTTCGGACGAATCGGAAGCGGAAGAGTCGGAGGTTACCCACACCCGCGGCTCGCTTCCCCCGCCCAAAAAAGGGATGGTGCGCGTCGGCGTGCAGATCGCGCTGCCGGGCCGCATCCCGCTCGGACCGGGCGAAAGCGGCGGCAGCCAAGGCGATTCGAGCAAAACCGTCTGGGTCATCGACGTCGTCGGCCATTCCATCGACGACGCCTTCATGAACCTGCAGCAGCAGGTGTCCAGCCGGCTGTTCTTCGGGCATCTGCGCGTCATCGTCGTGTCCGAAGCGGTCGCGCGCAAAGGGCTGGAGAACGTCAACGATTATTTCCGCCGCAATTCGGAGGTGCGGCGGATGGCCTGGATGATGATCTCGAAGGGACGCGCGCTAAGCCTTTTGAAGGCCGCTCCCAAGCTGGAGCGGATTCCGACGCTCTATTTGATGTCGACCCTCGACGAAGGGATCCGAATGGGGAAATTTCCGAAGGATTATATCGGCATATTCTGGAGCAATTTGTCCAAGAAGGGGCAGGAGGGCTTCCTGCCTTACGTGGAGAGAAAGAAGGACCAGAACATCGAAATTATGGGCCTTGCCTATTTCAAGGGCAATCAAATGGTCGGTTCGACGAAGCCGCTCGAAATTGCCGGGTATTTGGGGCTCAGAGGAGTCAATCCGGCCGGCTACCGCGCGTTCATCAATTTGGATGGCGCCAAGGAAACGGTGATCACCTATGTCACGCAGCGGCGCTCGAACATCGATCTTCAGATCAAAAACGATCTTCCGCATTTTAAGGTTAAAGTGGACCTGGAAGTGAACATCGAGGAGAAAATCAACGAGGCGATGTACATCGACAATCCGCAAATCATCGAGAAAATCGAGAAACAGCAGGAGAAGGCCTCCGTTGTGTTTTACGAGAACATCATCGCCAAAACGCAGGATAAGGGCTCCGACATATTCGGCTTCGGGGAGCATGTCCGGGCGAAGAAGCCGGGCTACTGGAGCAAAAAAATCAAAACGAAGGAAAACTGGCAGCGGATATACAAGGATGCGACGTTCGACATTTCAGTAACGGTAAACGTCCGCCGGATCGGAATGAAAGCGAAATAGCCGCCGGTTGGCATAAGAGCCGGGGAGGCGATTGGGAATGATCGGCAACGGATATACGATGGGCTCGTTCAGCTACGTTATTTTTTTGTTTCTGATTTGCGGGGCGCTTATCCTGCTGATCGATGCGAGAGGCTATAAGCTGGCCGGGAAAAACAAGGATCACAAAATATCGCGCTTCATCGGCTGGACGCATCTCGTGCTGGGGACGGTTCTGCTCGTGCTGAAGTTCATTCTTTAAGGCGCATGAAGCGCCGCAAGGGGGCGCTTCCGGCAGGCGGACCGCCGGAAAGCCGGGCACATATTCAAAGCCAGAATGCGCCAAAATAGATGCAACATGGAAACGAAGGTGCTCCCTATGAACAAGCAAACCCAAAACGCGCTGACGCCGCTCAGCCCGTCGCTGCACGCCAACGTGAAGGCGGTCCGCAGCCGATTCGGAGGCAGCTCCGACCTGGTTGTGCGGCTGTTCCGCAGCGACGCGGCACCGGATCGCGAACTGGCCGTCGTCTACGTGGACGGGCTCGTAAACGCCTCTACGATTAACGAAAGCATCATGGAGCCGCTGATGGGCATGGCTCTGCCGGAGCATGCGCCGCGGAAGGGCGAGAAGATGATCGACGCGCTGCGCGGCTGCGTCGTTTCCGTCGGATCGGTGCGGGAGGTCCGGACGCTCGACGAGGCGCTGCAGGGCATGGCGGACGGCTTATGCCTCATCCTGGCGGACGGCAGCGCCGCGGCCTTGACGGCGGACGCGAACGGCGGGGACCAGCGGGCCGTTACGAATCCGCAGACGCAGACGGTTATCCGGGGGCCGCAATACGGCTTCGTCGAAAACATAAGGACCAATATCAGCCTGGTGCGCCGCATTATCCGGTCCCCCAATCTCCACGTCCAAATGCATAAGATCGGCAGGCAGACGAATTCGAACGTAGCCGTGCTGTACCTGCACGGCGTCGTCGACGAAGGGATATTGAAGGAGGTATACCGCAGGCTGGCGGACATCGATATCGACGGCGTGCTCGAAAGCGGCTATATCGAGGAATTTATTCAGGACGAGACGTTCACGCTGTTTCCGACCCTCCTGAACACGGAGCGCCCGGATACGGTTGCCGCCGCGCTGCTGGAAGGGCGGGTGGCCGTCCTGGTGGACGGAACGCCGATCGCGCTAATGGCGCCGACGAACTTCTTCACCTTCTTTCAATCGCCGGAGGATTTCTATCAGCGGTACGACATCGCTTCGTTCGTGCGGATCATCAGGTATGCGGCCTTTATCGTCTCGATGCTGCTGCCGGCGCTTTACATCGCGGTCACGACGTACCATCAGGAAATGCTGCCGACGACGCTGCTCATCAGTCTCGCCGCCCAGCGGGAGGGCATCCCTTTCCCCGGGCTGATCGAGGCGCTTCTGATGGAATTGACGTTCGAGGTGCTGCGCGAGGCGGGGCTTCGCATGCCGCGGGCGATCGGACCCGCGATTTCGATCGTCGGCGCCCTCGTCCTCGGGCAGTCCGCCGTGCAGGCGGGCATCGTGTCGGCGGGCATGGTCATCGTCGTGTCGTTCACGGCCATCTCGAACTTCGTCATGCCGGAATCGAATATGGCGGCAACGTCCCGCATATTGCGCTTCGCGTTCATGCTGATGGCGGGGATGCTCGGCTTCTTCGGCATCTTCATCTCCGTGCTGTTCATGCTGATCCACATGACCTCGCTCCGTTCGTTCGGCGTCCCTTATATGTCGCCGATGGCGCCCGGCCCAAAGAAGCAGGGCTTATGGCGGGACGTCTTCGTCAGGCTGCCCTGGTGGGCCGTCGTCCTCCGGCCGCTCGATATGAAGCTGCGCAATCCGAAGCGGCGGCCGAACGGCAGAAAGCCGGCCGCGCAGCGTCATTCCGACAATCCGTAGCGTAAGGGAGCGATAGCGGTGAGTATAGGCAAGCTGTTCAAGCTGTTCCTGGCGATTGTGCTTGCTCTCCCGGCCGGCGGCTGCTGGAACCGGGTCGAGCTGAACGAGATCGGGATCGTCTCGGCGACGGGGGTCGACTTGAAAGAAGGCAAATGGCAAATTTCGTACCAGGTCGTCATTCCGCAGGCGATATCGGGTAACGTCGGCACGCCGAGCTCGGCGGCCGCCGTCAACGTGTTCTCGACCACGGGAGACAGCTTCAGGTCGGCGATCAGCAGGGCGAGCCAGGAGACGTCGAGGAGGCTCTATTTTGCGCACAATCAGATCGTTATTATTAGCCAGGAGGCGGCTCGGAGCGGCCTGGAGCAGCTGTTCGACGTCTATCTGCGAAACGCCGATTCGCGCGAGACGGTCAGCGTTTTCCTGGCAAAGGGAAGCGCGAGGCGCATGCTCGAGCAGCTCATCCCGCTCGAGAAAATACCGGGCGCGGCCATTCAGCGGATGATTGCCAACGAGGAGGCGAACAGCTCCGTCTTCCGGGAAATGACGATGCACGACGTGCTGTTCGACCTGCTCGGGGCGTCGCAGGCGACCGGCATCCCGAGCCTGACGGTCGCGGGTTCGAGCGAGAGCCTGGATCAGGCGGACAAGCTCAGCCGCACGAATACGCCGTCCAAGGTAAGGCTGAACGACCTTGGGCTCATCGACAAGGATAGGCTGGTCGGCTGGATTTCGAAATCGGAGAGCCGCGGCGTCATGTGGCTGGCCGGCCATATCAAACGGGCGACGGTCGCCTTCTCGTGCAGGGAGGACGACAAGGGGCTGAAGGAGTCCTCCGTGCTCGTTACGCGCGCGAAGACGAAGCTTCGCCCCGAGAAGTCGGGCGGCAAGTGGGTCATGCACGTGGCGGTCGACGCCGAAGGGACGCTGATGGAATACAATTGCGAAGGGGATTTGACGAAGCCGGGCGACGTCGGGAAGGTCGAGAAGGCGATCGAGGAAGAAATCAAGCGGGAGATGGAACTCGGCTGGCAGGCCGTCCGTAAGCACAAGACGGATGTCGTCGGCTTCGGCGGCAGCATTCGGCAGAACGACAGCAAGGCATGGAAGAGCATGAAGGACGACTGGCCGGAGGAGTTCTCCCGGATGGACGCGCGGCTGTCGGTCCGCATGAAGGTGGGCACGACCGGCATGAGCGGAAGCGGGTTCAAAAAAACGCAGAAGAAGGCGCGTTCGTAGCCGGAATAGGAGGGACGGTATGCAGCAAATCGGGAAAAGGCAGATGTCGATACTCATCATTGTTTTCCTGATCGGCAGCACGCCGCTGTTCGAGCTCGGCATCAAGGCGAAGCAGGACGCCTGGATCGCCATGACGCTTGCCGCCGCCGCCGGGCTGCTGCTTACCGTCATGTACCTTCGCATCCATAAGCGCGCGCCGGAAGCGGGGCTGTCCGAGCTGTACATGATGCATTTCGGCAAGTGGCTCGGCGGGGCCGTCGGGCTGCTCCACGCCTGCTGGTTCGCGTACGAATCGATGCGCAACGTAAGGGACGTGGGCGAGCTGACGTCGATGGCGCTCCTGACTTTAACGCCGAAATGGATCGTCATGCTGCTTATTCTGCTCGCGTCCGCCTATACGGTCAGCAAGGGGCTTGAGGTGTTCGTCCGGGTCGGACAGCTGCTGTTCCCGATCGCGGCGGTCAGCTATGCGCTCGTCTTGTTGCTGCTGCTCATAACCGGGCTGCCCGACATTCATCATTTGCGCCCCGTGCTGGAGAACGGCTTCGCGCCGGTATGGAGAGCCGCGTTCCCCGATCTGCTCTCCTTTCCGTTCGGCCAAATCGTCATTATGCTCGTCTTCTGGAAATACGTCGCCGAGAAGAAGGAGATCGGCCGCATCACGTACTGGTCGCAGACGGGCGTATCGATATTCCTCATCATGATGAACGTCGTCATCATGTCCGTACTCGGGCCGGAGCTGGCCTCGGTATCTTCGCTGCCGCTTCTCGAGGTCGTCCAGCTCATCAGGCTGGCCAACTTCCTCGAGAGGCTTGACGTCATCGTCACGCTGCTGCTGTTCATCGGCTTGTACGTGAAGATGACGGCGCTGTACATGGCGTCGGTCTTCAGCGTCAATGCCGTGACGGGCATCGCGTACCGCTATTGCGTCATGCCGATCGGCCTACTCATTTACGGCTCTTCGTTCCTCGAACCGAACAATACGTACCATATTTGGATCGGCCTCGACATTACGCTGAAGGTCGTGCCGCTGTTCCAGGTGGCGCTGCCCCTGCTCATGCTTCTGGTCGGCGTCAGGAAGAAGTATAAGGCTAAGACTAAGACATCCTAGTTTATGGTGTATTATAGGCGGCGAACGCTCACCGGACCGGCTGTTCGAACATAGTTTATGGAGATAGCCTGGCTTGAGGGGGATTCGCGTGAGCGATGCGAGGATCGGCATGACAAGCGTCATTGTAATGGCCGGCGGCGAACCGGAGAGCGCGATGCGGTGCGTGGAGCGCGTGCGGCGGCATACGGACCGAAGCGGTACCGAGCTGATCGCCGTCGTTAACGGGGGCGCGGCGGCGCGGGCGCTTCGCGAAATCGGAGCCGCCGTAATAGAGAGCGGTTGCAACGAAGGGACGGCGAAGGCGCGCAATCGCGGGATCGCGGCGGCATCCGGCGAGCTCGTCGCGCTGCTGGACCGGCACGCGGCCGTTACGCCGGGCTGGCTTGACGCCTTGCAGCGAGGCCTGCTGGGCGATCCGCGAGTCGGCGCGGCCGGCCCGGCGACGAGCCGCAATGCGGGAGGGCGCCTGCCGGTCGCCTATGAAACCGAGGAGGAGCTGGAGCTTGCCGCCTCCGCGCTGCATGCCGTCCCCGACCGGTCGAAGCGGGAGGAGCGGCTGGCGCTTGACGGCTCGTGCCTGCTTCTGCGCAGGTCCGCTTACGGGAAGGCCGGACCGTTCGACGAGCGCTTCGCCGGCGCCCGCTGCGCGGATATCGATTTCGGGCTGCGGCTGCGGCTGGCCGGCTATGCGCTCCTATACTGCGGCGATGTTTACGTTCATCAAGGGGAAGACGGCCCGGAGCCTCGTGCCGACGCATCCTTGTTCAGGCAAAAATGGGGCTTCTCCCCTTGCGCGGCCGCGGATGGAGAACCGGATATCCGCGCGATGCTCGAGCGGGCGTCGCATGGCTATATGCGCGGCGAACGCGCCATTATGCAGATCGGCTGCGGCTGCGGGGCGTCGCTGCTGCAGCTGAAGAAGCTGTTTCCGGGGGCGGCATGGTACGGCTCGGAGCCGTCCTCGAAGGCGGCGGACGTGGCGCGGGCGGCCGGCATTACGGTGTTCCGCCCGAACGGGCGGCGCGCGCGGCCGATTGAGGCCGCGTGGCTGGACGGCATTATCGCGGGCCGCGCCCGCGCGTACGGCAAGCCGCGGGCGCTGAAGCGGCTTGCCTGCTCGCTGAAGCCGAACGGCTGGCTGCTCGGCCGCTTCGAGAGCCGCTTGTACAGCAAGCGGCGAATCAAGAAGCTTTACCGGCTTGCCGGCTTGACCGGCGTAGAGATCGAGGCGGCGGGCGGGCCCGCATCCTCTTGGTTGCTCGCGTTCGGTCGCAGGCGGAAAGCCGCATCGGCGTCGCCGCCAAAATAATGCTGGCCTTTTGGACCGGTTTTGCTATACAATTGACCTTGTTGACGAAACCGAATATGTTCCGGGGAGCTGGTAAAGCCGGCTGAGAGGGAATGAGCAGCACAATTCCGACCCGTTAACCTGATCTGGGTAATGCCAGCGTAGGGACAAAAAGCTTTGTTCGCGCAAGCGGACCCGGTCGAAGCGGCCGAGTCTATTGCTTATGCGGGCAGCCGCGCAGCCGAATGCATGGCGTCCTCCGGATCGGGAGGGCGCTTTTTTTTATTAGGTGATCGAACCGGATATGGCCGGGGCGTCGTCAGCTTACGACAAATAGAGGTACGGAGAGGGGAAACAGGCATCATGAAGCGGTTGAAAGCAGGACAAGCGTCATGGAGAATCGCCGCCGCCATGCTCGTCATGGCTTTGGCGCTGGCCGGCTGCGGCGGAAACGGCGGCAATAACGCGCCGGCCGCAAGCGGGAACGGGCAGGAGCAGGAAGGGGGAGCGGGCAAGCCGCTCGAGAAGGTGCAGGTCGTGCTGGACTGGACGCCGAATACGAATCATACCGGACTTTACGTCGCCAGGGATAAAGGGTTTTTCGAGGAGCAGGGCCTCGACGTCGAAATTATTCAGCCCGGCCAAAGCGGAGCCGATCAGATGGTCGCCTCGGGCGAGGTGCAGTTCGGCGTAAGCTATCAGGAGTCGATTACGATGGCCCGCATCGCGGGCGTGCCGCTCGTGTCGATCGCGGCGGTCATTCAGCATAATACGTCCGGCTTCGCTTCGCCGCTCGCGAAGGGGATCGACGCGCCGGAGAAGTTCGAGGGCAAGTCGTACGGCGGCTGGGGCGCTCCCGTCGAGGAAGCGGTCATCGCCTCGCTCATGCAGGAGCGAGGCGCGGACGTCGGCAAAGTGAACATCGTAAGCATCGGCGACAGCGACTTCTTCACGGCGGTTAAGCGGGACATCGATTTCGCGTGGATTTATTACGCGTGGACCGGGGTGGAAGCGGAGCTTCGCGGCGAGAAAATCAATATGGTTTATTTGACCGATTACAGCGACAAGCTGGATTACTATACGCCGGTGCTGGCGACGAACGAAACGCTGATCAAGGACAAGCCGGAGCTCGTTAAGGCGTTCACGGCGGCCGCGGCGAAAGGGTATCAATACGCGATCGATCATCCAGAGGACGCGGCGGAAGTGCTGATCAAGGCCGAGCCGGATCTCAACGCCGAGCTCGTGCGCGCCAGCCAGAAATGGCTCAGCCCGAAATACCAGGACGACGCGCCTCGTTGGGGTGAACAGAAGCTGAGCGTATGGGAAAATTACGCCGACTGGATGTTCGAGCACAAGCTGCTCGAGAAGGAGCTGGAGGCGGAGAAGGCGTTCACGAACGAGTTTTTGCCGGAGTAACGGCCGGCGTTATCGAACTTTAGGAAATGGGGGATCTAGGTGGCAAACGCATTGGTAAGCATTCAAATTTTGCCGACGACGCCCGGAGGCGAGAGCGTCATTCCTTACGTCGACCGCGCGATCGACATTATTAAAGCGGCGGGCGTGCCTTACCGCGTCGCGCCGCTGGAGACGACGATGGAGGGCGAGCTCGGCCATCTGCTCGGCGTCGTGCGGACGATGAGCGAGGCGATGGCGGAGATGGGCTGCCCGTCCGTCATCTCGCAGGTGAAAATTTATTACAATCCGGGCAGCGGCGCTTCGATGGGACGGCTGCTCGAGAAATACCCCGATGGGCAATAAGCGAAACTTATGGGCGAAGATTTGGCCGCCGGCCGTCACGCTGGCGGCGCTTCTCGCGCTTTGGCAGGCGGCGGTCACATGGGGCGGCATCGATCCGTGGCTGCTTCCGGCGCCCGTATCGATCGTGCAGGAGGCGATTGCCGTCTGGCCGCGGTTAATGGACCATACGGGAGCGACGGTGCGGCTGATGCTGATCGGCTTCGCGGGAGGATCGGCGGCGGGCTTCGGGCTCGCCGCTTTGCTGCATTTAATCCCGTGGCTGCGCAACGTCGCCTACCCGCTGCTCGTGCTGTCGCAGAACGTCCCGATCGTCGCGATCGCGCCGATTCTGACGATGCTGCTCGGCTGGGGGCTGCTGCCGAAGGCGATTCTCGTCGGGATGGTTTGCTTCTTCCCGATTACGATCGCTATGCTGAGCGGGCTCGAAAACCCGGATCCGCAGCTGCGCGACTACTTCCGGATGATCGGCACCGGCAAGTGGCAGCTGTTCTGGCGGCTGGAGCTGCCGCATGCGATCGTCCATTTGTTCTCCGGCCTGAAGATCGCCGCATCGTACAGCGTGCTTAGCGCCGTCGTGGCGGAATGGCTCGGCACGAACAAGGGGCTGGGGGCGTTCATGCTGATCTCGTCCAAAGGCTTCCAGCCCGACCGCGTCTACGCGGCGGTAATTATCATCGTGACGCTCAGCCTGCTGTTGTTCGGACTGGTCGCGCTGGCGGAGCGCTTGCTCATTCGCTGGCGGCCCGGAAGCGGCGAGCTTACGAAGTAAGGTTTGCTGCGCAAACCTAAGCAGATGCTTACGTAGCAAGGTTTGCTTCGCAAACCTAAGCAGATGCTTACGAAGCAAGGTTTGCTTCGCAAACCTAAGCAGATGCTTACGAAGCAAGGTTTGCTGTGCAAACCTTTGAGGAGGCAAAGTTATGCATACTGGTACGGCGGATGACCGCATGGCGCTGAAGGCGGAGCGGATCCGGAAGCGGTTCGGCAATGGGGACGCCGCCAAGGAGGTTCTCGGGGGCTTGTCGGTTTCGGTCGGTAAAGGGGAATTCGTCTCGATCGTGGGGCCATCGGGAAGCGGCAAGACGACGCTGTTCAAAATTATCGGCGGACTGGAGCCGCCTACGGAAGGCGAAGTATGGATCGGCGGCAAAAAGACGACGGGCGAGCGCGGCCACATCTCGTACGTGCCGCAGCAATCGGCGCTGCTGCCGTGGCGGACCGTCGCCGGCAATATCGAGCTGTCGCTGACGATATCGGGCCTGGACCGTCGGACGGCCAAGCGGGAGACGAAAGAGTGGCTTGCGCGGATCGGACTAGGCGAATACGCGGATGCTTACCCGCATGTGCTGTCCGGCGGCATGACGCAGCGGGTGTCGTTCTTGCGGGCGCTGCTCGCGCCGCAGCCGCTCATGCTGCTCGACGAGCCGTTCGGCGCCTTGGACGCGCTCACCCGGCTGCAGATGCAGCAGTGGCTCACGTCCATCTGGGAGGAGAGCCGAAGATCGGTGCTGCTTGTAACGCATAGCATCGAAGAAGCGCTCTATTTGTCCGACCGCGTCATCGTGCTGTCGGCTTCACCGGCCGCCGTGCTGGAGGAATTCGCGGTTCCCTTCCCGCGGCCGCGCCGCGAAGCGCTTTGGACCGAACCGGCGTTCAATGCGATGAAGCAGCGAATTTACGAGCTGTTGAGGCAGCCGTAAGCGCGCGTAAAACGAAGCCAAAGGTTAACGAAGCCGTTTTGCTGCGCAAAACTTTAGCCCGTGCTTACGAAGCCGTTTTGCTGCGCAAAACTTTAGCCCATGCTTACGAAGCCGTTTTGCTGTGCAAAACTTTAGGAGGATGGACGATGGCGGACAACGCAAAGGCGCTATGCATAGACGCGCATGTACACATAGATTTGTATGCGGAGGAGGATCGCGCCGGGCTGCTCGAGGACGCTTTCTCGCGCGGCGTCGAGGCCGTCGTGGCGGTGTCGATGCATCTGGCTTCCTCCGAGGCGAACCGGGCGCTTGCGCAGCGCTTCCCCGGACGCGTTCACCCCGCATACGGTTTTCATCCGGAACAGCCGATTCCGCCGGCGGAGGAGATCGACCGGCTGTTCGCATGGATCCGCGAGCGGCACGAGGCGGGGGAACGGTTCGCGATCGGCGAAGTCGGACTTCCGTACTATACGCGGACGGAGGCGGAGGCAGCCGGCGGGCGCTTCGACGAGGAGCCTTATTTGGAGCTGCTGGACCGGTTCGCGGCGCTCGCTTCGGAGCTGGATCGTCCGATCGTGCTCCACGCGGTGTACGAGGACGCGGACAAGGCGTGCGATTTATTGGAGAGGAACGGCGTCCGGCGCGCCCACTTCCATTGGTTCAAGGGAAGCGAATCAGTCATGCGACGCATGGCGCGCAGCGGCTACATGATCTCGGTTACGCCGGACGTCGCCTACGAGGACGAGATCCGGCCGATCGCGGAACGCTATCCGCTCGAGCTGATGATGGTGGAGACGGACGGGCCGTGGCCCTTCGAAGGTCCCTACGCGGGCCGTGCGACGCGGCCGGAGATGGCTGCCGACGCGGCGAGCCGTATCGCGGCGCTGAGGGGGCTCCCCGCCGAGGAGACGGGCAGGCGTCTGCTGGCAAATACGCGCCGCTTCTACGGCATGCGGGAGCAATTATAGATTGGGCAGAGGGCTGGCTTAACGGAATCTTGCGATCCGCTAGGCCGGCCTTTTCGTGCGTATGCCGCTCGTCGCGAGGGCGAGGGAAGTCCGTGCGCCGTTCCCTCGACCCGCTCATCGTCACGGTTGGCGGGATATATGCCGATTTGTCCGTTGCCCCTCGGGCGTCCGCCGCATAAATTAAGTAAGGAAAGCCTGAGATTACATGCCTTAATCGTTGGCGGGAAGGAGAAGGAAGATGGCTGCACTGACGAGAGATCAATTTTTCGCGAAATTGGCGCCTACGGTCATACGTGTCCGAAGGGAAGGTTCGACGATGTTTCCTTCCGTTCGGCTTGCGCAAAACCTGCTCGAAACCGGCGGCGTCATTCATTCCTGGAACAACTTGGGCGGCATTAAGGTCGGAAGCGGGCAGGTCAATGCTTACTGGCAGGGGCAAGCGGTCGTGAAGGGCACATGGGAGTACGTCGACGGACGAAACGCGAGTACGAGAGCCGCGTTCCGCGCTTACAAAAGCGTCTATCACTTCTATAAGGATTCGGACCTGCTGCTGGCCAACCCGCGATACGATCGCGTCCGCCGGTCGATGACGCCCGAGCAGCAGGCGGATATGCTGCAGGCAAGCGGCTACGCAACGGACCCCGCTTACGCCTCCAAGCTGAAATCGATCATGCAGCGGTATGGGCTTAAGAGGTACGATGCGGCGGGCACCAAAAAAGTGCCGAACCCGTCGATGCTGGAGGAAGCCGAGTCCGTCGCCGTGCTTCATGACGGCCTGGTCATGACGGACGGCTACCTGCTTCGCGGCGTAACTTGGGTGCCGGCGAGGCTGCTGGGGGAGGCGCTCGGCGCGGAAATCGACTGGGTGGCGGCAACGAAGCAGGCAACGGTGAACGGGCAGGCGCTGGTGACGGTTTTGTCGGAATCGACCGGCTACGTGCCAATCCGCGATTTGGCGGCCGTAATCGGCATGACGGCAAGCTGGGACGCGTCGGCAAGAGCCGTGCTGCTGGACTGACGGGGAGGCTGCCTCAAAAAAAAGAGAGCAGGCGCGAAAAGCGAGAACGCCGGCTCTATTGCGGCGGCCGGATAGACGAGCGTATCCGGCAGCCGGATTTTCATTTGTTTTTTTTGGATGCGGCCCAAAACGCGAGAATGATCAGGGGAATGAGAATGTACCACGGAATCGTGATCGTGCCACCTACGATGAAGGCTAACGCCATGACCGCAACAATGCCCAAAATAATGTACAGGCAGCCTCTGCCAAACGTTTCCATCTTTGAATCGCCTCCTAGCCTTTTCCAGAAAGTATATTCGGTATTAACGCTTTTATGGACGGTACGGTTTCAAAAATACGCGAATGTTGACCGATTTTGCAAAGACGGGTTCACCGATAGCCGGGGGGCGCAATACGCTGATAAGAGAGAAGGAAGGAGGAAGGAGGATGGCCAAACTCATCGCAATATGCGACGGACATGGCATGGAGACGGCCGGGAAGCGCACGCCTATGCTGCCTGACGGCTCGTTCATGAGGGAAAATGAATTCAACCGGGCGGTAGCGGCCATGCTGGATACCCATCTGCGGCGCTGCGGCTTCCGCACGCTGCCCGTTGCCCCGACCGACGCGGACACGCCGCTCCATGCGAGGATTCGGCTCGCGAATACGGCGGGCGCCGATTTCTATATCAGCATTCACGCCAATGCTTTCGGGATCGGAGGCTGGAACGGCGCAAGAGGTACGGAGACGTATTACTATACCGGCAGCGCGGAAGGACGCAAGGCGGCCGAGATCATACACCGCCATTTGACGGGCGGAACCCCGCTCCCGAACCGCGGCGTGAAGACGAGCGGCAGCTTCGCGGTATTGCGCGATACGGTCATGCCGGCCGTGCTCGTCGAATGCGCGTTTATGACGAACAGGGAGGACGCGGCGCTGCTGCTGTCCGGGGCTTACCGCGCGGAGTGCGCGGAGGAGCTGGCGCGCGGCTTATGCGAATATTTCAACGTCCCGTATATCGTGGAGGAAGCGGAAGTAGAGGAACCGGGGGAGGTGAGCGGCCCTATGACGGCGGAGGATGCCAACAAAATCATTCGGTTTTTGAGCGCGGCCTATATGGCGACGGACGTTCCGGAGGCTCGGAAGGAGTTCAACCGGCTGGCGAACGAGCTGAGGATCGCGAGCGGCCAGCCTACGCAGTAACGCACGTAGCGGAAGCCTCCCTGATCGGAGGCTTCTCTATTGGGCTCGAAACGAAAAAGAAGGCCCATCGAAATGAGCCTTCCGATTTTTCCCGCGGGATACGGCGCAACGGAGGATACGCCGCCCGGAGAATCAAAATCAATAGCCTTTACCGTAAGGGCTTACTAGCCCACAGCTGCATGCAATAATCACCAAAAGGATAAAAAGTACCAAAATTGTACCCGTGTTTGTAAAAGCTCCACCTACGAGACCGGACATTATCGTAACACCTCCTTGCTTCATCGTACAATGCAGTTTATGCGCGATTGACCCGTTCGGCTTGGGTATTTGGCATGGAGCGGCATTCGCCTAGAGCCCCTTCAACTGATCGATCGTACATTCGCGGCCGTTCAGGCCGACGATGGCCTGAATGCTCGGGTGACGCATCGTCCCGCCCGGCGTGAGCTCGAGAAATTCGACTTTTACGGCGATTTCGGGCTTGACCCAGACCGCCTCCTTGGACCTTGCCGGCTCGTTAAGGAAAGGCCTATCGGGTACTTTCATTCTTCGGGTGCCTTCGGTAATGGCTGCCCAATCTTTTTGCGTTAGTTTGCCGGTGCCGGCGTGGCCGATGTAAATCAGCTCCCGGTCGTCCGAATAGAGGCCGAGCAGCAGGGCGTTCACCGTATCGTGCCTGAATGTAACCCCGCCTACGACGGCGTAGAGGTCCTTCTTGACCTTCCGTTTTCTCCAGCGCCCGTCTTTTCCGTTGATGCCGTACGCGCTGCGGAGGTCTTTGAAGACGACGCCCTCCATTCGATGCCGTGTCATCAATTCGTACAAGGCTTCGCCGTCGTCGAAATTTTGCGAGAGCTGCACATGGCTTTGCGGAACGATCATTTGCCCCAGCAGCGCTTGCCGGTATTCGAGCGGCCGGTCCGTCACCCATTCCCCGTTGCAGAACAATACGTCGAACACCATGTAGGTCACCGGAATCCGGGAGACGGCTTGCGCGATGCCGTGCGCCTGCTTCAAGCTGTCCCTTCTCATCACTTCGTGAAACGAAGGCTTGTTCTGATCGAACGCGATCATTTCGCCGTCCAGAATAACGGAATGAGCTTTGCAGAACGCGCCGATGTCGGCAAATTCGGGAAACTGCAGCGTCCTCTCGTTCAATTTCCGGTTGAACAGCCTCGTCCCGCCGCCGTCGTAATAGAGCAGGATCCGGACGCCGTCCCATTTGATTTGCGCCACCCAGTTGCTTCCTTCGGGGGAAACGGACGCGCTTACGGGCTCGAATGGAAAAACGGGCTTGAGTTCCATGGCCAACCTCCCAAAATGCGATAGCTCGAAGGAGGCGGCTTGAGCGGCTCAAGACACATTGTCCTTCGTTTTTTTGCTTGTTCTTTTCCGCTTGGGCTGCTCGGCGGGCGGCGGCGATTTCGCGGCTTCCAGGCTCGCTTGCAGCGCGGCCATCAGGTCGATGACGTTCGTACGGGCTTCGGCGGCCGGCGCCGACACGATGTCGACGCTCTCGCCGGCGATTTTGTGCTCGATCAATTCAAGCAGCGCCTTGCGGTAGTCGTCGGTATATTTGTCGGGCTGGAAAGGCTCGCTGAGCTGCTCGACCAGCATCGTCGCCATCGTCAGCTCCTTCTCGTTCACCGCGGGCTGCTCGGGCAAGTTCGGCACTTGGGACACGGAACGGATCTCGTCGGGGAAAAACATCGTCTCCAGGCAGAGACAGTTCTCGACGACCCGGATGGCGGCCAGGCTGCTTTTGCTGCGAATCGCGATTTTGGCGATGCCGATTTTGCCCGTTTTTCGGATGGCCTCGACGAGCAGGCTGTAGGCGCCGCCGCCGGCCATGTCGGGGGACAGGTAATACGCTTTTTGGAAATAGATCGGATCGATATCCGTTAAATCGACGAAATCCAAAATATGAATCGTTTTGGCGGATTCCGGCTTGATGCTCTCCAGCTCCTCTTCTTTGACGATCACGTATTTGCCCTTCTCGTACTCGAAGCCTTTCACGATATCCTCGGGAACGACTTCCTTATCGCAGTGGCGGCATGTTTTGGCGTAGGAAATCGGCATCCCGCATTCCTTGTGCAGGCTGCGGAAATGAATGTCCTTGTCCTCCGTCGCCGTAAACATTTTGACCGGGACGTGGACAAGCCCGAAGCTGATCGCGCCTTTCCAAACGGTATGCATGGCGTAAGTCTCCTTATTGTCGGATTATTCCAATAGGATGCGCTTAAACGGGGCGGTTTTATTCGTTCGGATGGTTGCGAGAGGAGAAAGGCATGCGGGAGGCGAATAGGCTAAAGATTGGAATATAATGCGCAAAGTTGTCCGGCAAAGTCGATGGACGGCTGCGAATGAGCGGCGAAACCGCGAGGGCGCCCTAGCGGGGCGCGAGACTAAAGCGATAGGACGTGATCGGAAGAGATGAAGGCAAAAATCTATATTACGCGAACGATACCGGAGCACGCGGTGCGCAAGCTGGCCGAGGCTTGCGAAGTCGACATGTGGCCGGAGGCGGATATCCCGGTTCCGCGGGAGGTGCTGGAGGAGAAAATTCGGGATGCCGACGGCTTATACTGCATGCTGACGGACGCGATCGACTCGCGGCTGCTGGCCGGCGCTCCCCGTTTGAAGGTCGTCAGCACGATGGCGGTCGGCTTTAACAACATCGATATCGAAGAAGCGAGCCGGAGACGAATTATGGTAGCGAATACGCCGGGCGTGCTGACCGAGACGACGGCCGATTTGACGTTCGCGCTGCTCATGGCGGCCGCGCGCCGAATCGTCGAAGCTTCCGATTTTTTACGGGCGGGGGGGTGGTCGGCTTGGTCGCCGATGCAGCTTACCGGCCAGGACGTATACGGGGCGACCCTTGGCATTATCGGGATGGGGAGGATCGGCGAGGCGCTGGCCCGCAGGGCCAAAGGGTTCGACATGCGCGTTCTGTATCATAACCGCAGCCGCAAGCGGGAGGCCGAGCAGAGCATGGCCATCGAATACGCGGAGCAGGACGATCTGCTCGCGCATTCCGACTTTGTGTGCGTCATGGCGCCATTGACGCCGGACACCCGCAATTTGATCGGCGCGCGCGAGCTGAATCTCATGAAACCGTCGGCGATCCTGATCAATTCGGCCCGGGGCGGCATCGTGGACGAGCGGGCGCTTTACGACGCGCTGGCAAGCGGCACGATATGGGCGGCGGGCCTTGACGTCTTCGAAGAGGAGCCGGTCAAGCTCGATCATCCGCTCTTGACGCTGTCGAACGTCGTCACGCTTCCGCATATCGGGAGCGCTTCGATCCGGACGCGGACCCGGATGGCGGAAATCGCGGCGGACAGTTTGCTGCAAGGGCTCTCCGGCGAGCTGCCGGCGCACTTGGTGAACCGGGACGCCTTTGCGGCAAGCGAATAAGAACGCAAGAGAGGGAGGCTGCGGGCGCAGCCTCCCTCCTTCATCTCGCCAAACTTACCGGTGCTCCACCAGGTCGATCGCCCCAAGAATGACATGAGCGAGACCGAAGCCGAGTATACCGGTTGCCGCAAGCTTATACTTGCTCCTCAGCAGCGTGGCACCGGAAGCCGTAACGACCGTCCCGAGAACGGCAGGAATCAAACCTTCGCGCACATTCAACACTCCTTTTGGTTATGTTTGGCAAGACATTCTATTTTGCTTCGAAAGGGCGAATCGTATGCAGGCGGGCCAAGCTTCTTCGATCATTTGCCCGACTCGGCTGGATGAAATTAACATGGAACTCGAACGCACGTTTGGCATATGATAAGAACAAACGTTCTTATTCGAGGTGAAGACCCATGCTTGAAACGTTGGTCGGCCGAACCGTCCAGATCATCTATATGAACCGCAATCGGAATATTTCCTTCCGTACGATCGAGATCAAGTCGGTCGGAGGCGGCAGAGTGAAGGCATACTGCCTAACGGCCAGCGCCCCGCGCGTCTTCCTCATCGACCGGATCATCGACGTCGAGTTGGTGAAGCGGCATGCTGGATGATACCTCCCGCAAAGTGTTGACCGTCCTATGGAACACCTATCGCAACGATCCGTGCCGCATCGATGTCGGCTACGTCAGCCAGCGCTCGCAGCGGACGGAGGACCAAGTGAAGGACGCGATCAATCTGCTCGTCAAGGAAGGCTTCGTGCTGTGGGACCGGAAGGAGCACTCGTTTCGCGTGATGTATGTCAGGGCGGAGGATAAGCCTGCCCCGAATCGGGGAAATTGGCTGCGTTAAGCAAGGCTTGACCGATCATTTCAAGACCGGTACCTTGAACACGACAAGAAGCAGCACGACCGTAACCGCCGAAAAGAGCAAGGCCAGGGCAAGCTTCGTATGATGGAGCCGGAGCGAGAAAAACATCGCGAAGTAAAAGGCGACCGACCAATAATAATTCCATCCGTGGCCGTACGTAATGTAGCCGAAGCGCTTCCAGACGTACTCCAGCAGCGAGAAGCCGGCAATCCATGACAGGTAATACGCAAGCTTTCTGCTGCCGCGGGTCGGGTAAAAGACTAAGTACAGGAGCGTAGTGGAAGGGAGCAACACGAACGTATTCAACAGGTCAATCGTTTTGTGATTCTTAAATATTGCCGGGTGGAACGACCATAGCAAATAATCGTCGCACAAGAGGCTATAAAGAAGATTGCAAAAGGCGATATAGATCATCGTAGCGTAATGCGCTCTCCATTTTTTTGCCGCGCCGGTGACGAATAGAGCCGCAAAGAATAGAGCATTGGTAACCAAATACATGATGAAGCCCCCGCAGTCTCATTAGTAGATGAATGCCCGGACGAGTGGAGATCCATTTCAAGCATTAGTGGATAGGATTGGCGAATTGCTGCAGAGGTATTCACGGCTCAGGGGGCGAAGGAAGAGGAACGGCCTCTCCCGCATCGATCCGGCGATCGAGGGGAAAGGCCGTTTGTTTAGTTCAGTCGAATGACACGATATCTTAGATCGTATTCGGCCCTATAACCTCGCCGTTAAAATGGATCTCGGTGATAACCGGGTTATTAAAATTCGTAATCGGCATAGGTCCCATAGGTCCATCGGCGACGCTGAAGCCGGAGGCCGGGCCGGCGGCAGCCGTCAAAAAATAGTTCGCCGACGGTCCCGGCGCGCCGGTATCGGTAATCGTGAACGCTGACGTGAAAACGCCTAGAATTTCCGTCGTTCCGGTCTCCGTATTGATTTCCGTAACGGTACCGCCGTCCACGATCGTCCCGACCAGCGTGCCCGTTATTGCCGCGTCGCGGTAAATGCTGAATCGCATCACTTGGCTCGCGACCGCCAATTGGGGAGTGGCGGTTGAGAACATAAAGCTCCAGACGACGGTCGCGCTAAGCGCTACCCGGCTTCCTGCACCGATGCCGCCAAGCGTTACGAATTCGCCCGAAACCTGTACCTCCGGTCCGACTGTCGCAGGCGCAACGGGCAGCGGAACCGATGTAATGGCCGGGCCGCCGGCAACCATCGGATCCGGTATTTCCACAAAATCATAAGAGGACAGCAGCCCGGTTCCCGCCGGGCCGGGCACGCCTTGAGGGCCCGCAGGTCCGGCGGGACCTCTTGGTCCTACGCGGCCAGCGGGTCCTCTCGGTCCGCGGCGGACGATGACTTTAATTTTACGCGTGCAGCATTTTTTGGTTAACACCTTTTTTTTACGGCGCGGTGCGCAATGCACGGTTTACACCTCCTGGTCGATTAGACAGCGTTAGGTCCGATAACCTTCCCGCTAATATGAACTTCGCTGATGTTGATATTCATAAACGTACCGATAGGCTCAGGATCCATGGTAATCAGATTCGTGCTAATCCCGGTGGAAGGACCGGCGGCTGCCGTCAAATAATAGTTGGCCCCGCCCGTCAAACCCGAATCGGTGCAGCTGAAGGAGGACGTGAACGTACCGGTCACGGTCGTCGTATCCGTGCCTTCCGTGTTGATCTGCGTCACGGTGCCGGCCGATATGATTTGGGCTATGCGCAGTCCCGTCAACGGTACGTCGCGAAACAGGCTGAATTGTATTCGCTGGGTTCCGGCGGCCACCTCGGGCGCGGGGAGCGTGACGAAGGAAAAACCCCAAACAACGGTGACCGACAAAACGATTCGGCTGCTGGCGGCGATGCCGCGAAGCTCCAGAAATTGATTGCTGACCTGCACCTCGGGCCCCGTTGTCGCAGGCGCGGCCGGAGGCGTGAGCACGACGATCGCCGGCCCGCCCGCCGTCATCGGGTTCGGAATTTGAACGAAATTATAGAAGGTCAGCAGCCCTGCCCCGGGAATGCCCGGCAGCCCCTGCGGCCCGGAAGGTCCTCGCCGTCCCCGTGCCCCCGCGGGGCCTTGTCTCCCCCTTGGGGCTACTACTTGCAAATCGTTCCTGCAGTGATCGGCACCTTTCTTTTGCAATTCTTCATCGCGACGAATCGTCTCGAGAATCAAATAACTACACCCCTCCCGATATAGATGCGTTATCATATGTTTTTGCAAAAGGGAGGTGATAGACAGGTAACTAGATTTATAGACAGGGGCCTATTATAGAAGCAAAAGGGCGCCGCGAAAGTCGAAGACTATGCGAAAGCGGAGGCCTTCAAACATTTATGAGAATTAGGGCTTTCGTTTTTATCGCGACATTCGTGGGGAAGCCGCGGTTTTACCGTAATCGTAACGGCGATATCTATCAACTCTCTTGTTCTAATGATATAACTTGAATCTTGCGATTTTTCGATACAGTGTGCCTCAAAAGGCAGACCTGTAGCGTGAAAGGTAAATCAACGGTTTAGGCCGTG
>NZ_JACXIY010000003.1 GCF_014705655.1 Paenibacillus arenilitoris | reverse complement strand
ACGACCGTGACCGAAGATGGCGTATACGTGCTTATTGTAACGGACGACCTCGGTCATACGACGACAAAAACGTTCACGATCGATAAAACAATACCTACCGGCAGCATAGCGATCAATAACGACGCAGACTTTACGACGTCCGAGAACGTAACGCTAGCCTATACCGGTGCAGATCTTCATGATGTTGTATTGCAGCTTTCCAACGACGGCGCGGATTGGAAGCCGGCTGACGAAAGCTGGCTACTATCGAGCGGCTACGGTTCCAAAACCGTTTATTTAAAAGTGACCGACGAAGCGGGCAATGCAGCGACCTTCTCGGATTCGATCGATTACCGTTCGGTGCCGGTTATTACGGATAGCAGCGCGGCAGGGACGGAGGATACGGCATTAACGTTTGCGGAAACAGACTTTGGGTATAGCAACGCGGATTCCGAAGCGCTGGATGTGTTGACGATCGTATCCTTGCCTGAGAACGGCACGCTGCAATTTGACGGGAATGACGCTGGCGTAAACCAGGCTATCGGTTTTGATGAAATAAGTAAGCTTCAATTCATACCCGCGGCGAATTGGCATGGAACGACGTCCTTCAAGTGGAACGCCGCAGCCGACGGCATTGCGCCGTCCGCATCCGCCGACATGACGATCTCGATAGCTGCCGTGAATGACGCTCCGACGGCGGAGGATTTGCAGTTCAGCACGACCGCAAGCGCCAAAATCGATGGTGAACTCGCCGCCGCCGATGTCGAGCAGGACGCGCTGACCTACACCATCGTCGATCAACCGGTCAAAGGGATCGTCACGCTGGATCCCGCGACGGGCGAATTCAGCTTCGAGCCGGAGTCCGGATACTATACGGATGTGACGTTTACTTATAAAACCAATGACGGACTGACAGACTCAAATGTTGCGACGGTGACGATCAAGAACAATAGACCGTCAAGCGGCGGCGGGGTCCCTCCGACGATCCCTCCGGTGACGATTGAAGGCATCGGCAACCATTCCGGCATTAAGGCCGAAGTCGTCACCAAAGATGGGCAAAAGGTCGTGGTCGTGTCGATCGACGGCGGTCAACTGACGGACCTCATTAACGGTTCGGACGACAAGGAAATTACGATCGATGTCGGCACGGCGGTGGGCAACGCGGAAGTGGTCATGGACCGCGAGCTACTGACCCAGCTGAAGAGCGGGAACAAAACGATCAGCCTCGTCGTGAACGGAACGGGCTACGGTCTGTCCTTTTCGGCCATTCGCGAAGCATTGAGCAGCTGGGATGATGCCGGCATGTCCTTAAAGATCGAGATCAAGAAAGCCGACGAGACTTCAACGGGACAGCTCGAAGAGCTTGCCGAAGACAAAGGCTACCAATTGCTCGTTACGCCGATGAGCTACCAATTGTATTTCCAAAAAGGCGATTCGAGAATCGATCTGACCAAGATTAAAGGTTACATTACGATCGCTTACGGCGACGAGGAGCTGAAAGGGAAGGAGCCGAAGACGGCCGTGCTCTTGCTGCCGGACGGCAAGCTGGTCCACGTTCCGACCAAGATCGCGAAGAAGGACGGACAATTCGAAATTAAAGTCCACAGCTTCGCGAACGGCGTGTTCACGCTTATCGATTACGAGAAAACGTTCTCCGACGTCAGCGGCTGGTCCAAGGCTTACGTCGACGAATTAGCTTCCCGCCTTATCGTGCAGGGAACCGGAGAGGACCAATTCGAGCCGAACCGGAGCGTTACGCGCGCCGAGTTTGCAGCCATTATTACCGGAGCGCTCGGCCTTTACGACGAAGCCTCCGGCAGTGGGTTTACGGACGTCGACGGGGAGCAATGGTTCGCGGCTTCGCTAACGTCGGCTTCCGATTTCGGCCTAATCAGCGGATATGCGGACGGCTCGTTCCGTCCGGGCGGTCAAATTACCCGGGAGGAAGCGATGGTCATTCTCGCCCGCGCGCTTCGCCTCATGGAGGTGGAGACCGGCTTCACGGATGCCGAGCTTGAGGAAGGGCTTAACGCGTTCGAGGATAACGGCGAACTGAAGGGCTGGTCGGAAGCGTCAGTCGGTCTGACGGTGAAGCTTGGCATTGTGAACGGCAGCGACAACCGGCTTAATCCGGGCGAGCCGATGACAAGAGCGCAATTGGCGGCCGTCATCGTGAAGCTGCTTGAGACGGGACAATTCATCTAGAGGAGCAAACCGATGGATATTCGCTTGGAGGACGCGCAGCCTGAAAATCCGTTTTTGTTCGAGCTTTACGCGCTAACGAGAGCCGACGAAGTAGCGGCTTGGGGATGGGGCGCGGAGGAGCTGGAAGCCTTTCTTGCCATGCAGTTTCGGTTCCAGCAGCAATCGTACCGGATGCAGTATCCCGAGCATCGCGTGCAAATCGTCATCGCGGACGGGCGGCGAGTGGGAAAATGGCATACGGCGGTTCACGGAAACGAGAAGATTTTAGTCGATATCGCGCTTCTGCCGGATTTCCGCAGCATGGGAATCGGAACGACGCTTATCCGGCAGCTGCAAGAGGAGGCCCGCTCGGCGGGCCTGCCTCTCAGGCTGTCGGTTCGCACCGACAATCCAGCACGGCGATTATACGAAAGGCTAGGCTTCGGGACCGTAAGCACGGACGAGCTTCATGCGCGAATGCGCTGGACGAGCCTAATTGATAGATGAGTACTCGATTGATTGCAAGATCATTAGGACGAAGTTCTCGGTAACTATCTACTTTAGGCTGCCGATTGCTTATAGATGAAGGGGACGCCAATTGAAAGGGGATTGGAAATTGGATCAATATGTTGGAGAAATTCGGATGTTCGGAGGCACCTTCGCTCCGCTGGGCTGGGAGCTGTGCGACGGAAGACTTCTGTCGATTTCCGAAAATGAATTGTTGTTCAGCCTCCTTGGTACGACGTACGGAGGCGACGGCCAGACGACCTTCGCCGTGCCGAATCTGGCAAGCCGCATCCCGGTCGGCCAAGGAACGAACCCGCAGACGGGGACGAATTATGTCATTGGCCAGCGGGGCGGTACGGAGAACGTTACGTTGACGCAGACCGAGCTGCCTGCTCATACCCACGTCGCGGTCGCATCTTCGCAGGCCGGAACGCAGATTTCGCCTGCAGGTGCCGTATGGGCGGCACAAACGATGCAAAACGTATACTCGCAGCAGCCGCCGACCGTCCAGATGAGCCCGCAATCGCTCTCGCCCTTCGGAGGCAACCAGCCGCATGATAACATGATGCCGTTTCTGGCGATTAATTTCATTATCGCGACCGAAGGCACATATCCGTCACGAGACTAAGGAGGCTTAAGAGATGTCAGAAACGTTTATTGGAGACATTCGTTTATTCGGCTTTGGCTTCACGCCGCGGGGGTGGGCGCCTTGTCAAGGACAGACGCTGTCGATTCAGCAAAATCAGGCTTTATTCGCGATTATAGGTGCCACATACGGAGGAGACGGAGCTACAACCTTTAAATTGCCCGATCTGAGAGGAAGGGCTCCCGTACATACCGGAAACGGCGTTACGCTCGGCCAGAGTGCCGGTGAAGAGAAGCATACGCTTACCGTAAATGAAATGCCGACGCATACGCATACCGCGATGGCAAGCGAACAATCCGCAACGTCCTATACGCCTGTCGGCAACACATGGGCACCGCCGGGGAACAGCACGAACTCCTATTCGCAATCGCCGGATTCGGCAATGAGCCCCGGCGCGATAGCGCAGGCCGGCGGCAGCGCGCCGCATTCGAATATGCAGCCGTACTTGGCGATGAATTATTGCATTTGCGTTAACGGATATTTCCCCACCCGCGAATAGAGAACAAGAGGAGGAACTAGCATGTCAGAACCTTATATTGGCGAAATCCGCGCGTTTGCTGGGAACTTTGCTCCGAAAGGATGGGCGTTGTGCAACGGGCAATTATTACCCATTAGCCACAATACGGCCTTATTTTCCATTCTAGGCGTTACCTACGGCGGCGACGGCAAAACCAACTTCGCCCTCCCGGACTTGATGGGCAAGGCGCCTCTGCAACAAGGTGCCGGCGTCGGTCTTACGCCAAGGACGCTCGGGGAAATTGGCGGAAGCCCATCGGTTACGTTAACAACGAATGAAATACCGGCGCATACCCATGCCCCTCAAGCCGTAAATGCCGGAAGCACGTTATCTCCGACAAACGCGACTTGGGCAGGACTTGTGCAGGGCCGCGGCATTCCAACCGTATATGCTTCGAATCCGACGACGCCTATGAGCCCGAATGCTGTAGGCGTAACCGGAGGCAGTCAGCCGCATAACAATAGGCAGCCGTACCTCGGGGTCAATTTCATTATCGCCCTTGAAGGAATTTTCCCTCCAAGGCCCTAGTTATTTAATCAGTCCCATCCCAATAAGCAGCCCCTTCGCTCGAAGCGAAGGGGCTGTTCTCGCATCTTATTCACTTAAACGGTTGCGGCATTCAGCACGAACTTCTCGATGACGTGCCGGACGCCTTCCTCGTTGTTCGTCAACGTGACGTAATCCGCGATATCCTTCAGCGATTGAATCGCGTTGCCCATAGCTACGCCGAGGCCGGCCTCGCGGATCATCTCGTTGTCGTTCCACGCGTCGCCGAGCGCGATCGTCTGCTCCATCGTGCAGCCGAGATGCTCGGCCATAAAGCGCAGCGCATGTCCTTTCGTTCCTTCCTTGTGCATAAACTCCAAGTAATGCGCCTTCGACTTCGTAATGTGCACCCGGTCGCCGACGAGCGGCCGCAGCTGCTCCGCGATTTCGTCGAGACGGGCAGGCTCGTCGATCATGAGCATTTTGTTCATCGGGTAATCGAGCAATTTGTGAAAGTCGGGTTCTATTTTGTACGGGATATTGGAAAGCTTGGAATAGGCTTTGATCTTGTTGTTGTCCTCGGTCCCGTAAAGCTCGTCGTCCACGTATAGCTGGAGATGAAGCCCGTTCGCTTCCGCGAAAGCGTGGATTTCCTTGGCCGCGTCGATGGGCACGCTCCGCTCGTATAACACCTGCCCGTCGAGCAGCGTTTTGACGAGCGCGCCCTGATACGTAATAATAGGAACATTAAGCTCGATTTGTTTGGCGATCTTCCGGGCGGACGCGAACATGCGGCCGGTTGCGAGCGTGACCGTCACGCCTCTGGCGATCGCGGCTTCCATCGCGCGCTTCGTGCCCTCCGTCATCGTCAGGTCGTCGGTCAGCAACGTATCGTCTACGTCGATGGCGATCAATTTGTAATTCATTTCGTTAAAGCTCCTCTCCGTCTCTCTCTTTACATATGGCTAGGTTGATTGTAGCGAAAATCGTGGGTACATACAAGATGCGGCGCATGGTTGCTCCGCAAACTTTCGAAGGGGATGACTGGATGAAAACATTCGCGTCGCCGGCCGCCAAGCAGCGCTTTCTGATGCTCTGCCTGCTGGGCGCGGTCTTATTTACGGCAATCGGCATCGGGTTAGGAATGCTTTGGATGGGGTACCGCTATCCGATGGTGGGAGAACCGACGTTTCAACAATTTACGGTGTCTTATAACAAGATCATGAACGATTACCTGGAAGGGGCCGATCCGAAAAAGCTGCTCAACGGCGCGGCAGAAGGGATGGTTGCTTCGCTCGGAGATCCTTATTCGAGGTACTTGGCCGAGGAGAAGGGCAATGCGTACACGGAATCGTATGAAGGACAAATTTACGGCATCGGCGCCGAGCTGCGGGAAGAGGAAGGGCAGTTCGTCATTTCCGGCTTGACGAAAGGCGCGCCGGCGGAACGGGGAGGCCTGCTGCCAGGCGACGCGATCGTCAAGGTGGACGGACAAAGTCTGAGCGGCAAGACGTTCCAGAATTTGCTCGGGCTCGTCAGGGGCGAGGAAGGAACGAGCGTATCGCTGCAGATTCATAGGCCGGGTCAGGCGGAGCCGATCGAGCTGACCTTGAAGCGGGAAGCCATCCCGATTCATACGGTGACCTCCGAGCTGCTCGAAGGCGGGATCGGGCATGTCACGATAACCCGCTTCGCCGAGAAGACGGCCGAGGAATTCGAGGCCGCGCTTAAGGAGCTTCAGGCGAAGGAGCCGCTGAAGGGCTTGCTGCTCGACATGCGCTCCAATCCTGGCGGGCTGCTGCAGCCGACGATCCATATCGCGAACACGTTGATTCCGAAGGGCAAAGTGATCCTGAACGTCGTCTACAAAAACGAGCGCAGAACCGTTACGTATAAATCGCAGCAGACGAAGGAGTGGACGATTCCGGTCGCGGTGCTCGTGAACGGGCAGTCGGCAAGCGCGAGCGAGGTGCTGACGGCCGCGCTGAAGGAATCGGCGGGGGCGTCCGTCATCGGGGAGAAGACGTACGGCAAAGGCGTCGTGCAGGCGTTCAACCAATTCAAGGACGGCTCGGTGCTGAGCTTGACCGAAGCGCAGTGGAAGACGCCGGCGGGCACCTGGATCAACAAGCAGGGCGTTGCGCCGGATTATGCTGTCGAGCTTCCGGCCTATACGAAGCTGAGGCCGCTAGCGATCGGCACGGAGCTTAAGGTCGGCAGCTACGGCGAGGACGTGAAGACGCTGCAGACGATGCTGGAGGAGCTCGGCTACGGCCCCGCGGGGCGAGACGGCTTGTTCGACGAGCAGACGGCCGAGGCGATCCGCGGCTTCCAGACGGCGGAGAAGCTGGAGGCGACCGGCGCATTCAACGATAAGACGGGCTACCAATTGCTTGAGCGGCTTCGCGAGAAGCTGAAGAAGGAGGACAGCCAGCTGCTCAAAGGGCTTGAGGTGCTCAAACAGCGATAACGGCAAAATTCGCGGTTGACAACGAGGGTGATAATCATTATCATTTACTTGAAAGCAAATCCTTCGTTGCGCTGCGGGGTGGACCGGATGAAGAAGATCAAATATTGCAAGCGGAATATGAAGAACGGGCTTAAGCCGGTATACAAGGCGATGAAGGATCGTTACCCGGACATTAAGCAGAAGAAGACCGACTGTCTCGGCAATTGCAAGACTTGCAAGCTTGAATGCTTCGTCGTGGTCAAGTCGAAGACGGTAAGCGCGCCGTCCCCCGACCAGCTGTACAAACGGTTGAAAAAAATGATTGGATAACGACCAAGATGGGTATATCTGTAAGGAGCGGCATTTGCCGTTCCTTATTTTTATGGTAAAATTAACAACATACTACGAAAGCTGAGGTGCTTGAGCGATGAATGACGGATTGGCAGTAGCGTTAAACGAGCAGATGAATTTTGAATTTTATTCCGCCCACGTATACTTGGCGATGGCAGCGTATTGCTCGGGCGAGAGCCTCGACGGCTTCGCGAATTTCTTTATCGTACAAGCCGAGGAAGAACGTTTTCACGCGATGAAAATATACAAGTTCTTGAACGACCGGGGACGCCGCGCGACGCTGTCCGCCCTCGGAGAGCCGAACAACGAGTACACGTCGATCTTGGATGCTTTCGAGCACGGCTACAAGCACGAGCAGGAGAATACGAGACGGTTCTACCATCTGTCCGACCTTGCGATGAACGACCGCGAGCACGCGACGATCAATTTCCTGAAATGGTTCATCGACGAGCAGGTCGAGGAGGAAGCGCTGTTCGACAGCATCATTCAGAAGCTGAAGCGGATCGATAAGGACAGCAACGCTTTCTATATGCTGGATGCAGAATTCGCGACGCGCTCCTTCACGCCGCCGGCGCTGTAAGACCCCCGCAAGCGAAGAAGACCGCCCCGGCACGCAGATCATTCTGCGGCCGAGGGCGGTCTTCTTGTTTTGGACGGCAAGGTTACGTTATCGAGCTCCTCCGCCTATTGTCGATCCGATCGGAATCGGAATGGAACATCCCGATGCTCGCGCCAAGCGACCGGAACGAGGCGACGACGTCCTCGTAGCCTCTCTCGATATGCTGCACCCCGGCGATCGTCGTCGTCCCTTCCGCGCGAAGTCCGGCCAGGATGAGGCAGATGCCCGCGCGTACGTCCGATGCGTGCACCAAGGCGCCGTGCAGCGGCTTGCCGCCTTTGATGAAGGCGACGCCCGAACGCAGCTTAATATCCGCCCCCATCCGGACGAGCTGGTGCGCATGATTGAACCGGGACGGGTAGATGCGGTCGGCGACGATGCTTTTGCCCTGCGCTTGCGTCAGCAGCGCCGTCAGCGGCTGCTGCAGATCGGTCGCAAAGCCGGGGTACATCGCAGTCCTGACCCTCGTCGCGCGCAGGATGCCTGTCGAATGGGCGGTCAGGGAATGATCGTCGCCTTCGATCTCCAGGCCGATTTCCCTCAGCTTCGCCACGCAGGAAGACAGATGCTCGGGGATGACGTCCTGCACGGTAATCGAGCCTCCCGCAACGCCCGCCGCCATCAGGAAGGCCCCGGCGATCAGCCTGTCCGGAATAACGGCATACGTGCCGCCATGAAGCGTGGCAACCCCTTCGATGCGGATCGTATCCGTGCCGGCCCCGGTTATTTTGGCTCCCAAATGGTTCAGCAGATTCGCCGTGTCCGTCACTTCGGGATCGCGCGCGGCATTGAGCAGCAACGTGCTGCCTTTGGCCCGAACCGCTGCCATCATGGCATTGATCGTAGCGCCGCTCGTGATCGTATCGAAATATACGGTCGCACCGCGCAGCTCCTTGGCTTCTACCGTATAGTGACGGTCGAAAAACGTAAACGTCGCGCCCATCATCTTGAGCGCTTTGATATGCTGGTCCATCGGCCGACTGACGAAATCGTCCCCGCCCGGATACCCGACCGTGACTTTTCCGAACTTGGCCAATAAAGAACCGACGAAGTAATAGGCCGTTCGAAACGCCGACGATTTGGCAGGGTCGAAGCTGGTGCTTTGTATATTTCTCGGGTCGACGGTCATCGAACCCGCCAAGTCGCGTTCAACCTTCAGGCCGATCTCGCCGCCCAGTTCGTAAATGACTCGTAAGTCGGCTATATTCGGAATGCCCTGAAGCGTTACCGCCTCGTCCGCCAAGCATACGGCCGCTATGAGCGCCAGCGAGCTGTTCTTGGACCCCGGAATTTTGACGGAGCCGTGCAGCGGCGCGGATTGTTCCACTTTAATTGCTTTCATCGTAAATTCCTCCGCTTGGATACTCTTCATCGGCAAAAATAACGTTGACGCTAAGGCTCTCGAATTCGCGGATCGCCTTCTCCGGAGCGCCCTGGTCGGTAATCAGCAGATCGATTTGCTGCAGCGGGATCGACGTCGCGAACATCTTCACGCCGATCTTCTCGTGCGGCGCGAGGCATATACATTGCCGCGAAACTTCGGCGACGGCGCGGGTCAAGGCCGCGCCCTCCGGCGTGGCGGTGCTGATGCCGTTCAGGGCTATGCCGCCCCCGGTAACGAAGCCGATATCGAAGTTGAATTTGCCGACCATTTCGAAGGCGATCGTATCGATGATGCTGTCGCCGCCGGAGCGAAGCTTGCCGCCGACAAGGTAGGCGTCGATATGCGGCAGGTTTCGAATCGACTCGGCGATGGCGAGCGAATTCGTCACGACCGTGAACGGGATATCTTCCGGCAAATACTTCAGCATTCCGTATTGAATGCCGGCGCCGCCGATGAAGACGGTGTCGTTCTTATGAATGTAAGAAGCCGCCAATTGCGATATGGCGTTCTGGTGCAGGGCTCCGTCTCCGTACCGTATGGAACGGGGTTGGGCGAGCGTGCGCACCTTGGGCGGCGGCGTCAGCGGAATGGCTCCGCCGTATGTTTTCTGCAGCAGTCCTTGATCTTCCATGATCGTAAGGTCCCGGCGAATCGAATCGATGGAAAGCCGAAAGAGATGGGCCAAATCCTTCGCGACGACTCTGCGATCCTTGGCGAGCAGCTCCAATATGCGCTGACGGCGTTCTTCTGCGAGCATGCAACGATTCCTCCACATTTGATATCCCCGCAAAACTATTTCTATCCTATTCCGTATTGTTCATGGTTGTCAACGAATTATTCAGGTTTATTAATTTTCTTTCATTTTCCTCCGGCTTATTTCGGTTGGATTCGTCCGGCAGCCTGCTTTCTCTTCGGCAGCACCTTCGCTCCCTGCTTCATGGGGCGGCCGCAGAGCGGGCATGTCCGCTCTGCCAGCTGCGATTCCTCGTAAGAGACGATGCGCTGCCACACTTGACAGGAATCGCCCGTGCAAAGCCAGGCGAGCGCCGTTTCCGCGTCGCCGCCTTGCTCCTGCTCATCCGCTCCGAACGCGGAGCGGATGAACCGGGACAGCTCGGCCGGCTTGCCGCGGTAAAGGGCGGGCGAGCTGACGTACAGCTCCTCCTTCGCCCTCGTCACGGCGACGTAAACGAGCCGCCGTTCTTCCTCCAATGCATCCGCGGAAGCGTCGCTTCCGGCCTGTAAGGAGCTGCGGTCGCCGTGCTTGTCGGCGGCAAGCACGGAGCTGTGGGGCAGGATGCCTTCCGACGCCCCGATAACGAATACGACCGGGAATTCGAGGCCTTTCGAACGGTGAATCGACATGAGCTTAATCACGCCGCGGCCGTCCCCATGGTTTCGGAGCCGCAGGGCGGCATGCTTCTCGGTAATTTCATCGACGTAGGCGACGAAAGCTTCAATCGTGTCATAGGCGCCGGCGGCGGCTTGCAGCTCGTCGAGCATTTCCTTGAGGCCTTCCTTGTATTCGGTCATCTCGGTCCGCTTACCCGTCTCGAGGTATTGATCGTAGAAAGAGAGGCGGAGCTGCCGGATCGCGTCGGCCGGCTTGCATTCGGTCAGCGATTTGATCAGCTTGATCCGCTCTTTCAGCTTATCCTTCTGAAAGTCCTTGAGCTGGGGATACTCCAGCAGATGGATGAGCGGCCATTTCTTCGCCCGCTGCTTGTCCTGATGCCAGATGAACGCCATCGCTTGCTCGCGGTTGACGTACAGCGTCGGCAGCAGCGACTCCATCGCGTCGAAATTTCGGCGGTCGAGAGCAAGCCTCAAATGGGCGAGCAGCGGCTTGATCGCCCACTGGTCGTAGAACAGCTGGCCGTCGCCGTAATCATGGAACGGAAGCTCCTTGGTCAGCAGAAGCTCGACAAGCGCCCTGCCGCTGCTCGCGGTGCGGTACAGCACGGCAAAGTCGCCGAAGCCCCGCCGGCCTTCGCCGGTCTGGGCAAGTATCGTATCCGCGACCAGCTGGGCCTCCTCCTGCGTCGACTTGAGGCGCGAGTAGAAAGGCTGAATGCCTTTCGGCTTAACGGCCAGGAGCGTTTTCGGCTTGCGCTGCTTGTTAGGTTGAATAATGGCATTGCCAAGCCCGACGATCGAGGCCGTCGACCGGTAATTGATATCCAGCACGATGGTTGCCGCGCCGGGGTACTGATGCTCGAAATTTAAAATGTAATCGTTCCGCGCGCCGTTGAACGAATAGATCGTCTGATCGTCGTCCCCGACGACCATCAGGTTGCGGTGCCGGTCGGCAAGCATTTGCACGAGCACGTACTGAACCTGGTTCGTATCCTGAAACTCGTCGATCATTATATATTGGAAGCGCCGTTGCAGCGACGAGAGCAAGCCGGCATCGTCGCGCAGCAGCCGGTAAGCCTCAAGCAGCAGGTCGTCATAGTCGAGCTTGCCGGTATCTTTCTTCCACTGCTCGTACCGCGTGAACAGAAGCTTGAGCTCCTTCTCCTCCGTCGTCGTCTCCGGGAGCTTCTCGATCTCGGCCATCCTCAGCTTAAGCGCCGAGAGCCGGGCCAGCAGCGTCTCGGGCTCGTAGTCGTGTTGAAGCATCAGTTCGCGCGTCAGCCGCTTGAAAAATACATGCTTCTGCCCGGTTTCGCCGAGGATGGACTGGCGATAGCCGCGCCCACGAAGCAGCTGCAGGCAGAAGGAATGGAACGTGCGCGCTTCAACGCCGCTCGACGCCCGGGCATCAAGCACGGGAAGCGAGCGGATGCGGCTCTGCATCTCGTCGGCCGCCTTCTTGGAGAAGGTCATGAGCAAAATATGCTGAGGCTGCGCTTGTCTCACCGTCAGCAAGTAGGCGGTCCGGCAGACGAGCATCGAGGTTTTGCCCGAGCCTGCGCCCGCCAGCGTCAGCGCGGGGCCCGTATCGTGGCGCACCGCTTCGATTTGCGGACGGTTAAGCGCGATGCCGTGCTTCTCCAACGCGCGAAAAAAGCCGGCGTCCGGTTCGTGATCGCCGACCAGCTGCCGGCTTGTCTTCGCTTCCGCCGGGGGAGCGACGGGCGCCTCATTTTGACGGACGCCGATCGGATAGGGATGATATTGCATTGTCAAAGGAATCACCTACAGAAACGAATGTTCATCCATTATAGCAGATCCGGCGGAATGAGAGGCGGGGTTGTCGGATACCGCTCCGATTTTCGCCGTCCGCGCCTCATAAGCCGGCACACACGGACCGCCGCTTCCCGCATACATTTTTATGGAATAAAAAGGATATGTGAGGTAAGATGAACTTGTTGCAAGCGTTTAAGTTGTCGATGTCTATCGAAACCGGGAGCGTGTTGTCCATGTCCATGCCAACTGCCAGCTTGAAATCGAAAATCGCTTACAGCTCGGGCAATTTATCCGTTAATTTGATCGCCCAGGCCTTTGCTTCGTACATCGTCTTCTACTACGTCGACGTGCTCGGCGTCAGGCCAGGCCTGATCAGCGCCGCGATGATCGTCCACGGCATCGTGAACGCGGTGCTGAACCCGTTCTTCGGCTATTTGTCCGACCGGACCCGCTCGCGCTGGGGAAGACGCATTCCGTACATGCTCTTTGGCATGGTACCGCTTGCGGCGTTGTTCACGGCCATCTGGTTTCCCGTTGGCGAAGGGACCGCGCTGTTCTGGTACTTCCTGACGATCGTGCTGCTGTACGACGTGCTGTTCGTCATGGTCGTGCTCAATTACTCGGCATTGTTCCCGGAAATGTTCACGACGATCAAGGAGCGGGCTTCCGTATCGTCATGGCGCCAAATGTTCGGCATCGTCGGCATGATCGTCGGCGTCGCGCTGCCTCCGCTCGTGTATGGCAATTTGGGCTGGGGGCCCATGGGGGCGATATTTGCGGGCGTCGCGCTCGTCTTCTTCGTCGTCATGGTCATGGCCAGCAAAGAAAACATCGCCGTGAAGCGCGATGAGACCGGCCTGCTGCAATCGCTCAAATTAACGTTTTCCAATAAAGCGTTCGTGTTTTTCGTGCTGGGCAGCTTATTCGTGCAGTTCACGTTCGCCGTGCTGCCGGCCGCGATTCCTTTTTTCACGAAATATGTGCTTCGCGCCGCGGAGGACAGCAACTCGATATTGTTGGGGGCGATCTTTATCGCCGCGATTCCTTGCGTTTATATTTGGGGCAGGCTCGTGCAGAAGTGGGGGCCGAGGACGACGGTTATGGCGGCGGTCAGCCTGTATGCGCTCGCCATGCTGCCCTTCCTGGTCGTGACGAAGGTTGCCGCAGCGGCGATCGCGGCCGCGGGGATCGGCATCGGCCTTGCCGGCTTGCTCGTCCTGCTCGACATGCTGCTGTCGGAAATCATCGACGAGGATGAACGAAGAACGGGCGTGCGGCGGGAAGGGATGTATTTCGGGATGAACGGGTTCGTCGTCCGATGGGGCGTATCGCTGCAGGCGCTCGTGCTCGGCGTTATTTTGGAGGCGAGCGGCTACGTGAAGGATGCGGTCCAGACCGAAGCGGCGGTATGGGGCATCCGTTCGATGCTGAGCGTCATCCCGATTGCGGCGCTGCTGATCGCGCTTCTTTTCTTTTATTTGTATCCGATACGACAGGCCGGCGAATCCCGCAGGGGGCACGGCGGCTAGCCGCGCAGCCTATCCGGCGGGTTTCCCGTTTATATAGTAGCTGTCCTCGCGGTATGCGTGGAAGACGATTTCGACTTCCCGTACGCCGAGCCGGCGAACGCAGTTCGTCACGGTCTCGGCGAACTGGCCGCGCGCCTCTTGCCCGCGCTCGAACCAGCCGACCTCGATGAACGCGAACGACGCGTCTCCCTCGTATCCGTATACGTTGTCCGCCTGCATGCACGACATCGTGAAATTATCGGCTCCGCAGCCGCAGACGACGGCCAACTCCTCGGCGAGCGGCCCGCTGACGGCCTGCAGTTTCTCCGCCGGGACGCCTCGTAACAATAAATGGGGCATTCCTGATTCCTCCTTCTATGCTTCGTTTGATTTCGATTTGCGCGGCCTTATTCCTCCGCTTGGAACGGACGCAGGAAGGGCTTCGGAACGTCCGTCTCGAAGCGCATCGGCTCGCCCGTAATCGGGTGCTCGAACGCCAGCACGCGGGCGTGCAGGCCGAGCCGGCCGATGGATCTCGTGCGGGCGCCGTACTTCTTGTCGCCGACGATCGGATGGCCGATATCCTCCATATGGACGCGGATCTGGTTTTTGCGCCCCGTCTCGAGCCGGACCTCAAGCAGCGAGAAGCTCTTGCTTGCGCGTAGCACCTTGTAATGCGTAACGGCGTGCTGGCCGTCGTTCGGGTAGGGGCTCGAGTACATTTTGAGCGTCTTGCTTTCCTTCAGCCAGGACGCGATCGTTCCCTGCTCTTTTTTGACCGTTCCTTCGACGAGGGCCACGTAGCTTCTTTCCCGCATGCTTTCCCGCCAGTTGTTCTGCAGCAGCTGCTGCACGGCTTCGCTCTTCGCGAACAGCATGACGCCCGACGTGTCGCGGTCAAGACGGTGCACGATAAAGACCCGGTTGTTCGGATTGTCCAGCTTGACGTGGGCCATCAGTTGGCGGTATGCCGTCAGCTCGTCGTCCTTGCCGGCGGCCGAGGCTATGGACAGCAGGCCGGCATCCTTCCGCACGACGAGCAGATGCTCGTCCTCGAACAGAATGGACAAGCCTTGGAACGGAAGCTTCTCCTTCGGGCCTTCCTTGCTGACCGTCACCGTCTGACCGGGTCTTAGCTGCAGGTTATACGCGATCGTTCCTTTGCCGTCCACCGCCACCTGTCCGCGGGCGAGCATCGATTTGACGGCGTTGCGTCCCGCGCCGGCGACGTTTCGGATCAGAAACGGCAGCAGCTCGGCCGCCTCCGTTACGGGATAGGACTTACTTTTATCGTTTTTGACCGCCGGCTCGCGGCGAGCCGGGCGTTTTTTTCCTTTAGGCATGCGGTTAATCCTCCTTGCTTCAATGCTCCTACTATACCATGCTCGAGGCTGCAGTTCTAATCTTTCTCGCGGATCGATCCGGCGCTCTATGAAACCTGTTTTCATAGACAAAGCGGCGCCCGGAATGGTACGATATTCCTGATAGATTCCTTATGGGGAAAATGGGAGAATTTGGGGGAAACATTAGCGTGAAAACGAAACTCATTCAGTCGCTGCTCAGTCCGCTGCTCGTAGCGGGACTGCTGCTGGCACCGCTGCCCGCGCCGGGCGGCGATTCGGTCTCGGCCGCTGCCGGCCAGGCGAAGGCCGCGGCCGCGGCGGCATCGCAGCAGCCGCAGGTCATCGTCGACGGCGCGAAGCTGACGCTGGCGGCGCCGGCCTACGTGGAGAAAGGCGTGACGTTCGTGCCTGCGCGCGATATTTTCAAAGCGCTGGGCGCGTCCTTCACCTGGGAGAGCAAGACGCAGACGATTATCGGCCGCAAGGGCAATATTACAATCTCGGTCACGGTCGGCAAGAAGGACGGCATCGTCAGCGGCAAGCCGGTCAAGCTGGAGGCCGCGCCGGTCGTGAAGAAGGGCATTACGTTCGTGCCCGTGCGGTTCGTGGCTGGCGCGCTACAGGCGTCGCTCGGCTTGGATAGCAACACGGGGGCGATCACGATCACGACCCGGGATGCGGCCGCCGAAGAAGAATACGAGGATTGGCTGAACGAGCAGCAGAACAAGCCGGTGCTGACATCGGGGGAAATCGTCGATACCTATGACGAAAGCGTCGTTCTCATCATGACGAACCGTGCCCAGGGCAGCGGCGTCGTCATCGGGGACAACCTGATTTTGACCAACCATCATGTCATCGCGGACGCAGCTTCGGCTACCGTGCAGACGCTGTACGGCGACGAAGCGCCCGTGTCGGGCGTCGTCGCTTACGACGCCGAGTCCGACCTTGCTATCATCAAGACGGAGGAGCCGCTCGATCTGCCTGCCGTCGAGGTTACATACGCGCTCGATTCCCGCAAAGGAGACAAGGTCGTCGCGATCGGAAGCCCGCTAGGCTTGCAGAATACGATATCCGACGGCCTGATCAGCAATATTACGTTCGAAGGCGGCGTCCGCTACGTCCAGACGAGCGCGCCGATCGATCACGGAAGCTCCGGCGGCGCCCTGTTTAACGAGCACGGCGAGCTGATCGGCATTACGACGCTCGGCTATTCCGGCTCGAACGCGGATTTGAATTTCGCCGTATCGGTATTCCACGCGGCGGTCCTCGTCGACGAAATGACGGAGGAGATGGTGGAGAACGCGAAGTTTCTGCCGTCCAAGCTGCCATCTACTCTCGCTGGAGCCCCGTTGGCCGATATACAGAAGGTGATGGCCGACCAATTCGCCTCGCTTTCGACGACCGAAGGGGTGGCGGCGTTCACGAAGTGGGAAGCGAAGCGCGACGCGGCGGGCTGGCTCGTCCTGACGGCGGACATCGACCCGCTGTTCTACATGTATTACGGTCCTGCGACCGCGCAGGAGCTGCGCATGTGGGCGATCAACATGGGGTACGATCTGCATGACATGCTGCCGGACGACAAAATTCAAGTCGTCGTTTCGTACGAGCGGGACTTCGGCTTCGAGCCGCGCGGCTTCGAGCCCGGCCAGGTAACCTCGCTCGGCGGGGGCAAGTGGCGCGTCCGCTATCCGGTCATCGACATGCAGCTGAAGGATCAGCTTCATATCGAAGTAAGAGACTAGCTTAAGCAAGAGGCATCCGCTTCCGCTTTGCCGCGGAAGGGGGCGCCTCTTCTTTTTTGCGCCGATTTTCGGTACAATAGAAGGCATCTTGCGTCAGAACAGTGAGGTTATAAGATGAAAGTGGTGCTATCCACGTTAAACGCGAAGTTCATTCACACCTCGCTCGCCCTTCGGTGCCTGAAGGCCTACAGCGGCGAGCGGTTCGATATCGATATCGCGGAATATACGATCAAGGATCCGGCAATGAACATCGTATCGGATATTTTCTCGCGCCGGCCGGACGTCGTGGGCTTCTCCTGCTATATATGGAACATCGAAGAGACGATTACTGTCATTAACATGCTTCGCAAAATCATGCCCGAAGTGAAGATCGTGCTCGGCGGCCCAGAAGTCAGCTACGATACGGACTACTGGATGGACCGCGTGCAGGAGGTCGATTTCATCGTCGTGGGCGAAGGGGAGGAGACGTTCCATCACCTGCTCACGGAAATCGAAGGAGACGGCAAGTATCATATGGTGTTCGGGATCGCGTACCGGAAGCTCCGCGAGGAGCTCCCGGAGGTCGTCATCACGCCGCCCCGGCCGAAGCTGAATTTGAACGAGCTGCCTTCGCCGCATCGGTTCAAGGAAGATCTGCCGCATTTGGCGAGCCGCGTCGTATATTTCGAGACGAGCCGCGGATGCCCGTTCAGCTGCCAGTTCTGCCTGTCCAGCATCGAGGTCGGCGTTCGGTATTTCGATATGGAGCGGACGAAGGCGGATATTTTGTATTTGATCGATTCGGGAGCCAAACTGATCAAATTCGTCGACCGCACGTTCAATATTAAGCGCGACTACGCGCTTGAAATTTTCCGGTTTTTGATCGAAAATCATCGGGGCTGCGTCTTCCAGTTCGAAATTACGGCCGACATCATGCGTCCCGAGGTGCTGGATTACTTGGCGGAGCATGCGCCGCCGGGCATCTTCCGGTTCGAGATCGGGGTGCAGTCGACGAACGATCCGACGAACGAGGCGGTTCAGCGCAGGCAGAACTGGTCGAAGCTGGTCCGCACCGTGACGAAGGTGAAGGAATCCGGCAAGATCGATCAGCATCTCGATTTGATCGCCGGCCTGCCGCTCGAAAATTACGAAACGTTCCGCGGCACGTTCAACGACGTGTTCGCGCTTCGCCCCGAGGAGCTGCAGCTCGGCTTTCTTAAGATGCTGCGCGGTACCGGCCTGCGCCGCGACGCCGCCAAATGGGGATACATCTACATGGACCGGTCGCCGTACGAAATGCTCGGGAACGACCTGATGCCGTTCGCCGACATCGTCCGCATCAAGCGGGTGGAGGACGTGCTGGAGAAATATTGGAACGCTCACCGGATGGATCATACGCTGCTTTACCTCGTGGACCGCGTCTTTCCGTCGCCGTTCGACTTCTTCCAATTATTCGGCGATTTCTGGGAGCGCAAGGGATGGCAGAAGATCGGCCATCAGCTGGAGGATCTGTTCTCTCGGCTGTGGATGTTCCTCGTCGAGTTGTCGGACGAGCGGACCGAAACGGATGGCGGGACGGCTGCCCGACTCGACAAGGAAGTCGCGTTCGGGCTCATGAAATACGATTATTTCCTGAATCACAATTACAAGCCGCGCAAGACGTGGTGGGACTTCACGATGGATAAGGCGGAGTGGAGCGGTCATATGCGGCGGTTGGCCGAGCGCCCGGGCGAGGTGTCCGAGGAGTTCGCCGCGCTTGGTCTCGGCGAGCGGGAGCTGCAGAAGCATGCCGTGCTCGAGAAGCTTCCGTTCGATTTGGCCGCGTATCTGTCGACCGGCGCCGTGAGGAAGGAGCGGCACACGCTGCTGGCGGTGTTGTATGCCGTCGAAGCAACCGGCGGCAAGCCGAAGCCGCGACCGTTCATGCTGTCCGCCGAAGCGGAAAGCGAAGCTTTTTCATTGTAGAGAGCCGGGAATACGGCAATAGAAAACTGTTCTCACGCGTGGCAAGCCGGATGCCGCTGCGTTAGAACAGTTTTTTTGTTAGTCGGAGCTGCGGGAGACGTTGGAATAAGCGCGGGATCGCTCTTGTTTCGCGAATGCGACGGGCGTGTTGGGCGAATAATCGCGAAATCCCGCTTATCGAGAAGCTCTTGTTTTGCCGCGGGCGGGCACGGCCGCCTCGCTCGCCGCGGCCAGAGGCGTTACGACTCGCCAGGTCGACACGGACGAAGTGCGCAAGCGGCTTCATGAGCAGGGGCAATATTTGCTGGGTTCGGACGCAGACGAGCTGATCGACGACAAGCTGAAGCTGAACAAGACCGGCGGCTCGAGCTCGACGGCCAGCCATCATAATCCGTTCGCGTCGAAATAAAAAAGAAAAGGGGTGTCCCAAGGTCGACCGACCTTTAAGGGACACCCCTCTTGCGTATGCCGTTGCCGCCCTTCGATTAGGCCGGAACGACGCTGCGAAGCACGGTCATGCCGCCCGACAGCTCGTAATCGCCGAGCGTCGCGGGGAGCAGGAAGCATTCGCCGGCTTTGACCGGCTGCTCGCCGTCCGCCCATTTCAAGCGGCCTTCGCCGTCGGCAACGACGAGAATAACGAAGCTTTCCGCCGAGGTTGCCAGCTGCCAAGGAGCGGCTACGATTCCCTTCTCCACGACGAAATAAGGGGAGGTGGCGATGTTCAGCCATTGTCCGGCAACCGCACCGTCGGTCTTCATGCGCTGCGCGCCCGCGCCTTCGTACGCGATGACGTTCAGCGAGTCCTCCACGTGAAGCTCGCGCAGCTTGCCGTCGAGACCCGGACGGTCGTAATCGTACAGGCGGTAGGTGGTATCGGAGTTTTGCTGGATTTCGGCGACGACGACGCCCGAGCACAGCGCGTGGACGGTTCCCGCCGGAATATAGAAAGCGTCGCCGGCTTCGACCGGCACTTCCTGCAGCGTATCCATGATGCGGCCTTCGGCGATCGCCGCTTCCATTGCCGCGCGGTCGACGCCGTCCTTCAAGCCGTAGATGATTTTGGCGCCCGGCTTCGCGTCGAGGATGTACCACATTTCCGTTTTGCCGAGCTCGCCCGCGGGAAGTCCTTCATAGGCATCGGTCGGATGCACCTGAACGGACAAGTCGTCATTGCAGTCGAGCAGCTTGATCAGGAGCGGGAAGCGTCCGTTTATCTCGGAGAAGCCCTTCGTGCCGAACCACTCGCGGCCGTAGCCTTCGCGGATCTCGTCGAGCCCTTTGCCCGCAAGCTCGCCGTTCATGACCTTCGTCGTTCCGTTCGGGTGGTCGCCGATCATCCAGCCTTCCCCGATCGAGCCCTCCGGCAGCTCCAGGCCGAAGCCTTCGAGCGCGCGTCCTCCCCAAATGCGTTCCTTCATTTCCGGTTTGAATTGAAGCGGGTACGGTTTTACAGTCATTAGTCTCTCTCCCATGCTTTTATAGTTTATATGTAATCTATCCAAGCCGGCCTCTTGGTCGTCGCCGCGAATTTAGCGGAAGGCACGCAGAGGCCTGCAAAGACAGGTTGCAGATAGGTTGAATAGGTTGCAGATCATACGGATGGAGTGCTTGGGCTTGGCAAGATGTGGCATGGCTTGATTGTATTATATACAGTCAAATCGATGCTCCATTCGGTCAGCTTCACGTTTGAGTGGAGTTTTTCCAAATCAAATGAGCTGCAGCCCTATGCAACGGGCTCTTATTGAGTAATTTAATTGGATTTACTACAGTCAAACTCGATCACAAGATGAAAATGAGCCATTTGATTGGATAGAATCCATTCAAAATTCGCCGACTTGTTCATTGCCGTTTTGTCCGCTAAAAGGCAGGCGCATGATCGTGTGCCGTTTGTCCGCTAAAAGGCAGCTGCATGACCGTGTGTCGCATTGTCCGTAATAGGCAGCCTCGTGACCGTGCGCGTCAATGTCCGTCCCAATGAAGCGGACATGTCATTGCGCAGCAAACTTCTTTCCTAAAAAACAACCCTGAATCCAATTACCGCGCCAAGCTTCATCGACATAAATTCATTTCATTCACGGCCGTTCTCCCGCCGTTTCTCGACCGCGACCAAATACGGCGCCTCGGGCCGCTGCGGCTGGCGGTAGACGACCGCCTGTCCGAGCCCCTGCGGCAGTCCCGCCGCCCAGGCTTCGACGGCGGACGCTTCCTCCGCGCCGCCGGGATGGCCGGGGTACAGCACGCACGTGACGATTCCGCCGGGACGAAGAAGCGCAAGCGCCGCATCCAGCGCGGCGAGCGTGGAAGCGGGCTCGGTGATGACGGACTGGTCGCCGCCGCCGGGCAAGTAGCCGAGGTTGAACGTAACCGCGGCCGCACGGCCGGCGACGCCGGGGTCGACCGCCTCTGCCATGTTGGCGTGGCTCTCCAGCATCAGCTTCACCTCGGACAGCGCGGCGTCCTCCGCGGCAGCAGTAAGCCGCTCGCTCGTCCGATCGAGCGCTTCCTGCTGGATGTCGAAGGCGTACACCGTCCCCTTAGGCCCGACGAGCTTCGCGAGCAGCAGCGTATCGACGCCGCCGCCGGCCGTCGCGTCGATGACCGTATCGCCGGGGAAGGCGTGTTCGGCGATCCACTTGTGCGCCATGCTCAGAACGGAGAGGAAGCCCATGGCGCACCTCCAATCAAATCCCGCGCGACTAAGCCCGCTGCCGGATCCGCTCCGACTTCGTACATAACGCGTCCCGCTATCCTGAACCATCGGCCGCCGCGGCATGCTGAGCCGCAGGTTGCGCCGAATTCGCGCATAACGCGTCCCGCCATGCTAGACCTCCGGCCGCCAAAGCTTGCCCTGCCACGTGTCGCGGCGGCGCAGCTCGGCATCGAAGGCGTTAAGCACTTCCCACTTCTTCAAGCTCCACATCGGACCGATCAGCAGCTCGCGCGGCGCGTCGCCGGTCAGGCGGTGAACGATCATCTCCGGCGGCAAAAACTCGAGCGTGTCGACGACGAGCTTCACGTATTCGTCCTGCTCCAGGAACCGGAGGAGGCCGGCCTCGTATTGGCGGACCATCGGCGTCTTGCGCATCAGGTGGAGGAGGTGGATCTTAATGCCCTGCACGTCCATCTTCGCGACGGCGCGGGCGGTATCCAGCATCATTTCGTGCGTCTCCTGCGGAAGCCCATAGATGATGTGCGCGCAGACGCGGATGCCGCGCTCCCTAAGCCGGCGGACCGCGTCCAGGTAGCACGCCGTATCGTGGGCCCGGTTAATGAGCTCGGACGTCGATTCGTGCACCGTCTGCAGACCCATCTCCACCCACAGGTACGTCCGCTCGTTCAGCTCGGCCAAATAATCGACGACGTCGTCCGGCAAGCAGTCCGGGCGCGTTGCGATCGACAGGCCGACGACTCCGGGCTGCTGCAGGATGACCTCGTAATATTCCCGCAGTTCCTCGACCGGCGCGTACGTGTTCGTATAAGCCTGGAAGTAGCCGATGTACTTCGCATCCGGCCACTTCAGATGCTGGCGGTCGCGAATGACGTTGAATTGGGTGACGAGGTCGTCGCGCCGGCTTCCGGCAAAGTCGCCCGATCCGCGCGCGCTGCAGAACGTGCAGCCGCCCTTGGCGATGGAGCCGTCCCGGTTCGGGCAGGTGAAGCCGGCGTCGAGCATGACCTTGAATACCTTGCCGCCGAATTGCTCTCGCATTTCGTAATTCCATGTATGAAATCTTTTATCGCCCCAGAGCAGCGGCTGCCGCGGCGATGCTTGCGTTTCGATCATTTTATTTCCCCTTCTTTCCGAACATACACCCTTTATTCTAACGAAAATCGAAGCGAAAAGCCATGTTTGTTGTCCGCTCGGCCCTCGAATGTTCGGAAACCGCTTAAATTGGAAGAAATGTTTGGATTCCGATAATTTAGGCTTGCGTAACCTTACATGAAGTGTTATATTAAAAGTGCGACAGATCAACGAAAAAACCTGACATAGACCATTTGCGCTTGTATTCATGAAACGTCGATTGAATGGAAATACTGTTATAAAAAAATCGATGAGGTGATAAGTGATGAGTACGACAAAAATCCCGCATGGCGACGACAAAGTGACGGTTGAGCTTACGGTTAAGGAATTGATGGCATTGTCTGGCGTCCGTTTCCATAATAATCACAGCGTGGAAATCTCCGCCCGCAAGAAGCTGAACGAGGTGCTTGTCGAAACGTACGAGCGCGAATCGCGCGAGGAAGGACCGATTTCCTACCACCTGCTTTCCTAAGCCTTCGTGATTCCATATGAAGCGACAAGCAAGCCGCCGAGCCGACAGGCCGCGGCTTTTTTTTGCGTCTCTCCCCTTTACTTTGCCGCGATTCTTGGGCACAATAAGGACTAGTTTATTAATTGGAGGAATTGCTGCATATGCGTTTGAGAGGAAGAAAAGGGATCCGCGAGAGTCTGGAGGGACAGCCGGAGCTGGTCGTGCTCGATGCGGCGCCGCACAAAGGAAAGTGGCGCGAATTTTTCGGCAACGATCGGCCGATCTACGTCGAGCTCGGCATGGGCAAAGGACGCTTCATCAGCCAGATGAGCGCCCGTTACCCTCATATTAATTTTATCGGCGTCGACATGTACGACGAGCTGATCCGCCGCGCCAGCGAGAAGGCGCGCGCGATTTGGGAGCAGAAGGGCGAGGAGAGCCCGCCGAACCTTGCGCTGCTGCGGGCGAACATCGAGGGCATCGAGAACATGTTCGCACCGGGCGAGATCGAGCGCATCCATCTCAACTTCAGCGATCCGTGGCCGAAGAGCAAGCACGCGCGGCGCAGGCTTACGCATCCCCGCTTCGTGTCCAAATATATCGAGCTGCTGAACGAACGCGGCGAAATCCATTTCAAGACCGATTCGCAGTCGCTGTTCGAGTTTTCGCTGAACAGCTTCGCGGAGATGGAGCTTGTCATGCGCGATATATCGCTTCACCTGCACAAAGAAGGTCCCCGCGAGGACCTCGTGTTCACCGAATACGAAATGAAGTTTATGGAGAAAGGCCAAAATATTTACCGCGTCGAGGTCGTGCTCGGCGACGAAGCGCTCCGGAACCATCGCGCCGCGAAGCTGGAGAAGTCGAAGAAAGAGGATGCGGATGCCGCCGCGGATGCGGACGACGGGGACGACGATTAGTGTAAGCCCGCTGCCGACGCGGCCCACCAGTAATGGACCGCGAAGGCCGTCGCGGTCCCGATTAGCGCCCCGGCCGCCACGTCCGACGGGTAATGAAGACCGAGGTACATCCTCGACCAGCCGACAGACAAGCCGATAACGAGCGCGGCTGGCAGAAGAGCGAACAGCCAGATGCCGCCGGTCAGCAGAATCGGCACGAGCCAAGCGAAGATCGCGGTCGTGTGGCCGGACGGAAACGACGAGTCGACCAGCGGCTTCGGACAAGTATGAACTTCGGGCAGCGCTTGGTAAGGGCGCAGCCTTTTGAATTTTCTTTTTACTATAAATACGGGTATATGGCTGATGATGACGGCAGTCAAGCATTGCCACCCGGTTACGTTCCAAGGCGCGGGCGCCAGCAGCGCGTACAAGAGGGCGGTCGCGAGCGTGAAGGTTGCGCCGCCCATATGCGTGATGGTGCTGAACCATCTGCCGAGCAGCCTGTGACTTCTTCCCCCCGACGGTCTCCGATTTGCCCAAATGAGCATTCTCTGCTCATTGGTTTTCAGCCAGCCAATCATTCTATCCATCGCTGTCTCCTCCCCCACGGTGGCTTGCTTCTTTTATTCGCTTATCAAGTTTAACATGTTTTTGTTCGCGCGGCGTAAACTATTTCTTGTACCGATATTAAGGTTTCATTATAAATATCGGTCGCCGGTTTGGTTTAACGAGGCGGGTCGTATGGCAAAACTGATAGGGACAATCAGGCGGAATATTTGTCGAATCGAACCGGCGGAGAAGGACAAGCCCGCATCCGCAAGCCATCAGCCCTGACGCGCCCGATAATAATAAGAAATTTCTAATCCAAAATGTTAAGAAATTTCTAAGAAACATTGTCGAAGCCCAGCTCGTAAATAAGGACGTTAGTGCTAAAAATTCAGAAAATGGTTGAAAATAAGGCTAAGTAGCCGTAAAAGGAGGGAATGCATCCATTCGTGCGATATGCAAGCGTTTTTCTGACGGGATTACGCTCATTCGCGTCTTAAATTCCTTTTGACAAAGAAGTTGTTTCCGTGGAGAATCAGTTATGGTCACGAGGCGTTTACAAACGGCGCCCATACAAACAGAGAGAAATATATAATAAAAAGCTTGCCGGCCTGTCCTGAAGGCATCGTTCGAGCAAGCAAAAAATGGGGTCTTAAGGGGGCAGTACCGCATGTTCAATTCAATTATGTTCGTGTTTCAAATCGTGTTTGCCTTGCTGGGCGTATATCAATTGTTTTTGACGTTTTACGGATGGCACCGCAAAAAAGAAGATCTATCGCATAAACCGAAGAAAAAATTCGCTTTACTGGTGGCGGCCCACAACGAGGAACAGGTCGTCGGGGCGCTTATTGAAAACCTGCAAAAAATGAAATACCCTCGGGAGCTGTACGATATTTTCGTCATCTGCGACAACTGCACCGACGGCACCGTTGACGTCGTAAGAAGCTACGAGGGCGTGTACGCCTGCGTACGCGAGAATCCGAACCAGCGCGGCAAAGGCTACGCGGTCGAATGGATGCTCAAAGAGCTGTGGAAAATGCCGAAAAGCTACGACGGCGTCGCGATCTTCGACGCGGACAACCTCGTGGCGACCGACTTCCTGCAGTACATGAACAACGATTTGTGCAATGGTCATCAGGTCATTCAAGGTTATTTGGATACGAAAAATCCGAACGACTCTTGGGTCAGCTCCGCCAATGCGATCAATTACTGGTTCTGTAACCGCCTGTGGCAGCTACCGCGCACGAATCTCGGCCTGGCCAACTTCCTCGGCGGCACCGGCATGTGCTTCGACGCCAAGCTGCTGAAGGACATGGGCTGGGGCGCGACGAGCCTGGTCGAGGATTTGGAGTTTACCGTACGCTGCATCCAGAAGGGCATCTATCCGAAATTCAACTTCGAGGCGAAGGTGTTCGACGAGAAGCCGATCACGTTCCAGGCTTCGGCGCGCCAGCGGCTGCGCTGGATGCAGGGGCATTTCGACGTGACCCGCAAGTACATGCTGCCGCTGCTGTGGCAGGGCATCAAGGAAGCCAGCTGGACGAAGATCGACGCCGCGCTATACGTTTTCAACGCCTATAACTACCTCGCCGGTTTCTTCATCGCGGCGATCATCTGGGGCGATATCTTCCTGTCGGGCGGCGAGAACGTGACTTCCGTGTACAACCTGCTGCCGCTATGGCTGAGCATCCCGTACATGGCATACGTCTTCGTGCAAATCCCGCTTTCGATGTTCCTGGCGAAAGTATCGTGGAAGCTGTACCTGCGCATTCCGACGTTCCTGCTCTTCACGCTGTCCTGGTGGCCGATCACTGTCCACGCTTTCTTTACGCAAAACAACAAAAAGTGGAGCCATACCCAGCATACGCGGGTCATTCGGCTCGAGGAAGTGCAGAGCAAACAGCTGTAGCGGACGATGCGGCTGCGCCCTGCGCGCAGCCCGCAAAATATTGACCCGGGCTGTTGACACCGATTCGCGGGCTATGGTATAGTAGCACGGTAACATTTTTACTTAATTTCATGACGCACAAGAAGAAGCGCCCGCTTCTCACCTTTCGGCTAGTGCCGGCTGGTTCGCGATAATCGATCGGTCATTCCATTGTTTCGGCTGAAATAATGTTTTGGCATACATGTACGGTTACGAGATGCGGGTTCGCGAGAACCCGCATTTTTTTATTGTGTGAACATGATACAGACCATTTTGGAGGTGGCACGTTATTAGCAGAGAACATCAAATCAATGATGAAATCCGGGCCAGGGAAGTACGACTCGTCGGCGCGGACGGCGAGCAGATCGGGATCAAGCCGATTCGCGAAGCGCTGCAGCTGGCGGTAGAGCTTAATCTGGATCTGGTGAACGTCGCTCCGACGGCCAAGCCGCCGGTTTGCCGCATCATGGACTATGGAAAGTTCCGTTACGAGCAGCAGAAGAAAGAGAAGGAAGCCCGCAAGAACCAGAAGATCGTCGATCTCAAGGAAGTGTGGTTCCGCGCCAACATCGAGGAGCACGATTATCAGGTGAAATTCCGCAACGTCGTGAAGTTCTTGAACGAAGGCGACAAGGTGAAAGCTTCCGTCCGCTTCCGCGGCCGCGAAATCACGCACGCTTCGATCGGTCAGAAGATATTGGAGCGCCTTGCGAACGAGGTTGCCGAAATATGCAGCGTAGAACGCGCTCCGAAGCTGGAAGGCCGGAGCATGATTATGATTTTGGCACCCAAATCGAGCAGCTAGAAGCTGACAACGACTACTAAGGAGGATAACAGCTATGCCTAAGATGAAAACTCACAGCAGTCTGAAAGACCGCTTCAAAATTACCGGAACGGGTAAAGTAAAACGTTACAAAGCTTACCGCAACCACCTGCTTTCGCACAAATCCGGCCGTCAAAAACGCGTTCTCGCGGGACAGCCGCTTATGGCGGCAGGCGACGTTCGCCGCTTGCAGCAAGGTCTGTCCAACCTGAAATAATTAGCCCGATTTGAAATAAGCAAATTCAACCTACAGGAGGTTTCCACTCATGGCAAGAGTCAAAGGCGGATTTGTCCGCACTCGTCGTCGCAAAAGAATTCTAAAACTCGCAAAAGGTTATTTCGGTTCGAAACACCGTTTATTTAAAACGGCGAAGGAGCAAGTAGGCAAGTCCCTGATGTATGCGTACCGCGACCGCCGCAACAAAAAACGCGACATCCGCAGACTGTGGATCGTTCGTATTAACGCAGCCGCGCGCACGAACGGCCTTTCGTACAACAAATTCATGCACGGCCTCAAGCTTGCGGGCGTGCAAGTGAACCGCAAGATGCTCGCCGACCTGGCCGTTAACGATATCGCATCGTTCAACTCGCTGGCCGGCATCGCCAAACAAAAAATTAACGCCTAGGCGTTACGACGATAAAGGGCTGTCCGCTCCGTCTTCCCATGAAGACGGACGGCAGCCTTTTTTTGCGCACATTTCGGCCATGAAGAGGACAAACAAACAGGCTGCCGCGGCTCTTCCCGAATATGCTGAAGAACAACGGGAAAAGGAGGGATTTCGCATGCGTAACGTTTCCAAACAGGAGGTAAGGAAACTAATCGGCAAATCCATTTACGCGGTACGCGAGGACGGATCGATCGTAACCGGCAAGCTTGTACGGGTTCATGATGATAAACTGATCGTTGCTCCTCTTGTAGAGGACAATGGCAAGCTCGTGCAAACGAGAGCCATACTGCCGCTTGTTTTATTCGATCTTCTCGCGATCGGCACGCTGCCGCTCTGGGGCGGCGGCTACGGAGGGGGATTCGGCGGCGGTTATGGTCCGGGACCGGGCTATGGCGGCTGCGGATGCCAACCGTACGGCTACGGTAAAGGGTATAACGGTTTTTATTGACCGCGCCATGGCGCATGGCGGTTAGGTTAGCGGCTTAAGCAGCTCATAGCAGCGAAGCCCGGGATGATAGCGGACGGTTTCATAACCAAGCTTAGCGTAGAGGTGATGAGCTTTGGTATTTATTTGATCGACGAACAACCGGGCGACGCTGCAGAGCCGCGCTTTGCCGTAGGCTTCGCTGCAAGCCATCAACTTTTTTCCCCAGCCGCGATTGCGGTGATCGGGATGCGTGACCATCATGTCGAGATACAACACGTCGCCCATGATCTCAAAATGGATAAAGCCGACCGGAGGGCTCTTTGAGGACAAGCTGGCTACATAAGTAACGCCGCTTCTGAAGCGTCTCGGCAGCTCGCGGACGACTTGGGCATCGAGCTGATGAACGCTGTGCGACAAGGGGATGAGCTCGGTGCGTATAAGGCGGACAAGCTCGGCTTCGTCCCGGCGGGGGTCGTAGGTTCGAATCATGCGCATCCATCCGTTCCGGCGGCCCCGCACGCGAATGACGCGGCGCCGCATGATATTCCCCGGCAGGGGCTAAACTAGTATATGTGCCGCGGGGCCGAAATGCGCCGGAATACAAAATGCAATTGGGGGCGGATATGCTTCTTGACGTACGTGGATTATCGGCATATAATAAAGAAAGTCTTATCTACCACGTACCGGTAATTGTAGCATGTGGTAAATATACAATCGGCAATGATGAGGACGAAGTGCTAAGGGCTCTTTTGCTCAGAGAGCGGACAGATTAGCTGCAACTGTCGCCAAAATCCCTTTTCTACGAGCTCACCTCGGAGCTGTTCCCTTGAAAAGCGGCAAGCCGCCGCGTATTAGGGGGAATCGCAGGGCAAGCGTTACAGTGCCAATGGTAGAACGTCTTGTGCACGCGTTCTTACCTGTGGAGGTTATGCATCGAGAGATGCGTAACGAATTTGGGTGGTACCACGGAAGATCAACCTTTCGTCCCTCGTAGCTTCGGCAGAAGCATGAGGGGCGGAAGGTTTTTTGTTTTATATCGGCATTTCAAGAACGTTCGCGCGAAGCGGCAGCCGTTTACGCTTGAGAGGAGGATGACTGATGGTAACGCAAGGTTCACTGTTAAAGTCAAAAGAGGAATTAAAAGAAAAGCTCTCGAAGCCGGAAGTGATCTCCGGTTCGGAAATTTTGCTCCGCAGCCTGCTCCTTGAGGATGTGGATTGCGTATTCGGGTATCCGGGCGGCGCGGTATTGTACATTTACGACGCGATGCACGGCAATCCCGATTTCAATCACCTGCTTACGCGCCACGAGCAGGGCGCCATTCACGCGGCCGACGGCTACGCGCGCGCCAGCGGCAAAGTGGGGGTATGCATCGCGACTTCGGGTCCCGGTGCGACCAATCTCGTAACGGGCATCGCGACGGCCTATATGGATTCGGTGCCGCTGGTCGTCATTACGGGCAACGTCATGTCGTCCCTGATCGGAACGGACGCTTTCCAGGAGGCCGACATTACGGGCATTACGATGCCGATCACGAAGCACAGCTACTTGGTGCGCGATGTTGCGGATCTGCCGCGCATTATTCACGAAGCTTTCCACATCGCGAATTCCGGACGGAAAGGACCCGTGCTGATCGACATTCCGAAGGACGTATCCGCCGCCAAAACGCTGTTCAAGCCGGTGAGCGAGGTCAACCTCCGCGGATACAACCCGACCGTGACGCCTAACAAGCTGCAGGTCGACAAGATGATCAAAGCGATCCAGGAAGCGGAGCGTCCGATCATCCTGGCCGGCGGAGGCGTTGTCTACTCCGGCGCCCACGAAGAGCTGCTGGAATTCGTTACGAAGACGGAGATTCCGATCACGACGACGCTGCTGGGCCTCGGCGGCTTCCCGAGCGGCAACGACCTGTGGCTCGGCATGCCGGGCATGCACGGTACGGTGACGGCGAACCGGTCGATCCAAACCGCCGACCTTCTGATCAACATCGGCGCCCGGTTCGACGACCGCGTAACCGGCAAGCTGTCCGGCTTCGCGCCGCTAGCGAAGATCGTTCATATCGACATCGATCCGGCGGAAATCGGCAAGAACGTCCCGACGGACATCCCGATCGTGGGCGACGTCAAGACGGTGCTGCAGCTTGCGAACAAGCAAGCGAAGCGCGCGGACAAAGCCGATGCGTGGAGAGCTCACATTCAATCGTCGAAGGCGCAATATCCGTTCAGCTACATCGATTCGGATGTCGAGCTGAAGCCGCAGTGGGTTGTGGAAATGATCCACGAAACGACGAACGGAGACGCGATCGTGACGACGGACGTCGGCCAGCACCAGATGTGGGCGGCGCAGTATTACAAATTCAACAAGCCGCGCTCCTGGGTTACATCCGGCGGCCTCGGCACGATGGGCTTCGGATTCCCGTCGGCAATCGGCGCCCAGATGGCGAACCCGGACCGCACGGTCGTCTCCATCAATGGCGACGGCGGCATGCAAATGTGCGCGCAGGAGCTTGCGATTTGCGCGATCAACAACATTCCGGTCAAGGTCGTGATCCTGAACAACCAGGTGCTCGGCATGGTCCGCCAGTGGCAGGAGCTCATCCATGAGAACCGTTTCAGCCACATCGACCTGGCCGGCAGCCCGGATTTCGTCAAGCTCGCCGAAGCGTACGGCGTGAAGGGCTTCCGCGCGGAGAACAAGCAGGACGCGCGCGCCGTATGGGAAGAAGCGCTCCGCCACCCGGGTCCGGCCGTCGTCGAATTCGTCGTCCGCAGGGACGAGAACGTGTATCCGATGGTAGCGCAGGGCAGCACGATCGACCAAATGATCATGGGGGATGCGGAATGAAAAAGCATACGATCGCAGTAATCGTGAACGATCAGCCCGGCGTTCTGCAGCGCGTATCCGGCTTGTTCGGACGCCGCGGCTTCAATATCGAGAGCATTACCGTTGGAACGAGCGAGGAAGCCGGCTTGTCGCGTATGGTCATCGTTACGTCGGGCGACGACCATACGCTCGAGCAGGTCACGAAGCAGCTGTACAAGCTGATCGACGTTATCAAAGTCATCGATCTCAGCTCGAATCCGATGGTCGCGCGCGAGCTCGCGCTGATCAAAGTCAGCGCGGAGCCTTCCGCGCGTCCGGAAATTCTCGGCGTCGTCGAGACGTTCCGCGCGGCCGTCGTCGACATCGGCACTCATTCGCTTATGGTACAAGTCGTCGGGGACACGGAGAAGATCGACGCGATGGTCGAGCTGCTGAAGCCGTACGGCATTCGCGAGCTTTCCCGTACCGGCGTAACCGCGATGATCCGAGGCAACGCGAAGTAACGCCGGCCCGGTTTCGTTTTGTCCGGCAATACCTAATATCGTCCCGCTTTGAGCGGGAGTTTAAGGGGAGAACCGAACGCAAGCCTATGCGCCGTTCTCTGCTTAAACACCCGTTCAAAAGGGTTAAATTAAAGGAGGCAATCATTATCATGGCAGTTACACTGTATTATGAAAAAGACGCTGACCAAAGCGTGCTTCAAGGAAAAACAATCGCGGTTATCGGTTACGGCAGCCAAGGTCACGCGCAAGCGCAAAACCTTCGCGACAGCGGCCTGAAAGTCGTTATCGGCCTTCGTCCCGGCAAATCCGCGGACGTAGCGAAAAAAGACGGCTTCGAAGTGCTTACGGTTGCGGAAGCGACGAAAGTGGCGGACGTCGTTCAAATTTTGCTTCCCGACGAAACGCAAGCAAGAGTATACGCGGAAGAAATCGCGCCGAACCTGAAAAAAGGCGCAGCGCTCATGTTCTCCCACGGCTTCAACATTCACTACGGTCAAATCGTGCCTAGCGCCGACATGGACGTATTCCTGGTCGCTCCGAAGTCCCCGGGCCACATGGTTCGCCGTACGTACCAAGAGGGCTTCGGCGTACCGGGCCTGATCGCGATTCACCAAGACGCTACCGGCAACGCGAAAGCAATCGGACTTGCTTATGCCAAAGGAATCGGCTGCACGCGCGCTGGCGTCATCGAAACGTCCTTCAAGGAAGAAACGGAAACCGACCTGTTCGGCGAGCAAGCCGTACTTTGCGGCGGTACTTCCGCCCTGGTCAAAGCGGGCTTCGAGACGCTCGTGGAAGCCGGCTACGCCCCGGAAATGGCTTACTTCGAGTGCTTGCACGAGCTGAAGCTGATCGTCGACCTGATGTACGAGGGCGGACTTGCGACGATGCGCGATTCCATTTCCAACACGGCGGAATACGGCGACTACGTAACGGGTCCGCGCATCGTGACCGAAGAAACGAAGAAAGAGATGAAGCGCGTTCTGGAAGACATCCAATCCGGCCGTTTTGCCCGCGACTTCATCTTGGAGAACCAATCGAACCGCGCGATGCTGACGGCAACGCGCCGCAACGAGGCCGCTCATCCGATCGAGCAAACGGGCGCGCAGCTGCGCGAATTGATGCACTGGATCAAGAAGTAATAAAGATCCCGACAGCGTAATAGTTTTCTAAAAGAACGATGATCCCGGTTCGCGGGGGACGCAGGACTTAAGGGCGGCAATGCCCGCAAGCTGCGCTCCATGGCGTGCCGGGATGATTGTGTTCACGGAGGTGGATGGCACAAATGCGGAAAATTTACATTTTCGACACGACGCTTCGTGACGGCGAGCAATCACCGGGCGTGAACCTGAACACGAAGGAAAAGGTGGAAATCGCCCTTCAGCTGGAGAAGCTTGGCGTGGACCGCATCGAGGCAGGCTTCCCGGCTGCGTCGCCCGGCGACTTAGCGGCGGTCAACGCGGTGGCCCGCGCGGTGAAGAACGCGACGATCATCGGCTTGTCCCGCTCGCGCGAGCAGGACATCGACGCAGTTCGCGAGGCGCTGCAAGGCGCGCAGGATCCGTGCATTCATTTGTTCCTGGCGACGAGCCCGATCCACCGCAAGCATAAGCTGCGGATGGAGAAGGAGCAGGTGCTCGAGACGGCGGAGCGCGCGATTCGATACGCGAAGCAATATTTTGACAAAATCGAATTTTCGCCCGAGGACGCAGGACGCACGGAGCTGGACTTCCTGTGCCAGGTAACGGACATGGCGATCAAAGCGGGCGCGACGGTCGTCAATATTCCGGACACGGTCGGCTATATGAATCCGCAGGAATTCGGCAATATCTTCAAGACGTTGAAGGAGAACGTGCCGAACATCGAGACGATTCAGCTGAGCGCGCATTGCCATGACGATCTCGGCATGGCGACGGCCAACGCGCTGGCCGCGATTTTGAACGGGGCCGATCAGGTCGAAGGCACGATCAACGGAATCGGCGAGCGCGCGGGCAACACGGCGATCGAGGAAGTGGCGATGGCGCTTGCGACCCGCCCTGACTACTTCGGCGCTCAAACGACGCTGAACCTGAAGGAAATCGCGAAGACGAGCCGCCTCGTCAGCAAGCTGACGGGCATGGTCGTGCCGGGCAACAAGGCGATCGTCGGCGCGAACGCGTTCGCGCACGAGTCCGGCATTCACCAGGACGGCATGCTGAAGGAGAAGACGACGTACGAGATCATCTCGCCGGATGTTATCGGCCTGAAGGAATCGAAGCTGGTGCTCGGCAAGCATTCCGGCCGCCACGCCTTCCGCGAGAAGCTGATCGATCTGGGCTACGAGCTCGAGGACGAAGCGCTGAACGAAGCGTTCGCGAAGTTCAAGGATTTGGCGGACCGCAAGAAAAACGTCAGCGACGAGGATCTCCGCGCGATGCTCGAAGAGAAGCTGGTCGATACGCCGGAAGTATTCACGCTCGAGGCGATCCAGGTGAATTACGGCAACCAGTCGACGCCGAGCGCGTCTGTCCGGATCCGCAAAGCGGACGGCGGAACCGCGCAGGAAGCGGCAATCGGCAACGGTTCCGTCGACGCGATCTACAACGCCGTCGATAAGGTGACGCAGGAGAACGTGGAGCTCGAGGATTATTCGATCAAATCCGTGTCGCAGGGCAAGGACGCGCAAGGCGAGGTTCACGTGGTGCTGAAGCAGGGTGAAGTGTCCGCGCAAGGCCGCGGCCTAAGCACGGATATCCTGGAAGCAAGCGCCCGCGCTTATATCGACGCGCTTAACCGTTTGATCGACAAGCGGAAGTCGCCGAGCAGGCGCGACAAAATGAGCTTGATCTAGCGACGGCTCACGATAAGGGTTGTTCCGAAAGTAGTTGATTCTACTTGCGGAGCAGCCCTTTTTTTTGTGCGTCCGAAACTTCATCCGAACCGCAAACGATCGTCACAAGTTCGCAACATGAGCATGGTAAGCTTTCGGAAGCTGAGAGGCAAGGGAAGGAAGAGAGAGATGATTCATCATCCGAACAAAGCGTTCAACAGCATAACCGTGCTTATCATCATCGTGCTGCTTGTGACGGTCGCCGCGGCTTGCGGCTCGACGATCAGCATGAAGCAGCCGGAAGAAATAAATATGGCCGACATGAGCGGCCATGCCGGGCATGTGCAGGGGGCAGGCGCTGGTTCGCCGGCGGTCGCAGCGTCCTGCGCGGAAATGACCGAAGCGCCTTCGAACGCGCCGGTCAAGCGGTTCGAGCTGACGGCGGCCGTCACGGAGATCGAATTAAACAACGGCAAGAAGGTGGAGGCTTGGACGTACAACGGCTTGACGCCGGGACCCGAGCTGCGCGTGCAGGAAGGCGACCGCGTCGTCGTCAAGCTGACGAACCGGGACGTATTGCGAGGGGTCACGATCCATTGGCACGGCGTCGTTCTTCCCTGCTCGCAGGACGGCGTTGCGGGCGTGACGCAGGATGCGGTATGGCCGGGCGAATCGTTTACGTACGAATTCATCGCGAAGCATTCGGGTACGTATTGGTACCATTCGCATCAGCGGAGCTCCCAGCAGGCGCAGAAGGGGCTGATGGGCCGCTTGATCGTGGAGCCGAAAGCTTCCGCCTTCTCGTATGACCGCGATTACGCGGTTACGCTTCAGAAGCTCGAAGACAGGCACGTGCTGACGAACGGCAGGGCCGGGGGGCTTGCGCTTGACGCCGAGCCGGGCGAGACGGTGCGGCTGAGGCTGATCAACGCGTACAATCGCGTGCAGTGGATGGGCGTTGCGGGCGCCCCGTTCCGGGTCGTCTCGATGGACGGTCAGGACTTGAACCGTCCAGGCCTGCTCGAAGGCCAGTGGGTCGGCATTGGGGGCGGTCAGCGGTACGATCTGCTCTTCACGATGCCGGCGTCCGGCAAAGTGCGGATTTACAGCAAGCAAGAAGAGAAGTGGAGCGTGACGCTCGGGGAAGGCGTGGAGCCGGAGAAGCTTGCCAAGGACGCCCCCGTCTTCGATTTCACTGCGTACGGCAAGCCGAAGGACGACGGAATCACGCCCGACATGAACTTTGACCGTACCTATACGCTGAAGCTCGGCCCCGTCAACATTAACGGAAATAGCGGCCATCAAGTTCCGCCGCTCATCGTCAAGGAAGGGGAATGGATCAAAGTCCGGTTCGAGCATCTGGTGGGAGGGGATGAGCATCCGATGCATCTCCACGGTCACCTGTTCAAAATTTTGTCCAAAAACGACAAGCCGCTGACCGGCAGCCCGATCTACGCGGACAGCGTCATGCTGTTCGAAGGCGACGTCTACGAGATCGCGTTCAAGGCGGATAATCCGGGACTATGGATGGAGCACTGTCACAACCTCGGCCATGCTTTCGTCGGCATGACGATGATGGTCAATTACGAAGGCGTAACGACGCCGTACCGGGTCGGCACCAAGTCGGGCAATTTGCCGGATTAGCAAGGGAAACGAATGACAGGGAGGATGCCAAAGTGAAAAGAGCGTTTGTTATGCTTTTGTCTATTATCGGAGGCTTGATCGGAGGCTTCGTTCTATACGAATTGATCGTAAGAATCACCTTGCAGCTTGTCGATCAGGTCCCGATCGCCTTTATCGCGATTTTGGCCAACGTGCTGCCGATCGGGGGCGCGATTGCCGGCGGGCTGCTCGCCCGGAAGCGCAGGCCCGTGCAGCGCCGTCCGTAGACCTCTGCCGCCTGCGGGCTTACTCGAGCAGCGCTCACGCTAGCAGCTTCTTCAGCAGACGCGTCCGGTTCGACGCTTCCAGCTTCGCACGCATCGACTTCATATGCTTCTTGATCGCCGCCTCGCATAAATAAAGCCTGGCTGAAATCTATCGGCTCTATAGACGCCGTCTATAGAGCCAATAGATTTTATATCTTTGTAATCAAGGCGGTTTTATGGTACAAATGATAATAGATTGAGAATGAAGAGGAGTTGTGACGTTTATTATGTCAGACGTGAAAAAAATCGCAGTAATCGCCGGCGACGGAATCGGTCCGGAAGTTGTAGGCGAAGCGCTTAAAGTACTTAAAAAAACCGAAGAAGTGTTCGGCTACCGCTTTGAAACGGAGCACGGCCTGTTCGGCGGCATCGCCATCGACGAGAAGGGAACGCCGCTGCCGCAGGAGACGCTCGAGCTGTGCAAGCGCGCCGACGCGGTGCTGCTCGGAGCGGTCGGCGGACCGAAATGGGACAACAATCCGAAGGAGCTTCGTCCGGAGACGGGCTTGCTCGGCATTCGCAAGGAGCTCGGCCTGTTCTCGAACATCCGTCCGGCTACCGTGTTCGATTGCTTGAAGGACGCTTCCACGCTGAAGCCGGAAGTGCTTGAAGGCACCGACCTGATCGTCGTCCGCGAGCTGACGGGCGGCATCTACTTCGGCGAGAAGTTCCGCCGCGAAGGCGCGGACGGACAAGAAGCGGTCGATACTTGCGTATACAACGTCAAGGAAGTGGAGCGTATCGTCCGTCAAGCGTTCGATATCGCGATGACGCGCGGCAAGCGCCTCGCTTCCGTCGACAAAGCGAACGTGCTGGAAACGTCCCGCCTATGGCGAGAAGTGGTCAACCGGATCGCGCCGGAATACCCCGAGGTCGAGCTGGAGCACGTGCTCGTCGACAACTGCGCGATGCAATTGCTGCGCCGTCCGTCGAGCTTCGACGTCATCGTGACGGAGAATATGTTCGGCGATATTCTGAGCGACGAGGCCGCGATGCTCACGGGATCGATCGGCATGCTCTCCTCCGCATCGCTGGGCGAAGGCAGCTTCGGCCTGTACGAGCCGGTGCATGGCTCCGCGCCAGACATCGCCGGCCAAGGCATCTCGAACCCGATCGCGACGATTTTGTCGGTCGCGCTCATGTTCCGCCTTACGTTCGGTTATCACGACGCAGCCGCCGCCATCGAGACCGCGGTCAAGGAAGTGCTTGACGCGGGTCACCGGACAGGCGACATCGCCGTCGATAAGAGCAAGGCGATCGGAACGACGGCGATGGGCGACCTGATCGTGGCCGCTATCCGCAAATAAGTTCCAGATTATAATAATTACAAAAAAATATCGATTATAATATTGACTTCATTATAGACTAGTGATACTATTTACTAGGTAAGTCACACATAATTGAAGTGGCATAAACAATAAATCTGACGGATAGGTCAAGGAGGTTTTCGATTATGGCAGAACGTTTGGTAGGCCGCCCGGCCCCGGATTTCACAATGGAAACAGCAACAGGAAACGGTCAAGATTTCGGAACGGCTTCCCTTTCCGATTACAAAGGCAAATGGCTCGTATTGTTCTTCTACCCGCTTGATTTCACTTTCGTATGTCCTACGGAAATTACGGCACTTAGCGCCGCTGCGGCGGAGTTCAAGAAGCTGGATACCGAAATTCTCGGCGTCAGCGTAGACAGCAAGCACAGCCACCGCGCATGGATCAACACGCCTGTGAACGACAACGGCCTCGGCCAACTGGAATTCCCTCTTGCCGCGGACATCACGAAGAGCGTTGCGCGCGACTACGGCGTCCTGATCGAAGAAGAAGGCATCGCGCTTCGCGGCCTGTTCATCATCAATCCGGAAGGCGAAATCCAATACCAAGTCGTTAACCACAACAACGTCGGCCGCAGCGTCGAAGAAACGCTTCGCGTATTGCAAGCTCTGCAATCCGGCGGACTTTGCCCGATTAACTGGAAACCGGGTCAACAGCACCTGGTTGCGAAATAAGCCATTATCGGATCGATCCGATAACAAACCCGTGCCGGTCAGCGGCACGGGTTTTTTTACCTTTCCGAATTCGGGCGCGCAAGCAGGAATTTTAGCCGTTCGAGTCGAATAAGGTGTACTTAGCCTGCTTTCGAAGCCAAGTTTGCATTTGCAAACATCAAGCGTATGCTTTCGAAGTTAAGTTTGCATTCGCAAACTTTAAGGAGGGTCCGCCAATGAGTTTTTGCTGTGGAGCTAGCATGATCGGAACGAGCGGCACGCTGAAGCATTTCCGTACGCACATCCATAACGTGCCGATTTTATTTTGCCCGGTATGCCATCGCGTGGACATTCATTATCAGATCGAGAACGAATATGAAATATTAGCCGAATATGCGCATGGGGACGGAGCCTCGGAGGTGGATTTCCGGGAGTTCGTGGAGGTCGACGAAAAATCGCTGCTTGAAAATTGCGTCAATCATGAGAGTGAGGATCCTGTGGACGTCGTTCACAGTCAGATCGACATGGCGCTTGATTTGCTCAGCTTCGCGAAGCGGATCGAGGATACGGAATGGCAGCTGGTATTGAAGAAACGTCTCGGCATGCTCAACGGCAGAAGGAATAAGCTGCGGCAGCGCCGGACTTCCGTTTAATTCATGGAAACGATAATGCGAGCCTCCTCTTCGGAGGCTTTTAATTTTTTTAATCTTTATTTTCGACTACCCCCTAAACCGATTAGACAATAACGAATCCTACTAGTAGTGAGGTGGAGCGGTTGTTACTTGTATTGTTCAAACGCTTGCTGCGGAAACCGGTTAGCGCAGAAGCCGAGGAGAGCGGGCAGACGCTTGCTCCCGAACAATGGGTTGCCCGAATACGTCAAGGCGACGAATTGCTGCGAGAGCGATTCATAGCGGACTACAAGCCTTATATATTAAAAGTAACAAGTCGATTTTGCAAACGGTACATCGATCCGACCAGGGACGATGAATTCAGCGTGGCGCTGCTGGCCTTTAACGAGGCGATCAACCAATTCGCCAGCCACGCCGGCAAATCTTTCCTCGGATTTGCGGAAACCGTCATACGCCGTCGGCTTATTGACCATGTCCGAAAAGAGCAAAGGCATGCGCAGGTCGTGCCCTACAGCATGTTCGACTCCGAGGACGAGGAGCAGCCGCAGTATAATTCCGTAGAGACGAAGCAGGCCATGTCGGCTTACGACGTCAGGCGGACGGAGGACGAGAGGCGGGGCGAGATCGGCGAGCTGAATCGGGAGCTTGAGAAGTTCGGCATCACGTTCGCGGAGCTTGTGGAGCTTTCGCCGAAGCATACCGATTCCCGGAAGCTGCTGATCGGAATCGCGCGGACGCTCGTCTGCCATCCCGGCATGCTCGAAGCGTTAAGGCTGTCGGGGAAGCTGTCGGTGAAGGAGCTGACCGAATTATGCGGCGTATCCCGCAAGACGATCGAGCGCAACCGGAAATACATTATCGCGATGTCGCTGGTCATATCGGGGAGTTACCCGTTCATGCACGATTATTTAAGCATATCCGCCGATCAATTTGAAATGAACCGGGAGGCAAGCAAATGAAGAGTGGAGTCGTTATGAGCATACATAAGCAGCATGCTGTCGTCATGACAGCGGACGGCCAATTTTTGCGCGCTCCTATTTCCGATATGCCGAAAGTTGGCGAAGAGATTGTTTTTGAAGAGGAGTATAAGCTTCCTAGGCGAGCCTTTAAGCCGCTATACGGCTATGCTGCCGCCGCCGCGCTGCTCATTGTGCTGCTTCCGGCGCTTCTGTTTGCCGTACGCGACGTCCATCCCGTCGTCGCTTATTTGAGCATGGATATTAACCCGAGCGTCGAAATCGGCGTGGACGGCGAAGGGAAGACGCGCGAGCTGCGCGCATTGAACGAGGACGGCAAAAAAATTATCGAAGGCTTAGTCTTCAAAGGAGTCGGCGCGGAAACGATCGCCGCTGCGATATTGGAGCGGGCCCGCGGCTCTCATTATTTGGATACCCCGAATAAGGACATCATCTTGACGAGCGTGCTGGTCGGAGACCGGTCGAAGCTTAAGCTCGATTTCGAGTCGTTGTTGACGGATAAAGTCGATCAAGCGCTTCGCGAGCTGCTGGACGCGATGATCGCGGAGGCGGTCGGCGCGAGCGTCACGACGCTTGCCGTGCCGAACGAGGTTCGCGACGCGGCGGCGGCGAATGGCATTTCCTCCGGAAAGATGGCGCTGTACCTTATGGCAAAGGAAGAAGGCTATGCGCTTGAGCTCGAGCAAATGAAAAATCAATCGATCGACAAAGTAACCGAGCCGATCGGCGGAGTCGGGGCCATCATTGCCAATGCCGAGGATACGAGCAAGAAAAAGCTGAAGGAGCTCGTTGCGATCGAGCAAGAGGCGAAAGCGCAGGAGGCACCCGCCAAGGCAAAGCCGACGGCGACGCCGAAGCCGAGCAATAAGCCGGCGAGCGTCTCGAAGCCGGAGAAGACCGACAAGCCCGCTGAGAAGCCGGACAAGACCGGGAAGCCGAGCAACCAGGGCGGCAAAACGTCGTGGTGGAACAAGTGGGATAAGTGGGACGACGACAAGGACGACGATAAGAAGAACGACGATAAGAAGAACGACGATAAGAAGAACGACGATAAGAAGAACGACGATAAGAAGAATGGCAGGAAAGACGACGACAACGACGACAATGACGATAACGATGATAACAATGACGATGACGATCGCCGCGATAAGTGGAACGACCGGAAGGACGACGACAATCGCGATAACGGGAAAGACCGGAACGACGACGACGGCGAAGGCCGGGGCAACGATAGTCGCAGCAACGACCGGGATGACGACGATAACGACGACGATCGGGACGATAAGAGAGATAATGACAGGAATACCGTCCGCAACCGCGACCGTGACAGCCGGAACGATTGGAGAGATTAACAAATTAGGGCCGATGGACTCTAGCCTATAGGAGAGAGAAGCGGATTCTAATCGATCTTTGAACGGGGGGCCTGTAGTCCTGATTGGACGCCGGGGTGTCTATAAGCCTATCCGCGGCACAAATTTCGACAGTATTTCCGATTGACAGCGATTGTAAACTCCCCCTATCATTAGTATTAGCTGTTACCGATGTTCATAGATGTTGCCGGGGAGGAGTACATGATGCATGCCATTCGAAAGCGCTATTTCCCGGCGCTTGCCGAGTATATTCGAAGTGGAAAGGAAGCGTCCTTGTTCCATGCCAACGAGCTGGGAAAGGAGTTTTACGGTATTAATCCGGAAGAAATAATCGCGGTACACGAGGAGTGCATCCAGTCCCTGGTGGCGAATGTCGATTCCGACGAAGCGCTGCGGCTGTATAACCGCTCCTTCGTTTTTCTGATGGAAATCATGGTAGCCTGCAGGTTCAGGCTGCAGCCCGAGCAGTCCTCCGAGCAGAAGTTCACCGAAATGCGAGAAATGCTGTTTCGTTCCAACCGCTCCTTCGAAATGGTCAAAAATAAGTACGAAAATGTATTGCAGCACATGGACAGCGGTATCGCTTTGTTTGACAGCGACGGAATATTATCGTTTATTAACGTGCAGATGGCCAAGCTGCTGGACATCCCCCGCAAAACGTTGATCGGCTGCAACATTCGGGAAATTTTGAGACATCCGCAGCTGGCAAGCAGCACGAAACGGACCGTTCTTCGCCTCTATAAGGAAATGTTTTTAAGACACAGCCGGTACTATGAGTTCCAGCACAAAGACGGCAAGCATCTTCTGGTAACGGTTACATACGGCGATCAATTGGACGGCGATTTTTTATTCAGCGTGAAGGACGTATCGGAATACAAACAAATCGAGCAAACCGCCCTGCAGAACGACAAGCTGGCGATGCTCGGCAAAATAGCTGCCGCCATTGCTCACGAGATCCGCAATCCGCTCACGAGCATTCGCGGTTTTATTCAATTGCTCAGGCCTTATTTGCTCGAGGTCGGCAAGGAGGAATACGCGCGGATCATCTTGACGGAGATCGACCGGGCCAACGATATCATCTACGAATTTCTGAATTCGTCGAAGCCGTCGGCGCCGATGAAGCAGTTGATCCCGATCGACCACCTGATCAAGGAAGTCGTTCTGCTTACCGAGAGTGAAGCGCTCATGCGCAATTGCGAGATCAAGGCGGAGTTTTACAGCTCGGACAACGTCGTCTCGATCGATGTGAAGCAGGTCAAGCAGGTCATCCTGAACATCGTCAAGAACTCGCTCGACGCGATCGAGGAAGTGCAGGGCGACCGAAGAGGGCTGATCGAAATCATTACGCGCAGCGACGGCTTGTTCGCCGAGATCGTCATTCGGGATAACGGCAAGGGCATGGACAAGGCGACGATGAACCGGCTGTTCGATCCGTTCTTCACGACGAAGCAGGAGGGAACGGGGCTCGGCTTGTCCGTCAGCTACCGGATCGTCCGCAACCATAACGGCACGATTCGCGTGGATAGCCAGGCGGGCATCGGGACGGAGTTTATCATTTATTTGCCTCTGGCCGAATGAATACGCATCGTTAAGACTGCAAAGCCAATTCGGCTTTGGCAGTCTCTTTTATTTATTAGCAATCCGCACCAATTGAAGTTCATCCCTATCGGAAGCGAGGTTGAATCCTATGAGTGCGACATTCACATACGGCGCGAGAAGCGCCGATCAAGCGGCCGCCGACGCGGTTATCCGGTTCATCGGCAAGGAGGAGCTCTCCAAGCGGGAAGGCGCAGCCAATCCGATCGTGCAGCCCCAGATCGACGAAGCGATCCGGGGGTTGCACGCCAAAGGCTTGTTCAAGGCGGAGGCGGAGCAGACCGAAATTATCCCGACGCTCGGTCTCTACCCCGCGCCGCATATCGTATTCGCCGGCTTCGACGCGGAAGGCGGCGCGACGGGGCTGCGCCTTGCGGCCGCATCGGCGGCGAATGCGGCGAAGAAGCTGAAGGCGGCCGTCATCCAGGTGCTGCTGCCCGATTCGCTGCTGGAGGCGGCCGCCGCGATCGGCGTTGAGCGGGCAGCAGCTGCGCTGACCGAAGGCATGCTGCTCGCGCTGCATACGCGTCAGTCGCTGAAGCGCGAGCCGAGCGAGCGGTTCGCGCTGCGGGACGTCGCGTTCGTTCCGCAGGGCGCTGCGGGAGCGGCTTCGGACGCGGCCTTGTGGGAGCGGGGAATCGCGTCCGGCAAGCTGCGGGCGGAGGGCGTGGGCTACGCGCGCGATCTGACGAACCTGCCGGGCAACGACCTTACGCCGGAGCGGCTCGCGTTCCACGCGGAGGAGCTTGCCCGCGAGCACGATCTCGAGATCGAAGTGATCGACGAGTGGAGTGCCGCCGATCAGCGGATGGGGGGACTGCTCGCCGTTGGCCAAGGCAGCATTAACCCGCCGCGGATGATCGTCATCCATTACAAAGGCGACGAGAATAGCGACGAAGCGTGGGGACTGATCGGCAAAGGGATAACGTTCGATACCGGCGGCATCTCCCTGAAGCGGGCGGCCGGCATGGAGGAGATGATTTCGGATATGGGCGGCGCGGCGGCGGTGCTTGGCGCGATCCGCGTCATCGCCGAGCTGAAGCCGTCCGTCAACGTGATCGCGGTCGTGCCGACCGCGGAAAATATGCCGTCCGACCGTGCGTTCAAGCCGGGCGACGTGCTCCGCATGATGAGCGGCCATACGGTCGAGATCGTCAATACGGACGCGGAAGGCCGGCTTGTCCTGGCGGACGGATTGACGACGGCGATCACGAGAGGCGCGACGAAGCTGGTCGACGTCGCCACGCTGACCGGCAACGTGATGGCGGCGCTCGGTGCCGAGGCGACGGGCGCGGTTACGAATGACGAAGGCTTGCTCGGGCAGGTGCTAAGCGCCTCGGAACGGGCCGGCGAGCGGATCTGGCAGCTGCCGGCGTATCCGGAGTTCAAGAAGCAGCTGAGGAGTGGCGCGGCCGATCTGAAGAACGGAGGCGGGAGATACGCCGGGGCGATTACCGGCGGACTGTTTATCGGCCATTTTGCCGAGGGGCTGCCTTGGGTGCATTTGGATATAGGAGGGACGGCTTGGCTGGAGTCGGGCAGAGGCTGGGAGCCGAAGGGGGCAACCGGCGTAATGGTGCGGACGCTGGTCGAACTGATCGTACGGGATAAGCAAGGCTGAGAAAAACGGTATAAACGCGAAAATCGGCAGCTTCGGGACGCAAACGCATCTTGAAGCTGCCGTCTGTCCGCTTATTGTCGTCCGACTAAGATTTCCAGGTCGATCGTGATCTCCGCGGATTCCCGGTCCGCGAACGCGTCGATCGCCTCGCGGTCCGCCGACCAGGCCAGCGGCGTCATCGCGGCAACGTCGCGAAGCATCTGCCCGCTTAGCTTGTTAACATAGGTTAACGGGTACGACTCAAGCAAACGGAAATGCTCCATGAAGAGCGCCGCCCCCCGATCGTTTCCAGGGGGCTCGTTCGCGCTATTGCCGTACAGCGCTTCCCGCAGCTCGACCAAATAACCGGGACGGGGTATTGCTTTAATGACGAGGCCGCGCTCCTTTAACAGCCTTTTGAACTCCGCGTAGTTGGAAGGGGACAGCATCGTAAGGATGACGTCGGCCGTCTTGTCCTGCAACGGCGCCTGGGCGAGATCGCCAACGATCCAGGCCGCGTTATTGTACCGTTTGGCCGCCATGGCAATGCCATCCTTCGCGATATCGAGCCCGATTCCCGTTATTTCCTTGCCCTTGCACATGCCGCGGATTCGATGAAGATGCGACCCTTCGCCGCAGCCGGCGTCCAGGATCGTAACCGCATCGGAGCCGGCATGCCGCTCGATCGCGCCCGCGATCGCCGCGTGTACGGGCGCGTACAGGCTGCCGCAGGCGATCGCGCGGTGCCGGGCGTCGAACAATTGTTTTTTGTAGGGGCTGCTTGCAGGACGAGGCATCAGGTTGTAGTAGCCGTGCTTCGCCTTGTCGAAGCTATGGCGTTTGCGGACGCATTTCAGGCTGGAATCATCGGCCGCCTCCATCGCGTCCCCGCAATGCGGGCACTTGTAGAAGGTTGCGCGCTCCAGCGGAAGGCGTTCGTTCATTTTTTTATCGGACATGTCGTTTCTCCCTTCGGACTTAAAAAACACGGGCCGATTGCCCGCGATCCGAAGGAAAAGGAAACAGCTCCATCCCGCGGCCCTTCAGGGGCCGGAATGAAGCCGAGAATCGTCTATCGCCGAAAACCAGAGGATGAAAAATGGGCAGACCGATCCCGTTTGCCTTACTTCGCGATTCGCGAGCAGAGCCTTTGAACGTATGAAATTACTTGTTCAAAGCCGGGAAACGAAGTCTGATAAAAAACACCATTTTTTCTAATCCTCCAAACCTTTGCAAATTCATTGCTTATTGTAGCATTCGGACCGGGCAGTCCGCAAATGAAAGAACGGGCACGATTGACACAATCTTCCGCCCGTGCCGCGGACAAGCAGGAATCGGTCACGCCGTTATCGAAGAAAATCGGAATAGGAAGCCAAACGAAATGAGGAATGGAAACCGTGTATGCAACGGATCGAAGAAGAAACGAATTGCTTGCCTGCAATCCGCCCGCGACGATCGACAAGGACAAGCTGGACCTGTTTTGGAGCGGCGCGCTGGAGAAGCACGGGCGCAAGCCGCTCGACGTGAGAAGGGAGCCCGCGGCGACGCCGTTCAAGTCCGTCCGCGCGGAGAGGCTGACGTTCGCCGGCCATGACGATACGCCGATCCGCTGCTGGCTGCTGATCCCCGATTTCTTCGGAGAGGACGGGGGTCAGAAGCCGTGCGTCGTGACGTTCCCCGGCTACACCGGCGACAGAGGAAATCCCGAGCGGTATGCCGGCTGGCTGCTGCAAGGCTTCGCGGTGCTCGCCGTCGACGCGCGCGGGCAAGGCGGCGAGACCGGCAGCCTGCTGACCGAGTCTTCGGGCTCGGTCAAGGGCTGGGTATCGCGGGGCATTACCGACATCGAGAACAGCTATTATCTGGCGATCACGATGGACGCCGTGCGGGCCGTCGATGCGGCGGCGCGGCAGCCGGAGATCGACGCCTCGCGCATTGCGACGGTCGGCGCGAGCCAGGGAGGCGGGCTGTCCTTGCTGGCGGCCGCGCTAAATCCGAAGGTCGGCGCGGTCGTGGCCGACATTCCGAACATGTGCCACATGGACCACGGCGTCCTTCATTCCGGCAGCTCGCTTAGCGAGATCGCAGCCTACGTCAAGCGTTATCCGGACCGCTTGAACGCCGTGATGGAAACGATCGCGCATTTCGATCTGCTGAATCTGGCGGAGCGCATCGAGGCCCCCGTCCTCATGTCCGTCGGCTGGAAGGATACGGTCTGCCTGCCAGAGACCGTGTACGCCGTGTATAACCGGATTCGTTCCGGGAAGCGGATCAACGATTATCCGTATTCGGGACATGAGGTTAGCGAATTCCAAACGTCTCAGGCGTATGCGTTTTTGCGGGAGGCGTTCGGGCTTGTTTAAAGGAAGGAAGGGAACGCGATCGATCTCGGAAGTTGCGCCCGAGAACGGAAATCAATGCTTCAAATGGATGAAATCGATGCCAAGATGATTATGGAAGGCAAGCGTTGGATGTACTAAAATAAGAAGAAGTTACAGAACTGTGCCATTTCCGCAGCGCTGTGCTTCTTCTTTTTGCATTCCGCTATAAGAAATTATTCGGTTTCTCATTATAATTTTTTATATTTCACGGGCTGGAGCAAGCGGAAGCGCCTGCGATCGCGGAAATGTAAGCCGGCGGCATGTATGGTCGTGTTCGCCTTAGAAAATAATAGGATTGCAATGAATAGAGAGGGTGGAATTTTCTGCAATGAGCATCCATGATGAGCGAAACTATTCGCCTTGGCAAAGCTACTACGGCCCCAACCTTGGGTATGTGCAGGAGCAATACGAACGTTTCCTGGCCGAGCCGGAATCGGTCGAAACTTCGCTGCGCGAACTGTTTGTCCGGTTCGGCGCACCTCCTGCGGCGGAGCTTGGAGCGGCTGCAGGCACGGCGGTCCAATCGCGCGAGCGGAGGACGGAAGCCGCCGCGCCGGGTCCAATCGATTCGAATATGTTGAAGAAGGTCGTGGCTGCGCATCAGCTTATGCTGAACATTCGCAGATACGGCCATTTAGCCGCGGATATCGATCCGCTCGGCTTAAGCCAGCCATCCGATACGAAGCTGCTCGAACCGGAAACCTTCGGCCTTACGCAGGCCGATCTGGCGTCGATTCCGGCGTCGCTTATTTGGGATAACGCGCCTGCATCCGTAAGCAACGGCTGGGACGCGATCGCAAGGCTGAGGGAAATTTATTCCCGTTCCGCCGCTTATGAATTTACCCATATCCATGACGAGAACGAACGCAACTGGCTGCAAAAGCAGGCGGAATCGGGCTCCTTCCCCGCGCCGCTGTCGGCAAGGGAGCGCACCGCGCTGCTTGAGCGGCTCATGGAAGTCGAATTTTTCGAAAATTTCCTCCATCGCACGTTCGTCGGGCAGAAGCGCTTCTCCATCGAAGGCGTCGACATGCTGGTGCCGGTACTGGACGAAATCGTCCGCGCCGTCGCGCATGACGGGGCGAGCCACATCCTCATGGGGATGGCGCATCGCGGCCGTTTGAACGTGCTGACGCATGTTCTTGGCAAGCCGTACGAGAAAATTTTCTCCGAGTTCCATCACGCGCCGAACAAAGAGCTGATCCCGTCGGAAGGCTCCATGGGCATCAACTACGGCTGGACGGGCGACGTGAAGTACCACCTCGGCGCCGACCGCGCCGTGAAGGAAGGCGAAACCGTTCGCGCGCGCCTAACGCTCGCGAACAACCCGAGCCATCTTGAATTCGTCAATCCGGTCGTCGAGGGCTTCACCCGCGCCGCGCAGGAGGACCGGACGAAGCCGGGCATGCCGGAGCAGGATTTGGCGAAAGCCGTTACGATCTGCATTCACGGCGACGCGGCGTTCATCGGCGAAGGCATCGTGGCCGAGACGCTTAACTTCAATAAGCTGCAGGGCTATCGCAACGGCGGCACGATTCACATTATCGCCAACAACCGTCTCGGCTTCACGACGAATAGCGTCGATTCCCGTTCGACGCACTACGCGAGCGACCTGGCCAAAGGCTTCGACCTTCCGATCGTCCACGTCAACGCCGACGAGCCGGAAGCTTGTCTCGCGGCCGTACGTCTCGCTTGCGAATACCGGCTTCGCTTCAACAAGGGCTTCGTCATCGACCTGATCGGCTACCGCCGCTTCGGCCACAACGAAATGGACGATCCGGACGTGACGCAGCCGCTCATGTACGCGAAGGTTCGCAATCATCCGACGGTGGCGACGCTTTACGCCGAGCAGCTTAAAGGAGCGAGGGCGGCTACGGACGAGCAGATCGAGGAGCTGCGCCAGCGCACGAACGGCAAGCTTCAAGCCGCTTACGACGCGATGAAAGCGAAGGAGGGCGAGCAGCACGTCCGCGCCGAGCACGGGCAGATCGCTCCGGAGACGGAGGAATCCCGCACGGCGGTTCCTCTCGAGACGCTGCGCGAGATCAATCTCGAGCTGCTTAACCGTCCGGAAGGCTTCACGGAATATTCCAAGCTGCAGCGCATTCTGCAGCGCAGGGCTACGGCGCTTGGCGACGGCGAGAAGGTGGACTGGGCGCATGCGGAGACGCTGGCGTTCGCGACGATTCTGGCCGACGGCACCCCGATCAGGCTCAGCGGCCAGGATTCCGAGCGCGGCACGTTCGCGCATCGCCATATCATGCTGAACGATTATGCCAACGCCAAGAAATTTTCGCCGCTGCACATGCTGCCGCAGGCGAAGGCCTCCTTCGCTGTCCATAACAGCCCGCTGTCGGAGACCGCCGTTCTCGGCTTCGAATACGGCTACAACGTGTTCGCGCCGGAGACGTTCGTCATCTGGGAGGCGCAGTACGGCGATTTCGCCAACGTGGCGCAGGTCATCTTCGACCAGTTCATTTCGGCCGGCCGCGCGAAGTGGTCGCAGAAGTCGGGCATCGTCATCCTGCTGCCGCACGGGTACGAAGGCCAAGGGCCGGAGCATTCCAGCGCGAGATTGGAGCGCTTCCTGCAGCTATCGGCGGACAACAACTGGACGGTCGCGAACTTGACCTCGTCCGCGCAATATTTCCACCTGCTCCGCAAGCAGGCGTCGATCCTCGGCACGGAGCATGCCCGTCCGCTCGTGCTGATGGCGCCTAAGAGCCTGATCCGCAATCCGCGCGTCGCTTCGCACGGCGTAGAATTCAGCGAAGGCTCCTTCAAGCCCGTGCTGCCGCAATTCAGCCTGACCGAGCCGAAGGAGCGGAAGGATAAAGTAAAGCGCCTGATCCTGGCTACGGGCAAGATGGCGATCGATATCGACGAGGCGCTGGCGTCCTCGAACGCGGAAGATTACGAATGGCTCCGCGTAGCGAGGGTCGAGCAGCTGTATCCGTTCCCGCATGCCGAAGTCGAGCGCATCGTGAAGCAGTTCGACAAGCTGGAAGAGATCGTATGGGTACAGGAAGAGCCGAAGAACATGGGCTCCTGGTTCTTCATGGAGCCGCGCCTTCGCGCGCTAGCGCCTAAGAAGGCGGCGGTTCGTTATGTAGGCAGACCCGACCGTTCGAGTACGGCGAGCGGCCATCAAGAAGTGCACGCCGCGGAACAAAAATGGATTATTTCGACCGCTTTGAACGGCAAACCGGTCGAATCGACTTTGATTAGGGGGTAGTGACGAACATGGCTGAAATTATCGTACCGGAACTAGGCGAATCCATATCCGAAGGCACGATTACGAAATGGTTTGTAAAAGAAGGCGACTCCGTCAATCAAGGAGATGTTCTGCTGGAGCTTGAAACGGATAAAGTCAATATCGAGATCAGCGCCGATAACAGCGGCGTAATCTCCCGCATTGCCAAGCAGGACGGCGAGGTCGTGCTCGTCGGCGAAGCGATCGGCTCGATCGGCGACGCCCCGGCAGGCGGAGCGTCCGCTCCTGCAGCGCCGGAATCCCCGGCGCCGGCAGCTCCCGCACCGGCTGCAGACCCGGCGCCTGCACCTGCGTCCGCTGCTCCCGCAGCGCCGCCTTCCGCGCCGGCCGCGGCTGCGGCGCCCGTCATCAACGCATCGCCCGCGGCGCGCAAGCGCGCCCGCGAGCAAGGCATCGATCTTGCGCAGGCAGCCGGACAAGCGCCTGCCGCAGCACCGGCGCCCGCGGTCGCAACGCCCGTATCCTCGGCCCCGCTTACGCAAGCCGAGCCGGCCGCCGCATCGCCTAACGCGAAGCCGACGGAGCGCAAGCGCATGTCCCGCCGCCGCATAACGATCGCGAACCGCCTCGTAGAGGCGCAGCGTACGGCAGCGATGCTGACGACGTTCAACGAAGTCGACATGACCGCGATCCTGGACCTTCGCAAGCGCCGCAAGCAGTCGTTCTTCGAGAAGAACGACGTCAACCTCGGCTTCATGTCTTTCTTCACGAAGGCGGTCGTCGGAGCGTTGAAGGCTTTCCCTCTGCTTAACGCGGAAATCGAAGGCGAAGACATCATCGTCAAAAAGTTTTACGATATCGGCATCGCCGTATCCGCGAAGGAAGGGCTTGTCGTGCCGGTCGTCCGCGACGCCGACCGCCTCAGCTTCGCCGAAATCGAGAAAAGCATCGTCGATCTCGCGACCAAAGCGAGAGCGAACACGCTGTCGATCGGCGACCTTCAAGGCGGCAGCTTCACGATCACGAACGGCGGCGTATTCGGCTCCCTGCTATCGACGCCGATTCTTAACACGCCTCAAGTCGGCATCCTCGGCATGCACAAAATCCAGGTGCGTCCGGTCGCGATCGACGACGAGCGCATGGAGAACCGTCCAATGATGTACATTGCGCTGTCTTACGACCATCGTATCGTAGACGGCAGCGAAGCGGTCCGCTTCCTCGTTACGGTGAAAGAGCTTCTCGAAGATCCGGAGCAGCTGCTGCTGCAGGGCTAACGAATCGCATAAATACCTACACTGTCCTTCCGCCGACAATCGGTCCGGAAGGGCAGTTTTTTTATTTTCCGGCCTTATCGGCTCAGGTCTTTGGTCTTTCAAAGGGAAATTACGTCGCTCAGTTTATGATATTTCTGACATTTAATTCAAAATAATGAGGCATATACGATGAATTGCCCATGACACTTCATGTTTTTTGCCGAAAAAGGCTGAATTGTTGCAGGAAGATCGCTTAGGACGTTGAACATAAGAAAAGAGTTGTGTTGATCACGGTGAGGTGGGAAGCAGGATGTCGACCATGTATAACGAAGCCCAATTAAGAGAAAGCGAAGAGAGGTATCAGTACCTCGTCGACGTGCTGCCCGACGCGCTAATCGTATGCATAGACGACCGTATCGTTTTTGCCAACGCTTCGGCGCTTAGGCTGCTACATGCCGATAAGCCGGAGGATATGATCGGACTCGGCATCCAACGGTTCATTCATCCGGATTTTTCGGACGAGCTGCCGATTCAGATCCGCTATCTGGTGCGGGAGGGCGGGTCGACGAACTTCGTGCAGAAGAAGCTGCTCCGTCTCGATCATGCAGCCGTCGATGTTGAATTGAGAGCGGTTGCAATCAAATACGACGGCAAGCCGGCTGTACAGCTTATTATCCGGGACATATCCGATCGGAAGCGGATGGAGGAGTCGCTGAATGAAAAGGATTATTTGTACAAAAGCTTGATGGAGAGCGTCGTGGCGGGCGTATTCGTCGGGCAGGACGACAACATCGTCTATGCCAATCCGTATTTGGCGGAAATGTACGGCTATACGGTGGATGAATTACTGGCTTTGACGCCGCAAGATCTAATCGAGCCGGATGACGTCGAACGGATCAAGTCGAAAGTTATAGACGGACTGGTTCACGGCCAGAAGCAGTTCCCGATCAAATGCCGTGGCAGAAAAAGGGACGGAAGCACGATTTTTATGGAGGGCAACAGCTCCATAATTATGCTCGACGGGCGGATGTCGCTGCTCGGCACGCTGCAGGACGTCACGTTCAAGTACGAGCAGGAACGAAAGCTGCGCGACAGCGCCAAGCTGTACCAGAAGATGATCAAGTTCGTGCCGGAGCCGATCATCGTCACCGATCAAGGGCTGATCGTCTACGCGAACAAGCTGGCGATGCAGATGGTCGGGGCGTGCGAGGAAGCGCAGGTCGTCGGCCGGAGCCTGCTTGATTTTATCCATACGAGCCAGCATGCGCAGACGATCGAAGCGATGGTGCAGGTCATGCAGTCGGACGATCCGACGCCTTATCAGGAGCTGGTGCTCATATGCCCCAACGGCCGCTTTCTCGACGTGGAGATGTCCAGCATCCGCATTAGCGATTATATGGGCAAGGATGTCATGCTCAGCGTCATCCGAGATCTTACCGAGCGCAAGCGATCGGAGGAAGTGCTCGTTCGCTCGGAGAAGCTGTCGGCGATCGGTCAGCTTGCGGCGGGCGTTGCCCATGAAATCCGCAATCCGCTTACCGCGCTTAAGGGCTTTACGCAGCTGCTCAGCGCCAAATATCCGGAACGGCCTCATTATTTCGAAATTATGGCCAATGAAATCGATCGGATTACGCTGATCGTGAACGAGTTCATGACGCTGGCTAAGCCGCATTATACGCAATTTACGACCGCACAGCTCGAGCCGATCCTGAGAAGCGTCATCGCGATATTGGAAACGCAGGCCATTCTGCTGAACGTCGAAATCACGGTTAGTCTGGAGCGGCCGCTGCCGCAGGTGCACTGCAGCGAGAATCAGCTGAAGCAGGTGTTCTTGAACGTGATCAAAAACGCGATCGAGGCGATGCCGGGCGGAGGACTCGTCGAAATAAGCGCGTGCGTACATAAGGACGGCAGCGTGCGGATTCGCATCAAGGACGGGGGACCCGGCATTTCGCAAGAGCTGATCAAAAAAATCGGAGAGCCGTTCGTCACGACGAAAGAGAAAGGAACCGGACTCGGCCTCATGATCAGCTCGCGCATTATCGAAGCGCATCGCGGTACGCTTGGCATTAGCAGCAAGGCCGGCGAAGGGACGGTCGTCGAAATTACGCTGCCCGTTCAAGAACAGCGGTCGCGCCGTCCTTAAGAGGAGGCGTATGCCGTCTCGCCCGCGGCCGCGGCCGCACGTTTCCGTCTATGATGAAGCGCGAAGTAGAGAACGGCGGATAAGGCGATAACGACCGAGCATACGATGTACATTCGGCTGTAGCCGATGCCGGAAGCTATCGATCCGAGCGCGAACGAGCCGATCCCGTAGCCGAGGTCGAACAGCACGTAGAACGTCGCGATCGCAAGCCCGCGCCTGTGCTCCGGCGAAGCGAGCACCGCGATCGTCTGGAAGCAGGGCAGCAGCGCGCCGTAGCCGAGGCCGATAACGGCGCCCGCGGCGAGCAGCATGGCCGGGGTGCTTGCCAGACTTAGAAGCAGCATGCCCGCGGCGAAGATCGCGATGCTCGGGTATACGATGACATGCTCGCCGACGCGGTCGAGCAGCTTGCCGATTAGCGGCCTTGGCAGCACGATCATGATGCCGAAGCAGACGAAGAAATAGCTGGCGTATTGGTCGATCGCCCTCTCGTGCGCGTAGACCGACATGAACGTGACGATGCCGCTGTAGGCGAAGGCAATAACGAAGCCGCTGAGTCCGATCGGAATCGCCTTGCGCTCGAAAATGCCGCTCCAGGTCAGCTTGCCGGCGGGCGCCGTCCGCCGCTCCTGCGGAGCCGAATCGCCGCGTTCCGGCTTGCGCGATCGCATCGACGACGCCCCGAGCGCGAACGCGATAAGCGAGCATGCGGCGCAAGTGGCGAACATGGCCGCGAAGCCGCCATGAGCCGTGATCGATAGGCCGACGAACGGCCCGATGACCATCGCCAGGCTCATGAACAAGCTGAAATAGCTGATGCCTTCCCCTTTGCGTCGCTCGGGAATAAGGTCGATCGCCGCCGTATTTGTGGAAGTGGTCGCAATGGCGAAGGCGCCGCCGTGCAGGAAGCGGACGAGCAGCAGCATGCCGAAGCCGAATACGCCGAAGTAGGCGACGGAGCATAGGAGGAACAGGAACAGCGAAGCCGTCACGACTTTATTTTCCCCGAATCTTCCCATCAGCCGTCCGGCGAAAGGGCGGAGCAGCACCGCGGCGATAATAAAGACGGTCATGGATAAGCCGGCCTCGGCGGATGTGCCCCCGAGCCCGTTCGTGACGAAGTCCGATAGCGCGGTCGCCAGCATATAGAAGCCAAAAAACAAAAAGAAGCTGCTTAAACAAAGTCTAATGAAACCGGCGCTCCATAATTTATCCGATTGCATGAGTGAATCCTTCCTCTCTTGGATGCATGAGCTCGCGGTAGAGGCCGATTAGGCTTGCTGCTTAGCGTTATGATTGATTTTCGCCATAAACCTTTTGAACGACTCGATCTCTTCGTCCGTCGTGCCCTGCAGGAGACGTCCGACGAACGCGGCTTCGATCGGGGCAAGGGTGCGGGCGGTCTTCCTCCCTTGATCGGTAATGCAAACAAGCTGCGAACGGCGGTCGTTCGGATTCGCCGCTCGCTTCACGAGCGATTTGCCTTCCAATTGGTCGACGAGGCGGGTAAGATTGGCGGGGTCCTTCTCCGTGCGCTGCGCCAAATCTTTGTGGGTAATGCCGTCCTGCTCGTCGAGGCTGATCAGAAGCGACCACTGCTCCGGCGACACGTCGTAGTCCTGAAAAAGCTGCTGCAGCTGCTGGTTCAGCCTTCGGCTCGTGCTGCTGATCATATAGCCGACGGTATCCTTTAATTCCACGGGGAACACCTGCTTTGCAAATTTAGTTGTTATAACAATAATATGCTTGACAACTAAATGGGTCAACCGTTCCGAATCGAAACGGCAACGATTGGCAGCTAGAGGGGGATCGGGGAACGCAGCCGGTTCTGCTTCCGGTATTGCTCGGGGGTAAGCGCCGTTTGCAGCTTGAAGGCGCGGCTGAAATGGGAAGGATGCTTGAAGCCGACCTCGTAGCCGATGTCGGTAATCGGCTTGTCTTCGCCGATCAGCGCGATCTTCGCCTGATAAATTCGCCGCTGCATCAGAAATTGGAAGATGGTCGAGCCCGTCACTTCCTTAAACGTTTTGGCCAAATAATATTTGCTGAGATGAAGCTCCTCTTGAAGGCTCTCCAGCGTTATGTCCTCTTGGTAATGACCTTCCAAGTACGAAATGACGGACTGCACATGGCGTTCCTTGGAGGTCGGAAACGATATTTTCGCTTTAAGCGGCTGCTCGCACAGCTGATTGATCAAGATAAGCAAGTCGAGCAAATGCGCCTGGAACCGCTGCTGCGAAAAAGAATCCTTGCGGTCGTACAGCCGGACGAGCTTCTCGAGCGAAGCTTCGGCCTCGGCTTGGTCCTCGCCGCGGAGGCGGAGCCTAACGTTCTGCAGCTGACGGAAGGGGGCAAGCAGGTCGCCCGCGAACGAAGACTGAATGAATTGTTGAAAGTAGTAGGGATCGAAGTGAAGCGTCGTACGATGGTAGGCGACGTTCGGATCGATGTGGGCGCGGTGCAGCGTCATACCGTGCATGAGGAGCAGATCGCCCGGCTCAAGCACGTAGATCCGGTCGTTAATGAGATAATTCGCTTTGCCGCTGTGAAAGTAATAAATTTCGTAGTGGGAGTGGGTATGGTACGGCACCTTAAAGTTGAAATCGGATGCTGACGTAATGGTGTAAGGCGAGTTGATTTTGTGCTGCGTGCTCATGGTCCGTCATTCCCCCTTCAAATACCCTCATTATACACCAATCACAGTCAAATAAAAGCGCAAACAAGATAACGCGGATGAAGCCGGCGCGATCATGAAGTGCTACCATTAAGGCAAGCGGGAAACGAAATCAATCCATTCCATCCCTGTCAATCTAAAGGAGCGAAGCAAAAATGAAGGTTGTTCGTTTGGGCGTCATCGGGCTCGGCAACATGGGCAAAGGTCATTTGAACTATATAGCGAAAGGCGAAGTGAAGGGCGTGGAAGTAACCGCCGTCAGCGACAGCGTGCCGGATCGCCTGCAATGGGCGAAGGAGCTGCTCGGCGGGCAGGTCGGCGTATTCGAGGATCCGCGTCAAATGATGGATTCCGGACTCGTGGACGCCGTTCTGATCGCGACGCCGCATTACTCCCATCCGGAGCTGGCCATCGCATGCTTCGAGCGCGGACTTCACGTCTTGTGCGAGAAGCCGGCGGGCGTCTATACGAAGCAGGTTCGCGAGATGAACGAAGCGGGCGGCAAGGCGAACGTGAAGTTCAGCATGATGTACAATCAGCGCACGAATCCGCTGTACGTGAAGCTGAAGGAGCTGATCGACGCCGGCGAGCTTGGCGAAGTAAGAAGGACGAATTGGATCATTACGAGTTGGTACCGTTCTCAAAGCTACTATGATTCGGGCACATGGCGCGCGACGTGGGCCGGCGAAGGCGGCGGCGTGCTGCTGAATCAGGATCCGCATCAGCTGGACCTGTGGCAGTGGACGATCAGCATGATGCCGAAGCGGGTTCGCGCGTTCTGCTACTTCGGCAAGCACCGCGACATCGAGGTGGAGGACGACGTGACGGCGTTCGTGGAGTACGAGAACGGCGCGACCGGCGTATTCGTGACGACGACGGGCGAGGCGCCGGGCACGAACCGGCTCGAGATCAGCGGCGACCGCGGCAAAATCGTCATCGAGAACAATACGTTAACGTTCTGGCGCCTGCGCGTGTCCGAGCGCGAATTCAATAAGCAATTCAAAGGCGGCTTCGGCGAGCCGGAATGCTGGAAATGCGAAATTCCGGTCAAAGGCAGCTATCCGGACCATAAGGGCATTACGCAAAATTTCGTAAACGCGATTCTGCATGACGAGCCGCTTATCGCGCCGGGCGAGGAGGGCATCAAGGGGCTGATGCTGTCCAACGCGATGCTGCTGTCCACGTGGACGGACAACTGGGTCGACCTGCCGATTGACGAAGAATTGTTTTACGAGTATTTGCAGGAACGTATCGAAAGCTCGGTTTACAATAAGGAGGCGCAGACGAAATGAGCAAAGCGGACGGAATGAAATATGCGCCGAAAGGCAAGCCGAACAAGGTGGTAGAGGACGGGCAGTTCGTGTTCGCGGCCATGCGTCTGGATCACGGCCATATTTACGGCATGTGCAACGGGCTCGTGGAAGCGGGCGCGACGTTGAAATGGGTATACGACCCCGATCCGAAGCGGGTCGAAGCGTTCCTGAAGACGTATCCGCAGGCTCGCGCCGCGGAATCGGAGGAGCAGGTGCTCGCGGATGCCGAGGTGCAGCTCGTGGCGGCCGCGGCCGTCACGAACGAGCGCGGGCCGCTCGGCGTGCGGGCGATGCGCAGCGGCAAGCATTATTTTACGGACAAAGCGCCGTTCACGACGCTTGAGCAGCTGGAAGAAGCGCGGACCGCTTATGCGGAAACCGGCAAGAAGTATGCCGTCTATTACAGCGAGCGCCTCCATGTCGAGAGCGCCGTGTATGCCGGTCAGCTGATCGAGCAGGGCGCCATCGGGCGGGTCGTGCAGGTGATCGGACTCGGGCCGCACCGGCTGAACGCCCCTTCGCGGCCGGCGTGGTTTTTCGAGAAGGAGAAGTACGGCGGCATCCTGTGCGACATCGGCTCGCATCAAGTGGAGCAGTTCCTGTTCTTTACCGGCAACCGGAACGCGAGCGTCGCGAACAGCAAGGTCGCCAACTACGCGAATAAGGATTATCCCGAGCTCGAGGACTTCGGCGACATGACATTCGTGGGCGAGAACGGGGCGACCGGCTATTTCCGCGTCGACTGGCTTACGCCGAGCGGTCTCGGCACTTGGGGAGACGGGCGCACGCTCATCCTCGGAACGGAAGGCTATATCGAGCTGCGCAAATACATCGATATCGCCAGGGAGAAGGACGGCGACCAGCTCTATCTGGTGAACGCCGACGGGGAGCAGCATTTGAAGGTGCGCGGCCAGGTCGGATTCCCGTATTTCGGCCAGCTCGTTCTCGATTGCTTGAACGGCACCGAGAACGCGATGACGCAGGAGCATGCGTTCAAGGCGGCCGAGCTGTCGCTGCTCGCGCAGAAGCATGCCGTGAAGGTGGAATAGGCGGTCCAACGTTTTGAGAAACGGAAGAAGCTATATCACTTATGCAAGATTATACAAAATTTCCGTCTCGAGTTTCGATTCATCTTTTGCTTTTATAGGTGATCGCAAGTGAGAGTAACCGTCACGCTGGCATGCACGGAGACGGGCGGCCCGCGGCGGAGCGGCGCCCGGACGCGCCGGGGGCCAAACCTTCTTGCTCTGCTTCGCCAACCTTATGGCGAGCGCGGGGCAAGGAGGTTTTTTTATGGAAAATCGTCTTCATGACCGAAAGAAAGTGAATTGACACGGTCTTCGATCGTTGGTAACATTTACGCATAAACGCGCGTTCACGGGAGAGGGGGCTCCGGTTGGGCAAGGAGATCAACAGTACGGAAATCGCGAGGCTTGCCGGCGTGTCGAGAAGCACGGTCAGCCGCGTCATCAACAATTACGCCAATGTCCCGGAGAAGACGAAGGAAAAGGTCATGTCGGTCATTCGGCGGCACAACTACTATCCGAATTTGTCCGCCCAGGTGCTGGCGGGCAAGCGCGCCCGCACGATCGGCTTGTTCATGATCGATGCCGGCCGGGTGTCGGGCGACATGATCTCGAGCATGCTTCTGGCGCGCATCATTGAAAGCGCTTCTTCACGCGGCTACTACGTGCTGACCCATATCGTGCGCGATCCGAGGGATGGGGAGGAGGCGCGAATGATGAAGGAAAGCTTCTATCAGCGCCGAATCGACGGAGGCGTCTTCATCGGGGCGGCCAATGACGAGCCGATCATCGAGGAGCTCATTGCCGAAGGATTCACCGTAGCGATCGTCGATCAGCATAGGCCCGGGCATCGCGAGCCGAACCGGATCGTGTTCAATTTCGACAACGAAACCGGCGTCGGGCAGGCGATCGATTATTTGGCGAGGCTGGGTCATACGAAAATCGGCATGATCAACGGGGATATGCAGCGCTATTCGGGTCCCTCCAAGTGGAAGGGGTTCCAGGCGGCGATGGCAAGAAACGGCCTCCCCGTCGTATCGAAATGGATTTTGCCCGGGGATTTCAACGAGGCCAGCGGCTGCAAGGCGATGAAGGAGCTGCTCGCTTCGGGCACGGAGCTGCCGACGGCGATCTTCGCGGCGAACGACAGCGTCGCGTTCGGGGCGATTCGCGCCCTGCAGAAAGCCGGCATCCGCGTACCTGATGACCTGTCGGTCGTCGGCTTCGACGATCATACGCTCAGCGCCCATTACAACCCCGCATTAACGACGATCCGGGTCGATTTCGCGGCTATGATGGATCAACTGACATACGCCTTGATTTCAAGCATCGAGAACGGCCCGGAGCCGATCGGCACGGTCGCGGTCGGCACGGAGCTCGTCATTCGCGCTTCCTGCCGAAGGGTGGAGGCGAAGTAGCGGATGCGCGCTCATGCCGTCATCGGCGGTCGAAGCTTGAAGGGGGGAATGCGGATGTAGGATGGACTGCGAGGCTCTGGCATCGGAATGTCAATCGATCGGATTCATCCATTAACGACTAAGGGGATAGGTACGATGGACAAAAATATACTTAATTCGAGGACGATTACGCAAGTCGGACTTCTCGTAAACGATATTGAGGCGACATCGCAGGCTTACGCCGATTTCTTCGGCGTGGAGAAGCCGAACTGGTTCTGGACGGATACGGCGGACAAGGCGCAAACGGAATACAAGGGCGAGGCATCCGTCGCGCGGGCGAAGCTTGCGTTCTTCGACATGGGCTCGCTGCAGCTTGAGCTGATCGAGCCCGATGAGCATCCGAGCACATGGAGGGACCATCTGAACCAATACGGCGAGGGTCCGCATCACATCGCATTCGTCATCGACGGCATGAAGGAAAAAATCGCGCTCATGGAGAAGAACGGCATGGCGCTCGTGCAAAAAGGAGAGTACACGGGCGGCCGCTACGCCTACATGGATACGTTCCCAACGTTAAAGGTCATGCTGGAGCTGCTTGAGAACGACAAGAAATAGCGATCGCTAAAAAAAAGGATAGGCCAATGCGCGGCAAAGCGCATGGCGAGACAGGAGGAGCAGCGTTCATGCGAATATTAATTACCGGCGCGAACCGGGGCTTGGGACTGGCGCTTGCCGCCGAAGCGTGCGCGCGCGGCCATCAGGTGCTGGCGGGGGTGCGCGGGCCGGGCTCGTCCGCGGAAGGGCTGCAGGAGCTGACCCGAACATTCCCGGAGCAGGTTACGATTCTGCCGCTCGACGTGTCCGACGAAAATTCGGTAAGGTACGCCTGCGAGCAAGCATCCGCCCGCGTGGGCGGCATCGACGCCGTCATTAACAGCGCGGCGATCCTGCTCGGACGCGACCAGAAGCTGGAGCAGCTGGACTTCGAACAGGTCGAGCAGTCGTTCCAGACGAACCTGTTCGGCCCGATGATCGTGATGAAGCATTTTTTGCCGCTGCTTCGCGGAGGAGAGAATCAGGCCGTCATCAATATCAGCTCGGAAGCGGGCAGTCTCGCCGGCGCGTACGGCGGCGATTATTCGTATGCGCTCTCGAAGGCGGCGCTGAATATGTTCTCGGCGCAGCTGCGCCGCGAGCTGGCGCCGCAGGGCATTCTCGTGCACGCGCTGCATCCGGGCTGGATCCGCACGGACATGGGCGGCGAGAAGGCGCCGGGCGATGCGGCCGTATCCGCGGAAGGCATCCTGAATCTAATCGAGCGGAAGACGGAAGCGAAGAACCAGGCTTTATTCATCGATCATAACGGCAATCCGATGAGCTTGTAGGGGGCGGCGGGTACGATGGCGTTAAGCCATGCACTAAATGGGGCTGCCTTAAAGGTCGTGAAACGACCGGAGAGGCGGCTCTATTTGGCTTTGACGATGATTTTTTGCTGCGAGATGGCGATCTAATTTCAAAAAATGAAACTAAATCACTCTAAACCTCACTCACACCAGATTTTGTTTCAATAATTGAAATTAAACGGTATCTTCCGCACTACTCCTTCCGATGTAGCCGAATGTAGTTTCAAAATTTGAAACTATATGCCTGCGAGGCTTCCTTCTTTCGCATTTAGTTTCAGTTATTGAAATTAAAAGAGAGGTTCTCTCAGAGGTCATACAAATAAGCCTCGAGCTTAGCCAGGTTCTTCTCCGTTCGATAAGGATAAGAGGAGGGAAGCGGAGTATTGACGAAAGTAGTTTTAGCGTGATGGAAGGGGCGAAAAAGATGATGCTCAGACAAATGGCCGTCGCTTGGATACGCCGTGACGGCTGCTACGCCATGATAAAAAAGAAACGGAGCAAGCTCGCGGATTTCGAGTTCTGGGCCGCGCTTGGCGGACATATGGAGCCGCATGAGATCGGAAACCCGAGGGAAGCTTGCTTGAGGGAAATTTACGAAGAGAGCGGGCTGCGAGAATCCGATCTTCACGAGCTTGCTCTGCGGTATGTGTTGATCAGGCGGAAGGATCGGGAAATCCGCATCCAATACGTCTTCTTCGGCAGCACGGATAAGGCCGCTTTAACCGAATCCGACGAAGGCGAATTGCATTGGGTCGACGAAGACAAAATCGGAGAGCTTAAGACTTCGGCCATCGTGAAGGAAATGTACATGCACTACAGGAACCACGCGGACGCCGAGCATGCATTCGTTGGGACGATAACCGGAACGGCGGACGGCAAGCCGATGATGCAGTGGGCCGTCTTGACGGATCCTGGCGTTTTTTGATAAGTGTAATGTTAAAAGCAGGTTGCAAATCAAAACCGGTTGTCGTACAATGTGTTCAAATCAGTGATTGGTCAATCAATAATAGAATTCGTTAATCAGGGAGGTGGTATAGGCAATGGCAAAAGGCAATTCGGCTTCGGTCAACCGCCGCACCGACATCGTATCCGCCGCGATCGACGTATTCGCGGAAATCGGCTACTACCGGGCCACGACCGCCCAAGTCGCGGAGCGCGCCGCCATCTCGCAGCCTTACGTCTACAAATTCTTCACCAAGGAGTCGCTGCTGGTGGAGTCTTTGCAAGTATCCTGGCAGCGCATCATTCAAGCTTTCCGCCGCGTAATCGACACCACGGAGCCCGAAGGGCTCGAGATCGGGCTAATCCGCGCTTATGAAGCGATCATGCATGCGCACCGCAACGAAATTCTGCTTCAAATGCAGGCGCAGACGATCCGGGAGGAGCCGATCCGCGCCGCGATGCAGCAGGGGATGAGCCAGGTGAAGCAGCTGGTGGAGGAGGCTTTCCGCCAAGCCGGAATGCCGGACGCGGAAGCGAAAACAACGGATTTTTTGGCCAGGGGCCAACTATGCAACGTGTCGATGGCGATGGAGATGCCGGAATTAATGATAAAGAGATAACTTATTTTTTTTCAGATTTAGTGATTGATCAATCAATAAATAATAAGAATACGAGGAGACGGTGAATATGAAAAAGGCAATCGTATTGGGCGCGACGGGCGGAGTAGGCAATCCGCTAACGGCTGAATTGGCGGGAAGGGGGTTCGAGACGATCGCCTTCGGGCGGTCGGAGGGCAAGCTGAGAAGCCTGACGAAGGAGCTGGGCACTCCGCCGCAGCTGCGGCTTGCTACGGGCGATGCTTTTAACCCGGACGATATCGTGAGGGCGGCTGCCGGGGCCGACGTTATCTTCCACAGCGCAAACATGCCTTATCACGAAATGGAGGCGAAGCTGCTGCCGCTCGGGGAATCGGTTATGGAAGCGGCCATCCGCATCGGAGCGAAGGTCGTCGTCGTGGACGGCATTTACCCGTATGGCAGAAGGACGACGGACAAGGCGACCGAGGAGCATCCGAAGAACCCGCATACGCGGAAAGGGAAGGTTCGGCTCGCCTACGAGCAGCTGATCTTCAGCCAGCGATGGGCGGGGGCGAAGCCGCTGATCGTTCGGCTTCCGGATTACTATGGGCCGTCCGCGCAAGCCTCTTACTTGAACGTGACGATGGAAGCGATCGCGGCCGGCAAACCGACCGCTTTCATCGGCAATATGTCCGTCCCGCGCGAGTATGTCTACCTGCCCGATGCGGTTAGGATGATCGTGAATATCGCCCTGAGGGACGAATCGTACGGACAAAATTGGCATATTCCCGGTTCCGGCGTCATCGCGGGGAAGGATATCGTGCGCATCGCCCGAGAGGCGAGCGGCAAGCGGAAGGCGGTCGTGCCGCTCGGAAGAGCCGGTCTGTCGCTGATAGGCTTGTTCAATCCGGTCATGAAGGAAGTGGTCGAGATGCTGTACCTAACGGAGGAGCCCTTCGTGCTTAGCGGAGAAAAGTACGAGCGCGAGATCGGACCGATCGAGTGGACGCCGCATGAAGAAGCCATTGCGGCAACGATCCGGAGCTTGATGAGCAAAAACGAAGCGTAATCAGCAATTAGTTACAAAAATAAGTAAATTTAGTAGATGAAATGAATATTTACGCATGCCGCAGCGCAACAAATACCGCTTTGCAATCGTACAATAATTGGAAAGAATCGTGCGTAGGGCGAAAGGATGGTGCTGACGATGGACGCTAAGAAGCGACATATCCACATCGATGCGGAAGGCTGGGACGAGGACGAAGAGGACGGTCACGTCACGGTAATCGTTACTTTCCCGGATGCCGTGCGTTGGATTTGCCATTTTTACACGTTTGCGGTCGTGGAGTCGATGCGCCGGGATTACGGGAGGACCGGAGCGTGCCTGAACGGAGCTTATTGGTGCGCCTCCAAGCCGGTGATTCTCGTCGACCGGATCAGTCGCCGGCGCATCGAGGAAGTCGTTGACGAACTGCTGGACGGCCAAGGCTTCGACTTCGTCTTCGATTATTTCGATTCCGTTCCGGAGAAGGACAAGACGCTTTATCCCGAACATTTCTTCGAGGAGAACGCACAGGTCGATTCCTCGATCGTCGCTTACCAAGCGAGCGTGCTGAAGCAGATGCTGGAGCATGCAAGCAGCGAGACGAAGCGGGAAGTCGAACAGTATTTATTCGCCGATGTACGGCAGTGGAGGAATGAAGCGTTGGTAAGCCGGCTGCGGGCGAAGGAGATCGAAGCGGCCGAAGCGCCCGGGAGCGCCGTCAGCCTCAGGGAGCGATGGGCGTACTGCTTTGCGAAGGAATTGAGCGAAGAGGACAAGAAGCGGATCCATTTGGACCAATTTTTATGGCATGTATTCAGCTATGGCAAGAGAACCTGCATGAAGAACGAGCTAGCGGTCAAGGCGTTTGACTGCGCGGCCAAGGACAAATGCTATATTTTTTATCAAAATGCCGAATTTGCGCTGTTCGTTACGAATGCGGCCGGGCTGACGGCCGCCGATCTGGAGCACGAGCAGGACGTCTACGTGGTTGATCACGAATGGAAATGGACGTACGCGAAGACGCACGAATCGCATTGCGGCCCGTATTTTTGTTTGGGATAAGGCTGGCGGAAGCGAGGCATTGGATCACCTGCGGTGATGCAATGCCTTTTTGCGCGGCTATGTTAAATATTAGTAAATCGATCCGTAAAGGGGGGGCGATATGCTAGAATTTATCGAAGAATAGCCTTGCAACCGATGAAACGACAAATTGTGCAATGGATTGCAGACTCGCGACATTTCAACCTAAGGAGAAGCGGAGATGGATAAAGCATTTCTCAAAACCGGCATTCGGATCAGCGGATGGCTTGCCGGCCTGATGGCAGCAACCGCATCCAACTATTTTCTCATTCCCGTCATTACGAACTTAACCGGGCAAAAAATGATCGCCATCCTCATCGGACTTGTTCTCGGTATATTTCTACTCTTCTTTACCGTTACAGCCGCTCAGCACTTGGCCGAAGCGCTAAGGTATCGATTCCGGCCCGAACCGCCGGCAAGCAGCGAAGTTCCCGCAATAACGCAGAACGGCAAGAGCGATGGCCGCCAAAATGGAAACCGGGCGAGACGACTGATTTATCCTCTGATTAGCGGCTTTTTGGTGTTGGCTTTCATCGCCAACTATGCTGCGGAGATCGTGCTGGCGAGCGAAAGCACCCGGATTTCCCCATCGCTCTTCCTGTTGGCGATCCTCGGACTGATTGCCGGTTACTTTATCGTTACAGTTTTATTGAAGCGTATGATCCGATACGTATACGACCGCTATGAAATCACGTCGCCGGCCAAACGAATGGGCTTACGGATTCTGTTTGCCTGCTTGCTGATCGCGCCTTACGTCTTCGTAGGCATTTATTTGATCCATACGCAGGTGCTCGAGCCGCGGATGCCCGTAGCCCAAGTTCGGCTGGAAGACGGGAGTTCCCATACGATTACGGCCCGCGAATTTCTGCATCGATTGAGCTACGAGCGGGAGAGGCAGCTCGACATCGCCCCCTCCCCGGATAAATCGGAATACAAGCTGGGCTTCGCCGGCACCGTTCTCGAACGAATGACGGAGGAGATCGTCGTCAGGGAGCAGGCCGTCAAACGGAATTTGACGGTAAGCGATGAGGAAATCGACCGGCAGATCAGCAAGGCGCAGAAGGAGCCGAAGGAACCGAAGGAGCTGAAGGAGCCGTCGGAGACGCCCCGGCCCGTTCCGCGGCATGGGCTGACCGAGGAACAGTTCCGGGACGTTCATCGCTTGGAAGTTATGGGACGGAAGCTGCGCGAAGCGTTTATCGGGGATATCCCGGCCGTGCAGGAGCAGGTAAAGCTAAGGCTAATCCGCTTCGAATCGGAAGAGGAGGCCCGCGAGGCCGTTTCGTCCGATTGGGGGACGAACGCTTTCTCGGCGTTATACGACCAAGCCTCCGAAGGGAAGGTGGCGACCGCCGCCGCAATGACCCGGGACTGGAGTTCGGCGTCGGAGCTGGCGGTTGATTATAGTCCGGCATTTAGCGCGCTGGCCTTTCAAACGACAACGGGGGGGTGTTTTCCGAATCCGGTGCAGGCTGCGAACGGCTGGTATCTCGCGGAGGTGCTCGGACATGAGAATCGTACGATAACGGAGGAGAGGCGCAAACAGAAAGGAGAGGATGCGTTCCAAAATTGGCTGGATCATCAGCAAGCTCGCGTTACCCAGTTCCCCGTATGGATGGAACTGCTGCCGACGCCGCCCGCAACATCGGTACAGGCGCCGCATGCGCAGAAGCTTAAGTAAAAGGAGATGAAATCGAAGTGCTTTACTTTATCAGAAAGTCGCGAAAAATAATAGGGTTAATCGGATTTTCGTTTATCGCCGTGGCGGCGTCGCTTTTCCTATCCGATTTGAATCTCGCGAAAGCCGCCATTCCGGGAGCCGCGGGGGACGGGGTCGTAAGCCCGGTTCTAGGTTCGTACGGGGCCTCCATCCCGATTCAAGTTCCGGATTACTACGATCTGGAGCCCGAATTGAAGCTGACTTACAGCTCAAGCGGCAGCAACGGCTTCGTCGGCGTGGGCTGGAACCTATCGGGAGCGGATTCGTTCTTCGAACGGGTGTCCTCAAGCGGAATCGGCTCGCCCAAGTACGATTCCTCCGACACCTTCGTGCTGGACGGGGCCAAGCTTATCCCGAGCGCGGCGCTCGGAGGAACGCATGTCTCGCAAAACCAAAGCTATTTGCGGATTACCCAGGATGTCGCCAACAACAAATGGTACGTCTGGGAAAAAGACGGGACGAAACGAACCTATACCGCGCTTTACAGCATTCATTCGAATGACGGCGATTTCGCGAATATTTACCGCTGGGCGCTTACGACCGTCGAGGATCCGAACGGCAACAAAGCGACTTACAACTACTGGATGGATCCCGGCCAGAACGGCTATTTGGACAGCATCGCCTACAATGGGTACACGATTAAATTTTGGCGCGAGAGCCGTCCCGACAAGATCAGCTTCGCGAACGGCAAGTCCGTCGGCGCCACGAATTACCGGTTAAAGTCGATTGAAATCAATGCCGGCGGCAGCCACGTAAGCGCCTATAAGCTCACGTATGCGGTCAGCTACAATTCCAAACGCTCCATCTTGAAGTCGGTGCAGCAATACGGAACGGACGTCGCGATCGACGATTCGGGCGCTATTACGGGGGGGACTTCCCTGCCTCCGAACGCGATGAGCTACTATAACCCGACTGGCATAGGCTATTCCCGCGCGAACGAGTGGAACAAATTTATCGGCGGCTGGAACGACAATTTCCGCGATTATTTTGCCGAAGTGAACGGTGACGGCAAGGAAGATTTGATCCGAATCTACCAACGCGACGCGAATAGCGATTTCGCCCAGGTCAAATTATCGGACGGCGCCGGCTATCCGACCGAGCATTGGAATCAGTTCGTCGGCGGCAACGGCGTGAAAATTCCCCACCGCGATTTCTTTGCCGACGTCAACGGCGACGGCAGGTCCGATTTTATCCGCGTCTGGAAAAACGCCAAGGGCACTTCCTCCATCGACGTGAACCTGTCGGACGGCACGGGATTTCCGACCCGGCACTTCAGTCAAGAGGTCGGCGGCTGGAGCGATCACGCCGAGGATTACTTCGTCGACGTGAACGGCGACGGCAAAGCGGATTTCGTGCGCGTATGGCAGAAGGACGCGAACAGCGATTACGTCCAGGTGAATCTATCGAACGGTACCGGCTTTCCGACCCAGAACTGGAATCAGTTCGTCGGCGGCAACGGCACCAAGATTCCCCATCACGATTACTTTGTCGACGTCAATGGCGACGGCAAAGCCGATTTTGTAAGGGTCTGGAAAAACGCGAAGGGCAACTCCTCCATCGATGTCAACTTGTCGGACGGCAAAGGCTTCCCGACCCGGCATTTCAGCCAAGAGGTCGGCGCCTGGAGCGACAAGTATAAGGATAATTTCGCGGACATGAACGGCGACGGCAAGGTCGATTTTGCGCGGATTTGGAACAACGGCACCGATTATTATTGCCAGATCAACCTGTCGAACGGTTTCGGTTATCCGGAACAAAGCTGGAACAAGGCGATCGGCGGCTACAATCCCGACAACAAGTATGTGTTCACGGACGTGAACGGGGATAACAAGGACGATTTGGTCGTCATCTGGAACAATAACGGCGCCGCTTATCTCCAGATCAATTTATTCGACGGAGTCGGGTACCCGGCGCAAGCCTTCAATCAGCATATCGGCGGCTGGAAATCGAACGTCGGCGATTATTTTGCCGATGTGAACGGCGACGGCAAGCCGGACCTGATCCGAATCTACAATTATAACGGCAACAATGTCGACGCCTATGCCCAAATCAACATGGCTGACGGCGGCTCGACGATGCCGGATTTATTAACGTCCATGACGAACGGAACGGGCGGTACGACAACGATCGCCTATACCCCGTCCACGACTTGGCCGAGCCAGCATACTTCCCGCGGCGGTACGTTCCAGACCGTATCCAAAGTGACGGTATCCGACGGCCGCGGAAATACCGGGATTACTTCCTATAGCTACAAAGACGCCAAATTTTCGATCGAGGATCGGGCGTTTATGGGCTTCGCCTATCAGAAGGCCGTCATCAACGATCAAGGCACATACGTCGAAACGAATAACCGGCAATCGGTTCAATCGTTCGGACAAGCGGACTCGATCTATACGAAGGACAGCGCGGGAAATATATTCGGCTACATGACCTACGCCTACGAAGAGGGAGGCGACGGCGTCAAAACGCCGTTCACGAGTCAGGTATCGCAGACTGGCGAATTCGAATGCAACCTTAGCGCCAAATGCCGCGAGACCCGTTCTTCCTTCGCTTACGATGCTTACGGGAACCAGGTTCAGGTCGTGCACGAAGGCGACGTGCGCCAAACCGGCGACGAGTTCGTCAAGGCGGTTGCCTACAACTATAATGACGATGCCTATATCGTCGAAACGGTGCAGTCCGAGGCGATCTACAGCGGAACCGGCGTCGACGAAGCGAATAAAGAAGACGAGACGCTTTATTACTACGATGACGCGGCCAGCGTAAGCACGCCGCCGGTGAGGGGCAATCTGACCCGCTCGGATAGCTGGAACAACGTAACGGGGACGTATGTATCCGCAAGCGGCACGTACGATTCTTACGGGAACAAAACGTCAAGCACCGATGTCCGGGGCTCCACGGAAACGACTGAATTCGATCCCGTCTATCATAAGTATCCGGTTTCGGTTACCAATGCGCTGGGGCATACGACCACGACGGCGTGGGACTATACGCTCGGCGTGCCCGTATCGAAAACGGATGCCGACAACAACACGACCCATATGGGGTATGACGCTTTGGGACGCCAGATCAGCCAGACCGACGCCGAAGGAAACGTAATGAAGTACGAGTATTTGGACACCGGGGATCCGAACCGCCAGCGCGTTCGCAAAACGATGTCGGACGGTAGCCCGGACGGATTATGGACGGAAACCTATTCCGACGGCATCGGCAGAACGTATAAGGAGGTCAAGGAAGGACCTGTCGGCGGCGTCCGTTATACGATGGAAACCGTCTATAACGACACCGACAAATCGCCGCAGAAAACGTCGTTATGGTATGCAACGGGAGAAGCGCCGGTATGGGAAAGGTTTGAATATGACGGCATCGGGCGCCTGACCAAGACGATCCATGCGGACGGTTCCTCTGCTACGGTTGCCTACAAAGTGGATGACGACAGTTTGCCGTATACGTTAACGACGGACGAGATGGGGCATCAAAAGGCGGTATGGGCGGACCATAGCGAAAAAGTGACGCAGGTCGCCGAAAAACACGGTTCAGACCTCTATTTCACCCGTTATTCGTATGACGTCATGGGCAATCGAACCGAGCTCGAAGACGCGAGCGGCAACGTGACGACTCACCGTTATAATTCGCTTAAACAGATGATCTCCACCTCGGACATGGATTTGGGGACCGTCACTTACGCGTATGACAACGGCGGGCTGATGGTAAGCCAAACCGACGCCAACGGACAAACGGTAACGGCTTCATACGACGCGCTCGGGAGGATCAAGACCAAGACCTACGACGGCCAAACGACGACATGGCATTACGATGAAGAAGGGCATGGCGCGAGCATCGGCAACGTCACCAGGGTAGAATACCCGGCCGGCAGCGAATCCTACACCTATAACAATACGGATCAGGTATCCTCGGCAACCCAGACGATCGGCGCGGTATCGAAAACGACAAGCAATAGCTACGATTCCCTGGGCAGGCTGCAAGCCATAACTTACCCGGACGGGGAGGTCGTAATGTACGGCTATTCGGCCGACGGCAGCCTGTACAGCGTAAGCGGCTATGTAGACGCCATGGAATACGGAGCGAACGGCGAGCTTACCAAAATCGCTTACGCCAACGGAACGGAGACCGACTATACGTACGATCCTAACCGGCTTTGGCTGAATACGGCCAACGTTAAAATGGGCGATACGACGCTTTACGCCGCATCTTATACGTACAATGCCCTGCAGCTGGTAACCAGCATGACGCAAGGAACGCCGAATCCGCTGACGACCAACTACACGTACGACGAGCTTGGGCGTCTGACCTCGGTTACCGGCGCGCAGAGCCAATATTTTACCTATGACGCAATCGGCAACATGATGACCAATTCCCGGGTAGGCGCTTATAAGTATGAGGACGGCGCGCACAAGCACGCGGTAACGGAGGCGGGGGAATCCACTTACACCTATGACGCGAGCGGCAACATGCTAACCGGGGACGGCAAGACGTACGCCTGGGATACGATGAACCGGTTGACCTCCGTATCGGACGGCACGTCGACGACCTCCTTTACCTACGCCGACGGCGATAGACGATTGACCAAGACGCAAGGAACGAATGAAACGCTGTATTTCAGCAAATTGACGGAACAGGCGAACGGGAGCGACATCCAGTACTACTATGCCGGGTCCATTCTCGTAGCCAAGAAGGACGCGGCAGAAACCAAGACCTGGTATCATGCCGACCGGCTCGGTTCCATCCGCCTGATGACCAACGAAAGCGGCGCGAACGTAAGAGATTACGATTATTACGCGTTCGGCGAGGTGTCTTCCTCTTCCGGGACGATGACGAACGAACGCGGATTTACCGGACAAATCAAGGACGCCGAGACCGGACTGATGTATTACAACGCCCGCTACTACAACCCGATATTGGCCCGGTTCATCTCGGCCGATACGGCGGTCCAGGAGGAGACGAGCCCGCAAGACCTGAACGCGTATAGCTACGTGGCCAACAATCCGGTCAACAATACCGATCCTACCGGTCATATCCGGGTTTTCGCGGGCATGAAGAGGTATGTGACCTGGTCGAAGATTAACGTTAACAAACGGATTACGGTCAAAATTCCGTATATCATCATCTATCCGACCTTCGTGTTTTATTGGAAGCAGGTATCGACGTCCGTCTCGATCTGGTTTTTCGGCTGGCGAACGATCCGGACAACCTTCTATATCCCCGCGGTGAGAGTGATTTGGCATGTGCGAACCGGATGGTACGTATTCCAGCGAACGATCAGCTTCTCGATCTGGGTGCCGGTCATTCACTTCAGAGCGATATGGAAAGATGTCAAACCTATCCTAAAACGAGCCGTCCAGCATGTCGGCAAAACGATCGACGATGCCCGGAAGGCGGTCGGCAACGCCGCCAAAGCGGCCGGACAAGCGATAGCCACCGCCGCCAAAGCAACCTATAATTGGGCTAAGGATCATAAAAAAGAAATATTGACGGCCGTCGCGATCGTCGGACTGGCGGCGTTCACGGTGGCCACCGGCGGGGTCGGCGCCCTCGTGTCGTGGGGCGCGCTCGCGGGAATGGCGATCGGTGCGGGCACATCGGCCGCATTCGGTATCATGCAGGGCAAGTCCATGAGCCAAATCGCGTACGATACCGTAACAGGCGGGGCGCTCGGCGCCTTTACTTTCGGGGTTGGCGGAGCATTCTCCACCATTGCAACGAAAGCCTATAGTTCGGGCGCGGCTCGTACGGCATTCAAATACGTCGCCGGCGCCAGCTTTAACACCGTCGCCTATACGTCCACGAAATGGGCGGGAGGCAAGAGCCTGAAGGATTCGACGAACGAATCGCTGCAAGGCGCGGCGTTCTCGTCTTCGGCGAAGTTTTACTTCTCGAAGCCGCAGCATGGGCTTTCGGAAACGGGAGAGCGGCTGATGTCGCAGACCGTCAGCGGAATCGCCAAGAAGCAATTCGGACTATAGGCATCCCTCTTTCTCTTTCCCCTTTTAGGCAAACTGCGGTATACTGACCAGTAATCGAGGTTTGCTCGGCAAACAAGCGGGAGGTGCGGGGATGTCCGCCGAAGAAAGGTATTTGGCTTTATACGATCGCTTTCATGCAGGCCATCAGCCGGACGAGGCATACGAGGTCACGCTGGACGAGTTGATGGAAGTATTCTATTGCACGAGACGCAACGTGAAATTCGTTATCCGCAAGCTGGTCGACGAGGGGCTGATCGGTTGGCAGGCGGGTCTTGGGCGCGGCCACCGTTCCCGGCTTGCATTGCTCGTAGAGAAGGAACGGTACTTGTTCGAGCTGGCGGTCCGCCATGCGCGGAGCGGGGAGTACAAATACGCGTTCGAGCTGCTTGAGCGCTATGGAGGGAATACGGCGGCGCGGGAGCGGTTCATGGCATGGCTGAACGACCAATTCGGCTATCATCAGGAAGCGGACGAGCAGACCGACGGTTTCGGCTTGGACACGCTCCGCCTGCCGGTGTATCGACCGATCACGACGCTCGATCCGGCGATGGTCTATTATTGTTTCGATTCGCACATGATCCGGCAGCTGTACGACCGCCTGCTGCGGTTCGACGAAGCAACCGGACGAATCGTGCCCGGCATTGCCCATTATTGGACGAGAAGCGAAGACGGTTTGGTATGGACCTTTCATTTGCGGAAAGGGGTACGGTTTCACCATGGCCGCGAGGTTGACGCGGAGGATGTCGTGTTCACGATCGAACGCCAGCTGAGAGGGCTGCCGAACAGCTGGATGCTCGACGGCGTCGAAAGCGTCGCGGCCGAGGGGCCGCGTATCGTGACCTTTACGCTGAGCAAGCCGAAATCTTTGCTGCCCCGCTTCCTATGCGGGAGCTCGATGTCGATCGTGCCCAAGGATCTCGTGCAGCAGGACGCAGAAGCGTTCGGCAGGCACCCGGTCGGCTCCGGACCGTTCAAGCTTGTCAAATGGGCGGAGGATCACGTGGTCTTGGCCGCGTATACGGATTATTTCGAGAGAAGACCGCATCTGGACACGGTCGAGCTCATTCTTATGCCGGACGATCATCCCGCCGGCTCGCGGCCGAAAGACTGGAAGCAGCTCGTTACCGACCATGAATCCGCCGAGGAGAAGCCGGAGCTGGAATGGCAGACGATCGAGGAAGTGGATCAGGGCTGCACGCTTCTGACGTGGAATATGAAGAAGGAGGGACCGCACCGGCATCGCTCCTTCCGGCAAGCGATCGATCTGCTTGCGGATCGCGGCGGAATGATCCGCGTACTGGGAGGGAACCGGAAATTAGCCGCTTCGGGCTTCCGTTATGAAGCGGCTAATTCTAAACCGCCGGAACAAGCCGTGGATAAGCGGCGCGTGAACAGCCTGCTGGCGGAAGCGGGCTACGCCGGCGAACCGATCACGATCAGCTCCTATTCGATTCATGAGCAGGATGCCCGGTGGATCGTGGATCGCTGCGCCGAATTCGGGATAAGCGTCGAGTTCAGACTGGAGGATTGGCATACGATTCGGGACCCCGAGCTGGTCGCTTCCGTGGACGGGATCCTCTACGGGGTCGTATTCGCCGAAGACGAAGTATGCGAGCTCGAATTGTACGAGCAAGAAGGCAGCTTTATTAAGGAGCATCTGGACCCCGAATTCCGGCAGTGGGTCAGGGGGCGGATCGACGAGGCGATGGCGGCGGAAAACCCGGATGACCGCCGGCGGGTCTTCCTTCGGATCGAGCAGCGGCTGCGGGACGAGTGCAGCGTCCTGTTTCTGCTCCATAAGAAGGTGACGACGCACTTTCACCCGGATGTCAAAGGGGTTAGCATCAACTCGCTCGGTTGGATCGACTTCCAGCACGTATGGCTGGAGAAGCCGCGCGAGCAGATCGGTTAGTTCATTAACGAGGGGAGGGCAGTCGAATCATTCGGCTGCCCTCCCCCTGTTTGTTTTATCGTTGGCCGCTGCGCTTCGCCAGACTCATTTCCACGCACATGAGAATAAAGGCGCCTGCGCCGTGCAGGTCGTTCTCGCTCGTCGGGCGGGCGATATAATGGGCATAGTCGCCGATTCCCGTGCCGATGCAGATTTGGCCGATGACCAGGCGGCCGTTGTCATCGAACCTCAGCGTATCAATGACGCCCTGATAGCCCTTCCAGGCATACTGCAAATACTCGTCGTCCAAATAGCCTAACCGAACGGCCTTGGCAATGGCATGCGCGTATAGGGCGGTACAGGAATTTTCCGGCCAGTTGTCCGGACGGTCGGCCTTGTCGACGACCTGATACCATAAGCCGGAGGCGGCATCCTGGTATTTCGTCAGCGCGACGAGCAGGTCTTGAAGGATAGCGGTCAGCGCCGCTTTATCCTTATGCTCCTCGGGCATGTGTTCGAACATTTCCAGCAGGGCGACGGGATACCAGCCGATCGCGCGGCCCCAGAACTCCGGCGCCAGGCCCGTGACGGGGTCGGCCCAGTCCGCGGTTTTGGTTTCGTCCCACCCGTGGTACAGCAAGCCGGTGCTAGGATCCTTGGTGTGCTTCTCCATCAAGATGGCCTGGTAGGCCAGCAGGTCATAATATTCGGTTTCGCCGAAGGTCTTCGCGAACTGGACCGCAATCGGTCCGGCCATATACAACCCGTCCAGCCACATTTGATTCGGGTAATGCTCCTTATGCCAGAAGCCGCCGGACGGGTTGGTTTTCCACGATTTTAACAGAGGCACCAGATTGTACAGCGCCTTCTTGTACCGCTCGTCCCCCGTTTGCTCATAGAGGTTAAAGAGGAGTACGCCCGGCTGGATGTCATCCAGTTCGTCGGGCTTGTGCTTCTTGATGCTGCCGTCGGCGAGAATCTGGCTGTCCACCCATCGTTTGATGTACTCGAAGTATGCAGGATTCCCGGTTTCCCGCCAGCATTTCTCCATCCCGGACAGAAACACGCCTTGATGATAGTGGAACCGGTCAGGCGGAAGCTGCTCCGGCTCGTATTTGGCCATCAACGCCTCGCACGCTTTCTCGGCCCAACCGATAGGGGGCAATGCCTCTTGCATTTTCGTCCTTGCACCGGACTCTGAATAATTCATCGCATAATTACCTCCCACTTGTACTTAAGCCCATATTAGCACACGAATATGTACATTTTTTGCGGCAAATCGCGAATTCTTCTTATATCTTGCCGGAAACGGGCGGGGGCGTATAAAATAAGGAGACCAATCGATGGGGAGGCGTGCAGCCGGATGGACGATTTGCAATACGATAACGGCGCGGGGACGTTCTCGGTCTCCTATCGGAGGGCGCTAAGCCACCATATGCCGATCAGCCATTTTCACGAAACGTACGAAATTTTCTATTTGATGTCCGGCAAACGGGCGTTTTTCATCAAAGACCGGACGATGTCGATCGGCGAGGGTGACGTCGTCATTATCTCCCCGAATATATTGCATCGGACAACGAACGCGGAGCGGCCCGAATATGAGCGGCTCGTTGTCAACATTCATGAATCCTTCATGGCTGCCTCCAACGATTCGTATATGGACATTTTGCAGCCGCTTATCAAGAAGGAGTACGTCATCGTCAAATGCGCTCCGGACGACCGCCTTTCGATCAAGGCGCTTTCGAGCCGGATTATGCAGGAGGTGCGGGAGAAGAAGCCGGGCTTCGAGATGTATGCGCAGACGTTGGTCCAGCAGCTGCTCCTTATTTGCTGCCGGCATATGAGGCAAAGCAGCATGGAGCCGTTGGAATCGCCAAGCCCGATGCATGAACGAATATCGGAGGTCGTCCGTTATATTAACGGCCATTATATGCAGGAGCTGTCGCTTCAGCTGCTGGCGCGGAAATTTTACGTCAGTCCCTATTATCTGAGCCGTTTTTTTAAAGAGGCGACGGGCTTTACGTTCATCGAATATTTGAACAGCGTCAGGGTCAAGGAGGCGAAGAAGCTTCTGGAGCAATCGTCCATGAAGGCGAGCCTCATTGCCGGGAAGGTCGGCTTCGGCAGCGTGACGCATTTCGGACGGGTGTTCAAGTCGATCACCGGACATGCGCCATTGCATTATAGGAAAAGAAAGTAAGCTCTAGGCGGTGCAGGGGGATCCTGCGCGCCTTTTTAAGCTTGAGTCAACGGTCGCCGTTTAAGCCGATAAAGGTCGCTCGCTGCTGCAGGTCTCTATGCTGGATTTCGTCCACTGTAGGAGATGGTTTTCGTCTGATTGGGGGGCTATAGTGGATTCCATCCAGCGGAGATGGCCACGCATCCCGGTATGAGGCTTCAAACACGTAAAGTTACTGCGAAAATACAGGATAGGCGAAAAATGGGACGCCATGAACGAAAGTTACTGTACGAAATCCAGTATAGGCTCGTCGTTGCTGCGTGATGCGTATTGGTGCCGCAAAAAAGCAAGGCTGTCTCTCCGGTCTCTATGACCTTTGAGACAGCCTTGCTTTCATCGGCTTACAAATATACCGCTTTGCCGGTTTTGGACGATTCGTAGATCGCCTCGAGAATTTGCGAGACGACGTAAGCTTGCTCCGGCGTTACGACAGGCTCGGTGTCCTCGTCGATTGCCTTCAGCCACATTCTCATCTCGAGATCGGCGTCGCTCTCCGTCTTGCCGTCGTAGAACGCTACGCCGCCGGCCTTAAGGTCAACCTCTTTCGTGTAGAGGCGGCTGTGCTGCTCGCCGTTAATGCGCAGGCCGCCCTTCATGTCCGCGCCGCCTTCGGTGCCGGACAGGGTGCATTTCGCTTCGTCGACTTCAAGCGTGTTGAGCGCCCAGCTGGATTCCAGCACGATCGTCGCGCCGTTCTCCATGACGATCATGCCGAACGCGGAATCTTCGACCGTGAACTTCGCAGGGTCCCAAGGGCCCCAAGCGTTGGCCGCGTTCTCGCGCTGCGACAGCTTGTGATACGACGTGCCGAGAACAACCTTCGGCTTGTAGTTGTCGAGCATCCAAAGCGTCAAGTCGAGCGCGTGCGTGCCGATATCGATAAGCGGGCCGCCGCCTTGCTTCTCCTCGTCGAGGAACACGCCCCAAGTCGGTACGGCGCGGCGGCGAATCGCATGCGCTTTCGCGTAGTAAATGTCGCCGAGCTCGCCGGACGCGCAAATTTTCTTCAACTGCTGGCTGTCCGGACGGAAGCGGTTGTTGTAGCCGACCGTAAGCTTCTTGCCGGTGCGGCGCGCCGCTTCCACCATGCGCTTAGCGTCGCTTGCGGTTTTGGCCATCGGCTTCTCGCTCATGACGTGCTTGCCGGCTTCGAGCGCAGCGATCGCGATGTCCGCGTGGGAGTCGTTCGGCGTGCAGACGTGAACGATGTCGATGGAAGCGTCCGTCAGCAGCTCTTTGTAGTTCGTATATACTTTCGCGTCTTCGGAGCCGTACTTGCCGGCAGCTTGCACGGCGCGCTCTTCGACGATATCGCAGAAGGCGACGATCGATACGTTCTTCAGCTTGGATAAGCTCGGCAAATGCTTGCCATTTGCGATTCCGCCGCAGCCTACGACGGCGATGCGATAAATTTTGGACATGTAAAATTCCTCCCCAAAGGTTAGTTCGATAATTGGCGGCGCGCGTTCCTCCGGTATTCGGAAGGGGTGACGCCGAATTTCTTGCGGAATACGGCATGCAGGTAGTTGCCACCGGCAAAGCCCGCAACCTTGGCGATCTTTTCGATCGATTGCTCGCTGTTCTTAAGCTCCCGGCAGACGACGCCAAGCCGGATATCCTCCAGGATGCGGCTGAAGGTTTGCCCGCCGTGAAGCTCCTTGAACAGCCGCTGGATATGGCGAGAGCTTAAATTCAGCTTGTCCGCGACATCCTCCAGCGTGATGAGACCGTCGTAATTCGCATGGATGTACTCCATCGCGAGCCGGTAACGGTACGCCTTCATGTCTCTCGTCGGTAAAAGCTTCTGTTCGTTCGCCGTGTCGTAAGCCCGAACGGCTCTTAGCAAAATTTGCACGACCGCCTGCTTGATCGTCGTATAGCTGCCGACGAAGTTATCGCTGCACGCCTCGTACGCCTCCAGGAAACGGGGCATTGCCTGATGGAGGTCCATCGTGGGAAATTGAGGAAGCGTTCTCAACTTCTCCATGCAATCCCGCGCCTCGGCGGCTTCCCAATCGTCGCGATCCGAGTCGCCGGACGCCTCGTCCCCGTTCTCCGTCCGGTCGATAATATCGACGTGAAGGCAGAGCTCGTCCATCGCTTCATGGGCGTCCGCCTCCTGGTAGTGCATCACTTCCGGTCCCGTCAAATAAAACATGCCGGCTCTGAGCGCATATTCCTGATCGGCGAGGATGACCTTCCCCTTGCCCTGCGGAATGAAATGAAATTCGTACTCCGCATGCTTGTGGAAGCCGACGACCCGTCCCGGAGGAAATTGCGTCAGATGGAAGCGAAGGACGTGAATGTCGTATTGCCCCCATCTGACGCGAAGCTCCAGACGCTCCAGCGCATCCTGACGTTCCCTCATCACCTCATAAGGAAAGTTGATCATGCCGTTTCCTCCTGGGCGCATGGCTTGAAGCTGCGCGATTACCCGTTCAACCCGTCGATGCTCACGGCGCGGTGCTCGCGAGCGGAAAGGTTCGACGCTTCCATCAGCTTCGTCAGATCGACGGCCAGGCTGACGTTCTCGTCGGCGTTCGTGCCGTTCTCGATGTGGCTGACCCACTGGTGGAACGCGCTTTCCCTCGCGCCCGGAATCGGCAGCGGCACCCATTGCTCGGTCCATTCCCCGCCGGCTTTGGACGAACGAAGAAGGAGCTTGCCTTCCGGCGTGCCGTACATTAGCGTGCCTTCCGTGCCGTGAACCTCGATCGTGAAAGGCGAATGATTGTTGACGAAGCCGGCTTCGACGATGCCGATCGCGCCGGACGCCGTGGACAATACCGCAACGGCGTTGTCTTCCACTTCCTTACCGGTTACGTAGCCGAAATGCGCCGATACTTCGGTCGGCATTTCGCCGAGGAACAGCCGGGTCAAATACATCGGATGGCAGCCAAGGTCGATCAACGCGCCGCCGAGGCATTGCTCCAGGCTGTAGAAGTGTTCGGGCAGCCAGTTCGCCGTTGCGCCGTTATGCGACAGGCGAACGCGGACGAGCGTTACTTTGCCGAGCAGGCCCTGCGACAGAATGTCGCGGACGGCAAGCGTATAGCCGTCGTTCAAGCGAGGCAGCGATACCGTTAATTTTACATTATTTTTGGCTACTTCATCCAGTATGACGTTAACTTCCTTCAGCGTCGCCGCAACAACCTTCTCGGTGAAAATATGTTTGCCTGCTCTCGCCGCGGCCACCATAACCTCTTGGTGCATGTTGGTAGGGGCGTCGACGATAACGGCGTCGATATCGCTACGCTGCAGCATTTCGTCCAGATTCGCATGGAACGCAGCGCCAAGCTTCTCCGCCGAAGCTTGTCCGCGCTCCGGAAGCTCGTCCCATACCGCGACGATTTCCGTACCCGGATGCTCCTGCGCCTGCTTCGTATAATCCCATGCGTGAACGTGCCAATAGCTGATTTTTCCAATTCGAATCATCGGTCCATCTCTCCCAGCGCTTTCGTTTAGTAAAGTCGCAAAGTTCTATAAATTCATGACACTATTTATAATCTAACATATTTGTTTTCTTATTCGTTAGTTTAATTTAAGGACGATTATTGTATGAAATTGCGACATCTTACGAAGTGCTTATCCGTATTGCTTCCGATATTCGCGGGGGGACACATGGGTGATTTTTTTGAACGTCTTGCCGAAATGGGAGAAGTTGTCGAACCCGACGGCCGCCGCGACGTCCGTTATGCTGAGATCCGTCTCCCGCAGCAGCCGCTGCGCTTCCTTCACGCGGGTAAGCACGATGTAATCGGAGAAGGTGAAGCCGCTCATCTCCTTGAACATGCGGCTGAGGTAATAGGGACTGATGAAAAATCGTTCCGCGAGCGTCCCGAGCCGAAGCGGCTCTTCATAGTGCGCGTTGATGTAGCGGATCACCTCGGAAATTTTGACATGCATCGGCGTCGCGATATGAAGAGGGGGCTGGCCGTGCTGAATCAAATGCCTGGAGACGGTCAGCAGCAGCTCGATCAGGACGCATCCGGGTACGAGCTCGTAGCCCTCCTGCCGCTGGCCGATCTCCGACACGAGACGCCTGATCGCCTGCTCGGCAGGCATCAAGGCTTGGCTCGGGAGGCGGATGAGGTTGCTCTGCTGCCGGAACGGCGCAAGCAGGAAGTCGGCCCGGTCCCCGGCCAGCCTGGCGAGCACGGCGTCGTCGAAGTGGAGGATGACGCGTTCGTGGGCGGAATCGCCGGCTTGCATCGTTTTGTGCAGCTCGTGCTTGTTAATGAAGATCAGGTCGCCCTGCTCCACGGAGTACGACCGGTCACGGATGAAATAAACGCGCTGGCCGGACAGCATATAGTAAATTTCGTAATAGTCGTGATAGTGGTCCTCGGCCATCGTGAACGGCTCCGATCTTCTGCGGTATTCCACGTACAGGTCGGGCGCCTCGCCGTAGCTGAACGCTTCGGGTTGTTCGTCCATCCGTCGCATGCTCCTTCCTTTAACGCAAGATAAGCGGGATATTTTCGAAATTGAGCATCATATGACAAGAATTATACCATTATGGTGCGCTATGATAAAAGCAAGCTAAACGTTGAGGAGGAATAACGGAAATGTCGAAAAAACGTTACGTATTAGTAGGAAGCGGCGGCAGGGCGGAATTTTTTTACAAAGCGCTTGCAACCGATTACAAGGAAACGTCGGAGCTGCTTGCCTTCTGCGACATTAACCAGACGAGAATGAACTACGCGAACCAAATTCTCGTGGGCAAATATAAGCATGAACCGGTTCGGACGTACAAATCGAACGAATTCGACCGGATGATCGAGACCGAGAAGCCGGACGCGGTCATCGTGACGAGCATGGACCGGACCCACCATACGTACATTATCCGCGCGCTCGAGCTGGGCTGCGACGTCGTGACGGAGAAGCCGATGACGGTGGACGAGAAGAAGTGCCAGCAAATTCTCGACGCGGTCGAGCGAACCGGCAAAAACGTCCGCGTGACGTTCAATTACCGCTACGCGCCGCATCATACGAAGGCGAGGGAGCTGATCGCGGGCGGCGCCATCGGCAAGGTTACGTCCGTGCATTTCGAATGGCTGCTCAATACGCAGCACGGGGCGGACTATTTCCGCAGATGGCACCGGAACAAGCAAAACAGCGGCGGCCTGCTCGTGCATAAATCGACGCATCATTTCGATCTGGTCAACTTCTGGATCGGCTCGCAGCCGGAGTCGGTATTCGCGTTCGGCGACCTGCTGTTCTACGGCCGGGAGAACGCGGAGCTGCGCGGCGAAACGAAATTTTACGAGCGCGCGACGGGAAATCCGATTGCCGAGAACGACCCTTTTGCGCTACACTTGGATAAAAATGAGCATTTGAAAGCGATGTATTTGGACGCGGAGCACGAGGACGGCTACCGCCGCGACCAGAGCGTGTTCGGCGACGGCATCAATATCGAGGACACGATGGGCGTGCTCGTCCGCTACAAAAACAACGCGATCCTGACGTACTCGTTAAACGCTTACTTGCCATGGGAAGGCTACCGAATCGCGTTCAACGGCACGAAGGGACGGCTCGAAATGAGCATCGTCGAGCAGTCGTACGTCAATTCCGGCGGGGATAAGGCGCTGGAAGGCGCGCTGAAAGGGAAATCGATTACCGTGTATCCGATGTTCGGCGCGCCTTACGCGGTCGAGGTCGAGGAAGGCGTCGGCGGCCACGGCGGGGGCGACCCTGTGCTGCTGAACGATTTGTTCGGAACGCCGGTGGAGGACCCGTTCAACCGCGCGGCGAACCATGTCGACGGCGCCCGCTCGATCCTGACGGGCATCGCGGCGAACCGCTCGATTCAAACGGGTCAGGCGGTGAACATCGACGATCTGGTGAAGTTTTACAAATAGGGTGATGGAGGAACGCGCGAATGAAGCCATTTATGGACGACAATTTTTTGTTATCGAACGAAACGGCCGTACGGCTGTACCATGATTTTGCGAAGAGCATGCCGATTATCGATTACCACTGCCACCTCAGTCCGCAGCAAATTTACGAGAACACGAGCTTCGCGAACCTGACCGAGGCGTGGCTGTACGGCGACCACTACAAGTGGCGGGCGATGCGCGCGAACGGCGAGGAGGAGCGGTTCGTCACCGGAGGCGAAGGCGTCGACGATTACGAGCGGTTCGAGGCGTGGGCGCGGACGGTGCCACAGACGATCGGCAATCCGCTCTACCAATGGTCGCATCTCGAGCTTCGCCGCTTCTTCGGCGTGAACGAGCTGATCAACGAGAAGAACGCGCCCGCGATCTGGGAGCAGGTGAACGCGAAGCTGGCAAGCGGCGGCTTCAAGGCGCGCGACCTGATCAAGATGTCGAACGTCGAAGTCATCTGCACGACGGACGACCCGGCCGATTCGCTGGAATACCATATCGCGATCAAGCAATTGGATGACTTTAACGTACAGGTGCTGCCGTCGTTCCGTCCGGATAAAGCGCTCGAAATTAACCGCGCGACGTTCCTGGAATGGCTCGGCAAGCTCGAAGAAGCGTCGGGCGGCCCGATCGGCAGCTACGACGCGCTTCTGGCGGCGCTTGAAGCGAGGGTGGATTTCTTCAACGAAGTCGGCTGCAAGGTGTCCGATCACGCGCTTGATTACGTGGCCTACGCAGAGTCGACGAAGGAAGAAGCGGCGGCGATCTTCGCCAAAGCGCTGAAGGGCGAGCGCGTCAGCCTGGAGGAAGAGAAGCAGTACAAGACGTACACGCTGCTGTTCCTCGGACGACTGTACGCGAAGCATGGCTGGGCGATGCAGTTCCACATCAACGCCGCGCGCAACAACAGCACCCGCATGTTCGGCAAGATCGGCCCCGATACGGGCTTCGACTCGATTAACGACAGCGCCGTGGCTTATCCGCTCGTCAGGCTGCTCGACGCGCTCGATCTGGACGACTCGCTGCCGAAGACGATCGTGTATTCGCTGAACGCGAAGGACAACGACGTGCTCGGCTCGATCATCGGCAGCTTCCAGGGCGGCGGCGTGCCTGGCAAAATCCAGCTCGGCTCGGCATGGTGGTTCAACGATACGAAGAACGGCATGCTCGACCAGATGAACGCGCTCGCGAATCTCGGGCTGCTCAGCCGCTTCGTCGGCATGCTGACCGACTCGCGCAGCTTCCTCTCGTATACGAGGCATGAATATTTCAGAAGGCTGCTATGCAACCTGCTCGGCGAGTGGGTGGAGAACGGCGAGGCTCCAAGCGACATGGAGCTGCTCGGCGACATGGTTCAAAACATTTCCTACCGGAACGCGAAAGCGTATTTCGGTTTCTAAGCGGCGCTTGCACGAGACGTTCCGCGCGCCCGTCACCTTGACGGGGGACGCGGAACGTTTTTTGCGTCGTTCCGGTACGCGCTCGTCAAAAACTTGAGCATTTGGGGCCCCGCGATGTTGGCGGCGATCCCGAAGAGCTCGGAATGGGCGATCGTTCTGCACACCAAATAGAAGGCCGTGCCGCCGATCAATTCGAAGGCGATGAATTCTTTCCATTTCCAGGCCGGAATGACGTAGACGGTAAATTGGCCGTTTCTGGCATTATTTCTGGCAGCACGCAAACGCACTTCGTTAGCCCTCCCGCGGTATCGGCGCATTACAACCGTAACTAACGTATGCGAAGCGGCTTATCCAACATTCGCATAAAATCCGTATGCCGACCGCGGCGGGCAACGCGCCGAATCGGCAGGAGGGGAAGGGAGCGGCCTTGCCTTACGCGGCCGCCTTTAATTGTTCGAACGCGCCTTGCAAAATGCGCACCATGTCGTCGATATGCCGCTGCGCGACGATCAGGGGCGGCACGAGCCGGATCGTCGAAGGTCCCGGCGCGTTAACGAGCAGCCCTTCGCGCAGGCAGATCGCCGACAGCGCCGCGGCCGCGCCTTCCGGCACGTCGAACGCCAGCAGCAGCCCTTTGCCGCGGATGTTCGTTATCGGATGGCTGCCGGCGAGCTCGGCGAGCTTTGCCGCCAGATAGCCGCCCTGCCGCATCGCGTTGCCCGCCAAATCGAGCATCAGCAGCTCCTGCAGCACCGCGTGTCCGGCCGCCATTGCGAGCGGCGCGCCGGAATACGTTCCGCCTTGATCCCCCGGCTCGAACAGATCGTACTTCTCCATCGTCAGCATCGCCGACAGCGGGAAGCCGCCTCCGATCCCTTTGCCGATCGTCAGCACGTCGGGCTTGATGCCGTAATGCTCGTAAGCGAACAGCTTGCCCGTTCTGCCGAGTCCCGTCTGAATTTCGTCGAAAATAAGCAGCATGCCGTACATGTCGCAAATTTTGCGAAGACCGTACAAATAGGCTTCGTCGACCTCATGAACGCCGCCTTCGCCTTGTATGAGCTCCAGCATGATCGCGCAAGTATCGTTCGTCACCGCGGCGAAGCAGGCGTCAAGATCGTTGAGCGGCACGTGTACGAAGCCGTCCACCTTCGGCGCGAACAGCTTCTCCCAGTGCGCTTTGCCGGTCGCGGACATCGTCGCGAGCGTGCGGCCGTGGAAGCCGTTCGTCAGCGTAATGATTTTGTACGCCTCGTTCAGGTTCGCCGCGCCGTGCTTTCTTGCCAGCTTGATCGCGCTCTCGTTCGCTTCCGCGCCGCTGCTGGCGAAGAACGCCTTATCCATGCCGCTGACGGATGTCAGCAGCTCGGCGAATTCGATCATCGGCTTATTGTAGTAGCCGGGGCTGGCGTGGACGAGCGTCGAGGACTGGCGCGCGAGCGCCTCCCGCAGCGCGGCGGGGGAGTGCCCGAGGCTTGCGACCGCCCAGCCGCCGACGAAGTCGAGGTAGGCTTTGCCGTCCGTGTCCCATAAATACATGCCTTCGCCGCGCTCCATGACGACCTCGGGCCGGCGCGCCGTGAACAACACCGATTTCTCCGCCTTCGCAAGCAAATCCTTCGTTACCGTATTTTCCGTTTGAATCATGACGAGCCTCCCGATTGTTCAGTGTTTTGTATAAATATACAACTTCAAGAATAAAAATTCAACCTATTTATCGTCCCTGGAAAAAAGGAACGGTCAAAGCGTAAAACTTTAGAATGTAGCCGTGAGCGGGCTATTCGACTATCATTAGACATACATCGGATGAATTCAGACGGAGGAGGGGGTACCTTGTATCGTTTGCTCGTAGTCGACGACGAGGCGAGGCATCGAAGAGGGACAAAGGCAACCTGTGCATGAACAGCATGCTGGAATGCGAGCCGTCCCGGCAGCCAAGCCGTAAGGAGATGTGCTCGACGGTCAGCTCGTAGTCGACCGGGAGCAGCTTCACTTGGCGGAAGTGGAGGCGGTTAAATACGGTGGCTCGGCGGCGTACGTACCTGTGATGAAACTACCCGCTTGCATTACGAGGGGCTGTAGCCGAGCTTGGCTGCCGTCCGCTCCTAATTGATTTTTCGCGTCCCGGCCGCAGCACTCGGAAGCGCTGTGATCGGGGAGGTCGCCGTCTTCTTCAGGCCTGCTCGAAATCTTGCATCGCCCGGCATGTCCGGGCGTTTTTTTCGCCGATTAATGAGGTATCCTCATTAATTTGTGAGGCTAGCCTCACTAATCTCGCCTCCATGAGGGCGATTCATCGAATTAGTGAGGCAAAGCTCACTCGCTGTGAGGTCAGGTTCATGGGGAAAGAGGTTTCCCTCACTATTTCGGTGCGAAGGCCTGAAGATGTCTGGAATAGTGAGCTTTAGCTCAATAAATAGTGAGCTTCCCTCACTATTTATTGAGATTAGTTCACGAGCCCCGCCAGCCCATCAGCCAACCAGCCCCACCAACCCACCAACCCACCAACCCACCAACCCACCAACCCACCAACCCACCAACCCACCAACCCACCAACCCACCAACCCACCAACCCCATCACCCCCGCCTTCCCACCAGCCCGAGTCCAACCAGCCCAAGAGACCCATCAGCCCACATCCCCATCAGTCCATCAACCTGCAGCCCCGCCATTCCCCGCCCAGCCCCCGCCCTAACGCTACGAATTCGGTCAGCAGCGCCTCATTAACCGATTGACCGGACGCAAGAGCGCAACAAAACAACATTTTTCGATGGATATGCGACACTTTTCCGGACGGATGAGCGCTATAATGACCACAGAATCGCCCGATAAGTCTTAATAAGTCTTAAAGAAAGAAGGTATGGCACAATGATCGGCTTGAACGCGAACGACAAGGAATGGCTAAGCGGCGTCATCGGGAAAATTACGGCGAAGATGGATTGGGTCAGCGAGAAATCAAGGAACAAAATCCCGTACACGACGGTGGAAGGGACCCACGACGACCGCGGCGCCGATAACCCGACCGGCACGGATACCGACGGCATCAACTGGTGGACGAACGGCTTCTGGGGCGGCATGATGTGGCTCATGCATCACGAGACCGGCAACGAAAAATATAAGGACATCGCCCAAATTAGCGAAGGGCTGCTGGACCGCTGCTTCGAGCAATTTTACGGGCTGCATCACGACGTCGGATTCATGTGGCTGCCGACCAGCGTGGCGAACTACAAAGTAACGAAGAACGCCGAGTCCCGCAAACGGGCGCTGCATGCCGCGAATCTGCTGGCCGGACGCTTCAATCTGGCGGGCGGGTTCATCCGCGCGTGGAACGATCTGGAGAAAAGCGACACGAGAGGCTGGGCGATCATCGACTGCATGCTCAATATTCCGCTTCTGTACTGGGCATCGGAGGAAACGGGGGATCCGCGCTTCAAGCAAATCGCCATGAAGCACGCGGATACGGCGATGACGGCGTTCGTGAGGCCGGACGGCTCCGTCAACCATATCGTGGAGTTCGATCCGTTTGGCGGCGGCGTGGTCAAAACCTACGGCGGCCAAGGCTACGAAGAAGGCTCGTCCTGGACGAGAGGACAGGCTTGGGGCTTGTACGGCTTCATGATGAGCTATATCCATACCGGCAAGCCGGAGTATCTCGATACGGCCAAACGGATCGCGCATTACTTCATGGCCAACATTCCGGAGAGCGGCATCATTCCGGTCGACTTCAGGCAGCCGAAGGAGCCCCGCCGGGAAGACGACACGGCCGCGGCGATTGCGGCATGCGGCTTGATCGAGATCGCGAAGGCCGTCGGCCCGTTCGAGAAAGACGCCTATATCGATGCCGCGCTTAAGCTGCTTAAGACGCTGGGCGAGTCCCGCATCGATTGGACCCGGGACAGCGACTGCATGCTCCGATACGGCTCCGGCGCGTATTACGCGAAAGCCCATCATCACCCGATTATTTACGGCGACTATTATTTCATGGAAGCGGTATTCAAGCTGAAGGGCGACGATTTGTACCTTTGGTAGGTCGGATCGGGCAGCTGTCTCACGGTTCCGCACCGTCCAGCGTCGCCTTGAATTCGGAAGGGCTGCAGCCCGCGTATTCCTTGAACACCTTCGAGAAGTAATGCTGATCGTAGAAGCAGAGCGCGTCCGACAATTCCTTGATTTTGATCGAAGGCTTCGACTGCATCACCTTGCGGGCTTCTTCGATTTTCAGGTTCAAATAGTGCTGCATCAAGGTGCGGCGCGCGAATTTTTTTACGACGCGGCTGATGTACGACGGGCTGACATGGAACGCGGCGGACAGCTCGTTAAGCGATACTTGCGAATAGAGGCTTGCTCTCAAATAGTCGTCGATTTGGCCGAATAGCTCGTTTCCGCCTTTCTTGTTGAGCGACTGCAGTTCGGCGAACCAGTCCTCGGTCAAGGCGAGCAAGCCCGAGCAAAATTCGCCGTAGCTCACCTTCTCGAACAGCGCCATCGCTTCCGACCTATACAGCCGATCGTTCCTCCAGCCTGCGGCCGGCCGATGCGTCGCGAAGGCGTCCGCGAGCAGAGCGACGAAGCGCTGCAGCCGCGCGATTCGCGCATTCGACCGGCCCCACTTCAGGAGCTGCTCCTCCAATTGCCGGAGGAACGGCTCCTTTTGCAGTTTTTGAATTTTGTCGGCATAGCGCGCGGCAAGCCGCTCGAAGTCTCCCGGCGCTTCGGGCGGCAGGGCTGCCGGGTGGGCGGCATCGGCCAGGCAAGGCTCCGCGACGGACAGCCGGTTCTCCAGCAGCCCGGATAAAGCGCGATAGCAGCCGGCGATTTCGCTTGCCGCCGCCGGCTCGAAATGCCCGGCGACCGAAACCGGCAGCCCGCCTTCCGCCAGCGGAGCCCGGATTCGCGCCAGCAGCTCCATGGTCGCGGCCGTTCCTTCGAGCATGGCCGGATCCGCCAGCACGAGCATCTCTTTCGGTTTACTCGTCGCGAATACCCAGAGGGGATGCGGCGCAAACGAGCGGTTCAACACGTTCTGTATATGGTCGGGCCGATAAACGGGCGCCGCTTCTTGAAAATATTGCAGATGCAGGACGAAAACCAGCTTCTTATGCCGGAAAAACCTCGGATGCAGCGTCAGCTCCCGGCCGACGGCCGGATCGATCACCTCGTCCAGCACCGCGATTTCCTTGAGTAGCTGCTCGCCGAGCTGGCCGATCACGCGCTCCATGACCTCCGTCAGCGCCCCGCGCTCTACCGGCTTCAGCAAGTAATCGGCGACCTGAAGATTGATCGCTTTCCGGGTATATTCGAAGTCGTTGTAGCCGCTGATCAGAACGGCTTTTAGCCCGGGACGCAGCTTCTTCGCCTCCTCGATCAAGGCCAGCCCGTCCAGCTTCGGCATGCGGATATCGGTAATCAGAATATCGATGTCCAGTCTGCGCAAGCCTTGCAGCGCGTCCTCGCCGTTCGAAGCCGTATGCGCGACCTGCACGGGCAGCTCCGACGACTGCAGCAGTTCCTTGATATGTCTCAGAATCGGTTTGCTGTCTTCCGCGATGAGGATCTTGTACATCATGTCGCCTCCCGGGCATCGATTAGTAGAAATCTTTCGTAAGCGACGCGATGATCTGAATCGTGGCGCCGCCGGTCTCCGCGTTGTTGAACATATTGAAAAACAGCCGGTTTCGATACATTAGCTCCAGTCGCCCCACAGTGTTTGCGATACCCATGCTGCCGATTTTCGTCGGCTGGGCGGCGGAGCCGCCTTCCCCGATTTTTTGCATAATGCTTCTCATGCTTTCTTCGGCAAAGCCCGCTCCGTTATCGCTGATTTCGATGGCCCACAGGCCGCTGTACAGCTTGATTTTAATACTTATACGCCAAGGCGGGTCCGTACGGTCGAAGGCGTGCTCGATGCAATTTTCCACGAACGGCTGAATGACGAGGCGCGGCAGCAGAATCGTTTCCCCCGCGGGGTCCATGTCGATGTCCCATTCCAGATCCTCCTCGTATTTGTGCTTGATCAGCGATAAATAATGCTTCGTATGCTCGATCTCGTCGCGCAGCGTCACGTGCTGATAAGGGGAGGATACGATATAGCGCAGACTCTCCGACAAGTGCTTGCACATTTGCGTAACGACGGCCATCTTGTTCTCCTGCGCGGCAATGCTGATCAGGTAGAGCACGTTATGGATGAAGTGGGGCGCGATTTGGGCCTGCAGCGCCGAATTTCGGGCCATCACCTCCTCGTGGAGCGCTAGCTTTTCCCGTTCGATGGACGTTTGCAGCCGCTCGAGCAGCTCGCGGAACGCTTCGTTGAACAGGTGGAATTCATTGTTGTACAGCCGGCTGTCCGCCCGGAGGCTTAAGTTGCTGTAGCTGAGGTTCAGAATTTGGCTGCGCAGCTTACGGATCGGCAGGACAAGGTTTTTGGACATGAAATGGATGTACAGATAGCTGAACAGGGTGAGCGAGACGATGAGGATGACCGCGATATTCGTCACCGAATTGACCGATCCCAGGACCGATTTGCCCGGTATGACGGCATAGACGGTCCAGCCGGTATGCTCGGAGGCGTGATAAGCGATATAATTGTCTTCGGCATCCTTGTAGATGCCTTGAGCTTCCGAGACGTCCCGAAGGCTCGCCGCGTGCTTGCCGTAATCGGCGTTCCGGGATTGAATAACGAGGCCGCCACGGCCGTCCTTCACGTAAGTGGAGCCGAAATTTCCGATATCCGCCAGCTTGATCAAGTCGTTATCGTCGAGTTGGATGGACAGGTAGCCGTAGACGGTGCCGTTAATGTCGATAATCGAGCGGATGAAGGATACGGGCTGGTTATGGCCGGCATGGATCATATACGAACTATCCTGCAGGCTGCGGACCGTCTCGGGATCGCGCAGCAGCAGTTCGAGCGACGGCGGCTCGACGTACCCGATGTAGGACGCGACTTCCCGTCCTTGCAGGTCATAAATGATAATGTCGCGAATGTTAAGACTGGGGCCCGCGGCTTGAAACATAATGTTGCTGAGCACCCGGTTCTGGTTCAGAGCCGCGACGCCCTGGGCCGGCTGCTTCGACAGCGCGCCGAAGGAGAAGATCGCGCGGTTCGACAAAATACGCTGCGACAGCTGATTCTGGACCGCGATATAATCGTCCAGCCGGTCGGCGATTTTGGCGGTAGACAGCAGCGTCTCGTTGATCGTCTTCTGCTTGAGTGGCTTGATGACGAGCAGATTCGTAAAGATGAGGAAGCTGCCCAGAACGACGACGAGCAGCAGGCTGAACGTCGCGATTAGCCGGCTCCGGAGGCTATTTTGGAAGCGCTTTCTAAATAAAGGGTTGATCACCGTCATCGCGTTCCTTTCCCGTCAAGATCGAGGATTATCACCAAATATAGCATTGCAGGGGATGGTTCGGCAACTGCAACCGGTTCATAATATTACACATGAAAAGGAAATGACGAACATGTACTCCTGCGGGAGTCCGGCCTATAATTCGAATAGAAGCTGCGGGGGGATGGGGTATGAGAAACCGAAACCGATGGAGAACAATTGCGGCGGGCCTGCTGCTCGCCGGGACGATGCTTGCAACGGCCGCATGCGGCGGCTTAACGGCTAATTTGAATGCGCTTTCTCGCGAGGCGGCGGCGCTGGAGGCCGACGAGACGGGAACGATCGAGCTGGCCATTACGAAAAGCTCGCAAAACGCCATCTTCGTCTCCAAACCGGTGCTCGAAGCATTCGAGAAGGAGACCGGCATCCGCGTCAAGCTTCAAATTTTGCCCACGGAACAGGTGTCGACCGTTCTTCAGACCAAGCTGGCCGTCGGAGAGACGCCCGATTTGATCCTGTACAACTTGTATACGGCCGCCAAGGAGCTGAACCTGGACAAAAATTTCGTCGCGCTGGACGACGAGGCGTGGGCCCGGCGGCTGCTCAACAAAGCGGCACTTTCCTACAACGGGCGCATTTACGGCTTTCACCTCAACCAGGACGCCGGCCAGCAGGGAATCGTCTACAATAAGGAAATTTTCCGGGAGCTCGGCCTGGCGGTGCCTCGCGACTTCGAACAGCTTCTGGACGTATGCGAGAAGATCAAGGCCGCCGGCATTACGCCGTTCTTCATGCCGTTCAACGACGATTGGTCGGCCCATATGTGGATATCGGCATCGATCGCGGATTACGCGAAGAAGAACGACCCGTCGTTATGGGACGATCTGAACGGGGGGAAGCGAAAGTTTGCGGACATTCCGGCTCTAATCGACATTACCCGGCAGCAGTACGAGCTTTACAAGTCAGGCTACACGAACCGCAACGTGCTTGCCGACAGCTACGATATGGCGATCGATATTTTTATCGGGAAGAAAGCGGCCATGATGACGATGGGGGACTGGTTCATCGCCGACGTCGTCAAGAAGGATCCGTCCATGGAGCTGGGCTTGTTCCCCGTTCCGTACGCGCGGGACGCGGACCTCGCCATCAGTCCGCTCGGCGGTCAATTGTTCATACCGAAGAAGGCGAAGCATATCGCCGAAGCGAAGCGGTTCCTCGAGTTCCTCGCCTCGAAGGAGCAGGCGCAGCAAATCGTCGATTACGGCCAATACATTTCGAATCTGAGCGACGTGTCCACGCCGCGGCTTCCCCGGTACAAGCAGGAAATCGTCGATGTCTATATCAAGCCGGGGAAGACGGTCATGACCGGCGATACTTATTTGCAGGTCGATATCGGCGCCATTTGGGACAACCTGCAGGATATGTTCGCCGGCGGGCTCACGGCGGAGGAAGTGTGGGAGAATTGGGACGAGAAGTTCGTCCGGCTGATGAGGGAGAAGCAAGCGCCCGGATTCTTGCGGGGCGGCGGCCGCGCACAAGGAGGAAGCTCATGAGAATCGGCATGGATTATTATCCCGAATGGGAGACGGAACAGATGTGGGAGATCGACGCGGCGCGGATGAAGGAAGCCGGCGTCGCGATGGTCAGGATCGGCGAATTCGAGTGGAGCCGGAGGAGGACCGGTTCGAATGGGGCTGGCTCGACGACGCCATTGCCGTCATGCACCGGCACGGCATTCGGGTCATTCTCGGTACGCCGACCTCCGCGCCCCCGAATTGGCTGATGGAGAACTATCCGGACGCCTACCTGATCGAGAGCGGCATGCAGCGGCGCTACGAAGGGATTCGCGGCCACCGGTGCGTCAATAGCCCCTCCTTCAGGAGGCGAACGGAGCGGATCGTCACCGAGCTTGCGGCCAGGTACGGCGCTCACCCAGCCGTCATGGAGGTGCCGGGACCGCTTGCCGAATGCGCGGGCGTCGTCGTGGAAGAATGGGACGCGCTGTCCTCGGATGCGGTAGCCGTACAGATGAACAACGGCAACACCTATCAAGCAACGCAGTGGGCGGATATCCTCGAACCGCGCGGAGCGGAGCCGATCGGCTGGTACCGCTCGGAGTATTACGCAGGCAAGGCCGCCATCACCGTCAACAAGCTCGGGAGCGGCAACGCGTACTATATCGGCGCGAATTTCGGGCCGGACTTTCTGTCCGATCTGTTCGGCGGCCTGCTTCGGACGCTCGACATCCCGCATATTCCGGGGCTGCCCGAAGGCGTGCAGGCTTCCGTCCGCCGCGGCGGCGAAGGCGCGTATCTGTTCCTGACCAACTTCACAACCTCCGCGCAGACGGTCGTGCTCGACCGCGCCCGCGAGAGCGTCCTGTACGGGGGAAACGCCGGCGAGAGGATTCGGCTTCAGCCGTTCGGCGTCGAAATTTTATTATATGAATAGGGGGAGGGGTCAAGTTGCACAATTCCATCCAGGCGCAAGCAGGCGTCAAGACGGATGCCGGCAAGCGGCAGCCGTTCCATATTAAAGGAAAATACGCGCTGTTTCTGATGGCGCTGCCCTTTCTCGCGCTCGTCTTCGTGTTCTCGTATTTGCCTCTGTACGGCTGGATCTATGCGTTCTACAACTTCCGGCCGGGCATTCCGCTTGCCGTGTCCGACTTCGTCGGCTTGCAATGGTTTAAATCCATCTTCAGCAACCCGACGCAGACGGGGGAAGTGCTGCGCGTCATGCGGAACACGGTCGCGATGAGCTCGCTCGGCATCGCGGCGTCGGTTCTGCCCGTCGTCTTCGCCATCTTCCTGAGCGAAATGAGGTCGGCGCGCTTTAAGAAGACCGTCCAGATCGTGACGACACTGCCGAATTTCATCAGCTGGGTGCTCGTCTATTCGTTCGCCTTCATGCTGTTCGCGGTCGATAACGGGCTCGTGAACCAAATTTTGATTAAGCTCGGCTTCATCGACGCGGGCATTAATTTTCTCGCCTCCGACAGCCATACGTGGCTGAAGATGGCGCTGTGGGATTTATGGAAAGGGCTCGGCTGGGGCGCCATCCTATACATGGCCGCCATCGCGGGGATCGACCAGGAGCTGTACGAAGCGGCCAAAGTGGACGGCGCGTCGAGGTTCCGCTCCATCTGGCACATTACCGTTCCGGGCATCATGCCGACCTATTTCGTCCTGCTGCTGCTGACGATCGCCAATTTCATCAATAACGGCCTGGAGCAGTACTTCGTCTTCCAGAACGCGATCAACAAGGATCAGATCGAGGTGCTCGATCTGTACGTCTACAACGTCGGGCTGCTCGGCAGCAATTTTTCGTTCGCTACCGCGGTCAGCATGCTGAAATCGTTCATCAGCGTCGGGCTGCTGTTCTTCGCCAACAGCCTGTCGAAAATCGTACGCGGCGAGAGCATCATCTAATCGGGCGGCAAGGAGGAGAACCGAATGCACAAAAGACTGAGCGCAGGCGACAGAGCGTTCCATACCGTCAACTATTTCGTGTTCGCGGTCATCGCTTTGCTCTGCATCTTCCCGTTCTACTATTTGTTCATTAATACGATCAGCAATAACGATCTCAGCAGCCGGGGACTCATAACGTTCTTTCCGAGAGAGATCCACTTCAGCAATTACGCGCAAGTGCTGCATATTCCGGGCTTCGGCCACGCCGGGCTCGTGTCGCTGGGCCGAACCGTCATCGGCACCGCGCTTACGGTCGGAGGAGCGGCGTTCCTCGGCTTCCTGTTCACCAAGCAGGAGATGTGGGGGCGGAAATTTTGGTACCGGTTCATCATCGTCACGATGTACTTTAACGCCGGCATTATTCCGTGGTACGTCACGATGCTCAATCTAAACCTGACCAACAACTTCCTGGCGTATATTCTGCCGGCTATCGTATCGCCGTTCTTCGTCATTCTGGTCAAGACGTTCGTGGAGTCGCTGCCGGCGGCGCTGCAAGAATCCGCGCAGATCGACGGGGCAGGCTACTGGACGATATTCACCCGGATCGTCTTTCCGCTGATCACGCCGATATTGGCCACGATCGCAATCTTCTCCGCGGTCGGACAGTGGAACTCGTTTACCGATACGCTGTTCCTCATGACGGATCAGAATCTGTATACGCTGCAGTTCGTGCTCTACAAATATATGAACGAGGCTTCCTCGCTGGCGGCCATCGTGCGCAATTCCTCCGGAGGGCAGGGACTCGATCTGGCCAACCTGCAGACGCCGACCTCGATCCGGACGACGGTGTCCATGATCGTCGTCTTCCCGATTCTGCTCGTCTACCCTTACTTTCAGCGCTTTTTCGTGAAGGGCATTCTGATCGGTGCCGTGAAAGGGTAACCGGGCGGCGGCGGAAGCTTGAAGGAGGTGATGCTTGCCTATAGTATTCGCAATATTCGGAATATTGAATTAATTTATATTTCATTGGGAGGTCGTAAACAGATGGCCATGATTCGTAAAAAAGCGATAATCGTTGCGGCGGCGTCCATTCTGCTCCTGGGCGTTACGGCATGCTCGGGCGGCAACAACGGAGGAAATGCGGGCAACAAGGGAAATGCGGAAGGCAATGCGGGAAGCACGAATGCGAATGCGCCTGCGGATAGCGGGCAGAGAGAGCCGTACAAAATCGAGGTGCTGTCGCAGCTCGCGAATTTCGCCGGCGAGCAGGGCGGCTGGTACGGCAAAATCATCAAGGATAAATTCGGTCTCGAGGCGAACATTACGGCGCCGAACTTGGCGGGCGGCGCAGCCAAATTCGCGACCCTGATGGCATCCGGCGACCTCGGCGACCTCGTTATTTTCGGCAACGACGGCCAGGAGTACAGGGATGCCATCAAGGCAGGGCTGCTGCTCGACTGGACGAAGGACGGCCTGCTGGAGAAGTACGGCAAGGACATCCTCGCTAACGTTCCCGAGGCGATCGAGAAGAACAAAAAGAACTTCGGCGAAGGCGCGGCGGTATACGGCATCGGCCATGACGCTTCGAACATGCCGCCCGGCCCTTCCGAGGGCAACACGATGACCTACCAGCTCGACATGCGATGGGACCTGTACCAGAAGCTCGGCAGCCCGAAGCTGACGAAGATGGAGGACATCCTTCCGCTGCTGAAGCAAATGCAGGAGCTCGAGCCGAAGAGCGACAGCGGCAGGCCGACGTACGGCTTCTCGATGTGGGCGGACTGGGACGGCAATTACATGACGCTCGCGAAGCAGTTCGCCACCATGCACGGCTACGACATCGGCGACGGCTTCAACCAGGGCAGCCTGCTCGAGATCGCGGCGCACGAAGACAAGTACCAAGGCATCCTGGACGAGAACAGCTATTATTTGCGTACGCTGAAGCTCTATTACGACGCCAATCAGATGGGACTCATGGATCCGGATTCCCTTACCCAGAAGTTCGACGACGTCGTGAACAAGTTCAAGGACGGCCAGGTGCTGTTCTCCTGGTTCCCGTGGCTGGACAGCTCCTATAATATTCCGGAACATACCGACGCGGGCAAAGGCTTCCAGATGGTCGGCTTCGAGGAGCAGAAAATTTACTCCTACGGCTTCTCTCCTTACGGCAGCAACCGCATCTGGGCGATCGGAGCCAAGGCGAAGAATCCGGAGCGGATTCTGGAATATATCAACTGGCTGTACACGCCGGAAGGCATGATGGCGACGGCCAACGGTCCGGAAGGGCTGACGTGGGAAATGAAGGACGGCAAAGCGGTGCTGACCGATTTCGGCAAGCAGGCGCTGAAGGACAATTCGGTGCAGGTGCCCGAGGAATTCGGCGGCGGCACTTACAAGGACGGCGGACCGAAATTCAACAACTCGACGCTGAAGCCGTCGTCGATTAATCCGAACACGAACGAGCCGTACGACTGGAACATGTGGACGTCGGTGCTGCAGGACAATCCGAACCCGGTCGATAAATCGTGGCGCGAGGCGACAGGCGCATTAACGCCGAAGGATCTGCTGGTGAAAAACGGCCAAATCGCCCTCAATACCCCGATCTCGACGACCGAGGCGCCGGCGGTCATGGATTCCATGCTGTCGCAGAAGCTGAGCCAGGTCGGCGCGATCATCAAGGAGCAGTCGTGGAAAATGGTGTTCGCCAAAAACGACGCCGAGTACGACAAGCTGAAGAACGAAATGATCGAGAAAGCGAAAGGCCTCGGCTACGACGAGATCATCGACTGGCAGGTCGAGCAGACGGAGAAGGTGTTCGCGCTGCGGAATAAGTGATAGGACTTAGCAAGTAGGGCTGCTCGCCAGCTTGCTTGACGACAACCGGCGGTGTAAGGGACGATCCTTGCACCGCCGGTTGCGCTTTTGGTCGGGCAATCGAAATCCAACCGGCCCAAGCTCGCCCTCGGCAGGCCGCAAAGCAGAAAACGCCGCAATCCCGGATTGCTCTTCATCTGCCCCAATAACTCCTCGGTTCGAACGTCCGCCAAACCTGAAACCCCCCTTCCTGGCTTCGGTGCTGGATCTGATCTGTCGCCGAGCCGACACATGAGCCAATTCCGCCGAATCCAAAGCCATCAGGTCTAATTTCTAGACCTGATTCTCCTAAACGAACTCAAATTTGCAACTCAGCTCTAATGATTAGACCTGATACCTGATCTGTCTACGCAATCGCATCGCCTCAAGAGTTCATTTTCCGCCGTTGCGCGGGGTTTAATCTCAAATATTGAAACTAGAAGCGACAGAAGGAGGTTGAATTGGCAGTTAGTTTCAAATTTTGAAACCAATACAGCTAATTTCGATGGGAAATACTCGAACAGTTCCGTTTAGTATCAATGATTGAAACTAAATCCCGAAAGAACGAGGCTACGTTCAATTTAGTTTCATTTTTTGAAATTAGCTGCCCAATTTATGGCTATTCGTCTGGGCGCGAAGGGCTGATCTGCTGCCGCTCATTTTCAACCAATTAACATTAACTTCATTTCGTGAGGAGCGGGCGATGGCCTATGCGGAGCGCTATAAGCTGGCGGTAACCGGCGGCTCGGATTTTCACGGCGGGAACGGCTACGACGGCTTTCCGATCGGCAGCGTAACCGTAGGCGCCGACCGCCTGCTCGCGCTCGAGGCGCTGAGGTAGGAAGCCGGCTCGTGGCATCACAAACCCGCCGCTACCGTCACCCGGCACAGAGACTGAGCTGCGTTGCAGTTTGTGCCATTACAGCGCAGATGCGAGCCGCTGCGGTTACGTGCCATTCTGTTGCACGAAGTGCAGCGTAGGATGCAATCAACCGCGCATGTCCATCATGAATAGGACAAGGGCCGTCCGTCCGGATAGCCCTTGCCTTGCGCAGGAAGGCCAGCCGGAAGACTCCGGCTGGCCTGTTCCCGCTTCGAACCTTCAACCATTCCCCGTGCCGAACCGCTTGGCGTTTCGGGCGCGGGCTCGTTCGAGCTCGACTTCGCGGCTGCGGGGGTCGGCGTTCGTCACCAAGGAATCGAGCAGCGTCCGGGCTGCCGCGGCAACTTCCTCGACGGCAAGACGGAACGCCGCCTCGTTCGCCTTCGAAGGCGAATTGAAGCCCGAGAGCTTCCTGACGAATTGCAGCGCGGCCGCCTGAACTTCATCCTCCGTGGCCGGCGGGTCGAAGTTGTATAACGTCTTAATGTTTCGGCACATAACGTTCTCCTTTACGTTTTTTCGTCCATTATAGTGCTTGAACGTCGGATAGGCAATCGCGGGCTTCGCGTATTTTTCCCGATTAACCCATTCGCCGGCAACGAGAAGCCGGTATGATATCAGGTCGAATACCGCTTCCGGAATTTGGACGGCGGCAAGCCGATCTGGCGGGCGAAGCAATTCGAGAAATAGGGGACGTTCTCGAAACCGACCTGCATCGCGATCTCGGCGACCGGCCACTCCGTCTTCAGCAGCAGCAGCTTCGCCTGCTCCAGCCGGCATTTGGTCAAATATTCGGCCGGCGTCATGCCGTACACCTGCTTCATGCAGCGGGTGATGTAGTTGTAGTGAAAGTTAAGCGCCTCCGCGAGCGTCTTGCTCGTGACGCCGGCGCGGTAATTGTTTTTGATGTACGCCTCCGCCTTCTCCGCTAGGGTGACGACGGGACTTATCCCATCGTCCGTTTGCCGCAAATCCATGAGGCGGAGCAGCTCCTCGAACGTCTGCTGCTGCGTCCAGAAGGCGCTCGATTGGCGCTCCCCTCCCGCCTTGTTGAGCGTCCGCATGAGCCGGAACGCCTGCTCGGGGTAGGGGAGCGTCCATTTTTTGGGCAGGTGAAGCGAATAGGGCGAGGTCAGAAACCGTTTTTGATGCGCTTCGTAGTCCAGGCTCGCTTGCTCCTGGCCGGTCTGCTGCCACTCCCCGACCGACTGGAAGTGCACCCAGTAAAAATGCGCCGGCTGCTCGGACGGCCTGACGGAATAATGGTAGCGGTCGGGCAGCAGCAGCAGCGTCTGACCAGCGGTCAGCGTCCACTGCCGCTCCTCCTCGCCGATGAACAGTTCCCCCGATTCCATCAGAATCAAATCGAATATGCCGAGCTGCTTCCGGCTCGGATGCTGGTCCCCCGGCGCGTGGAACGTCTCCCCGCTTTCCAGGTAATACGGCAGCGGCGGCGCGGCAAAGTAAATATGCTCCTTCTCCTCCATGTCGTTCTCCCCTTCAGGTTGTTTGTGTGAAATTTTATAAGAAACAGGTTCTTATCCTTAATGGTTTTGTATTATTGTAGCGCATACAATAGAAATCGGCAGTAACAAATTTATAAGTACGAAATGAAGGAGCGATCGGGAATGGGACAAACCGCAAGTACGGACAAGGCGCGGCCGGTTTCAATGAAGGACGTTCGGATTCAAGACGATTTCTGGAATTATTATATTGATCTGGTGAGGGACGTCGTCGTTCCGTATCAGTGGGAAGCGATCAACGACCGGGTGGAGGGCGCCGAGCGAAGCGGAGCGGTCAGCAATTTCAAAATCGCGGCGGGTCTGGCGGAGGGCGAATTTTACGGTTTCGTCTTCCAGGATACCGACGTGGCGAAGTGGCTCGAAGCGGTCGCCTACCTGCTCGTTAGCAAGCGGGACGCCGCCCTCGAGCAGGTGGCCGACGAGATGATCGACATCATCGGGAAAGCCCAGCAGCCAAACGGTTATTTGAATACGTACTTTACGATCAAGGAGCCGGAGGGCAAGTGGACAAATTTGACGGAATGCCATGAATTGTACACGGCCGGCCATATGATCGAAGCGGGCGTCGCCTATTACAAAGCGACCGGCAAGCGGAAGCTGCTGGACATCGTCTCCCGCGCCGCGGACAACATCGCCGAAGTATTCGGCGACGGACCGGGGCAAATCGCCGGCTACGACGGCCATCAGGAAATCGAGCTGGCGCTCGTCAAGCTGTACGAAGCGACGGGGGAGCGTCGTTACCTGGAGCTGAGCCGCTACTTCATCGATAAGCGCGGCCAGCAGCCGAGCTTCTTCGTAGAGGAAGCCGAGCGCCGGGGATGGACGACGCATTGGAGGAAGAACAAAATCCATATCGACCATGCCTATTTCCAGGCGCATCAGCCGGTCCGCGAGCAGGAAGCGGCGGCAGGACACGCGGTTCGCGTCGTCTACATGCTGGCGGGCATGGCCGACGTCGCGCGGGAGACGGGAGACGAGACGCTGCTTGAGGCGTGCCGCAGGCTGTGGGACAACATTGCGAACAAGCAAATGTACGTAACGGGCGGCATCGGGTCGATGGCGCAAGGCGAAGCGTTCTCGTTCGATTACGATTTGCCGAACGATACGATCTATTCGGAGACGTGCGCGGCGATCGGCCTTATTTTCTTCGCCCACCGCATGCTGCAATTGGAGCCGAACAGCCGCTACGCCGACGTGATGGAGCGCGCGCTGTACAATACCGTGCTCGGGGGCATGTCCCGCGACGGCAGACATTTCTTCTATGTCAATCCGCTCGAGGTTACGCCAGGCGTATGCGAGGGACGCAACAAAAACTTCAACCACGTAAAGCCCGTCCGCCAGGAGTGGTTCGGCTGCGCGTGCTGCCCGCCGAACATCGCGCGGCTGCTGGCCTCGCTCGGCGAATACGTCTATTCGGTCAAAGGCGATACGGTCTACGCCCATCTATACATCGGCGGGGAGGCCGAGCTTGCCGTCGGCGGCGCCAAGCTTCGGCTCAAGCAGGAAGCGGGCGTTCCATGGGAAGGCAAGGCCCGCTTCGAGGTGTCGCTTGCGCAGCCTTCGTCGTTCGCGCTCGCGCTTCGCGTTCCGGATTGGGCCGCGGGAGCGGAGGTGCTCGTGAACGGAGCCGCGTACCCGATCGACGGCCGCGTACGGGACGGCTACGCCGTGATCGACCGCGAGTGGGCGGACGGCGACGTCGCGGAGCTCGCGCTGGAGATGCCGGTCATGCGGGTCAGAAGCCATCCGCTCGTGAAGGGAAATGCGAGCAAGGTCGCGCTGCAGCGCGGGCCGCTCGTGTACTGCGTCGAAGAAGCGGATAACGGGCCGCAGCTGCAGCAGCTTATGCTGCCGCTGGACGCGAAGCTGGAAGTCGGCTTCGACGCCGAGCTTGCCGGCGGGCTTAAGCTCATAACGGCCGAGGCGCTAAGGCTGGAGCTGCCGCAATGGGGCTCGCAGCTGTACCGAACGGATTCGGGCGCAAGCTTGAAGCCGGCCGTTGCGACCTTTATTCCGTATTACGCCTGGGCCAACCGCGGCAAAGGCGAAATGGCCGTTTGGGTGAAGGAGCGCGTGTAAGCGGCAAACGACAAAGCAGTCCAACGCATGCTTGCGATGCGATGGACTGCTTTGTCCTTTAAGGGGGCGCGCTCATAAATGCGATCCGCCGCTCGCGTTAATCAGCTGGCCGGTGATCCAGCAGCTGTCCGGCGAGGCGAGGAACGCGGCCGTATCCGCGATGTCTTCCGGCTGCCCCCAACGGCCGAATACCGACAGGCCGGCGGCGAATCGCTCGGCGGCGGGATCCTGCTTCATCGGCGCGTTCATCTCCGTATCGACGATGCCGGGCATGATCGCGTTGACGGTAATATTCCGCTCGCCAAGCTGCTTGGCGAGCGCCAGGGTCAACGTATTGACGGCGCCCTTGGCGATGCTGTAGCCGAGCAGGTTCGGATAAGCGGCCTGCGTGACCAGCGAAGACAAGTTGATGATGCGGCCGCCGTCTCTCAGACGGGGCAGCGCCTGCTGGATGACGAACAGCGGAGCTTTCAGGTTAACGTCCACGACCTCGTCGAACGCCTGCTCCGTCAAATCCCCGATCGTCGAGGCTTGGCCGATACCGGCATTGTTGACCAGGATGTCGAACCGAACGTCTCCCGTACGATCCAGAAGGGCGGCATCCAGCGCCGCATACAGCTCGCGCGTTCCGCCGGGCGGCTTGAAATCGGCGCCGATCGCGAACGCGGCTCCGCCGTCGTACTGAATGTCGCGGACGACCTCCTCCGCGGCGCCCTGCCTCGCGGCGTAATGAACGGCTACGAGCGCGCCGTCGCTTGCGAGCCGCCGCGCGACCGCGCGTCCGATTCCCCGGCTTCCCCCCGTCACCAACGCGACCTTTCCTTGCAATCTTTTCATAGTTCCATCTCCTCTTAACGGTAAGTGTAATTCCGGTACAAGTAAAGTTTTAGCATAGGGCGGCATTCACAATGTTGCTCTCTCATTCTGGGCCGGGCGGCGGATTTCGATTTTTGCCTCTTTCACTGACATGACGATGTCAGGAAGGGCGGTTATAATAGAGTTGTAAGTACATAGGAAAGGGGAAATCCAAAATGATGTACACAAGCGTTCAAAACTTTATCGACGACTACCGGAACGAATCGGCCGGCACGCAGAAGCTGCTGGACGCGCTGACCGACCAGAGGCTGGGCCAAGAAATCGCCCCCGGCTTCCGCACGCTCGGCTTCCTTGCCTGGCATTTGGTGACGTCCAGCGGACTGCTGCTTGCAACCGGGCTCCGGTTCGACTCCGTTCCGGACGACGGCGAGTCGCCCGCTTCCGCCAAGACGATCGCCGAGACCTATCGCCGTACGGCGGCATCCATCCTTGATGCGGTGCAAGCCCAATTCACGGACGAGAAGCTGCAGGAATCCGTCGACATGTTCGGTCAGCAGTGGAAGATCGGCTATACGCTCGGAGCGTTCATCGGCCACGAAATTCATCACCGCGGACAGATTACGGTTCTTATGCGCCAGGCGGGACTTCCCGTAGCCGGCGTGTACGGTCCGTCCAAGGAAGAATATGCCGCCATGGGGGTTCCGGCACCTAAGTAAGCCGCACGAAGCGCGTCCGTCATAACCGACAGGGCGCGCTTCTTCGCGTATTTCATTCGTCCCGGCGCTTCGTCGGACGAACGACGGTGCGGCGCCGGGACTTAGCCGGAGGCGGAACGCCGGGCTGCGCCTCCCGGCCCACGACCGAAATCTCATTTTCGCCGATTTACACAGACTTATCATGCAGCATACAAAACAAACGATTTCAGCGGCTAAAGTGGAACTGTTCACGATTTTGAAGGATTGGTTTTGAAATTCGAAACTTCATTTTTTGGGAGGTATTCGCTTGAGCGACGGAATGGATCAGAAGGGCATGGACCGGAAGCAGTTTTTGAAAATCGGCGGTATGAGCGCGCTGGCGCTGGCGGCCGGCGCTTCGGGGCTCGGAGCCGATTGGTTGACCGGGACCGCTTCCGCGACGGAGAAGGATAAACTGAAGGATAGGCCGACGGGCGACGCGAAGCTGAATTTCCGCAAGGACGGCACGTTCAAAATCGTACAGTTCAACGACACCCAGGACGACGAGGATATCGATCCGCGCACGGTGGAGCTTATGGAGAAGACGCTGGACGACCAGAAGCCGGACTTCGTCGTGCTCAACGGCGACAACATTACGGGCGGTACCGATTCGCCCGCGGAAGTGAAGAAGGCGATCAACAACATCGCGATGCCGATGGAGGACCGCGGCATTCCGTGGGCGATCACCTTCGGCAACCATGACGAGGATTCCACGCCGAACAGCGGATACGACGAGGAGAAGATGCTGCAAATTTACCGTTCCTACAAGTACAACCGGAACGATGGCGGCGCGAAGGGCATTACCGGTACGGGCAACATGAATCTCCTGATCGGCGGGCATGACAGCAAGAACCCGATGTTCAACCTGTGGCTGCTCGACGCCGGGCGGTACGCGCCGAAAGAAATCGCCGGGCAGAACTTCGACGGGTATCCGACCTGGGATTGGCTGAGGCAAAACCAGGTGAATTGGTACTCGGAGACGTCCGAGGCGCTCGAGAAGCGGTACGGGAGAAAAATTCCGTCGCTTATGTTCATTCACATTCCGCTGTGGGAGTTCCGGTTCATGTGGTTCGCGAGCGTGGACGGCAGGACGGAGGCCGATCATGCCCGCGCGGTCGCGAAGCACGGCATCGTGGGCGAGCGCAACGAGGAGGAGTGTCCGGGGCCGTTCAACAGCGGCATGTTCTCCGCCATCCTTGACCGCGGCGACGTCAAGGGCGTATTTTGCGGACACGATCACGTCAATACGTACTGCGGCAATTATTACGGCGTCATGCTCGGTTACTGCGGCAGCACCGGCTTCGGCGCATACGGCCTGGAAGGGGCGGAGCGCAACAGGCTGCGCGGCGCCCGCGTATACAACCTGAAGGCCGAAGGTAAAGACGTGAAAGTGGATACCCATCTCGTATTCGCGAAGGATTACGGCATTGATCTGACGGCGAACTGAATGCAGGGCCGAAGCAGCCGCGAAGCGTCTCATTGACGTTCGCGGCTTTTGTTCGTTACGCGGGAGGCGCGAGTATGCACCGGGTTGAAAGCATAAAAGACGGCAATGGCCAGCAGCAGCGTCGCGCTGGCGGCGATCGCAGCCGGCTCGCTGAACCGGCTTGCCAGCCATCCGCCCGCGATCGGTCCGATCATGACGCCGAGTCCTTCGACGCCGGACAGGACGCCCCAGTCCGTCGCCTTCTGCCCGGACTGGACGAAATGCGACATCAAGGCGTTCCAGGCGGGCAGCACGGCGGAATACGCCGCGCCGAGCAGCGCGCCGAGCGGAAGCGCCGTGTACATATCGCGGGCGTACGGCAAGGCGTACAGCGCCAGCGACAAGAAGACGAAGCCCGCGATCAGGAATCGCCGATACCCCCACTTATCCGACCATTTGCCCATCGGAACGAGGAGCAGCGCCGTAAAGAGCCCTCCCGCGACGAGCACGATCGAATACTCGGAATAGCTCAGGTTCAAATAATTGGAGGCGAAGGTCGGGAGCACGGGGATGAGCAGGCCGGCCGCGGCCGTCTGCAGAACCATGCCCGGCATGAGCGGCTTCATGCCGGCAAGCTGCTTCCGCATGCGCCTCAATTGCTCGTTCGGCGGGAGGAGCAGCCCGTGGCCGCCGGGCTTGTACTCGATGCCCGTTCCTGCCGCAACGAGCGAGCCGGCCAGCCAAAATCCGGCGATCAAGCCAAACGACAACGGCAGCCCGCGGTCGATGACGAAGTTGACGGCTACGGGACCGATGCCAAGCGCAGCAAGCCATATCGTATAGATCGAGCCCATCTGGGCGGCACGCGAGGTCTCTTTCACCCTGCTCAGGACGAGCAGCCAGACCGGCGAAGCCCCGATGCCTAGCAGCGCCGCGCCGACGATGAACAGCCACGGTTCCTTGCCGAAATAGGCAAGACATAAGCCGAGCGTGCCGGCCAGCAGAAACCCGCGCAGGACGAGCCGGGCGGGAAAGCGGTCGAGCACGTAGCCGGCCGCGACCTTGACCAGCGTATCGGCTGCGTAGTGCACCGATACGGCGGCGCCGACCGTCGCGACCGAAATATCGAACGCTTCCGCGTAGGCGGGCAGGAAGGAGAGCAGAAACGCGCTTCTGGCCGTCTCGGTCAAGAACAAAACGGAGGCCAGAAGCAGGAAGGTACGGGACGCTCGAGGCGAATCTTTCCACGGATTAAGCTTCATAGGCGATCTGCCCTCCGATCGGCGCACGGGCGCGTATCGTCCGAAGGATGTCGGCGGCAATCGTATGGGCGGCTTGGCCGTAATCAAGCGATCGGAGGCTCTCAAGCGTCTGCTTCCTGGCCGAAGGATCGTCAAGCAGCCGCTCCGCCTGCTCCTTGAGCTCCTCGATCCGGTGCGAGACGAAAGCCGCCCCTTTCTCCTCCAGATAGAGCGCATTTTCCCGCTCCTGACCGGGGAAGGGCCTATAGATCAAGATCGGCGCGCCGAGACATATCGCTTCGGACAACCTAATGCCGCCCGCCTTGGTGACGACGCAGGCCGCCTTCCTCATGAGCCGGTGAAGCTCGTGCACGTAGCCGAGCAGACGGACCCGCCGCTCGCGGCCGAACGCTTCCTCGAGCACGCGCTTCAGCTTGTCGTTTTTGCCGCATACGATGGTCACCCGCGCCTCCGGGATTTGCAGCAGCTTCATGATCATCGGACCCATCTCCGGCAGCAGCCCGTGCGCCCCCGCCAGCACGAGAATTGAGCGCGGGGCCGTCCGGCAGGCAGGCGCCGCCTCCGCGAAGTCTTCCCGGACCGGAATCCCGCTGATCGCAATTCGCTCCGGACGGACGCCCCGCTCGATCAAGCGCTGCTTCAATTCGTCGGTCGCCACGTAGAACCGTTCGGGGTCCGTATGCAGCCAGCGGTTATGCAGGCCGAAATCGGTAATGACCGTAAAGATCGGAATGGCGATCATCTGCTCGCGAAGCTTCTCCGCGATGCCTCCGAACGGGAACGTAAGCACGAGGGCGGCGGGATCTTCTTCCCGGACCACGTCGATCAGCCGCCTCACGCCCAGCCGGTTGATCCCTTTGGCGAGCGCTCCGGCCTGGTTTAAATTCCGGGTGAAATAATAGCTCCAGCCGTAATAATCGAAGCCGAGCGCCGAGAAGGCGGGACTGCGGAGATAGGCGAACCGGGCAACCGCGTTCAGGAAGGGATGCGCCTCTTGAAACAAATCGATGATTTTGACGGAAGGATAGCCCAGCCTTGCGAACATATCCTTCAGCGTACGCGAGACTTGCAGGTGGCCGTCTCCGTAGCTTGCCGTTAATATAACCAGTTTCCGGTACCGATGCACCGTATGCCCCTCCTTTTGTTCCAATTTGCGTCGATTGTTGCAGCTTTAAGCATACGCAAGCGGGAGGAAGGAAAGTAACGGTCCGGCGGCGGGAATGATCCTAGCCTTGGGGCGGGAGGAAAACTGGACCCTGACTCATTGCGGGCAGCGGGCCGGAGGGCTAGCATAGGAATAGAATAAATGGAAAGTTGGCCTAAGCGTGAGATTTTCCGGATGGGAGTATAGCGCATGTTTCAAAAGATCATCGATTTTTTATCGGATTTCGGCGCCTGGGGAATGTTTATCCACTCGTTTGCGGACGCGGTTATTTTTCCGGTTCCCGCCTTCTTCCTGCAAGTATCCCTGAGCCTGCTTGATCCAGCGAACGCTTTGTGGCTGGCTACCGTCGGATACGCGGCCTGTCTGCTCGGCACGCCGTTCGGCTATTTCATCGGCAAGGGTCTCGGGCATGCCGTCCTCTACAAGCTGCTCAAAAAATCGTGGATCGATTCCGCCACCTTGCTGTTCCAAAAAAACGGGGAAACGGCCATCCTGATCGGCTCGTTCACGCCGATTCCGTTCAAGGTGTTCACGATTTTGTCCGGCTGCATGAATTTCCCGCTGTGGCGGCTTATGGCTTATGCCGCGCTGGGAAGAGCGGTCAAATTCTACGCCGTCGGCCTGTTGTTCTACCTGTACGGGAGGGCGGCGGAGGGCATGGTGAAGGACGTATCCTTGTATATTTTTCTCGGGGCCGTACCGCTCTTGGCGGCTTACCTGCTGCTGAAGAGACGGCGCGCGAAGAATAAAGAAAGAACGAGCCGCGAGGAATCGATCAGCTAGATTCGCCCGGGCTCGACGCTCAAGCTACGGGCGTCCCGTTCGGAACGCCGGCGTCGCCTTCAGGGAAGCTCTCCGCGCGCACGATCGTGCCGATGCGGATATCGAGCGCCGCAAAGTTTTCAAACGACGAAAAAGTGTCATTGGCAGTCATCGGTTGTGCCTCCTGAATTGCAGCCATAGCTTGTTGCCTGTCCGACGCGGACGGCGACGGTTATGGCTTTTTTTGTCGTCCCCATACTAGCCCGAAAGCGGACGGGCTTCCAACCGCCCGGAGACAAGCCTGGCCGCTCGGAGGAGCTTGACTTGCGTACCGGAATATAGTAAGGATAAGGAACGAGACGAAGCAGGGGGGAGAACAATTTGTCGGCAGCGGATATTATCTACAAAAATTTGGTTCAGGATATATTGACGAACGGCGAATGGGACAAAGACCAGGCGGTGAGAACGGTATGGGCCGACGGTACGCCGGCTTATACGAAGAGCGTCATCTGCAAGCAGATGACCTACGACAATGCCGAGGTTCCGATCTTAACGACGAAGAGAGTGCCGTGGAAGTCGGCCATTCACGAGCTGTTATGGTTTTACGTGCAGCGGACGAGCGACTGCGCTTACCTGGACCGGCATAACGTGACGATCTGGAAGGAATGGACGAGCAGCGGCAACCATATCGGAAAGGCTTACGGCTACCAGCTCGGCAAACCGATTATGATCGGCGGTAAACTGACGAATCAAGTCCATAACCTGATCGATCAGCTGAAAAACAATCCGGCGTCGAGAAGGCATGTGATCTCGCTGTGGGACGTCGACGAGCTCGACCAGATGGCGTTATACCCGTGCGTGTGGAATAATCAATGGCTGGTCAAGCAAGGCAAGCTGCATTTGATCGTGAGCGCCAGATCCAACGACATCGGGCTGGGCAACCCGTTTAACGTTTTTCAATATTACGTGCTGCAGCGCATGATCGCGCAGGTTACGGGCTACGGGTTGGGCACGCTGACCTTCAACGTCAACGACGCCCATATTTACGAGCGGCACGAGGAACCGCTTCGGGAGCAGATCGCGAGGGAGGGCTTCCCGGCGCCGGAGCTATGGATCAATCCGGAAATTAGGAGCATCGACGACTTCACGATAGACGATTTCAAGCTTACCGATTACCGTTACCATCCGTCCGTTAAGATGGAGATCGCGATTTAATCCGACAATCGGTCAGGAGGCGAATGGCATTGTTAAATGGTAAAATCATTCATCCGGACGAGCCGCTCGCGGCTGCGGTCACGGAGGCGATCCGTTCCGGCGAGCTTGCGGAGCTGACCCGCCTGCTGCGGAACAATCCCGATCTTGCGTCCGCGCGGATCGGGGACCTTGACGCCGCCTCCGGCTGCGGGCTGCGCTCGCTCCTTCACGTCGCGACGGACTGGCCGGGCCATTATCCGAACGTAGCCGCGACGATAGCCGCGCTTGCGGAAGCCGGCGCCGACGTGAACGCCAGATTCGCCGGCGGCGCGCACACCGAGACGCCGCTGCACTGGGCGGCGAGCAGCAACGACGTCGCTGCGCTTGACGCGCTCATCGACGCGGGCGCCGACATCGAGGCGGACGGCGGCGTGATCGGCGGTGGGACGCCGCTTGCGGACGCGAGAGCGTTCCGGCAGCTCGAAGCCGCGTTCCGGCTCGTCGAGCGCGGGGCGCGGACGACGCTGAACGATGCGGCAACGCTCGGGCTGCTGGATCGCATTGAGTCATTTTTCGCAGGCGGCAATCAGCCATCCGAGGCTGAAGTGACGCTGGCGTTCTGGGGGGCCTGCCACGGGGGACGGCTGCCGTGCGCGTCGTATTTGCTTGAGCGGGGCGCGGACCTGAACTGGATTCCGCCGTGGGAGAAGCTGACCCCGCTGGACGCGGCCCGCCGCAGCGGCTCGGAGGAGCTGGCCGATTGGCTGCAAAGCTTGGGCGCGAAGACGGCGGGCCGGACGTGATGGCGTGCGGGATGCGCGAGAAGGGCGGGAGCGCAAGTCCTATTTCACGGACTTCTTCAACAGGTCCGCATAATTCGGCGGAAAATCGCTTTCCCGCGGGTCTTTCAAATGTTGCCGGAAAACCAGCTTTACGTTCCCTGGATTAACGGGCGAAATATCGAACGTCATACGATCCTTGCCGACGGGGATATGCGGCCCGACCGTAGGAACGATCTCGAGCGTAACGAGAAAATGAAATCCGCGGAACCCGTTTACCCGCTCGACATGAACGACGTCGGCAAAGTAAGGATAGACGACGGGGGCATGCGTCAGCAGATCCTTGTAAATATCGGCAACCTCGTTATCGATATGCGGCAGCAAAAACAGCATCAGCATGTCTTGGAACATGAGCTCCCGCGAATCTTGCCGCGGCTTGTCCTTCATCATGGCGATGCCGGCGGGTTGAAAGGAAACCAATAGAGCCATAACGAACAAAATAGCCATCGCTTTTTTTATCATTGGCACGGCATCTCCCTTCGAAAACGATACCTAAAGTTTTCCAAGGGATTTTTTTATTTATGCAGTGACGTATTCAGGCCGCCGAACTGCCTTGGCGTCCTACGCCTCTCCGGCGATCAGCATCGCGGCGAACCGTTCGGCCGCGATCGACGGCGGCATGCCTTGGCGGACGGCGAAGCCGATGCTCCGGGGAGGGAGCGGTTCGTCCAGCCGAAGCTCGAAGAGCTTTCCTTGCCGAAGCTCCTCCGCGACGAACGACCGGGTTATGCAAGCGGCCCCGAAGCCAAGGCGGGCGAACTCCGTCAGCAGATCGACGCTCCCCAGCTCGATGTCCGGCTTCGCCTCGAAGCCTCTTGCGGCAAACCATCGCTCGACGAAGAGGCGGGTGCTGCTTCCCGGCGACAGGAGAAGCAGAGGGAGCTGCGCGAGCCTGCCGACCGGGATCGGATGCTCCGCCAGCTCGCGATAGGCCTCTCCGACCACGAAGCAGTCCTCCAGTACCGCAAGCTCCCGGACGTCCAGCTCGGGATCTTGAAGCGGCATATGCACGATCGCGAAGTCGATCAAGCCCTCTTTGAGCCGCTGCGCGATATCCGGCGTCCTGCCGTGCGTCAGCCGGATGCGGATGCCCGGATAGGCCGCGTGGTACCGGTTCAGCTGCGGAAGCAGCAGATGCTTGATCAGCGAATCGCTGGCCCCGAGCCGGATTTCCCCTTCCTTCAGCCGCTTTAAGTCTTGCACATGCTTCTGCGCGGCGCCGAGCAGCGAGAACGACTGCTCCACGTACGCAAGCAGCGCCTTTCCTTCCTCCGTAAGCTCCACGCCTTTCGATAACCGGTGAAACAGCTTCAGCCCCAGCGTCTCCTCCATTTGTTTGATCGCGTAGCTGACGGAAGGCTGCGTAACATGCAGCCGCTGCGCCGCTTTCGTGAAGTTTCCGCTTTGCGCCGTATGCAGGAAGATCCGGTACCACTCCAAATTAAACATTGTTGATATAGAACCCCTTTATGGCAAGATTCGATTATTACGATTTCATTTATTTCAACCTCCTCATTATAATCAGGTTAAATCGATCGATCAAATGATTAGGAGAGGTGATTGAAATGAGAGAGGAAGAGCATTCGGATTCGTTACGTCGCGAAGCCCGATCGCCCTGGTCAACGCATAACGATAAAGCCGCGGTTACGGTCAGTCCTTCGAAGACGGCCGTGCATGGCACGGTTAGGCTGGCGGGCAGCAAAAGCTTGACGAACCGCGCCCTCATCATCGCCGCGCTTGCCGAAGGGGAGTCGCGAATCGACGGCCTGCTAAGGAGCGACGATTCGTATTGGTGCATCGACTGCTTGACGAGTCTTGGCGTCCGGGTCGACGTCGTCGGCGATTCGGCGCGCGTAGCCGGCTGCGGCGGACGGTGGCCGAACCGGACGGGCCGGCTGTACGTTGGAGCCGCCGGCACGGCGGCGCGTTTCTTGCCGGGCGCCCTGGCGGCGGCCGGCAGCGGCGTCTGGACGATGGCGGGCAGCAAGCGGATGAGCGAGAGGCCGATTGCCCCGCTGCTGGATGCGCTGACGAAGCTTGGCGCGGGCATCGCGTACGCGCAAGATGAGGGCAGCTTGCCGTTTACGCTGGAGGCGGGAGGGCTCCAAGGAGGAGCAGTCGTGCTGCCGGGGGCGGAGTCCAGCCAGTTTATAAGCGGCTTGCTGCTGGCGGCTCCGTACGCGAAGGAGGCGCTCGAAATTCGGATCGACGGCGATGTCGTGCAGAGGGATTACGTGGTCATGACGCTCGGCCTGATGGAGGAATTCGGCGTCAAGCCGCAGCCCGCCGAAGACGGCCGGTCGATAACGGTCCGTCCCGCGAAATACGAAGCGCGCTCGATCAGGCTCGAGTCCGACGTTTCGACTTGCTGCTACTTTTGGGCGCTGGCGGCCCTTACCGGCGGCCGCGTCCGGATCGAAGGCATCGACGCGGCAAGCACGCGCCAGCCGGATATCGAGCTGCTGAACGTCCTGGAGCGCATGGGATGCACCGTTGACCGAGGCGCCGGCCATGTCGAAGTATTCGGGCCGAAGCGCCTTAAAGGCGGATTTGAGGTCAGCATGGGGAGCTGGTCGGATCAGACGCTCACGATGGCGGCGATGGCCGTCTTCGCCGACGGTCCGGTCACGATGAAGGATGCCGCGCACATCAGGCATCATGAATGCGACCGGATCGCGGCCGTCTGCTCGGAGCTTCGCAAGTTCGGCATTCGAGCCGACGAGCATGAAGACGGCTTGACCGTCTATCCGGGCCGGCCGTTGCCTTCGGTACCGCTCGATTCCCATGACGACCACCGGATGGCCATGGCGCTCTCCCTCATCGGCGCGCGAGTCGATGGCGTCCGCATCGCGGATCCTGGCTGCGTGTCGAAGACATGCCCCGACTTTTTCGAGCGGATGTCCGCGTTAGGCTTGCAAGTCGATTATGAATAGAAGGAGGCAGGGAACGGATGGCCGGTCTCGGCGAGCCGGCGTTCGATAAGCTCGACGCGGAGCTGGCGAAGGCGATGCTGTCGATCGGCGCGGTGAAGGGCATCGAGTTCGGGGACGGCTTCGCCGCGGCGTCGATGCTCGGCAGCGAGCACAACGACGAGATGGGCAAGGAAGGCTTCTTAAGCAATCATGCCGGCGGCATCCTCGGCGGAATCAGCACGGGGCAGGACATCGTGTTCCGGGTGGCGGTCAAGCCGACTTCCTCGATTGCCGTCGGGCATTCCAAGGTTAGGAGGTTGTCAGGTTTGCCATGGCGGCTTACAATGTGGGAGGGGATTATCAGAGATTAAAGTCATCGCAAGGAGAGTGCAGCAAGTTTGTCGTCAAGTATTTCCGCTACAGAATCGATCGTATTTTCCCGTTACCGGTTAATGACATTACTCCTGGTCGTCGTGGTGGCGGGCATGAGCCAAGGGCTGCTTCTTCCGCTGCTGTCGATCATGCTGGAGGACGCCGGCATCTCGGCGGATCGCAACGGCATGAATTCCGCGGCCATGTATATCGGCATTTTTTGCACCATGTTTTTCGTGGAGAAGCCCGTCGTCCGGTTCGGTTACAAAAAAGTGATCGTGGCCGGCATCGCGCTCGTCACCTGCGCCAGCGTGCTCTTCCCTCTCACCCAGTCGCTCGCCGTCTGGTTCGTGCTGAGGCTGCTGGTCGGCGTGGGCGACAGCTCGCTGCATTACGCGACGCAGCTTTGGATCGTCAGCGCAAGCCCCGCGGACCGCAGGGGCAAATATATATCCTTGTACGGCATGGCCTACGGCATCGGCTTCAGCGTGGGGCCGCTCGGCATCAATCTGCTGCCGTTCGGACAAGCGGTGCCGTTCGTCGTGTCCGGCTTATTCTTCGTCCTGGTGCTGCTGCTCGTGCTGAGGCTGGGCAACGAGACGCCCCAGCGGGCCGCGGACGGGGAAGCCGCCGGGAACCGCTTCTTTCGAACATACCGCGCCGCCTGGTTCGTGCTTATTCCGGGCATTCTGTACGGCCTCATGGAAGCGTCCATGAACAGCAGCTTTCCGCTGTACGGGCTGCGCATCGGCCTGGACCAGCACTGGATCTCGCTGCTGCTGCTCGCATTCGGCGTCGGCAGCCTCATTCTGCAATTGCCGCTCGGCATATGGAGCGACCGGATCGGCCGAAAGCCGGTGCTGATCGCTTGCGGTGCCGTCGGCTCGGCGGCGTTTCTGCTGGTGCCCGCGGCAGGAGACAGCATCGTGCTGCTATTCGTTCTGTTCGCGATCGCCGGCGGCGTGGTCGGCTCGTTCTACTCCCTTGGCCTCGCTTACGCGGCGGATATTTTGCCCCGGGCGATTTTGCCGGCGGCGAACGTCATCGCATCGATCCATTTCAGCATCGGAAGCATTTTGGGGCCGACGCTGGGCGGCTACGGCATCCGTTACCTGTCCGTCCACAGCATCTTCCTGTTCCTGGGTGCGGCGTTTCTCGCGTTCGCGCTGCTCGGCTTCGCGTTCCGGCCGAGAAAGCCGGCGGAAGACAGCGGCTTTGCCACAGGAGGATAAAGAAGAGGGCGCCGGAACTGTCCGGCGCCCTCTTAGGCGATGTTGCGGGCGATCGCTATTGCTCGGCCGCATGGCGATAGTGCCGCGCTTCGCTACGGCCGTTGAAGTCGTATAACGAGCGCGTCGGGTGACGTCGGCTCCAGGCTGCCGCCGTGCGGCTCGACGGTAAGCGCGATATTTTGCGGCCGGGCGATCGCCTTGTCCTTAAAGTACAGATGGGCCCGGCTGGCTTCCAAATGCTTCAAAACGCCCATGTTCCGGTGCGTGGAGCCTTCGAGCAGCCAAGCTTGGATGACGAATCCGTCGCTCGGCAGCATTCCCTCCAGCAGCAGCAGCACTTCGCCGGAGCCTTCATTAAACCAGACATAGCCTGCCCCAAGCTCGCTTCTTAACGCATGTACCGGGAAACCGGCCGTCCGGGGATCGTTCATGAACGAAAGCGCCCGCGGCTCATAGGCTTCCACGTACCGGCTATGCTTCGCGTCCGGTTCGTCCGGCACGCTCTGCAGCATGACGGCGCAAAGCAGGATCGCGATCCCCGACGCCGCGGCGATCCGTCCTTTTCCGGAAGCCATGCCTCGCGCAGCCCGAGCAAGCCACCCCTTCATCTTCACCTTCGAACGAAGCTTTCGCCGCACGGAAGGGGAGGGCAGGAGCGCTGCCCCGTCGGACTTGCCGTCCGCCTGTTGCTCCGTCGCAAGCAGAGGCTTCCATTCGCCCGCTGCGTAGCGGCATTTCGCGCAGCCGGCCGCATGCAGGCGCATCGATTCCGCTTCGTCAGGCATTTTATTGCCGAGCAGCCAGTCGATCCACTCTTCTTCCCGATACATTCGTTTGCAGATCAGGTCCGAACTTTTCGTTCCGCTCATCCGTTAACCTCCTTCGCCCCGTCCTCTTCTTGCCGGTTCCATCCGTGCTTCTCCAGCTGCTTGCGCATATTGCGGATGCCGTATCGGATCCACGATTTCACCGTTCCGAGCGGAACGCTCCACCGATCGGACAGCTCGCGCTGCGTTCGCGCGTCGAAATAGTTTCCGATGACCGCCCTTCGCTGCTCGTCCGGCAGGCTGAGCAGCGCCGAGCGAAGCGCTTCCTTCTCCAGCAGCGCGACCGCGTCCTCCTCGGCCGGAGCCGCGCAAGCATTCGCGAAATTTCGCTCGGTCTCGCCGGTTTGAACGACCCGCTTCGAGCGGCGCAGGCGGTCCAGACAGCGGCTCTTCGTCATTACCGCGAGCCATGCTTCCAGCGAACCGCGGCTGGGATCGTAGCCGGTTCCGCGGCGAAGCGCCTCGAGCATGACATCGTGGCACACATCCTCGGCTTCCATCGTGTCTCCAAGCGTCCGAAGCGCGATTTGCATAATGAACGGCGCATAATGGGCATAAAACCGGTCGAATGCCTCAACCGAGCCTTCGCACATTTCCCGAAGCGCTTCGGACATTTTATCGTCCTTCGGGTTCATTGTCCTCCTCCTTCGGCTTGCTGTTCCGATTCCCGTTATTCATTGTTTTATCAAAAAAAGGCAGAAACGGAAACTAAAATTTTTTTTCCCTGCGTAAATCCGAGGAGCCTTCCCGTTCGTAACGATTATGAATGCCGCCATTCAGAGGGCGGACCAAAATCATACGTTTCAGGGGGGATTCACATGCTTCGTGCATGCCGAAAGCAGGCGGTCAAATGGTTGCTCGCCGCAAGCCTGGTATGGGGAGGCGCGGCCGGGGCCGCCGCGGAGCCGGCATCCGCGGCGTCGGCCGTAGAGCTCTATACGCCGTATTTGGAGCTGTCGGCGCCGCCGGGAGATTCCATCTCGTATTCGATCGAGGTCATCAATCAAGGGACGGGCACGCAGAGCGTCGACCTCGGCTTCGACGCCGGAGGCAACGATTGGTCTTACGAGCTTACGACCGGAGGACGCGCCGTCAGCAGGCTGGCGGTTAAAGCGGGCGAATCGCAGACGGTCAATTTGCGGCTCGACGTGCCGCTGGAAGTCAATAAAGGCGCTTACCGTTTTCAAGTGAAAGCCGGGGACAGCGTCCTTCCCTTGTCCGTCGAAGTATCCGAGCAAGGCACGTTCCGGACGGAGCTGACGACCGACCAGCCGAACATGCAGGGCCATTCCGATTCGACGTTCAGCTTCAGCGCGACGCTGCGCAACCGCACGGCGGAGAAGCAGACGTACGCGCTTGCCGCGAAGGCGGAGCCCGGCTGGGATATTTCGTTCAAGGACGGCGGAACGAGCGTTACGTCCGTCGAAGTGGAGCCGAACAGCGAGAAATCGATCAGCATCAGCGCCGTGCCGCCGCAGACGGCAAGCGCCGGCAGCTATAAAATTCCGATCTCCGCTTCGAACAACGCCACGTCGGGCGAGACGACGCTCGAGGCCGTCATTACCGGAACGTACAGCCTGAAGCTTAGTACGCCGAACGAGCTGCTCAGCACCGAGGTGACGGCGGGCTCAGAGCGGAAGCTCGATCTCGTCGTGACCAACGACGGAACGGCGGAGCTGAACAAGGTCAGCCTGTCGGCCAGCAGCCCGTCCGGCTGGGAGGTTTCGTTCGAGCCTTCGACGATCGATGCCATCGAGCCGGGCGGCACCGCGCGCGTCCAAGCGACGATCAAAGCGGATAAGAAGGCGCTCCCCGGCGATTACGTCGTCGGCATGACGGCTTCGTCGGCGGAGAAGACGGCTGACGCGCAGTTTCGCGTCGCCGTGAAATCGTCGGTGCTTTGGGGCTGGATCGGCATACTGGTCATCCTTGCCGTAATAGCCGGGCTGTATTATTTATTCCGCAAGTACGGGAGGCGGTAACGATGGAGCGGGCAACCGACTATCCGCCGTCAGGGAAGTCCGTTATCGATCTGAAGCGGCTGACGAAACGGTACGGCGGGCACACCGCGGTCAACGGATTGAATCTGACGATCGAGCGCGGAGAAATATTCGGACTTCTCGGGCCGAACGGCGCGGGCAAAACGACGACGATTCTGATGATGCTGGGCTTGACCGAGCCGACGGACGGAACGGCGCGCGTTTGCGGCCTCGACCCCGCGAGGCAGTCGCTCGAGGTCAAACGGCGGGTCGGCTACATGCCGGACGATATTGGCTTCTACGATGACCGCACAGCGCTCGATAACTTAATGTTCACGGCGAGCTTGAACGGGCTGAACGCGCAGGAGGGGCGCCGAAGAGCGCTGGAGCTTCTGGACCGCGTCGGGCTGGGGGAGGCGGCGGGGAAGAAAGCGGGCACCTTCTCCCGAGGCATGAGGCAGCGGCTCGGCATCGCGGACGTACTGATCAAAAAGCCGGAGGTCGTCATTCTGGATGAGCCGACCCTCGGCATCGATCCCGAGGGCGTGCGCGAATTGCTTCAGCTCATCCGCGAGATGAGCCGCAACGAAGGTCTTACGGTGCTGCTGTCCTCGCATCATCTCCATCAAGTGCAGCAAATTTGCGACCGGGTCGGCTTATTCGTGCGCGGCGAACTTATCGCCTGCGGCGACGTCGCCTCGCTCGCGCGGCAGCTCGACGAAGACGGCTCCGTCACGGTGGAGATCGAGGCGTCGTGCTGGACGGAGGCGCTGACGGAGAGGCTGAAGTCACTAGACGGCTTCATCGGATCCGGCAGCCCGGTCCGATTGCCGGGCCACCCGGAAGAAGCAAGCCGCGCGAGCTTCGTGTTCGGAAGCGACCAGACGTCGGACGCGGCGAAGCTGGTCATCGAAAGCGGGGCCCGGCTGCACGCGATTCGGCGCAAGCAGTACGGACTGGACGACATCTACCACCGTTATTTCGAAGGAGGCGGTTCGCATGAGCGAAACAATCGTTAGCCGCGGCGGTTATTGGAAGCGGCTGTCCGGCCTGCTAGGCGACAGGCGTCCTTCCGCCGAAAGGTTCGAATCGGCAAATCGCGGGAAGGGAGGCGCGTCGCCGTTCCGTGCCATCGTAGCCAAAGAATTTGGCGATCATATGCGGAGCTGGCGCTTCGTCATTCTGCTCGGCATCGTCGCCCTTGCGTGCATCGGCTCGATCTATGCGGCTGTCACCGCGATCCAAGCCGGCGTGCAATCCGGGCAAGCGGACGACGAGTATTTGTTCCTGCAAATGTTCACCGCCTCCGACGGCACGCTGCCGACGTTCGTGACGTTCGTCTCGTTCCTTGGCCCGCTTATCGGGATCGCGCTCGGTTTCGACGCCGTCAACTCGGAGCGGAACAAAGGAACGCTGAGCCGGCTTCTGTCGCAGCCGGTCTACCGGGGGGACTTTATTCTGGCGAAGTTCGCGGCCGCGCTGCTGTTGATCGCGGTCGTTCTGTTCTCGCTCGGATTTCTGGTCATGGGCCTCGGTCTGGTTACGATCGGTTATCCCCCGACGCCCGAAGAAGCGATGCGCGTCGTGTTGTTTCTGCTGGTCGCCGTCGTGTTTGTCGGCTTCTGGCTTAATCTGTCCATCCTGTTCTCGATCTGCTTCCGTCAGGCGGCGACGTCCGCATTGTCCGGCATTGCGCTGTGGCTGTTCTTCTCCGTTTTCTACAGCATGATCACGGGGCTGATCGACAAGGCGACGGCGCCGGCGGAGTCGTCCGCGTTCTCCGTTCTTCTCCGGCATTATGAACAAATGCTCCTGCTGAACCGGCTTTCGCCGTCGTATCTGTTCTCCGAAGCGACGAGCACGCTGCTGATGCCGAACGTCCGCACGCTCGGGCCTTTGACGACGGAGCAAGTGGTCGGCGCAATCGCGAGCCCGCTGCCGCTACTCCAAAGCGTCCTGCTGTCCTGGCCGCAGCTCGTCGGGCTATTGGCCGCAACGATGGTATGCTTCGGCTTGTCGTACGCGCTGTTCATGCGCCAGGAAATCCGTTCGCGATAAGGCGGCAACAGACCGAATACGAAATGGCGGCGCAGGGGGGATTCTCCCAAGCACCGCCATTTTTCGACTTCATACTTTTTATGATAACTATAATAAGTATTGCAGAGGAGGTATTGTGGACGAATGGGGGATTGTTCGCGATAGCGTCCGGCACCCGGCTTTCCGCTACAGCCAGCCCGCCAGCAGGATGGCCGCGATGAACACCGCCTGCAGCAAGGTGCGCGCAGGCAGGCCCGGCACGGGCCGCCCGCCGATCGTAAGCTTCTCCTGCGCGGCCCGCACGTTGGCGGGAAACATGGCGATAAGCATGACCGCGAGGCAGACGGAGGCGAGCCGCGAGACGCCGGGCAGCACAATGCCCAGCGCGCCCGCGATTTCGAGCAAGCCCGTTGCCGATACGAGCAGATCGGGCCTCGGCAAGGCGGGCGGGACCATCCGGATCAGGTCGGCCCGTTTGCCGCCCCAATGCGCGGAAGCGGTCAGCAGCAGCATGACGGCCACCGCCCATTGAAGCGGAGACTGCCAGTCGTCGAAATAGGAAATGCCGAGCAGGCCAAGCGCCCGGAATACGGCGAACGAAACGATCAGCGCGTAGAAAGGAACCATTTTGCATCCCTCCTTATTAGAAGCTTTTGGCGATCATCAGGTACAAAATCACGAGCGGAAGCAGCGTGGCCGCGATGCCGAAAATAGCCCATAGGCGGGACGCGCGCCGATATTCCGGGGAGAGGCCCGCATCTCCGGCTTGGCCGTCCGGGCCGACCTTGCTATGGCGGATCATCGCCCGCTGAAGAGGCAGCAGCACCGCAAGCCAGATGGCGCCCGTCACGCCAAACAAAATAAGCGAAGCCGTCAGCCAGTTGAAACCGTTCAGCCCGATCCCTTCCCGCGCGGCCATCGCGATTCCGGACACGATAATAAGCGCGAGGCCGGGCAGCGTGAATACGTAATCGGCGAGCATGACGCCCCGAACCGTATGGTGAATATGAGCCCGATCGTTCGACAAATCCGCCCGCACCTTCCAATAAGCGGCTGTAATAATATTTCCGGCGAACAGCAATACGCCGACCAGATGCATCGTTAACCATCCGTTCATGACGGCATCACCCTCTCTTGTCGTTTCTATTCGGCTTGTAAAGTCCGGACCACGAAATCGGTATACGCCTTTGCGTCGAATGGCCCCGAGGCGTCCGGGATCGTTGAGCGGACCCGCAGGCCGAGCGACAGCAGGACGAACAGGTCGGCCGCTGCGTCCGGATCGACCGATTCCTTAATGACCCCATGCTCCTGCCCGGTCGCGATCCACTGTCTGGACAGCTGCACGGACCGCTCGTAAAACTTCCTGAGCGCTTCCGCGACCGCGGGTTGTTCTTCCTTCCCGAGCAAATAAATGAGCACCTTGTTCGTCACCTCGGAGGGATCCTGAAGCGAAGGGAAATGCTCCGCGATTCTCCTCATCGGATCGTCGAAGGTAGTGCGGCCCCGCTTCACTTCGTTCATGAAATTCGCGTTCGTCTCTTCGAGCCTCTCCTGCAAAATCCAAGCAAAAATATCGTCCTTGGCTTTCACGTAATGAAATATGGCCCCCTTCGAAAGGCCCGAGCGCTCCATAATATCCTTCATCGTGACGGCCTGGCAGCCTTTTTCCGTTATGAGCGCCCTGGTCGAATCGAGCAGCAGCCTGGTCGTTTGCTCCCTGCGTTCCTCTTGCTTCATCGATAAGCCTCCATTTTCCCTTAATTGATTTTATTATATAAACCGACCGACGGTTTGTAAATAGCGAGTCGAATCATGCATGGACGCAAATTGATCCTCACAAGAAAATGTACTGTTTATGTTCGTAAATGTGTGATACTATATTAAACGAACAAATACAAACTTTTTAGGAGGTTTTATCCCGATGGAAGTACGTCATACGACAAACCCGACCGACGTGAAGCAATATGCGACCGACCGCCTGCGCAGCGAGTTTCTGATCGAAAGCCTGTTCGTGCAGGATCAAATCAAAATGACCTACACGCACTACGACCGCATGGTCATCGGCGGCGCGTTTCCCGTGAAGGAATCGCTCGAGCTGGAAGCGGCGGCAACGCTGAAGACCGAATATTTTCTGGAGCGCCGCGAGATCGGCTTCCTGAATATTGGCGGACCGGCGAAGATCACCGTCGACGGCGAGACTTACGAGCTGAACAAGCTTGACGTGCTGTACGTCGGCAAAGGCAAGCGCCAGGTGCTGCTCGCGAGCCTGGATCAATCGAATCCCGCCAAGCTCTATTTCTGCTCCGCGCTTGCGCACGCCGCCATCGCGACGCGCAAAATGACGATGGAGGAGGCGAATCCTACTCATCTCGGCTCGCAGGAGACGTCGAACGAACGCATCCTGTACAAATACATTCACGCGGACGGCATCCAAAGCTGCCAGCTGATGCTTGGCGTCACGAGTCTGCAATCCGGCAGCGTCTGGAATACGATGCCTTCGCACGTGCACGACCGCCGCATGGAGGCGTACCTTTACTTCGACATGAACGACGACGCCCGCGTCTTCCATATGATGGGCGAGCCTTCGGAGACGAGGCATCTCGTCGTGGCGAACGAGCAGGCGATCATCTCGCCGCCTTGGTCGATCCACTCCGGCGTCGGAACGAGCAACTACACGTTCTGCTGGTCGATGGCCGGCGAAAATTATACGTTTACGGATATGGACGCCGTGCCTGCCAGCGAGCTAAAATAGCAGCATTCGCAACAGGAGGTGTTAAAGCATCATGTTAGCCGCAGAACGCCACCGCAAAATTATCGAAAGGCTGGAGCAGCACGGCGCGGTTAAAGTTTCCGAGCTGAGCGAGCAGTTCCAGGTGACGGAGAAGACGGTCCGCGAGGATCTCGAGAAGCTCGAAGAGAAAGGGCTGCTCAAACGGACGCACGGCGGCGCGGTATTGGAGCAGAACGGGGAGGACAGCCTGTATCCGCTCCAATTCCCGAACAGCAAGCATCAGCGGGAGAAGGGCGCGATCGCCCAGCTGGCGCTGACCTGCATCGAGGAGAACGACATCATCGCGCTGGACGCGGGCAGCACGACGCTGGAGATGGCAAGGCGGCTGCCGAACATCCCCGTCACCGTGCTGACGAACGATCTGCTCATCGTTCGCGAGCTGACGGCCAAGGATCAGGTAAGGCTGGTCGTGCCCGGCGGCTACCGCCACAATAACGTGCTGATCGGCGCCGAGTCGCACGAGTGGATCAAGAAGCTGAACGTTCATAAGCTGTTCCTATCCACGACAGGCGTTCATTTGGAGTACGGGCTGACCATATTCACGGAAGAATTGACGAAGCTGAAGAAGCTTTATTTGGAGAATGCCAAGACGGTCTACTGTCTGGCGGATCACAGCAAGTTCGACAAGGGCGCGCTCATTACGTTCGCCGGTCTGGACGAAATCGACACCATCATTACGGATGACGGGATCGGGGAGGACGTGGCGGCGAAGTACGAGGCGCATCAAATCCGAATCATGAAGGCGCCGCTTCCGGATAGCGGAAAGCGAAGCAAGGGGAAGGTGTGAGCCAATGAATTTGTTTGATTTGACGGGCAAAGCTGCCGTCGTAACAGGCGCGGGCCGGGGACTCGGCGAAGCGATCGCGCTAGGCTTGGCCAGGGCGGGAGCGGACGTGGCGCTCGTCACGAACCGCACGCCGGCCGACAAGACGGCGGAGGCAATCCGCTCGCTCGGCCGCAAAGCGATCACGATCCAGGCCGACGTCGGCGACCGTTCGAAGCTGGCCGGCATGATCGAGCGCACGGCGGACGAGCTGGGACGCATCGACATTTTGGTCAACAACGCGGGCATTATCCGCCGCACGCCGGCCGCCGAGCACAGCTACGAGGATTGGCAGGAAGTGCTCGACGTGAACCTCAACTCCGTGTTCGTGCTCTGCCAGCTTGCCGGCAAGCGGATGATCGAGCAGGGCTCCGGCAAAATCATCAACGTCGCTTCAATGCTGTCTTTTCAAGGCGGCATTACGGTTCCGGGCTATACGTCGAGCAAGCACGCCGTTGCGGGACTGACGAAGGCGCTGGCGAACGAATGGGCGGGCAAGGGACTGCAGGTCAACGCGATCGCTCCGGGCTACATGAGCACGGACAATACGGAGGCGCTGCGCGAGGATCCGGTCCGCAGCACGCAAATTTTGCAGCGCATTCCGGCCGGCCGCTGGGGAAAGTCCGAGGATTTGGTCGGTCCGGCCGTATTTTTGGCGTCCGCCGCGTCCGATTACATGAACGGACATATATTGGCCGTCGACGGGGGATGGCTGGTTAGATAGCAACAAAAAAACGGGCGGAAGCGCGGCAGCCTATCGGCAACCGGCGTTTCCGCCCGTTTTTTTTGTTGTGATCCGCTTAGAGCAGCGACAAATAGTTCACGGCTCTCTGGCGAAGCACGTATTCCTCCGAATCCGCCGCAACCGGCGTCTGGTCGGGCGATTGCGCGATGGCATGGTTCACGGCGGCTTTGAACAGGTCAAGCGCCCGTCCCGACTGCGCAGCACCGTCGTACTGGCAATCGTGCAGCGGGGGCAGACCGATCCGGCCGACGAATGCGACGAGAATGTCGCTCCATCGCTCGAGGTCGATCATTTCATCGTTCTCGTCGACGAACAGTTCGCTCCAGCCGAATCCGGCATCGCTTGTCAAGCGAAGACATACCCGATACCCGGGGGAATCGATGGCAAGCGCGGGAATGACGAACAGTTCGATACGAGAAACCGTTAATGAAGGGGATTGTTCGGAGAAATAGGGAACGTGATGACTTGCGGTTTGACGCAACATAAATAATCCTCTCCTTTGCCGCTTACGAGGTTAGCTGTCGGATTCGGGCCAGAGAGTATGCCCTACCGGGGCCGCAAGCCCCGGATTCACCCCTTGCGAAGCGCTAAGCGCCCGCGTTTGGTTCCCCCGCTTTTTCGGTTTCGAAAAATTCAGCGTAATAGGTTTACCTTTTAATTTTAAACCTGTAAGGGAAATTTGTAAACCGGATCATCCGTACCTCGGCGTCAGCATTCCTCCGCGGCTTCTTCCTTCTCGATCCAATTCCGCGACCAAGCCTCGATCTCGCGGATGACCGGCTCGAGCGCGCGCCCTTTCTCCGTCAGCGAATATTCGATGCGGACCGGTATTTCCGGGTAGACGTGACGGTCGACGATCCCTTCGAACTGGAGGTCCTTGAACCTCTCCGACAACAGCCTGCCGCTGATCGGCAAGGCGGACTGAACGGCGCAGAAGCGCTGCGGTCCGGATAACAACTGATATATAATAAGGCCGGTCCAGCGTTTGCTTATTATGTCCATCCCTTTCTGGAAACGCGGACAAAGTTCGGACTGTTCCATTCTTATCACCTCGTTTATGTTCCCCTCAGTATAACTCCAGTATCATCTATATACAAGCACACCTGGTTATTGTTAATTACTTGACTATTAATAGTTATAAAATTATAATTAGTTACAAATAGTAAGTGAATTTGGAGGAGGCAAGTCATGAATCCTTTATTTCTTGCGCACGGATCGCCGATGCTCGCCATCGAGCAGAACGAATATAGCGAATTTCTGCAGCGCACGGGCGCTGCGCTAAAACCGGATGCGATCGTTATTTTCACGGCCCATTGGGAAACCGAGGCGGTCACGATCTCGTCTAAGGATGACGAATATGAGACGATATACGATTTTTACGGCTTCCCGGACGAACTGTATCAGGTGAAATACCCGGCTAATGGCTCGAGCGAGGTCGCCGCTCTCGTCGGCGAGCTGCTGACCGGCAGCGGCATTCCCGTCGCCTACGATCATGAACGGGGACTCGATCACGGCTCTTGGACGATGCTGAAGCATCTGTTTCCGAAGGCGGACGTGCCGGTCGTTCAAGTATCGGTCAATCCGTACCGTACCGCGGAGGAGCAGTTCCGTATCGGCGAAGCGCTGCGCAGCCTCGGCTCGCGCAACATTTTGCTTATAGGCAGCGGCGTCACCGTCCATAACTTGCGGATGGTGAAGTGGGGCCAGGAGGAGCCGGAGAGCTGGGCTGTCGAATTCGACGATTGGCTGATCGGGAACATGAACAAGCGGGACACCGATTCGCTGTTCCGATATGAAGAACTGGCGCCTCATGCTACAATGGCAGTACCGCGCGCGGAGCATTTCGTCCCGCTCTACATCGCGATGGGCAGCGGCGATCCTGCGAACGCGCCGAAGGTCGTTTACCGCAGCTATCAATTCGGCACGCTCAGCTATTTGTCGGTGCAATTTTAATCATCGTTCCATAAATTACCGCAAAAGTAGGTGTACGCATAAATGATTAAGCCAAACCTTGCAGCAATCATTAAGGATAAACTAAAACGGACGCGGCACGGCGGGGACGATCTGTACGTCGTCGGTCCGGTCAAGCTTCCCGTCGAGCTCGACGGCGAGACGAAAATTTTCCACTGGTACAGCTGGCTGCGGAAGGAGGCGGGGGAGGAGCTGACCGCCGAGCGGCTGGTCGACGACCTGAACCATACTTCATACGCCGATCTACAGCAATCGAGCGTGCTTGTCTACGGCGACTTCGAGCATAATCCCGACGCGCTGATCCGGATGCACAGCATCTGCCATACGGGCGACATATTCGGCAGCGCGAGATGCGACTGCGGCTTCCAATTGAAGCAATCGATGCGGATCATCGCCGAGCACGGATCGGGCGCGCTGTTCTACTTGGCGAACCACGAAGGCCGCGGCATCGGCTTGTTCAGCAAGGCGCTCGCCTATTTGCTGCAGGAGGAAGGCCTCGATACGGTCGACGCGAACACGGAGCTCGGCTTCGCGGACGACGCCCGCGATTACGGCGAGGCGATCGCCGTCTTGAAGGTACTGCGCCAGGCGCCGGTATCGATCATTACGAACAATCCGCGCAAGGTGGACGCGCTGCGCAAGGCGGGCATGAACGTCGCGGGAAGGGTGCCGCTGTGGGGCAACGCCTCGGTATACAACGAGAAGTACTTGCAGACGAAAGTGAACCGTTCCGGCCACTTCGGGCAGGAGCCTCAATCGATCGTGAAATAAACCGGAATGATCGCCCTTTTTTATGATTAATGAAGCCGTTTCGGCGCGAAAGCGCCGGGACGGCTTTTTTTCAAATAAAAGAGTTTATAAGTTTTGCACTTATAAATGAGCTTATATTTCATCGCGAAACGAGCTTATGCCGCCAAAGGACGGCGTCAGCCGTTTACGCTTGATGCGAACTTTTTTTGAAGAAAAACCGTCTTTAACTTTATCCGGAGGATTTATTCATAACAATAAAGATCGAGAGGAATGATGATAAATGAAGAATGAGGGCCAAATGAAATCGTACAAGTGGAAGAGCATGCTGATCGGCGTTTGTTTGGCGGCCGCGCTTATCGTATCCGGCTGCGGCGGGGGCGGAAACGCGGGCAATGGAAATGCGAATGCGGGTGCCGGTTCCAATCCGCCGGTATCGGAAGAACCGCCTGCGGCCACGCCTGAAGGCAAAGTCGATCAGGAGCTGCTGGACCGGCTACAAGCGGCTCTGAAGGATGCGGCGGACGCGTCGGTTGTTACGGCGTTCATAACCGAGCATATATCCGTCGCGAATCAAGCGACCGCCGACGCCATGCTCCGCGCATTGCACGCGTACTATGACGCGAATCTGGAAGCGGCGCAGCAAGCCTTCTTCGAGGATGGCGTGCAGGAGGCGCTGCTTGCCGAACAATGGCCGATTACGGAGGAAGCGGCGGCTTCCATTAAGGACGAAGCGGCGAAGAAGCTTGCGCTGGGCGCGTTCAAAGGCGGATACAAGCTGGAAACGGTGGAAGGCTCCATCTACCCGATCGTCGATTACGGCTATCAGAAGAGGTTCGGCGAGCAGCTGTCCGAGCCGATGAACGCGTATATCGGGCTGAAGGCGGCCGAATCCGACAAAGCGACGGTCAAGGACGGCGGGCTCGTCATCGCGTGGGACGAATTGGCCGCCCGCGCCCTTGAGGCCGAGCAATATCTCGACAAATACAAGGATTCGCCGGAGCGCGAGGAGGTGCTGAGCCTATACGTCGACCGTTATTTGGCGATGTACGTGAACGGTCAGATCAACTCGCCGATCTACGACCGCGAAACCATGAAGCTGCTGGACGAAGTGAAGGCGAGCTATATGAAGACGGTGGCGGACGCCGCGGATTCCGTCACGGGGCAGCTCGTCGCGAAGTTCCTGACCGCGCTCGCGGAGACGGATGAGCGGGTCGCCGAACTGAAGGACGGCGAGGCCGTCGATTTGCCGGCCGTCAAACCGTTCCGCGACGGGTTGGCGGACGAAGCCAGGAAGCTCCTGGCTCAGCCATAAATCGACAAAAACATTTTGCGTTCTATATCCTTTTCAAGTAAAATGAGAAAAAAATGAACTCATGTTCACAAATAAAAGGAGTAACAACGCATGCATTCAAAAACGAGCCATTGCAAAATTGTTGACTGCACGATCCGCGACGGCGGACTCGTAAACAACTGGGATTTCAGCGTCGAGTTCGTTCAGCATTTGTACCAATGCTTGAATGAAGCCGGCGTCGACTATATGGAAGTCGGCTACAAAAACTCGCCAAAGCTGCTTAAGGGAGCCGACAGCGCCGGACCGTGGCGGTTTCTGAACGACGATTTCCTGAAGAAAGTAATCCCGAACAAGGGCAATACGAAGCTCTCCGCGCTCGTCGATATCGGCCGCGTGGACGAGAGCGACATTTTGCCGCGCAGCGAAAGCATGCTCGACCTGATTCGGGTTGCCTGTTACATTCAGGACGTCGACAAGGCGCTCGAGCTCGTGCAGGTGTTCCACGACCGCGGCTACGAGACGACGCTTAACATTATGGCTCTCTCGAATGTCATGGAGAATCAGCTTATCGAAGCGTTCGAGCTGATTAACCAAAGCGTGGTTGACGTCGTATACGTCGTCGACTCCTACGGCAGCCTGAAGCCGAGCGACATGTCCTACCTCGTCGACAAGTTCAAGCAGCATTTGCCGAACAAGCGACTCGGCGTGCATGCGCACAACAATCTGCAGCTTGCGTTCGCGAACACGCTGCTCGCGGCGGAGAAGGGCGTCGAGCTGCTTGACTCTTCCGTATACGGCATGGGCAGGGCGGCTGGAAACTGCAACACCGAGCTGCTCGTAGCCGAGCTGCAAAATACGAAATACAACATTCGCCCGGTGCTCGACATGATCGAGAAATATATGATTCCGCTTCGCGAGAAGGAAGAATGGGGCTACATCATCCCTTACATGATTACCGGCATATTGGATGAGCACCCTCGTTCCGCGATGGCGCTGCGCGATTCCGAGAACAAGGACAAAGGCGTGGAGTTCTACGACCGCCTGACGACGCCGGAAATCGCCCATAGCAAATCTTAATCGTTCCACCAAAAAAGCTGCCTAACGGGACCGTTCGCGGATCCGTTAGGCAGCTTTTTTCGGCGCAACCGCTTCGGTTGGCACAGGGCAACTATTGCTCGAACAGTTCGCCGTCGCCGCGAATCGCCGCAGCCTGATGGGGCTCGTTCGGATGAAAATACCCTTTGCCCCGGAACACTTGGCCGCTGCCCGCGACAGCCGTCAGCGTCACGCCAATATCCTCGCTTCGGCCGAACCAGGCCAGAAGCTCCCGGTCTTCCACCCCGTTTATGTCGACGTACCAGAGCCGGTCGCCGTATTCCGTCACGCGGACAAGCTCGGCCGACGTGAACGCGAGCGGCTTGGTCTGCTGTCCGAACGCGATCTCAAGCGCGATAAGGTCAAACGTTTCCACGATGAAGTCCTCCTGTGAATGAGCCTGAATACAGCCAGTAATGAAAGCTGCATGCCTGAATCCGATTGTAAGGGGAACGGCGGCGTTATGCAACATTTGTAAACCGCCCCGCGTCTGATTAGCAAATACAAATAAAGGGGTTGAACGAATGAAGGAGGGTCATGTTGGAACGAAGAGGCGTGGGGGCAATAGTCGGATCGGCTTATTTGCCGCGGCGGTACTTGCGGTCGCGCTGACGGTAAGCGGCTGCTCTTCGTCCTCGTCGTCGAATGCGGCAGACGACGATGCCGGGAACGCGGCCACGGGGGAGAGCAAGGAGATGGCTTCCGCCGATTCGTCCGAACGCCACTCCATAAGCGAGGAGCCGGCAAGAGAGAAAGAAGGCGGCAAGCGCGGCTACGCGAATCCGGACCGGGACGTGCAGGCCGGCCAGTTAACCGCGGGCGAGTGGGACGATTTGGCCGCATGGGAGCGGTTCGGCAACCTGCTGAACAGCCGGGAAGGCGACGAAGGGAAGCGGGCTTGGGGCTTTATGCAATTCCACCGGCTTGAAGTCATCGTGACGGCGAACGGGAAGGCGGTGCCGGATGCGCTCGTGCAGCTGAAGAACGGCAAGCAGTCGGTATGGAAAGCGCGCACGAACAATGAAGGCAGAGCTTATGTGTATGCCGGTCTGTACGAACAGGATAACGCGAACGAAGGGCGTTACGAGGTTCAAGTCGACGCGGGCCAGGAAAGAAAAACGATGGAGCGGCTGGATATCCTGCAGCAGGGGAGCGTCAAGGTGGATCTAGGCAAAGCCGAGGAGCCGTCCGGCCAAGTGGACGTCATGTTCGTCGTCGATACGACGGGCTCGATGGAGGATGAGCTCAACTACTTGGAAGCGGAGCTGAAGGACGTCGTGAGGCGCGTCTCCGACGAGCAGGCGAATCAGCTCGCCATCCGGCTGAGCGCGAACTTTTACCGGGATAAGCATGACGATTACATCGTAAGGCCCTATCCGTTCACGACGGACGTGGGCAAAGTGATCGATCAGTTCGGACAGCAGAAGGCGCAAGGGGGAGGCGACTATCCGGAGGCCGTTGACCGGGCGCTGCGCGACGCGATCCATGAGCATGAATGGAGCAGGGAAGCGCGCGCCCGGCTGCTGTTCCTCGTGCTCGACGCGCCGCCGCACGACGATCCGCAGGTCGTCGACGAGGTGCGTCAGCTGACGAAGGAGGCGGCCGCGCAGGGCATCCGCATCATTCCGGTCGCTTCCAGCGGCGTCAGCGTCGACACCGAATATTTGCTTCGGTTCATGGCGGTGGCGACGGGAGGCACCTACCTCTTCCTGACGGACGACAGCGGCATCGGTGGCGACCATCTGGAGCCGGCCGTCGGCGAATACGAGGTGAAGCTGCTGAACGACTTACTGGTCGAAGTCATTAACCGGTATGTACAGGATTAGCGTCATCATAAGTACAGTATCATGGCGGTGCCAAGGGACGATCCTTGCACCGCCATTAATTTGTCGCGGAGCGCTGTATCCAAGGCCATCAGGTCTAATTGCTAGACTTGATTCGTCAAAACTAACTCAAATTTGCGTAACGGATCTAATTTTTAGATCTGATTGGTCACGAGCCCGCCGCATAAGCCCGGCCTGCAACGATTTAATTTCAAAAACTGAAACTAAAAGCGATAGGTGATGGGAAAACGGAGACTTAGTTTCAAATTTTGAACTAAACCGGCTATAGTCGAATGACAAATCGCGAATTCATCCGTATAGTTTCAAATATTGAAGCTATTTAGGAGGTGAGTGGTTTGATGAGCGAATTAGTTTCAAATTTTGAAATTAGCTTAGCAGTCACGCTGTCTCTGCTGTCTCTGCTGTCTCTGCTGTCACGCTGTCTCACTGTCTCGCCGTCCCGAGGCTTACCATCGTCGAAGAAGGCGAGTGAAGCGCGAGAAAAAGTGGCGATCCGAGGGACGCGAGCAAGAAAACGGGGATTTTGGAGGAGCTGTCTATAAGGTCGTATCAGACCTTACAGACAGCTCCTTACGTGCCTGGGCCGCGAGTCTAATACAGCTTGCCCAGCCGGTACAGCACGGTCGAAAGCTTCATGACGGCATGATTGTAGCAGTTCCGGCGAAGCGGGGCGACGTCGCCGAAGTAGGCGGGCAAAATGCCGCTCAGCGTCGTTTCCATCTTGGCGAACAGCAGCTTATGCACCTCGTCCTCGCTGTAGAACTGCGTCTCGCGTCCTTGCAGCCATTCGAAATACGAGACGATGACCCCGCCCGCGTTCGCCAATATATCGGGAATGACGATCGCGCCGCGCGCGGCCAGCGCTTCGTCGGCTTCGCCCGTGACGGGCGCGTTGGCGCCTTCGACGATGATGTTCGCCTTCACGCGGCCGACGTTGTCCTTGCGAATTTGATCCTCGAGCGCGGCCAGGATCAGCACCTCGGCATCCAAGTAAAGCACGTCCTCGCGCCCGAGAATTTGGGCCTTCAGGCCGAGCTCGGCGAGCGCGTCTTCGCCGGTCGGCAGATCGCCCCGATTATGGGCCGCGTATTCGATCAATACCGGGATCCGCAGCCCGTCGGGGTTATATAATGTGACGTTCCGGTCGCTGACGGCCACGACCTTATTGGCGAGATGCGGGCAATTGTAAGCCTCCAGCGCGGCGACCGAGCCGACGTTGCCGAAGCCCTGGACCGCGATCGAGAGCGGCCGGTCCGCATGGGCGAGCGCCGTCCGCGCGAACGGATTGCCGCTCCCCGCAAGCCGGCTGCCCTGCGTTTTCAAATAATCGTGAAGCATATACCGGAACGTGAAGTAGACGCCTTTGCCCGTCGCTTCCCTGCGCCCCAGGGAGCCGCCGCTGACGACGCTTTTTCCCGTGAAGCTGCCGAGGTAGGGCTGGCCGGGATGGATACTTTTGTATTCGGCCATCATCCAGTCCATCTCGCGCTCGCCCGTCCCCATGTCCGGGGCCGGAATGTCTTTGTCCGGACCGAGGACGTCGCTGAAATACTGGACGTATTTTTTACAAATCAAATAGAGCTCCTTCGCGGAATAGCGGCGCGGATTAATGACGACCCCGCCCTTGCCTCCGCCGAACGGCACCTCATGCAGCGCGTTCTTAAGCGTCATCAGCGCCGCCAAATTCGTAACCTCGTCTTCGTTCACCGATTCATGGAACCGGATGCCGCCCTTGTACGGGCCGAGCGTGTCGTTATGCTGAATGCGGTAAGCCGGAATCCGCACGACGTCGCCGCTGTCCAGCGTAATGCGAAGAAAGGCCTTATGGACCTTGTTGGGCGTGGAAAGAATCGCGGCTAGCGACTGAAACGCCTGCACGCGCGCTTGCTCCTGCAAATTCGGCAAAAATGTCCGATCTCCCATTAAAGCGTTCAAGGACTGCTGCACGATGGCTCCGGTTTGACTCGCCATGGCCGTTCGACCTCCTGTTCATGGATGAGATGATTGCACTCCCTAACTTTACCATATCGAGGCAAGGAAACCAAAAACGGCTGCGGCGCTCCGGGTCATGTATGGTTTATCGAATCGCCGAACATAATGGTGTTAGCTTAAAACCTGCAGCGGAGGGAGCAGACAGATGGAGCGGAACGAAGCATCGTCCACGCAATCCAAGAATCGCGGGATGGACGTCCCGAAGACGGCCCTCGAACTATTCGGCTTGGCCCGGAAATCGACCGACTTCCATCAGCTGACGCTCTTCGAAGACGACGGGCGCCCGCCTGTCCGGATCAGTTATTATCAATCGCTAACCGATACCGAAAAAATAAACCGGTTCCTCGTAGCCAACATTCAAAAAAACGGCGAAGCCATAACCGGGCTGGACGATATAAAACGCGTAATCGCGCTTGACGACGCCAAGGCGGCGGAAGACGTCCCCGACCTGGAGAAGAAGCTGATGAAAGGCTACGCGGCCGTTCAATACGGCAGCGAGGCAGAACCGGTTCTGCTGGTCGACGTCAATAACGCGGAGTCCGGGCATCGCCTCTACAACGAAACCGAGAACGAATTCAGCGTCGTAGGACCTAAGGTCGGCTTCGTCGAAAACATCGGGCTCAACCTGCATCTGTTAAGGCAGCAAATCGCCGTTCCGGAACTCGTACTGGAAGAAATCGCGATCGGCTCGTTGTCGAACACGAAGGTCGCGATCGCGTATTTGGACGGCGTGACGAACCCGAAGCATGTCCAGACGGTCAGGCAGCGGCTGTCCGCCATCGATTACGATGTCGTGTTCGACAGCTCGCTGCTCGACCAGATCGTTTCGGACAATTCCAATACGCCGTTCCCGCTGTTTCTCTCGACGGAGCGGGTTGACCGCGTCACCTACGCGATCATCTCGGGACAAGTCGCCGTACTCGCCGACGGCTCCCCGTACGTCATTACGGGGCCGTCTACCTTTTTGGATTTTTTCATTTCGCCCGAGGACTATTACCTGCCTTGGATTCTCGGCTCGTTCTTCCGCGTCATCCGGATTATAAGCGTCCTTTTCTCCATATTCGCCACGCCGTTGTACGTCGCGGTGTTAACGTATCATTTCGAGGTGATGCCGGAAATTTTGCTGGAGCCGCTCATCATGTCGCGCAGCCACGTCCCGTTTCCTCCCGTCATGGAAGCGATCTTCCTGGAAATCACGATCGAGCTGCTGCGCGAGGCCGGGGCGAGGCTTCCTTCGAAGATCGGGCAGACGCTCGGCATCGTAGGCGGCATCGTCATCGGCCAGGCAACGGTCCACGCGGCGCTGACGAGCAATATATTGCTGATCATCGTCGCTTTAACCGCGCTCGCCTCCTTTACGACGCCGATCTTCAAGATGGCCAATACGATTCGCCTCATCCGGTTCCCGTTCATTCTGCTTGCCGCATTATGGGGAGGGCTCGGCATCGTGATCGGGTTCTTCTTCCTGCTTGGGCATCTGCTGCGCTTGAAATCGCTCGGCACGCCTTATCTGGTGCCGCTCTTCCCGTTCCGGACCGGCAATCTCGCGGACAGCGTCTTCCGTGCCTCCTACCGGCACTTGACGGATCGGAGCAAATTTCTAAAGCCGCTCTCGGTTAAGCGATACCGACCGAGCGAGGAGAAGGAGGATATCGACCATGAGTAGGGCGCTGCGAAGGCTGGCGGCTTCCTGTCTTTGCCTGTCCGTCCTTGCCGGCTGCAGCAACGAGGGGATCGTCGATCATATCCGGATCGTGTCCGTGCTCGGATTCGACAAGAACGAAGCCGGTTATTCCGGAACTGCCCTGTACGCCGATTACGCCGGGAAAGGAAAAATTACCACTCTGCGGGCGAACGCGAAGCAAACGAACCTGGTTCTGAACGAATTCGACCTCCAGTCGGCGAAGCATGTCCGGATCGAGAAGCTGCGCATGCTTTTTTTCAGCAAGTCGCTCGCGGAACAAGGGATCTCCTCCTTTTTGAAAACGATATGCAAGGACCCGTTAATCAGCAATTACTTGATTATGGCCGTATCCGAGGAATCGGCCGCCGCCTTGTCGGAATCGCTCGCCGGCAAAGAAAGCATCGAGCTTCCGTACCATTTGATCGAACACAACATGAGGAGGGGAACGATTCCGCTCTCCAACCTGTCGACCGTCTTGTTCGATTATTACGGGACGGGGAGGGACTTCTCGGTTCCTTATCTAAGATTGAACGGGAAGGGTGATATTGAAATAGCGGGATACGGCATTTTCAAGGACGACCGCCTGAAGCTCGTATTGAACCGGAACGAAATGCTGCATTATAAAATGCTGCAAGGAAAATATTTGAAGGGGGATATCCCGTTTACGGTTTCGGACGGGAAGCGCGAAGGCTCCGCCATCTTTTCCATTAACTACGGAAAGCAGTACAAAACCGTCGACGCCGAGCCGAACAAGGCGCAGATCAATTTCAACTTCCAGTTGAACGGCATGGTCAAGGAGTATCCGGAATGGTTCGATTTAAAGGACGAAGCTTACAACGATCGGCTGCTGGCGCAATTGGAAGCGCAAATAAGGGACAAGCTGTCGTCGCTTCTCCTGAAATTGCAAGAAGAAAAGGTCGACCCGCTCGGCATAGGCGATCTGGTCAGATCCCGCCGCAGAAGCTGGAGCGAGGAGCAGTTCTACGCAGCCGAATATTCGAACGTCGACTTCGGCATACGCCTTCATCTCCGCATAAGCAAATCCGGCATAGGGGAATAAATTCGTCAAGGGGGAAGACAGGTGGGGAGACAAGTGAAGGAAAGCTTAACCGTATCTCCGTATCTCCTATGGTTTCTGATCCACGGCACGCAGACGGGCACGGCGACGCTCATTTTTCAAAGCCGGATCATTCAAGGAGCCGAGATGGATTCCTGGGTGTCCTTACTCGCGGTCGGGTTATGCTTTCACCTGCTGATCGGCATGATCTTTTACGTCTTGCGCCATTCTGCGGACGGGGATATGATGTCCCTGCATCGCCGGCTGTTCGGCAAGGGGCTTGGCAAAGCGGTTACGATCGGCTTTTACGGCTATATTCTATTGTTCGCCGTCCATGAATTCCGCTCGTACGTCGAGGTGATCCATGTGTGGGTATTTCCGCATATGCCGCTCAGGGTTCTCTCGTTCCTGTTCGTGCTTACCGCTTCCTACCTCGTATCGGGGGGACTGCGAGTCATTGCGGGCATCAGCCTGGTCTGCGTCGCGCTGCCTACCCTGCTCATTCCTACTCTCTACTTTCCGTTAAAATACGCGCACTGGTCGAATTTTCTGCCTCTGTTCAACCATGGCGCCCGGGACTATCTCGTATCGGCGGGGCATTCGCTCAGCCCGTTTCTCGGCATTGAATTTCTGCTGCTTCTGTATCCGTTCGTCAAAAATAAACCGCAGGCGAGAAAATGGGCGCATGTCGCGAACGCGCACAGCATCGTTATTTATTTGTTCATCTTGTTCGTGACCTTTGCCTTCTTCAATATCCGGCAGCTGGAGCACACGATTTGGCCGACGCTGATCTTATCCAAAGTCATTCGCTTCCCCTTCATGGAACGATTCGATTACATTTACATCTTCGCATGGCTGCTCGTCATTATGCCGCGCTGCTGCGTCGCGATATGGGGAGGCGTACGTGTGCTGCGAAGCACGTTCGCCTTGCGTGCAAGGCCCGCTTTATGGATAACGAGCGGCGCCGTGATCGCCGCGATGCTTCCGCTCAAGAGTCCGATGACGATCGAGAAGCTCGATTTCCTGTTAAGCGCCGCGGGAGGCATTCTCCTGCTGGGCTACATTCCGCTGCTGTTTCTGTGGGTATTCGCGGTCAAGCATTTCAAAAATAAAGCGGGCGGCGGCAACGAAAGCTTGGAAAACGGATAGCGGAGGCGCGTGCCGGCCGGACCGGGGGGATCCCTGGAGGCCGGTTTTTTTTCGTTCGCATGCGGACGGCACAGGAACGGATTGTTCTTTTGACCCGGGTCTAGTACACTGTAGCAGAACAACTATAAGGAAGTGACATCGTGAGCAACGCCCCGCACCATTCCAATCGGTGCTTGTCCGGGAAGCGGATAAGCCTTGTCTTTATCGCTACGCTGCTGCTTGCCTTGCAGGCGGCGGCTTTCTTGTTGATGGAGCCGGAACGCGCCTCCGCGCTGCCGGATAACGCCTTGCTGGCAGCCGCTGCCTTCGACCCGCACGAGCAGGTCGGCCATGGCAGCCACTCCTCGCACGGGAACGGCGCGGACGGGGGCTTAGGCACCGGCGAGCTATTGTTCTACGCAGTCCGAACGGCCTATTATTTCGCTTTGACCTTTGCCGCCGGTCTCATGCTTTGGTCGGCCGCGCTCCCGGCGGGAGCGGAGGAGGCGCAGCGCAAGCTGGCGGCCAGATGGAGCCTGGCGGCGGCAAGAGGACTGCTGCTCGCCGTCCTGCTGTTCGTATTCGTTCATCTGAACGAGCTGCTTAAAGGCTATGACGGCGCGAACTCGCGGGAGTGGCTCCGGCTGCTGACCGAAACGTCGACCGGCCGGGTATGGCTCGTCCTCATCCTCCTCGCGCTGCTCGGCTTCGCCGCGCTGCGCCTGCACGACGCCTTCAAGGCGGCTTGGGCGCTGGCGCTGCCGGCCGCCGAGAGCTTTAACGGCCATGTCCATGCGCTGCCGGACAATACGCTGCCGATCGTGCTGGACTTCATCCATTTGGCCTGCTCGGCCGTATGGGCCGGCGGTCTCATGCTGCTGCTGTTATTCTGGCGGGCCGACCGGAAGGAGGCGGGGCGATTCGCCGAGACGTTCGCGAAGGCCGCATGGCTGACCATCCTGCTGCTTGCGGCCAGCGGGGTCGGCATGACGGCGCTGCTTCTGCCGTCCTGGCGTTATTTGCTCTACACGGATTGGGGACTCATGCTGCTGGCCAAGTCGCTGCTCGTCGTCCTCGTCACCGTGACGGGCTATTTGCTGCGCAGGCGCGCGAAGCGGCACGAGCTGCCGCGCGGCGGTCTGCTGAAGCTGGACGGCATTCTGATGGGCCTTATTATCGTCATCGCGAGCGTGTTCACCTACGTCAGTCCCATTCCCGATACGGAACCTTTGTCCTATCACAAAATGGGCGACAAGCTGCATTACACATTGGAGATTTCGCCGAACGGCCCGGGGCCGAACCGCGTATCGCTGAAGGTATGGCTGCCGGAGCAGCTCGGAGCGCCGTCTTCCGTCCAATTGCGGCTGAGAGCGGACCGTTATCCGGAGAAGGAGGCGGTCGAGGTGCCGCTGCTCAGCGATCAAAGCGGCGGCGAGCTTGCGTTTCCGGGGTTCAAGGAAACGGCGTACTACGCGGACAAGGTCGACCTGTACGCGCGCGGCGCCTGGACGGCGGAGCTCGTCATCGTCGATAAGGCGGGAGGCGTCGCGAAGCAGTCGATTCCGTTCCGCAACGATTAATCTGGGCAAGAGGAGGGCGAGGCGCCGCATGTCTCACAAATGGCAGAAACAGCTTATTTTATGAATACCGACGGTTGCGATCGGCATTGTCGAACGGTGACGAACGGACGGAGCAAATGGCGAATTTATTCGACAAGCCGAGCAGGATTCCCGCGACATTCGTAGAATGTGTTACGCTAGGATACGTCAGATTCAACTCGGGAGGTAGTGCATGTCGAACGATTGGCAATATCCCATCGATCGCGAAATAAAGCTGTTCAACCGGATGGACGAGCTTCGGCGGCTGAACGAAGGGCTTGAAGAGATCGGGGCCGAAGTCGGCTGGCCGCAGCGAGCCGTGCTCGATCTGTCGCTTGCCTGCGAAGAGCTGGTCGTCAATATCGTCAATCACGGCTTCCCCGATGGGGGCGAGCACCGCATCTTCGTCGCGATCCAAGCTTCCCCGAGCAGCGTCGAAGTGAAGATCGAAGACGGCGGCATCCCTTTCAATCCGCTTGATGAGGCGGATCCGCTCGCGCTGCTCGACATGGAGCTGGAGGATCGCCCGATCGGGGGACTCGGCATTTTTTTCGTGAAACGGTTAATGGACGATATCCATTACGAATACGCCGGCGGACTTAACCGCTTTCGGATGCGGAAGCAATTCGGCGCCGGCAAGCAAGGCCAACAACTCGCGGAGGGGACTTGAACGATGAACATACAGGCAATGGAGAGGAACGGGGTAACGATCATACCGCTGGAGGGCAGGCTGGACGGCAGCAACGCCGCGGTCGCCGAGCAGGCCTTCCTGCAGCTGCTGGCGGAAGGGAAGCAACGGTTCGTCTTTGATTTCAGCGGTTTGCAGTACATAAGCAGCGCGGGCCTACGCGTCATTCTGGTCGCGGCGAAGAAGCTGCGCGCGACGAAAGGCCGGATGATATGCGCCGGCCTCGGCGAACAGGTATACGACGTCTTCGAAATGTCGGGCTTCACGACGATATTGGAAATGGCGGCGACGGTCGAAGAAGCGGTCGAGAAGATGGAAGCAGGCGCCTGATGACGAACAATCCGAAGCCAGAAAGGCGGTACCGTTCTTGTCGGAATTATTATTGTTAATCGGCGCCGCGGGCCTCTGCGCGGCGGCCTTCCTGTTCGTCCGGAACCGGCGTCTGGCCGCCAGGCTGAAACGGGCGGAGATGCTGTTCGATCTCAGCACGGAGATGCACGCCTCTCTTTATAAGCCGGAACTTCTGAATGCGGTAAGCGACGCGGCCAGGAAACTCATATTCGCCGAGGAAGCGGCGGTAGGGCTGGCGGAAGTGACGGAGCGGGATTCGCGGGGCGCCGGGAGCGGGGACGTCGTCTCGGTGCCGATGACGGCGAGGGGGCGCAAGCTCGGCGTGCTGCAGGCGTCTTCGAAGAGCGGCGGGGCGCCGTTCAGCGAGGCGGACCGCGAGCTGCTGGCGAAGTTCGCCGAGCCGCTCGCGCTTGCGCTTGACAACGCCAGGCTGTACGAAGCGCTCGAGGAATCGGTGAACGAGCTGCAGCTCGCGACCGCGCAGAAGGAGAGGCTCGAGAGCGAGCTGCAGATCGCCGGAAGCATCCAGCTCAGCTTCCTGCCGACGATCATGCCTTCGGCGAACGAGCCGTTCGACGTATGCGCGCTGCTCCGGTCGGCGAAGGAGGTCGGAGGCGATTTCTACAACTTCTTCAAAATCGACGAAGACCATCTGTTCTTCACGCTCGGCGACGTGTCCGACAAAGGAATACCGGCTGCGCTGTTCATGGCGATGACGCTGTCGCTCATCAAAGGGAAGATGAACGCGGAGCTGTCGCCGGGCGAATTGCTGGGGAAGGTGAACGACGAGCTGTGCACCGACAACGCGCAGCTGTTCGCCACGATCGTATGCGGCGTGCTGAAGATATCTACCGGGGAAGTCGCGCTCAGCGACGGCGGCCACTGTACGCCGTACGTCGTGAAGGCGGACGGCGAGGTGCTGCCCGTCAAGCTCCCGAAGGGGATTCCGCTCGGCTCCTTCCCCGAGTTTAGGTATAAAGACCAGACGATCGTCCTTGCGAAGGGGGACCGCATCGTCTTGTATACGGACGGCATTACCGAGGCGGAGAACGCCGTCCAGGAACAGTATTCGGCGAATCGGCTGCAGTCGTTCCTCTCGCAGACATCCGGCTACTCCAGCGCCGAAATCATCGACGCGCTGCTGATGGACGTCTTCATGTTCGCGGACGGGGCGCCTCAATCCGACGACATCGCGGTCCTATGCCTCATGCGCCGTTAGACGCGCGATGCCTGAAACAAGGGGAACCAATATGCGGAAATACGAAACCGGATTAGAACATTTGCTTGACGGGCTCGCGCTTGCGGAACGCGGCGTCCGGCTGCTCCTCGCCGAATTCGAAAGCAGGGAGATCGACGGGCAGACGCCGCCGTCCATGCGGGGGCTCGTCGTCAATGCGGCCGACATCGAGCGGTCGCTGCAGGAGCCGGACGGGCGCGGGGAAGCCGACGCGCTCGCCCTGTACCGGCAGGAGCGGCTGGAGGCCGAAGCCGCGATCGAGCGGGCGGTTAACGCCAGCCTAAGCGAAGGGATCTATCTCCCCTTCGCTTATTTGTCGTGGAGCCTTCAGCTCACGGCATGGGAGAAGCGCTGCGTGCTGCTGTGCCTGGCCGCCGAGCTCGATCCCCGCTTCGAGGGCTGGTTCGGTTACTTGAACGACGACGTGACGCTTCGGACGCCGACCGTCTGGATGGCGCTGCGGCTGCTCGGCGATCCGGGCGAGGACGATGGAGCCGCCCGCCGGCTGCTGGCTGGACAATCCAAGCTCGCCAGATTCGCGTTCCGAGTCGATAAAGCCGCCGCATCATACGAGCGCAGCTCGCTGAAGCAGCCGCTGCGGCTCGATCCGCGCATCGTCTCGTTCCTGCTCGACACGGAGCCGCTCGACGCGCGGCTGACGGGGCTTGCCGCGAGCTATGGCGCCGCGGCTCCGGCCCCGGCGCTCTTGTTCGACGAGCAGCTGCAGGAACGGCTGCGGCAGGCGGCGCAGGCGGAGCGGTCGCGTCCCGCGAAGAACGGCGGACATCCCGCATCCAAGCCGCTGCCGTTCGTCCATCTAAGCGGGCCAGCTGGCGCCGGCAAGAAGCTGCACGCCCGCCATTTGGCGGAAGGCGCCGGCCAGCCGCTGCTGCTCGTCGAGGCGGACAAGCTCGCGCGGGATGCCGAGCAGCTCGCGGAGCAGCTGCGGCGAATCGAGCGGGAGGCGGTGATGACTGGCGCCATTCTCGGCTTCGACGAAGGGGCGGGGGAAGCCGCGCTGCAGGATGACTGGGCTGCGCGGCTCGCGGCGATTCGCGCCGCCGTCGGCCGTTACGCGGTTGCGCACCGCTATCCGATGGCGCTCTGGCTTGCCCGGCAGGAGCGCCGCGCTTCGCAGCTGCCGCTGCCGCCCGGAGCCGCCCCGATCCACCAGCCGCTTGCCGTGCCGGACGCCTCGACCCGTCTGCGGCTCTGGCGGCGGTACGCGGGCGAGCGGACCGGCGACGGCATGCTGCGGCTGCTGGCGGACAAATACGCCTTCACGGCCGGACAGATCGCGGGCATGTGCCTGCATGCCGAGCGCCTGGCGGATTGGAGCGGCCGCGCGGAACCGTCTGCCGACGATTACGCGGCCGCTTCGCGCGCGCAGGTGCAGCACCGTCTGAACGAGCTTGCCGTGAAGCAGACGCTCGTCAGGCGGTGGCCGGATCTGGTGCTGCCGGACGAGCCGCTCGAGCTGCTGAAGGACGCCTGCAGCCGGCACAAGCATAACGAGACGGTCTTGCACCGGTGGGGCTTCGGCCGCAAGCTGCCCTACGGGCGCGGCCTCAGCATGCTGTTCGCGGGGCCTCCGGGGACCGGGAAGACGATGGCGGCGGAGGTCGTGGCCGGGGAGCTGGGCCTGGAGCTGTACCGCATCGACCTGTCGCGGGTTGTGAGCAAGTACATCGGCGAAACCGAAAAAAACTTGCGCGAGCTGTTCGCGGAAGCGGAGAACAGCGGCGCCGTCCTGTTCTTCGACGAGGGCGACTCGCTGTTCGGCAAGCGGACGGAGATAAAGGATTCGAACGACCGGTTCGCCAACATGGAAGCCGCATATTTGCTGCAGCGCATCGAGACGTTCGACGGCGTGTCGATTCTCGCGACGAACCTGCTCCAGAACATGGATGAAGCGTTCCTGCGCAGGATGCAGGTCGTCGTCAAATTCCCGTTCCCGGACGCGGCTCAGCGCGAGCTGATCTTCCGCTCGCTGCTGCCGAAGGAAGCGCCGCTGGACGAGGATTTGGATCTCGCTTTCCTGGCGGCGCGCATCGACGCGTCGGGCGGCCATATTAAAAATATCGTTCTGTCGGCCGCCTACATGGCCGCCTCGGAGCAGGCCGCGATCGGGATGCGGCATATGATTCGCGCCGCCCGGCAGGAGCTGCACAAAATGGGGAAAATCGTCGTAAAGGAAGCGTTCGAGCCGTACGTTTGAGCATACCGGACAAGCCCGTTCTTGGGACAAAGAGCGGGCCTTTTTCATTTTTCTAATAAAACGAGCGAAATTGACAAAAATTGAGCAATTTTGCATAGTCAATTAGTAATAGAGAAGCTATAATAGATTTTGGACATGAAAGAGTTGGAAATCTAGCATTGGGAGGGTGGTAGGCTGATGGCAGGATATACGGTCATAGCGGATTTGGAAGCCAGCCTGCTTCGGCTGCTGCGGGACCATCTGACGCCGGATCCCGTCCCTCGCCCCGACCTGATCGGAATGGCGTCTCCCCGGGATGCAGGGGATCTCGCGCTCTCCCTGTTCCTGTTCAACGTGAAGGAGAACGGGGAGGCGCGGCGGACCGGAATGGTGGACCGCGGGGGCGTGCTGCAATTCCCTCCGCAGGCCCTTGACTTCTATTTCCTAATGACGGCCCATTCCAGCGCGGACCGGCTGACCAGGGCGCTCGACGAGCACCGGATACTGGGCCGAGCGATGCAGGTCATGTACGACAACGCCGTGCTTCGCAGCCCTTACCTCGAGGGCGCGCTTGCCGAGGGAGGCGATCCGATCCGGATGTCGCTGGTCGGCATGGAGGGCGAGGAGCTCATGAAGCTGTGGCAGTTCGGCGATACGCCGTACAAGCTGTCCGTCGTCTACGTCGTCGGTCCCGTCATGCTCGATTCGACGAGAGTCAAACCGGTCGCCCGCGTCGTCGAGCGCCATATCGTGCTTGAAGACAAGGACGGTGGCTGACCGTGACGCGGCAACGTTCGGTTAGCGTAACCCGCTGCTCGCTCGTCGTTTCTCCCGTCGACGTATGGACCAGGCGCCTTCCGGCGCCGTCCGCATTAAGCGTTTCCCTTCAGGGCGTACAGAAGAAGCCGATCCGGAAGCCGGACGGCACCTACCTGTTTCTTGACTTGCCCCCGGGGAGCTACGCGCTCGAGGTCGCGTCCCCGTTCTTCCTGCCATACTGGGAGACGATCGTGACCTCGGAGCTCGATCCGCTAAGCCCGCTCGTAACGGTGCCGCTCATGCCGGGTCCCGGCTACGCGTATCCGCCTTCGGCGACGGGCGTTACTTTTCTCCTATGCGGCGAAGACGGAAGGCCGCTTCCGGGTGCGCCGGTCGACGCTTACATCGACGACGATTCTGCCGCCCGCGGCCGGCTTGCGCAGGAGACGCTGGAGGCGGGCGCATGGTCCGCTTCGATCGGCCTGCTGCAGGGGAAGACCGTAGCGGGAGAAAGCCTGCTGCTTCGTGGACAAGGCAAGGAGGAGCTCGTTCGCGTCGCCGAGACGCTGCCGGGCGGCGGGCTCCGCTTTCGGCAGCCGGTCAAGGAAAGCTATCGCAGAGGAGCGGTGCTGCTGCCGGCGGTCCGCACGGTCAGCGCGCCGAACGGCACCGTCCTGCTGCCGCTGCGGGGTACGCTTCCGCCAAGCTTTACGGTGAAAGCGTCCGCAACGAGCGGGAAAGCCGCCGTCAGCGCTTCGCTCGCGGCGAAAGCGGGTCAGGTTGCGGCCGCGCCGCCCGTAACCCTTCACCGGGAGAAGTAGGGCGGCCGGAGCGTTCGCATTTCGGTCTTACGGCCGGCACCGCTGCATACAAGCCCGGCGCCGCCTAATACATAAATAGTTCCAGAGAGGAGATCACACATGGCTGAGTATTTATCGCCAGGCGTCTACGTGGAAGAATTCGAGAGCGGCGCCAAACCACTCGAAGGGGTAAGCACCAGCACGGCCGGCTTCATCGGGCTCGCTTCCCGCGGACCGGTCGAGGGCTTGCCGCAGCTCGTTACGAGCCCGGCGGATTTCGGTCGCGTCTTCGGCAATTATTTGTCCGAGAACGCTTTCGGCTCGTACCGCTATCTTGCTTACGCGGTCAACCAGTTTTTCACGAACGGAGGCTCGCGCTGCTATGTCATGCGCGTAGCGCCATCGGACGCGAAGACGGCTTCCAATGAATCGGAGGAAGCGTCCGTTCTGTCCGTCCAAGCCAAAAATCCGGGCGCATGGGGCAACCAAATCCGCGTCGTCGCCGTTCCGGCAAGCAAAGCGAAAACCCCGATCCATGAAGCGGGGGAGGGCAACCGCTACCGCGTGAAGAACGCTTCGGGCTTCTATCCCGGCGACATCGTCGTCTTCGTGGACGGCGCGGACAAGCAATACAACCGCGTCGTGTCCGTTCACGATCAAGTCATCGAACTGGCGGAGCCGCTTAGCGGCGACGTGGTCGACACGGCGCTTGTCCCGGCCAAATCGCTCAGCACCGCGGAATTTACGCTCAGCGTCGTTTACGGCACCGAATCGGAAACGTACGAGAAGGCTTCGCTTAATCCGGAAGCGCCGAACTACGTGGAAAAGCTGGCCGGCCGGTCCGCCCTCGTGGACGTTCGCGTCGCGGGCGCAGGCGAAGGCATCGTCGCGCCGTTCGCGCAAATCGCCGGCGAAGGCGAAGGCCCGTTCGAAATTTTGCTGTCCGGCGGCAGCGACGGCACGAAGGAAAGCCTGTCCGCGGGCGACTTCATCGGGGAAGACTTCGGACCGGGCAAGCGTACCGGCATCCAGTCGTTCATCGACAACGACGTCGTCAGCATCATGGCCATTCCCGGCGTAACGGACCCGAACGTGCAGCTCTCGCTCGTCGCGCACTGCGAGAACCTCGGCAGCCGCTTCGCGATTCTCGATCTCCCTCGCGAAGCGACGAAGGTGCAAGACGTGCTCGCGCACCGCGACCTGTTCGATTCGAGCTATTGCGCGCTGTACAATCCTTGGCTGCAAGTATTCGATCCGCTCGACAAGCGGAACATTTTCATTCCGCCGTCCGGCACGATCGCGGGCATCTACTCCCGCTCGGATACGACGCGCGGCGTGCAGAAAGCCCCTGCCAACGAGACGCTTCGAGGCGTCGTCGGGCTCGACGTGCAGTATAACAACGGCGAGCAGGACATTCTGAATCCGGCGGGCGTCAACCTGATCCGCGCGTTTACCGGCCAAGGCATCCGCGTCTGGGGAGCGCGCACCTGTTCCTCCAACTCGCTCTGGAAATACATTAACGTGCGCCGTCTGTTCATCTTCCTCGAGGGCTCGATCAAGAACGGCTCGAACTGGGTCGTATTCGAACCGAACACGGAGCAGCTGTGGGCCCGCGTCCAACGGACGATCGACGCCTTCCTGACGCGCGTATGGCGCGACGGCGCCTTGGCGGGAACGAGCCCGTCCGAAGCGTTCTATATCGATATCGGCCGTTCGACGATGACCCAGGACGACATCGACAACGGACGCCTGATCTGCGTGATCGGCGTGGCGCCGGTGAAGCCGGCCGAGTTCGTCGTGTTCCGCATCACGCAAAAAACAGGTTCGGAATAATCATTGGCTTCCATAACGAATAACGGAAGGGGATTCACATGCCAGGAGATCGTATTGATCCATACCGCAATTTTAGGTTTCGTGTTGAAATAGAAGGGCTGGAGCAGGCTGGCTTCAGCGAGGTATCCGGCTTCGAAGCGACCTTCGACGTCGTGGAATACCGCGAGGGCAACGAGCTGATTACGCCGCGCAAGCTCCCGGGCTTGATCAAATACGGCAACATTACGCTGAAATGGGGCACGACGGAGTCGATGGAGCTGTACGAATGGCTTCAGGAATGCGCGGAGGGCACGGTCGAGCGCAAGACGATTACGATCATCGCCCTCGACGAAGAAGGCGGCGACGTCGCGACATGGCAGGTCATTGAAGCGTGGCCGGTGAAATATACCGCGCCAACCTTTAACGGTACCGGCAACGAGGTGGCGCTGGAGCTCGTCGAGTTCGCGCACGAAGGGTTGACGCGCACGGCGTAGCACGGCAATTAGAGGCAGGCAGAAGCGAAACAAGGGATGGCGGCAAGCGGTTATTCGTTTGCTCCTCTCTTGTTTTTACGCTTCAATAACCGACAGGGAGAGATGAAGCGATGGCGTTTCAAACCGAATACGAATTCGAGCTGCCGCGCGGATACGTCGACGACCAGGGCAATCTCCACCGCCATGGCGTCATGCGGCTCGCTACCGCGGCGGACGAGATTTTGCCGATGAAGGACCCTCGCGTCCAGTCCAATCCGAGTTATTTGACCGTTATTTTGATGGCGAGAGTCATCACCAGGCTCGGCGACGTCAAGCACATCGACACGAAGCTGATCGAGAAGCTGTTCACGGCCGATCTGGCCTATTTGCAAAACCTGTATCGCCAAATCAACGATTTGGAAGCGCCGAAGGTGCTCGCCGCCTGTCCGAAATGCGACCACGACTTCGAGGTGGCCGTCGATTTTTTGTCCTTAACGGAGGCCCACTCCTAGGTTACCCGGCCGACCGGCTGTACGAGGAGGTAGGCTTCGTCGCGTATTATTTTCACTGGTCGCACGACGACATCATGAACATGGAGCATGCGGAGCGCAGGCGCTGGTGTGACGAGATTTCCAAAATCAACCGCAAATTGAACGACGAAACGGAAGGCAAGAAAAACATTTTCGACGTATTCGGGAAGAGGTGACGGGGAAGGGCTATGGCCGTTATGAGGGGAAGAGAGCAAGGTCGCTTTCACGACGTGGCCACGACGTTCAAGTTCTGGGTGGAGCTTGACGACATCTTCGTGGCGGGCTTCTCCGAGGTGTCGGGACTCGAGGCGGAGACGGAAATCGAGGAATACCGCGAAGGCGGCGTCAACGGCTACGTGCATAAGCTGCCGAAGGGCGTACGGTTTCCGAACCTCGTGCTTCGCAAAGGGATGACGAAATCGCCCGCGCTTTGGAATTGGTACGAGAGCACGATTGACGGAACGATCGAACGCAAGACCGGGGCGATCGTGCTGCAATCCGCGGACGGAACGGAGTTCGGGCGCTGGAATTTTTACGACGCGTATCCGGTCAAATGGACGGGGCCGCAGCTGAACGCAAGCACGAGCGACGTGGCGGTGGAGACGATCGAGATCGTGCACAACGGCTTGTACGGCGAGTTTGAGGCGTAAGCGCCGGCCGGCAGAAGGTTGTGATGGCAATGGCCGTCGTTGCGGGGAATGTGTAGTAGTGGGGTCTATATTGGATTTCATCCAGTAAAAAAAGCCAGAAGGCATCAAATGAGACGATTGCAGCCGGTCAGGCTGGATCAAATACAGGTTAGCTCGTTATTTTTTTGAAAAGCAGTCGTTATACTGCCCGATTTCCATTATAGGAACGGCTTAAATGCGAAAAGGAGGATGCGTCGGATGAAACGGGACTCGGACCGCATGAACAAAGCTGCGCTTACGCCGCCCGTGTCGGTTCAGCCGTTTGCCGGCGGCATCTTAAATAAATATAAGGCGGGAGCGTCGCCTCATAGCCGCTTCGGCAAGGCGGCGCTGGCGCATGCCAGGCGAAGCGAGCCGAGCGTGGTACAGCAAGCCGTTCACGTGAAGGTGACGGCGCCGAAGGCTCCCGATGGGGGAGGCGCCGGCCCGAATCGGAAAGCGGCGCCGCCCTCCGAGCGAACGGTTGAGCGGACGATCGAGCGCGAAAAGGTGATCGTCGAACGCCATACGATCGTTTTACGGGATGTTACCCGCGTCATTCGGGAGCAACGGACGGCAAGGGAGCTTGCCGTTACGCATCCCGTAAATTTGCAGGAAGCCGCGGGAACGGTAACGAAGCGGACGAAGGAGCAAGCCTCGCGCATGAGCGAGGCCATCGATCCGAATGGCGCCGCAAAGCGTGTATATCCCAATCGAACGGAACCGCCGTTAACGCCGGGCGAAGCTCCTTCCGGGAGAAACGCCCAGCGAGCGGATGAATATAGACGGCAGCAGGATCAGGTGAAGCCGGGCATCGTCATCCAAGCGATCCGAAAGCTGGAGCGTTTGCACAAGAAGATGGCGAAGGAACGGGTGCGGCTCCTCGCGCAGCCGGGCAAATCGGCAAGCAGCCGTCCGCCCATGCAGCTTGCGAATGCCAGACGAGCGATTTCGCATCGGGAGCCGGGCGATGCCGGCGGTAATATGCGGCAGGAGCTGCTGGACGCGGCAAGCCGGCTCCAAAGCGCGAGGCAGGAGGCTCGGGCGGCGGAGGGGCGGACCGCAGCTGCCGGCAAGCGGCGGCAGGGCGCGGAGAAGCGAGCCGAGCGGGCGGAGCGCGAGCGCATGGAAGCGGAGGAGCGGACGGCATCTGCCGGCAAGCGGCGGCAGGAAGCGGTGAAACAAGCCGAGCGGGCGGAGCGCGAGAGCGCGGAACCCGAGAAGCGGCAGGAAGCAGCAGGGACGAGTCGCGAGACGGGAGAACGGCGGCGGGAATCGGAGAAGCCCGGCTTACACTCGGCGAATCCGGCGTCCGAAACGGCCGGCAGCGGGCTGGACAAGCGCGATGCCGGCGGCAGGCTGATCGAGGCAAGCCGTGACCGCCATGCGGGATTGGCGATGATGAGGACGATTTCGTATCACGAACGGCTAAGTCGGCGCGGGCATTCTTTTGCGCTGAAGCGGAGCCCGGAGAAGGCCGTTCCACCTGACGAGATTCGCCCGGCGATCCATGCCAAGCGGCTTGTCCATCGGGACTATGTCGCGAATGGCGGTCAACCGGCCGACGATTCCAACCTTCTTAAGCCGGGTCGCAATACCGACGTTGAATCGGCTGGGCCGAGCAGACCGTCGTCCCGGGGCAATAACGAGCCGAAGTCCCGGTCAATCGCCGCCGGGCCGGTCAGCACGTCCGGAAATGAGCCGGCGGGCCGGGAATCGCGTGCGCCGGTCAAGGCTGCATTAATAAGCCGGCGGGTTCCGGAGACGAATCCGCCGATGACCCTATTGCGCAGGCAGCTTCGGAGCCGGTTCGGGAATCCGCCCTCAGTCGGGACGCATGTCGGAGAAAGCCGGCCGATAAGCGGCAAGCCGGGACGCCCCGGAAGCGGCGTTGGCGGGCAATCGGCAGCCGCATCGCCCTTGCCGAACGCGGAAAGACCTGCGGCAAGCGGCAGGAGGGCCATCCTTCACCGGCATTCCGCAAATGCGCTTAACCTGCATAAGGAAAGCATCGTAAACGCCGCGAGCGATGAGGCCAGTGGAGGGCGGCCTGACGGTTCGTTTGCGAAGGCTCGACCTTCGCAGCCCCTCAACGGCAGAGAAGAACGGCCGCTGACAGTAGCCCGCGGGCGGTTGATAGGCAATACGGGCAACGTTAATAGAAGATCGGCAGACTTTAGGGTTCAACTTCGCCGAATGCCGGCAGCTCCGAATCTCGTCAAGGGAGCGCATCGAAAAGTTGAGGACGGGCCGCCGCAGGCGACAGCGGCCAAGAGAAGAGAGGCGGAGCAAGGAAACGGCCGCTACTCGGCCGGGTCAATCCGGGAGTCGTTCCCTTCGGGCGCGTCTCAATCCGAACGTGCGATACATCGCTTGCCGACCGCATCCAGAGTGCGAGCGATAGCCGGCGTCGAAGCAGGGAAGGAAGGCCGATCGAGACCGGAAAAAATCGCACCGTCGGCCAGCCGGCTTACCTGGACTTTGGCGAACCCTTTTCGAAGCGCCGATCCATTACATAAATCACCGGCTCGCAAGGCCGAATGGCTGAACGGGACGCTGGCCGCGCGAAGGCGCAGCGCCAATGCGGCAGGCAAGGCGCAGGCATCGCTTAAGACGAATGCGGATGAGCTGCGCTCGGCACCGGCAAACCGGGGGCAGCTCGTCGACACCGTACGAAAAGCCCCGGTCATCCGAAAGCCGGATGCCGATGGGCGGAACCGAACAACGGAGAAGCGAACAAGAAGCGCCGACAAGGTGCACAAGTCTTCTGCGAGCCTGGCACGAAACGCCGATGCGCTTCAACGAGCAGCGGTTAATCCGTCGCTAAGCGCAATTGCGGCTCTCAAGGCATCTCCGTCCACGGTACCGAGCGCCAATGACCGGTTACCGGCGAATCCATCGCATGGCGCCCGTTCGTTGCCGAAGGCACCGGCGGACCGGCTGCAAGGCGCCCGCTTGCTTCGCAGCTCGACCGCATCCATAACATCGAGCGCCGACCTATCGCGCCGGACGCCGATGTCTGTAACGCCGAGCGCCGACCTATCGCGCCGAACGCCTGCGTCTGTACCGCCGAGCGCCGACCTATCGCGGCGGACGCCGATGTCTTTGACGCCGAGCGCCGACGTGTCGCACCGAACGCCGGCGTCTCAAGCGCCAAGTGCAAGCGCGTTGCACCGATCGCCTGCGAGTCCGGCGCGAACCGCCAAGCCGATGCCGCAGGCACCGGCGGGCAGGACGCCTAGCGCCGCAGGCCTGTCGCCTAACGCCAGCACGCTGCGCAAGACCCCGGCAAGCCCGGGACGAAACGCCGTTGCGGCGCGGCGAACGCCGGCGAATCTTTTGACGACCGCCCTTGTCCGTCGCAAGGACGCGGCGAGCCCGCCAATAAGCGCCGAACCGTTCGCAGGAACGACAGGCGCCGGGGCGCCGCTCAACACGCCGGAGTACGGGCTGCGCAAGGCGAAGTCCCCGTTCGCGATGAGCGACGCGGACATGCGGGGCCGTATGCGGCGAGGTCCGACGCCGGGCGCGGTAACCGCGCATCGACGAAGCGTCGCGCCCGGAGCCGCGATACGCCCGGGTTTATCAGCAGCCTTGCTAGGTACTGCTTCAACCGGCTTGACGACGGCCGCGCGCATCGGTCCGATGCGGGCGCTTGCGCAAGGCCCGTCCGCGCCTGCGGGCGATAGCCGGAGCCTAAGCTATGCGGTGCCGCATGGACGGGGGCCGAATCCGGCCGGCGCCGGCGCCGGCCAGATGGCCGCCGGCCCTTTCTCGGACGGGACGGCCATGCCCGCCTTGGCGCATCACTTGCCGAAGCAAGCCGCGGCTCAGGAGCCGCCGCGCCAAGTGCAGGTCGAAGCGCCGCGCGAGCTCGACCCCGATAAGCTGCAGAAGATGATCATGCGAATGCCGCAGCTGCAGCCCGAGAAAATCGCGGATCAGGTCTATAAAGCGCTGGAGAGAAAGATGAAGCTGGAGCAGCGGAGACGCGGCTACTAGGAATTACCGATTTGGAGGAAGTGGCGGATGGCACTCAGCAAAGCGCAATTTTGGATTTTCAGAAGCAGCGAAACCGAGAAGATCGATGTGCTGTTCAACCCGACGGAGTACGAGCTGGATTCCGGCAATCAATATTCGGAGAAAGAGGTTCCGGGCTTGCAGACGCCGCTCTCCCAATATACGGGAGGCGACCAGACGAAGCTGACGCTCAACCTGTTTTTCGACACGTATGAGGCGGGCGTTGACGTACGGACGCATACTTCAAAGATCGTCGGCATGCTCGACGTCGATTCGGACCTGCATACGCCGCCTACCTGCAAATTTATTTGGGGCTCGCTTGATTTCAAGGGGGTCATCACCAATATATCGCAAAAATACACGATGTTCCTGGAGACGGGAGTACCGGTCCGCGCCTCCCTCACCGTTACGATGCTCAGCTCGCAGACGATGAAGGAGCAGTACCAGGAGATCCCGCGGCAATCCGCCGACCGCACGAAGCAGAAGACGGTGAAGCAGGGCGACCAGCTTTGGTCGATCGCGGCCCACGAATACGAGGACCCGGGCGCGTGGCGACATATCGCCGAAGCGAACGGCATCGATAACCCTCGCATGCTGACGGCCGGCTCGTCTCTGACGATTCCGAGACTGGAGTGAATACATGGCACCCGGGAACTCCTTTTCAAGCTTGGAGCAAAAGTACGACGGCTTTAAGGCGCCGGAGGCCGACATCGTCATCGAAGGCCAAATCGCGAGACAGGCGAACATGGCCGTCGAATGGGTCGACGTCGAGCTGTCGACGGACGCGCAGGCCGACATCGCCCGCTTTGCCGTCTCGAACGGGTACGTCTGGAGCGAGTCCCGTATGCAGTGGATCGGCTCGACGATTGCCGTAGGCAAGAAGCTGCAGGTCAAGCTCGGCTACGCGGACAAAAAAACGCAGGTGTTCGACGGCATCATCACCGGCTACACGGTCGACTTCCCGTCGGACGGAAGCCCGACGATCGTCGTGACGGCCATGGACCGTTCTTTCCTTCTCATGAAGTCGTCGCATTCCAAGGTTTGGAACCAGATGAAGGATACCGACGTGGTCAGGCAAATCGCGGGCGATTACGGACTGTCGGCCGAGATCGACGATACGACCGTCACCAAGAAGACGATCGAGCAAATCGGGATCAGCGATTATCATTTTATCCGCTCGCTGGCGATCGACAACGACCGGCTTTTCTACGTGGAAGGCTCCAAGCTTTATTTCAAGAAGCCCAAGACGTCGGGCGACCCCCTCATTTCGCTCAAATACGGGCAAAGCCTGATGCGGTTCACGCTGCAGGTGGACGGCTCGAGCCAGGCGTCGCAGGTGAAGGTGCGCGGCTACGACGTCGATAAGATGGAAGCCGTCGAGCATGTCGCAAGCTCCGTGACCATTATCGGCAGCAGGCCGAAAAGCGGCCCGAGCGTGGCGAGCCAGCTCTCTTCGAAGAAGGTCGAGATCGTCTACACCCAAGCCGCTTCGGTGGACGAGGCGACGGCGCTCGCCAAGGCGATGCTGGAGCGGCTGTCGCGGGAGCTCGTAGCGGGCAGCGGGATGTCGATCGGGATGCCGGAGTTCAAACCCGGCGAATTGATCAAGATCGAGGGCCTCGGCAGCGACAACCTGGATCAACTGATGCGGTTGACGAAGATCGTCCACAGACTTGACGCCGAGGACGGCTATACGACTTATTTCGAGACGGAGGGGAACGCGATATGAACAGGCTGCATGGCGGTTTTTTCGACCGGCATGAGCGCTCCATGCAGTCCGAGCAGTTGTCGGGCGTATGGAACGCGATCGTTACCGACAACAAGGATCCCGAGAAGCTCGGCCGCGTGAAGGTGAAGTTCCCGCTGCGCGAAGGCGAGCTGCAGACGGATTGGATCCGCGTCGCGACGCTGATGGGCGGCAACGACATGGGCTCCCTGTTCCTGCCCGAGGTCGGCGACGAGGTGCTGATCGCGTTCCTCATGGGCAGGCTCGACCAGCCGATCATGATCGGTTCCTTGTGGAGCAAGAAGAAAAAACCTCCCGCGCCGCACGAAAAAAACGATATCCGCAAAATCAAAACAAGGTCCGGCCATGAGATCACCTTCGACGACGCCGACAACGCCGGTTCGATTACCATTAAAACGACCAAAGGGCATACGATCAAGCTCGACGACCAAGGGAAGACGATCACGCTGGAAACGCAGGACAAGCAGCAATCGCTGAAGCTGGACGAAACCGGCAAGAAGGTTACCGCGAAGGCCGGCACGTCCACGCTCGAGATGACCGCGCAGGGCGACGTCAAGCTCACGGGCACGAAATCGGTGACGGTGAAGGGAGCCCAGGTGAAGGTCGAGGCGGACGCCTCGCTTACGCTGCAATCGAACGGCATGCTGGAGGTCAAGGCGAACGGCGTGTTGTCGCTGAAAGGCTCAATGGTCAAAATCAACTAGCAACGGAAGGAGCAGCGGGGATGGCGGCTTCATTTTTGGGCAAAGGGTGGAAGTTTCCGGTGCAGGTCGACGCGACGACCGGCCGCATCCGGATGGCGGAAGGCGAGGAGGACATCGAGGAATCGATCCGGATCATCATCCGCACCTCGAAGGGCGAGCGTCTCATGCGCCCCGACTTCGGCTGCGGCTTGCGGGACTTCGTGTTCGGCACGACCGACGAAACGTCGCTGCGGCTTATCGCCAGCGACGTGAAGGAAGCGATCCGCGTCTGGGAGCCTCGCGTCAAGGACGTCGACGTCGAGGTGAAGCCCGATCGGCTGAATAACGGCCGCGTGCTCATGAGCGTAACGTACGCCGTCCGGTCGACGAACAATTTATTCAATCAGGTCTTTCCCTTCTATCTGGAGGAAGGCACGAAATAACGGGAGCGAACGACGAGATGAACCACGGGGGAAGCAGAGGCGGTGACAACCGTCCGCCAAAAATCAATCATCATAATCTGGCCTCTTTCATAGCTCGATTGAAGGAGATGGCGCCGCATTACACGCCGGAATGGCGGTTCTCGCCTGACGATCCGGACGCGGGGACGGGGCTCGCCTATTTGGCCGCCGAGATGCTCGAGGACACGGTAGAGCGGCTTAATCAAGCGCCGCTGAACCATTTTCTCTCGTTCCTCGATCTCATCCAGGTGAAGCTGCAGCCGCCGAGTCCCGCGCGCGCTTCCGTCGTCTTCCGGCTTAGCGAAGGCGCGACGGATCCGGTCTATTTGCCGGCGGGGACCGCGCTGACCGCGCCGAACCCGGCCGGCGGCGAGCCGCTCGTATTCGAGACTGAGAAGGCGCTGCTTGCGACGCCCGCGAGGCTGATGGAGTGGATTAACGTGCACCCCGGTAAGGACCGCATCGCGACTGCCGCCGCGAATTACGGGGAGAGGCTGGCCGGCAGCCTCGCGGAGCCGGTAAGCCTGTTCGACACGGCCTCGCTTCCGAACGAGCAGGAGCACGCGCTCTTCATCCGGCACGACGAGCTGTTTCTGGCGGAGAGGCCGAGCCGCTTCTACCTCCATGTCTATCATGCGGAAAAAAGATATACGGAGCCTGAGCTCGCCGCATCCCTCGCCTCGGAATGGGTCGAGTGGAGCTATCCGATGAACGGCGATTGGGTGAAGTTCGACGCGGTCACGGCGGCCGGCAACATGATCGTTCTCCATAAAAGCGCGATAGGAAAGCTGGAGATTACGGAGCATCAAGGGATTGCCGGACGGTGGATCCGGTGTACCGCGAAGCAGCTGGACGACCAGGCTTCGCCGCTGCTATCCAAGCATCTGAAGATGGACAAGCTGCGCATTCGGGCGGCGCACGACGCCGGCGGCGACGAAGCGGGCATTCCGCCGGGCGCATTGCATTTCAACGATACGGAGCTGCTGACCGAAGGCTTCTACCCTTTCGGCGAGCATTTCGTTCCTTATTCCGTCTTTTATTTGTCCTGTGAGGAAGCGTTCACGAAGCGCGAAGCCAGAATCAAGCTGACCTTCTCGGCGAAAGCGGTGGCCAACCGGCTTCGGATGGCGCCGGATCCGGAAATCAAGTGGAAGATGGTCATGCGCACGTCCGAGTTTGAGGAGAAGGATCCTCCGAGGGTCCGCATCCGAAGCGTCATTTGGGAATATTGGGACGGGAGCAATTGGGCGAGGCTGCCCGGCAGCGAGCCTTACGCGGACCTGTTCGCCGAGCTTCCGGAGCATGAAGCGAAATCGTTCACGCTCGAATTCGAGTGCCCGGAGAACATGGCCCAAACGTACGTGAATGGGGCGCCCGATTTCTGGGTGCGCGCGCGCGTGCTTCAGACGGATCCGATTCTCGCGCCGGTCGTGGAATATATGTCCCCGTGGCTTGCGAAGCCTTCCCTCTCGTACGCGCATCCGTCGCAGAAGCTGTTCATGCCGGAGCATGTCTACGCGAGAAGCAACGCCGACGATTCCGACCGGACCGATTCCGCACGGCAAGGCGAGAACGCCTTTCCACTGTTCGAGCCGATTCCGGCAAGTCATCCGTCGCTATACGCTTCCTTCCTATCGTCGCCGAGCAAAGGGCCGATCCGGCTGCATATCGAGCTGGAGAGACGTTTCGCCGCCCGCGCGCAGCCGCCTTGGATTGAATGGGAGGCGCTCTGCCGGGAAGGCGGGAGATTGACGTGGCAGCCCCTGAAGGCGGCCGATACGACGGATTCCTTCACGATCAACGGCGAGCTGCAATGGGTCGGGCCTTCGTCGATGGCGCAGGTCCGGTTGTTCGGGCGCGAGAGGTACTGGATACGTGCGGTCAATCGGGACGGCAGTCTTGGCGACGCCTATCCTCGCAATCCGGTAGCCGCAGGCATGCATTTGAACGCCGTGTCCGTCAGGCAGCAGGTCAGTCTGGAGAAGGAGCTGACCATTCCGCCTAACGGGTTCGTTCCGTTGTCTCCTTCGGCCTTCATCGAGGAAGAGGTGTGGGTCGACGAAATCGACGGCGTCCCGCCTGGGGATCGGAACGTCCTGGCGGATGCCGATCCCGACCGCTATAAGCTTCAGAAGGACGGAGACGGCAACGACCAGCGGTTCTGGGTTCGCTGGGAGGCGGTAAGCTCGCTTGCGGAATCGGGTCCCGTCGACCGCCATTACTGCCCGGATCATGCCGGCGGCACGCTGCAGTTCGGCGATGGCGTACGGGGCAAGCTGCCTTCGGCCGAAACCGCGGAGACGGTGCGCGTCAGCTTTAAGACGACGGCGGGCGCGGGCGGCCAAGTGGAGGCCGGCCAAATAACGGGCATGATCGTGCCGTATGCCTTCGTCAGCGGCGTGAGCAATCCGGCGCCGTCGGTCGGCGGCGGCGATACGGAGCGGATCGAGCAGGTGCTGGCGCGCGGACCGCAGCGTTTGAAGCACCGCGGCAGAGCCGTGACGGCGAAGGACGCGGAATGGATCGCGCGCGAAGCGTATCCGCAAATGGCGAAGGTGAAGTGCCTGAGCAACCGCAATGCGCTTCTCGAGCGGGCTCCCGGCTGCGTGACGATTGTCGCTTATCCGGCTGGAGGGCTTGCCAGCGCGGCCCAGTTCCCGGAGCTGCGGCGAGCGGTCGAGCGCGCGCTGCTGCGTTCGGCGCCTAATCTCACGGCGCTCGGCGGCGCCATCGGCGTCATCGAGCCGGCGTATTTGGAAATATCCGTCCATGCGACGGTGGCGGCCGGTTCGGCGGACGACCTGTTTCCGGTCGAGATGGCATGCCTCGCGAAGCTGAACGCTTTCTTGCATCCTCTTACGGGCAACGCGGACGGGAGAGGCTGGAACATCGGCGAAGCGCTGCATGCTTCGGTGCTTCATTCGCACCTCCACGGCGTCCGTTCGCTGCTCTATATCGAACGATTGTACCTGCATGTCGTGAAGGTCGAAAACGGCGTCCGCTCCGAATGGGATCCGGCCCGCATGGGCGAGGCGATCCACGGCATCGTCGTGAACGGAAGCCATTCGATCACGGTCGTCGAGGCGCCGAAGTAAAGACCGATTATCATTGATTTTGGAAAGGAGACCGCGTATGCTGCCCAGGCTGCCGCTCGACGACCGTACCTATGCGGAGATCGTCCAGCAATCCAGAAGGCTCATCCCGAAGCGCGTTCCGGAATGGACGGACGAGAACGCGCATGACCCGGGCATAACGTTCATCGAGCTGTTCGCATGGCTCACGGAGATGCAGCGTTATTACATCGGCCGCGTGCCCGACCGGAACCGCCGCAAATTTCTCGAGCTGCTCGGGATCGAGCCGGCGGACGCGCGCTCGGCGGAAGCCGTCGTCCGGTTCGGCAACGTAGCGAACCCGGTCACGCTGCCGCGGGGCACGAAGCTAATGGCGGAGGACCAGGTGTTCGAGACGGATGCGTCGATCTCCCTGCAGCCCTTGACGCTGGAGAGGATCGTAACCCGCACGGAGCGGGAGGCCAACGACGTCACGTCGTCGAACGAGCACGCGAACGTCGCTTTTTATGCCTTCGGCAAAGAGGCGAGGCCGGCCTCGAGGCTGTATCTGTCCTTTGACCGCGAGCTGCGCCCGGACGAGACGGTCACGATCGCGATTAAGCTGCTGGAGGAGGGGCGTTCGGGCGAGTCGGCCGGACGGATGACGGACATCGACCGCGCGGCCGTATCCCCGTCGGCCCGGCTCTCCTGGAAAGCTTATTGCTGGGACGAGGCGACGGGCTCCCCGGGCTGGATGCCGGTCGAACTACTGGTTGACGAGACGATTCATTTGACACTCAGCGGCAAGCTTGCGTTCCGTGTGAAAGCGCCGTTGCGACCGGTTACCGTTCACCCGGCAAACGAGCATCCGCGGTATTGGATATGCTGCACGGTGGAAGAAGCGGGCTACGAGCTGCCGCCGAGGATCAAGCGCATTCTGCTTCATACCGCGGGCGCGAAGCAGCAGGATACGTTATGCGAAGCCGTTGAGTATACCGTCAAGGGCGAGCCGAACGAATCGGTGCGAATCGGTACGTATTTGGCCCTGTACGGCCGGGTAAGCGTCCAAGTGCGGAATGCGGACGGGGCTTGGCGGTTCTGGCGGCAAGCGGATTCGCCGGACGGGAAGATGGAGGAGGAGAGCTCTCCTCCGCGGGACGTCTACGAGCTCGCTATCGATGAAGCGAAGGGCGAGGCGACCGTCCGGTTCGGCGACGGCAGAATCGGGGCGATTCCGCCCGCGGGACGGAACGTACGGATTATTGCCGGGACGGACGGCTTCGAGCCGCATCGCTTGGTCGGACGCAGCGACGGGCTGCCGGGCCAGCGGTTCGAGCTGTTCCATCTGCCCTGCAGGAAGAGCGACGCGCTTCGCCTGCAGGTCGGCGTGGAGGCGGCGGACGGCGGTCTGCAATGGGAGGACTGGACCCGGGTCGACGACTTCGACCGCTCGGGACCGGGCGACCGCCATTTCGTCTACGATCCGGCCAAGCGGCTGCTCTTCTTCGGCAACGGCGAGCGAGGAGCCGTCCCCCCGGCCTGGCCGGAGGCGAACATTATGCTGATCGGCTGCGTGCTGGGAGGCGGCGGAAGAGGCAACGTGAAGCCTGGACTGATTTCGGAATGGGTGAACGACAGGCAGCGGGCGCTGCGGCTGACGGCGGACAATCCCGAATACGCCGCGGGCGGCGCGGACGCCGAGACGCTGCAGGAGACGCTGCGACGGGCGCAGGCCGAGCTGGCGCACAGGTTCCGGGCCGTCACGAGCGAGGATTACGAAGCGATCGCGAAGGAGACGCCGGGCGCGGCCGTGGCGCGGGTGCACGCGATTCCGCTCTTCAGGCCGGGGCTCGCCGACTATCCGCGGGACAAGGCGGAGGGCCAAGTATCGGTCGTCGTCGTTCCGCACAGCTTAAGCGATACGCCGGCGCCGAGCCCCGGATTTCTGCAAACGGTGAGGCGCCATCTCGACGCGAGGCGCCTCGTAACGACGGAAATTCACGTTATCCCGCCCGTCTACGTCAAAGTGACGGTTAACGCGGTCGTCGTCGTCGAGCCGGCGTTCGTGGACGAAGGGCCGCGCCTGGCCGAGCTGCTGCGGCGGCTGCTGAGGCCGCTCGACGGCGAGCACGGCGCCAAGGGCTGGACGTTCGGCCGCAGCGTATACAAGGGCGACATCTACAGCGCGCTCAGCGAAGGAAGCGGAGTCGTCTACGTACAGGATTTATGGCTCGACGCGGAAGGTCCCAACGTCAAGAAGAGCGCCGGCGGCGACATCATGCTGCCGCCTCACGGCCTCGTCTTCTCGGGGCAGCACGATATTCGGCTCATCAGCCGCACGCATCTGTAGCATGCGGCGAACCGGCAGCAAAGGAGGGACGGCATGAGGGGACAGAACCTTTTTTTCTCGATTAACCGCGAGGAGGACTGGGGGCGCGGCACCGGCTACAACGTCGGGACGGAGCTTGCGGGCTGCGGCGTCCTTCGCGACAACAAGTACGGAATCGCCGGCACGCTGCCGCTGCGCGAGCTGGCCGGCACCGCGCCGGTCATGGAGATTGCCGTTTCGCGGCATGAGCATCTGTATTTGCTGGACGAGAGGGCAGACTTGTGGATTTACGACCGGAGGAACGCGGACCACAAGCGCCTGTTTGCGCAGGGGCACGGACTTTTCACGTCTGACGCGAGGCTGGCCGCTTCGGGAGAGCTCTTATTCGTCGCCGACCGCGAGGGCGAGCGGACCTTGGCCGCGTACCATACCGGCAACGGCCAGACGCTCTGGTCGCGGACGGGCGGCGAAGCGGACGGCATGCCGCTCCATCCGCTCGCGATCGCGGCGGACACGCGATACGTCTACGTCCTTACGCCGCTCGAGTTGGATACGGGGGGCGGCGAAGCTGCGGTGCGGGAGGGAGCGAAGCTCGGCATTATCCAATTTACGCACGGAGGCGCCTTGACCGGCGTATGGAGCGATCCCGGCTTCGGCCAGCATGCGCGGGCGAAGCTGCGGCATTTGACCCGGACGTATTTCATGACGGCCGCGATTTCGGGCGGACTTTACGTCTTCGATACGCTATACGCCAGGCTGTTCGGCTTCGGTGCGGACGGCCGAATGGGCTTCAAGCGCGACTTGCCGTCCCTGCCGTACGCGGGCTTGTGCGCGGACGGCGAGGGCAAGCTTTACGCGGGCGATTCGCGCCAGCTTGATCAAGTGAGCGAGGATGACCGGTTCATCGTGCAGATGAATGCCGCAGGCGAAATCGCCGGCCGCGTGACGGGCTTCCGCGGCAAGGCCGACCAGCTGCTGGTCGACGAGAAGGACCGGATGTACATACTGGACGGCGAAGAAGGCGTCGTCACGATACTGGGCCTGCAGCCGCAGACGCTGCCGATGAAGGAGACCGGCGTACCCGAGGGCGTCTGGTTCTCGAGCGCGTACGACAGCACGGAAGCGGACACGGTTTGGCACAAAATGACGCTGGACGCGTTCGTGCCCGACGGCACGCAGCTGCGAGTCTCCTACTTCAGCCTGAATGAGGACAGCCTCTTCCTAGGCGGCGTTTACCGGAAGGTCGACGACTGGCTTGCGGACCCGCACATCCCTTACCGGGAGAAGGCGGCCGGCCTTGCAAGCCGTTGGTCCGCGCCGGTGATCAATCCGGAGGACGCCTTGTTCTTCGGCGCCACAGGAAGATATTTATGGCTGAAGATCGAATGGATCGCAACGGAGCGCTATACGCCGCTTTTGCAGTCGATGCGCATCTATTTCCCGAGGGAAACCTACTTGTCCTATTTGCCGGCCGTCTATCAGGAAGACCCGGCCAGCCGTGATTTTCTTGAGCGTTTCCTGTCATTATTCGGCACGCTGTTTAACGGAATCGAGGATGAAATAGCGGATTTGTCCCGGTACATCGACCCTCGGCGGGCAACCGGCGAGCATTTGCGCTGGCTTGCCGCCTGGGTCGGTCTGGAAACCGACGATTATTGGACGGACGAGCAGGTTCGTGCGTTCATCCAAGCGGCGCCGGAGCTGTACCGCTACCGCGGAACGCGCCAAGGCTTGATGAAAACGATCGAAATTTACACCGGCATAACGCCCCTCATCGTCGAGCATTTTCAGACGAAGGCGATGCGGGACCACGCGGAGCTGCGGGAGCTGTCCGATCGGCTATACGGCGGCGATCCGTATACCTTTACGGTTCTGCTGAGGCCGGAGCAGGCTCCGACCGAGAAGCAGCGGGTCGTGATCGAGCAGCTTCTGGACGAACAGAAGCCGGCTTTCACGGAAGCGAAGCTTGTCCTGCTGCAGCCTTGGATATACCTCGATCTGCACACGTACCTGGGCATCAACACGGTGCTTACCGAGCCGTCGCTGCTGAAGCTGAATCCGGACAGCTCGATGCCCAACGACACGCTGATCGTCGATGTCGGGATGGAGAAGCGCATGGATGTTCATACCCGGCTGGAAATGGATTCCGAGCTGGAATAACAGATGGAACGCGAAGGAGTGGTACAGGTGAAAAAATCGAGGCTGTATCCGTTCGAGAGAAACCGTTATTTTTACGGGAAGCTGCTGACGGTGCGCGATTTCGAATCGGAGCAGAAATATTTCAACGACAAAAGAAGGCTGCTGAACCGTCTGCTGTACGGCAGCGGCGTACTGTCGGGGATGCAGGTCGTAGCGGTCGACGACAAGACGATTTCCGTGGAAATGGGCGTTGCGATCGATTACATCGGACGCGAAATCGTCATCCCTTCCCCGGTCACGCTCAAGCTGTCGATGATCGAAGGCTTCATGAACAACGAATACAAAAAGAACGTATACCTATGCGTCGCGTACGACGAAAAGGGGAAGGAGCCCGTACATTCCGTCGGCAACTCGAGCATTCGCAACGATGAGGTAAGCGAGTATAACCGGGTGCTGGAATCGTACCGTCTGTTCATCGTGGAAGAAGCTCCGGCGCCGGCATCGTTCGAATTCGTGCAATTGCTCGAGAACGTCGCGACGATCTACGAGGATGCGAACGTGCGGATTACGCAGCGCATGCCGAAGTACGTCAACGCGGGCGAAGTCGTCGAAGTGAAGCTTGTCGTAGAGAAGACGCTGCAAACGCCGCGGATCGCCCTGCAGTTCGATTATGAAGCGCAAGGATTCGCGCCGCTCGGCAGCGACAAGAACAAGGTGACGTTCGCGGAGCCCGGGAACGCGCAGGAGACCGAATATACGGTCAGCTACCACGTCAAAGCGCCGCAGGCGGCCGGGGGCATGGCGGAGCTTGCCGTGCCGAACCGCGCGGCGAAGCTGACGATCGGCGATGCCGTCATCCCGCTCGACACGAACGCGAAGCATGTCGTCGAAGTGCTGGAGGAGCCGGTTACGGACCGGATTTTGAAGGACTGGCATGAACGCAGCCTCGAGCAGGCGGTAGACGGCTCGTCCGACCAAAGCATCTGCCTGGCGAAGATCGGCTTGCTCCAAATGGGGCCGACGTACATGATCGAGAAAGTGGACCGCGTGCCATTCGGCGAATATATCGAGAGCACGGCGCTTCTTCAACGGCTCGGGCAGTCGGGCCGTTCCGCCGCCCTTAACCGGTTCTACGCCACTGCGCGGACTTATGATCTGGAATTCGACGCCAAGCCGACGCTCGACGTGCAGTACCATCCCGACCGCAACGAATTCGGATTCGATCTCGGCATTCCGCGTCCGCAGCATCTGTACGACGAAATCGCGACGGGCACGATGGAAGTCGCGCTCGAATCGATCGGCAAAACCGGGGGCTTCTTCTTCTCCCGCGGCAAAAAAAATTACGTATCGGACGAAATCCGGCACGGGCTCGGCGAAGGGCAGGTTACGGTCGTGGTCGGCCTGGAGGAAATCGACCATTCTCTCTCCCTAGAGAAGGACGCGGCCAAGAAAAAGGTGTACTACGGCCAAAGCGACGTATTCAAAGGAACGGAGCACGAACCGGACATTCCGAACGTGTCGCTCGGCACGCTCGTTTACCCGGAGAAGGGTACGTTCCGGATCGGGATGAAGCTGCAAGGGGAGACCGAGACGACTGCTTCTGTCATTGCCGTCCGCTGGTGGGCCTTCAAGAGCCTTGGCGCGGCGAAAGCGGGTGCCTCGGCCATGGAGGACGACCGGCTGGAGTCGGCGCTTGCCGAGGCGGCCGCTTCCGAGCAGGACAAGTAGTGAGAATAGAGACGCGGCTCATGAGCAGCTTTGCGAACGGCAAAGCTGCTTTTCCGCTGTCTGCCTGCCGGCCCCCGCAACCATTTCTTCTTCTCTGCGTCTGTGAATGGAGAGGGGGCTATTTTTGAAACCGGAAGGAGTTTCATCATAATGACACAACCAACAGGGCAAGTCCCCGGCGCCGCGCTCATTATCGGGGGCGTCGGACTGGTTCGCGCGTCGCGCGCGCTGCCGGATGCGGCAGCGACGTCGGATCCAAGGCTCGGGAAATCTACGAGATTGCGGTTTAACCTTATTTTCGCGGCGGAGGGCGCGGCGATTGCCGTTGCGATAGCCGTCTGCGACGCCATCGACCGAACGGACCTCATCCCGATAATAATCGCCCTAATTGTAGGCATTCATTTTTTTCCGCTAGCTCCCCTGTTCAACGTGAGGATGTACCATCTGACGGGCGCGCTCCTTTGCGTGGTGGCGATCGCGACTTGGCTTGTTTTTCCCGAAAAGGTGACGGTGTCCGGACATGAAATCATTGCCTATATGTCCATTGTCGGATTAGACTCCGCGCTGATTTTATGGGCAACGGGCCTGTACATATGGCTGATGGGAAGAAGCTTGCTGAGAGCGTAGCGAGGCTGGTCGAGATCGCAATTGAAGAGAGAAAATGCTGCTTTAGTGCCCATGTCGCATTTTGAACCGCGACAGGGTTGTTCGGCGGCCGGAATGTAATTTGTGCAACAGAAAAATAGTGACGCTAAGGAGTTATCCTTGCATCACCATTTTTCATTATCGGGCTGTGCGTCTCGCACACCAAGCCATCGCGTGATTTGCCTCCGGGCAGTGCCTCTTATGCAGATGCCTGTATATGTGCAGGCTTCCGGCCGCTTCATGCGAGCAGCGAAGCAAATGGCTGCGAATGTGCATCTTTTTTCGCTTAGTACGCACAAAAGGGGGCTCACGTGCTGAAATGCCTGCACTTAAGCAGGCTTTCTTTTCGGCTACCACATCGATATAGCAAAGCCTGCCTATCGAAGGCTTTGCGTTTAGCTTGTTTGAAAAATGGAAAAAGAGCGTTCCTCCGTCATCTAGCGATGACTTGGGACAGCTCCTTCTATCCTTATGCCTGCTTACTGCTTCGGTACGATATAGTCCATCTCGAGCCTGACAGGCTTGTCCTTGTTCATAAGAAACGTTAGAAGCGCATTGCCCGATTTGAACCGCACGCTTGTCCGGCCGTTCTCGAGCGTTTCCTTCGTTGAAGCCGTCTTGGCGGCCAGCAGTCTGGCATAGGACTGCTCCATTACGGCGGCGTTCCACGTCGTCAGCTTGCGCACGTAGAAGGCTTCCGGGTTGTCGGGGTCGGGCTCGAGCATGAACGACATCTGCATCGCGCCGAACGTAAGCGTCTGAGGCAGAGCCTCTCCCGCAGTACCGTCCGTCTCGGAAAGCACGTCTTCGCCAGTGCCATCCCCTGCAGGGGAATCGGCCGCGGCGGCCCCGTCGTCCGGCGTAACCGCCTCCGCTCCGTCGGCCACATCCTCCGCACCGGCGGATAAAGTCCGCACTTCGCCGTCGGCGTTGCCGGCGCTCTCCTGCGGGGCCGGCAACGCCGCTGCGTCGCCGGACGGTTGCCCGGCCTGCCTTTCCGGATTTGCGACGCCGGAAGGCGTCCCCGCTTCCTCGTCTGCCGCGTCCTCGCCGGTCGCCGCGTCCTCGCCGGTCGTTGCGTCTTCGGCCGCCGACGCTTTCTCCTCTTCGGCAGCCGGAGGCGGCGCGTCCGGCTCGCCCAGCGTCTCCTGCAGCTTCGCCAGCGAGAGGTTCATGAAGCCTTCCGCGTACAAGGAGCCGGCCCGGAAGAAGCCTTTGTACAGCGGCGCACCGTCCGCGTCGAAGAGCGAGCCGACGCCCTCGTATTTGCCGTTCACGAACTTGCCGTCGTAGACGACGCCGCCCGCCGCATTGAACGCTTGCCCGGCGCCGTTCTGCAGGCCGTTCGCGAAGGAGCCTGCGTAGACGAGCGTCCCCATTTCGTTGTACAGGTTCCCCGTGCCGTGATAGCCGCCGAGCAGGAAGGCGCCGTCGTATTTGACGAAGCCCGAAGGGAAGTACTCCTTGCCCGCTCCGGAAAGCTTGCCCGCCAAATAATTGCCCTCATAAAGCAGGGCGCCGCCGCCGTCGAACTGCTTGCCCGCGCCCTCGTAGACGCCGTTGTTGAACTGTCCCTCGTATAGAAGCTTTCCGCTCTCGCCGTACAGCTTGCCGTCGCCGCTATAGGCTCCCTTCACGAAATTGCCGGCGTAGACGAGACTGCCGTCTTCCTTGTATGCCGTCCCTGCGCCTTCGTACATCCCCCCGGCGAACTGCCCTTCGTACTTCGGCGTTCCGTCCGGGTAGAACAGCGCACCCGCGCCGGCATAGCGGTCGTCCATGAACTCGCCGCGATAGAGAAGACTTCCGTCCTCGGCGTAATGCTCGCCCGTACCCGCCATCATGCCCTTCGCGAAGTCGCCTCTGTAGCGCAGCGTGCCGCCGGGGTAATAGAGCCTCCCTGCGCCTTCGTACAGGCCGCCCGCCAGCGGCCCTTCGTACAACAGCTTGCCGTCCGCGTCCTTCACGGCCGCCGTCCCCGTGAAGCCGGAGGCTGCCGCGGCGGAGGCTTCCAGCTGCGGCGTCCGGCCGAACCACTTGTTCACGAAGGCCGGCGGGCTGATGAAGCCGAAATAAACGATGATCAGCGTTAGGACGACGATCAAGGCGATCAGCTTCTTGGCGATATAGTAGCTTCCGATCCGCAAATAGTTGTTAAGCGAGCGGAGCGGACCGAATATGGCGCTGACGAGCCACTTGCGCAAGGCGGCGAGCAGCCGCTTCGGCAGCGTCTTGGCCTGCTTGAGCGGGCGCAGAATGATGCGCTGGATCGGCTTGAAAATCGGCTTCAATAGTTGTTCGATCATCGTTACGGCACCTGTATCGTCATTTGGCCCGGATTCACGACCTGAATGACGCCTCCCCAGTTACACATGCATTTGGATGAATGGTTCAGCGCCGGCATGTTGCCGATCAGCACGGTCGGCGACCCGGGCGCCCACGGCGCGGCTGTGACGGGCACGCAGGGCATCGGGGTAAGCGCGCCGAAAGCCGCCGCCGTAGCCGAGGCGACCGTCGGATTCGCCAGCGAGCTGCACATGCCGAAAGGCATAATGTTGACCATCGGTTTGTTGTCCATAATAGTGGCGGCCGGCATTGCGTTCACGACGCGCTTCTCGGGCAGTACGACCAGCGTGCCCGGGGCGGCGCCGAAGGAGCATTGCAGCATGGCTCCGCCGCATACGAGTTGTCCCATAGAGATCCTTTCGAAGAGCGGGCGCGCATCATCGGCCCCTCCTATTTTTTACTATATTCATAGTACTATATGGCCAAATCGCCATCAACAAAAACATGGCGAATTCGCTAAGATTTGATCGGATTCTACAAGCTTGAGGGGTGTCAAACGGCTTAACATGTAGTACTATGGAAATAGTAGATTTTAGCATTTAGAAAGCGATGGTGAACATGCGAAGGTCCTTATGGGGTATTGCGCTGCTGCTCGTAATCGCGATCGGCACCGGTCTATGGCTGTATCCGAACGCCGGCCGTCTTGAGGTGCTTCCTTACGCGAAGGACAGGCCGCTCTCGTATTTGTCCAAAGCGGCGGCGGGGCCGGACGGCGGCTTGATCGCGATCGGCGATTCCCGCCAGGAGATCGTGCGGATAAGCGGGGAAGGCGCCATTGAAGAAGTGATCGTCCAGGAGGCCGCGAGCGGGGCGAGGCATGATTTTACCGACATTGCGGTAGGGGACGACGGCTCGGTCTATGCGCTGGACACGATTCTGGACGGTTACGGCCTCTACGTGCAGGAGGAGCGGATCGTCCGTTATCCGGCGGACGGTTCGGAAGAAACGGTGCTGTACGCGTTCAAGGGCAACGGCACGAACAAGCGCGTCGGCCTGATCAAAGGGCTTCAAGCGGCGGGCGGCAGCGTTTATTTCTACATCAATCAAGAGACGGAAGTTCGGCTGTACCGGATTGCCCCGCAGGACGGCGAGCCGGAGGAGATGCTGAGCTTCCAATTGCCTGCCGACCGGTATTTGTCGGAAATTGTCGGATACGAGCCGGGAGGCATCTATTACTCGACGAAGCGGGGAGCGGTGTTCCGCGTCGGCGCGGACGGCTCGAGCGCGATGGCGTATCCGCTGGTAGGGATGGAGCGCACCCGCAAAAACTTCCCCGAAGGTCTTCAGCTCGGCGCGGACGGCCGTTTGTATTTTATTGACCGTCTCGTCAATTCGGTCGTCAGCATGACGGCGGCGGATTCGAGCGGCCTGCGGACGGAAATCGACGAAGCTTCCTTGAAGGAGCGGGCGAAGGATGCCGAAAGCCTGGAAATAATGGATTTGACACTGGGCGCGGACGACAGAATGATCGTTGCGCTTGACGATCGGATCGTCGCCTTCGGAGCGGATCCATCCGGAGACGGCGTCCTGACGAAGCTCGCGTACGACCGCAGCTCCTCCGTAGCCGGCTGGCTGGCCTGGATTGCCGCGGCCGCGCTGCTCGTCATTGCGATCGCGGTGCTGCGGCTTGTCTATGTGCATGTGCTGAAGCGGAGAGTCTCGCTCTTTTTCAAGCAAGTGTTCGCGATCGTGCCGCTATTGATCCTTGCGATGTTCCTGTTATCCAACTTCATCTACGACAGCTTCTCGAGCCGGATGGAAGAGGACATGCTGCGGCAGTTGTCGCTGCTGGCGCGCAACGGCGAGAACCTCATCGACGGCGACCGGCTGAAGCGCCTGTTGTCGCCGGACGATTACCGGAACGAGGATTACGAGGCTATTTACGGCAAAATAAACGCCCTGTTCGAAAGCGAGGACGACGCGAACCGCAAAGGGCTGTACAGCACGCTGTACAAATACGAGAACGGCGAGCTGTTCATCCTTATGGACGACGACGACGGCGTCAATATGTACAAGCCTTTTCCGGTTAGCGAGGAGAACCTGCTCGTTCTCGAGAAGGGGGAGATCCAGACCAACCTATGGGAGGACGCCACCGGCAAATGGATGTACGCGATCGGCCCCGTCTATGATTCGTCCGGCGCGGTCGTCGGCATATACGAGACGGGCCGCGACCTGAACGTACTCTACGAATCGAACAGAACGATTTACAAGAGCATCATGCGGAACATCGGCATCATCAGCATCGGACTGATCGTTCTCGTGCTCGCCGTTACCTATTACCTGCTCTCGTCGTTGCGGAAGCTGCGCAGGAGCGTCATGGAGATGGCAAACGGGAACTGGGACGTGAAGGTCGACATCCGCTCGCAGGACGAAGTGGGGGACCTCGGCGAGCAGTTCAACCGGATGGCGCTTCATATCCGTACGTACATCAAGGACATTACGTCGTTCAGCGAAGCTTCCCACCGGTTCGTGCCGCAGCAATTTTTTAAATACTTGGGCAAGAAGGGCATTACGGATATCCACCTCGGGGATCAGGTTCAGCAGAACATGGCCGTCATGGTGGCGAACATCCGCTCGTTCCACCAGCTGTCGAAGCAGCTGTCGCCGAAGCAGAACTTCGACTTCATGAACGGCTTCCTGAAGCGGTTCAGCCCCTACGTCCGCACGGAGGAAGGGCTGATCAGCAAATATATGGGAGCGGGCTTCATGGCGCTGTTCCCCGCGCGCAACGAGGACGCGCTGCGGGCGGCCGTCGCCATTCGCAGGGAGCTCGTCCAGTATAACGAGAGCCTTGCGGCGTCCGGCCTCGCGCCGGTCGATCTCGGCATGGCGATTCACAAAGGGCCGCTCATGCTCGGCATCGTCGGCGAGGAGCAGCGGATGGAGGGCAACGTCATCTCCGACGACGTCAATATGACGGCTACCCTCGAACGCATGTCCGATACGATGGGCGCGTCGATTCTCGTCACCCGCACCTACTTCGACCAGCTGCGTTCGCCGGAGCGATTCCGCTTCCGGATGCTCGGCCGCGTCCGCATCGACGGCAAGGACGAGCCGATCGAGCTCGTCGACGTCTATGAAGGCGATCCGGAACCCGCGCGCCAGCTGAAGGACCGCACGAAGGCGCTGTTCGAGAAAGGGATCGAGCTCTGCCAGGAAGGACGCTTCTTCGACGCGAGGGAGACATTCATTGAAGTGATCAAGGTCAACCGATTCGATAAAGCGGCCAAGCTCTATTTCTATTTATGCGACGAATATTACCAGAAAGGCGCTGCCGAAGGCTGGAACGGCACGCTCGCCGTATAGGCCACAACTATCACTTCGAGAAGGAGGCGGCTGGCATGCTGGCCCAGCAATTCCGGATCAATCAGGTATCCACGGCGGAGGAAGCGGAACGCATCGTCGCATTTTTATTATCGGACCATTCGTTCGACGACACCCGCTACACGCCGGGCGAGCTCGTTCACTTTCGCGAGCTCCCCTACCGGGCGCTGAAGGGCGAGCTGCTATTCTGGTATGCGGAGGATGCAAGCGGACAGGTCGTCGGCATCAACTGCGTCGCCGAGAACGAACAGCAGACGGGCGGCTTCAGCTGGGATTACATCGTCGTGCACCGGCATTATCGCAAAAGTGGCGTCGCGGCGTCGCTGATCGAGCAGATGTTCCTGCATATGCAGGCGGCGGGGGCCCGCTATATCATCACGTATACATGCGATCTGCCCGAATATTCCCGCATCAGGCAGCTGTTCGAGCGGAACGGGTTCGCGCTCGTCGGCCGCTGCCCGGACTATTATTACAAAGGGGAAGACCGGTTAATCTACTACCGAAAGCTGGTTTAACGAAGAAATGAAGATCGAAACCATGTTGCGTGCCGTCGGCGCCCGTCCAGAGGACCAGCGAAAGCTGCTGCTGATGGCGCCTGTTTTTTTTATTTGCGGCATTGCCGAAATGCTGAATTACAACGGCTTCATGACGCTGTTCAACCAGCGGTTCGGAAGCGAATATTTGCCTTACGTCTACGCGGCCGAGGCGATCATCCTGCCGCTCGAGGCATGGCTGCTCTCCTGGCTCTCGGCCAAGCTTCCGAAGCCGAGGCTGATGCGCGTCCTGTATGCGCTGCTGCTCGGCATCGTCGTAGCGAACGCGCTTATTCTGCTCGGGCTGCAAAGCTTCGGAATCGAGCTGCGATGGTATTACCCGGTATTGTTCGTCGCCTCGAACTTCGTCGTTCGGCAGCAGACGATCCTGCTGTGGAGCCTGGCGATCGATCTATGCCCGACGCAGCAGGCGAAGCGGCTTATGCCGGTATTCGTCGGCTCGGCTACGCTCGGCGGCGTGGCGGCCGGCCTGCTCGCCCAGCTCATCAGCCTCGCGTTCGGCCCGGCCGTCGTTTACGCGGCGGGAGGGGCGCTGCTGCTGATCGCCTGGGGAAACTACCGGAAGGTGATCGCCCGGTATTTGGTGCCGATGTCGCTGAAGCTGGAGGAGAGCGCGGCGGAAGAGGAGCAGGTCTCGACGGCGGCGGTGTTCGGGCATGCGCTGCGCTCCCCGTTTCTGCTTACCGTCATTTTGTTGATGACGCTCATGCCCGCGCTCTATTTTTTGATGGAATACGAGTTTTTGAACGTGACGAAGACCTCGTTCCCGGACGAGCAGTCGTTCAGCCGGTTTTTCGGCATGATTACGATGGTGCTGTTCGTGCTCGCCTTCCTGCTGCAGACCGTATCGGGCAAGCTGATGGCGCGGCTCGGTGCAAGCCAGATGCTGACCGCCATCGCCGGCGTGTACGTCGTCTCGTTCGCCGGCGCCGTTCTATTCGTAGGGGGAGCAGCCGCCCTTCCGGTCATCTCGATCGGCTACATGCTGCTCTATTTGCTGCTCTATTATTCCGCCGAGCCGTCCTATCAGCTGTTCTTCAAGACGCTGCCGCTGGCGCAGCGCGACAGCTACCGTTACGCGGCGCAGGGAATCGCCGCTTCCGCGGGCATCCTGATCGGGGCCGGCCTGCAATTTCTTCACTCGGGCTTCGGCCTGTCCTGGACGCTGCTGTCCGTCGTCGGTCTGGCCGGGGCGGCCGTGCTGCTCGTCCTGGCCTGGCTCGGCAGACGTTACTACATGCGGGAGCTGGTCGGCAGCGTGCAGGCGAGCGGCGCCTTCGACCTCGCCGAGCAGTTCGACGAGATCGGCCGGAACGAGGCGGCGATGGCGGAAATCCGACGGATGCTGAAGCATCCGCTCGACTCCGCGCGCGAGATTGCGCTGCAAATCGTCGGCCGCCTGCAAAATCCGCAGGACGTGCCGGAGCTGCTGGCGCTGATCGACGATCCGAAACCGCGCATCCGGGTCGCCGCCGTCAGGGCAATGAATCTCGAGAAGGCGGATTTGCAGGCGTTGGTTAAGGTAGCCGCCTTCCTCGAGGATCCCGACGACGAGATGCGTGCCGAGGGAGTCAGGCAAATCGCCCGAATGAAGCATATGGAGCATCAGGCCTTCTACTTCCTTCGGCAGAAGCTGCTTGACCGGCATCCGAGCGTCGTGGCGGAAGCGGTCAAGGCGATGTACTCGTTCGACCATGCGCCGAGCCGCGAGGCATGCGCGGAGGCGATCGACCGGATTTTGGACGAAGGCGGCGAATCGTCCGTTCATATATGCCGCGTCGTGGCCGAGCTGAAGCTGACGGCGTTCGTCCCGAAGGTGGAGAAGCTGGTCGACGAAGCGCATGCGGCCGCCCGGGTAGCGGCGACCGCGTGCCTTGGCCGGCTCGGGCATGCGGCGATCGTTCCGAAGCTGCTGCGGCGGCTGCCGACGATGGATCAGGAAATGCTGCGGACGGCGACGGAAAGCTTCATTCAAATCGGCGAGGGGGCGATCGCGCCGCTGACGGACCATCTGGAAGAGGCGCCGCCAAAAAGCTGGACGTCCATCGTGACCGCGCTGTCCGCCCTGCTCCCGGAAGAGCGGGCAAGGACCGTCCTTGCGGAATCGGCGCTCCGGCGGCTTCAGGCGCTTGATGCGGCGTCGGCGTATTCCGGTTCCTTGAGCCGGCTCGGCCATGAGGAGCTGTCCAAGCTGGCGATGCTTCGATGGCGCGAGGTCCGCGATTTCGTATTCGACGGCGCTTGGTCGATATTGGCGAGGCTGGCCGACGAGCAGGTCGCCGATTCGGTGAAGCGGGCCGCGGCGGACGACGACGAGGAAATTCGCGGCAACGCGTGGGAGGTGCTGGCGGAAGGGATGGGCGAGCGCCGCCTGTCGCAGCAGCTGCTTGCCGCTCTCGAGCGGGGCGAGGAACGGAAGCCTGCCGGCGACGACGAGGAAGCGCGTTCGTCGCTTCGGCTTGCCCTGCAAGGAAGCGACGACTGGTGGCGGGAGATTGCGGCCGCGGCTTTAACGGAGGAGGACGAGAGCGTGTCGAACGAACAGCAAATGATGAGCAGGCTGAACAAGGTTGTGTTCCTGAGGCAGGTTCCTTATTTCGCCGACTTGTCGCTCGAGGAGCTCGGATTAATCGCCGGCATCGCGGAGGAGCGCGTATGCCTGGACGGGGAACCGCTGCTGAAACGGGGAGAGCCGCATCAGGCGATGTACGTCATCATTGAAGGCAACGTTGAGCTGACGAGCGTCTCCGCGGCGGGCTGGGAAGGAACGATCGGCGTGCTCGGCAGCGGCGAAGTATGCGGCGTCACGTCGGCGCTTGACGGTACCGCATCGACGGTTACGGCCCAATCGCTGCTCGGGGACGTCAAAGTGCTGAAGCTCGTGGGCGAGAACGTATCCCGTCTAATCCGGCTCTACCCGGAGATCGGCATCGGCCTCCTGAGGGCTTCGTTCGCCCGCATCCGCCTGCTGGAAGAAATGATGATGAGGATCGACTCATGATTTCTGCAATCGAATAGCGAACAGCTAAGCAAAATCGATGAATGACAAACAAGCGGCTAGGCAGCCCGACTGCCCAGCCGCTTATTTGTCGTAAGGCGACTCAATATAATGTCCCGCCAGTAACCGATTTCCGGATTCTTCCTCGAGTATTCGTCTCCAATAACTGTTTTGTATGGATTGATTAACCTATACGAAGGATATAAATATGATTTTGGATAAAGGAGCATCAGGATGAAAAATAATGCAAAGCTTTCGGACGATATCATCATCGGAATCGACGTCGGTTCGACTACCGTTAAAGCAACCGTAGTCGACCCGGTTTTAAAAAGGGATGGTTAATCCTATGCGAGCAAGAGGAAAAATGATCATCGCGTTAATCTTATGCGCGGGTTTGCTTGTTGCCGGCTGCAACGCGGAATCCGGACGGCGGATCAATCAACTGAATGCCAAATCCGGTATCAATGCAAATCAAAATGGCAAACCTGTCATTTTTATTATCATTGATTCTATAATGGACAAGCCTCTGCGTAAGGCGATTCAAGAAGGACGCGCTCCCGCTTTGCGGTTTTTGCTCAATAATGGAAACTATTATCCGCAGGTCGTCAGTTCGTTCCCCACGATGTCCGTGACGATAGACAGCACAATATTAACGGGAGCGTATGCAGACCGGCATAAAGTACCTGGACTCGTCTGGTACAGCGGCAAAGAAGGACGCATGATTTTTTACGGCAATGGCGCCAAGGAAGCGTTAAAGATCGATCAGCCGCAAGTATTGATGGATGCCGTCTATCAGTTGAATCAAGTTCAATTGAACAAAAAAACGAAGACGATCCACGAAGAGCTGGCTGAAAAAGGGAAGGACTCCGCATCGATCAATGCCGTGGTATTCAGAGGTAAAACGGAGCATACCTTGAATGTGCCGCAGATGATGGCGGCCAGCACGCATTTGCCGAAGCAAATCAAAGTAACAGGACCGAAACGGTTATCCTATGCGGCGCTTGCGCAGCAAGATTCGAATCATATCCTGGATACGGCAGTCTGGAAAAAATACGGGATGAACGACGAATTTTCCGCGCGGGAAACCGCTTATCTTATTAAACAAAATAAACTTCCAACGGTCACGATAACTTATTTTCCCGGTAATGATCACGTCCTCCATAGAAAAGGCCCTTCCGAGCTCAGAGGGATCGAAAAAGCCGATCGAGCGCTGCAGGAGGTGCTGGGCGCTTTCGGTTCATGGGATCAAGCCACAAAAAAAGCCATTTGGATCGTCATGGGAGACAGCGGGCAAAGCTATGTATATGATGATCGGGACGCAGCCACTGTCGATTTAAGGCCGCTTTTGAACCGGTACCGTATAGCAAAATTGAATCAACCTGTAAGGACCGGGGATCAAATTGCGATCGCCGCCAACGAACGGATGGCTTATGTTTATTCGATAGATGCCAAGGTGGAGCTAACCGACATCGCGAAGCTTTTGAAAAACGAGGAAAAGCTCGATATCATCGCTATGAAAGACGATAAAAATATTGTTGTCGCCGCAGGGAAAAGCGGCAAAACGCTTGTTTATCGTCCCCGGGGAAAATACGAGGATGAATATGGGCAAACGTGGACGGTGTCGGGCGACCTCGACGTCCTGGATATTTCAATAACGAACAACCGGATCAAGTATGGAAGGTATCCCGACGTACTTGCCAGACTATACGGTTCCATGAATTCTCATGAAGGAAAATACGTTGTCGTCACGGCGCAGCCGGGATATGAAATCGTCGGCGAAAGCTCTCCTACCCATATCAACGGAGGGGCCCACGGTTCGCTGCATGAACTGGATTCGCTTGTTCCATTAATCGTAACCGGAACGAATTCCCGGCCCAAAACATTGCGAACCGTTGACATCAAAGACTGGATTCTGAAATTGGTGGACGGATAAGCCGGCAAGCCATAGGAATACGTGAACCTTTAACGGTTGCAACGCTGCAACAGATTGCATATAATAAAGATTAATGTTTCCATATACGCAGCAAAGCGACGATGGAGAAAAGTAAGCAGTGCTTTCGCACAGGGAGAAGACGCCGCAGATTGAGAGCGTCTTCGTGAAATCAGGCTGCCGAAGTTCGCTCCGGAGCAGACGCCTGAACCGCCGATTGGCGCAAGTAGGGAAGGTCCGGTTCCCGCCGTTACGGGATAAAGGGATTGCGATCCGATTGGCCAGGCAAGCCGCATACGCTGCGCGCCGCGCCGTTAAGCACGCGCGAATCGAAGCAATCCGAATTAGGGTGGTACCACGGTTCTTTCGTCCCTTCTGGGAGAAAGGGCCTTTTTTGTTTTCCAAAGCATGATGAAGATACGGAGGCGAACAGAGATGAAGGAAAGATTGGAACAACTGCGCGGCGAAGCGCTTCAAGAGCTTCAGAAGGTGGAATCCCCGCAGCAGCTGAACGATTTGCGCGTCAAATATTTGGGCAAGAAGGGCGCTTTGACCGAGATTCTGCGCGGCATGGGCGGCCTTAGCGTCGAAGAGCGCCCGCTGATCGGGCAGGTGGCCAACGACGTCCGCTCGGCGATCGAGGCGGTCATTGACGAGAAGCAGGAGGCGTTCCTGCAAGCGGAGACGAACAACCGCCTGCTGGCGGAGACGCTGGACGTTACGCTGCCGGGCAAGCCGCTGCCGACGGGGGCGGTTCACCCGCTGAACAAGGTGGCGCAGGAAATCGAGGATATATTTATCGGGCTTGGCTACTCGATCGCGGAGGGTCCCGAGGTGGAGGAGGACTATTACAACTTCGAGGCGCTTAATTTGCCTAAGAACCATCCGGCGCGCGATATGCAGGATTCGTTCTACGTCACGGACGAGATTCTGATGCGCACGCATACGTCGCCCGTGCAGGTCCGCACGATGAAGGCGATGAACGGCAAGACGCCCGTCAAAGTCATTTGCCCGGGCAAGGTGTACCGCCGCGACGACGACGACGCGACGCATTCGTTCCAGTTCAACCAAATCGAAGGGCTCGTCATCGACAAAAACATCCGCATGAGCGATTTGAAGGGAACGCTGCTGCAATTCGTGCAGCAAATGTTCGGGGCGCAGGCGCAAATCCGCCTCCGGCCAAGCTTCTTCCCGTTCACGGAGCCGAGCGCCGAGGTTGACGTGACCTGCGTGCAATGCGGCGGCCGCGGCTGCCGGATGTGCAAGCAGACGGGCTGGCTCGAAATTCTCGGCTGCGGCATGGTGCATCCGCGCGTTCTCGAAATGGGCGGCTACGATCCCGAGGAGGTCAGCGGCTTCGCGTTCGGCATGGGCGTCGAGCGGATCGCGCTGCTCAAGTACGGCATTGACGACATCCGCCATTTTTACACGAACGACCTGCGGTTCTTGAACCAATTCGCGAGAATGTGAACGAAGAGGAAAGGAAGGGAAGAGAGACATGAACGTATCCTATAAATGGCTAAGCGAATATATCGACCTGTCCGGCTACACGGGAGCGGAGCTGGCGGAAAAAATGACGCGCGGCGGCATCGAGATCGACGCCGTCGAATCCCGCAACAAAGGCGTAAGCGGCGTCGTCGTCGGCTTCGTGAAATCGAAGGAAAAGCATCCCGACGCGGATAAGCTGAATGTGTGCAAGGTGGACGTCGGCACTGGCGAGGAGCTCCAGATCGTCTGCGGCGCCAAAAACGTCGACGCCGGCCAGCACGTGCCCGTCGCCGTCATCGGAGCCGTCCTGCCGGGCGACTTCAAAATCAAGCGGGCGAAGCTTCGCGGCGTCGAATCGCAAGGGATGATCTGCTCGGCGAAGGAGCTGGGCCTGAACGAGAAGCTGCTGCCGAAGGAGCAGCAGGAGGGCATTCTCGTCCTGCCGGAGACGGCGAAGATCGGCACGCCGGTCGTCGACCTGCTCGGGCTCGACGACGAGGTGCTCGAGCTCGATCTGACGCCTAACCGTTCCGACTGTCTCAGCATGCTGGGAGCGGCGTACGAGATCGGGGCGCTCACCGGACGCGAGGTCCGCTTGCCGGGCGGCGAGGTGAACCATGCGGCGATTCGCACGGAAGGGCTCGTGTCCGTTACGATCAGCGCGCCGGAGCAGTGCTCGCATTATACGGCCCGTTACATTAAGGACGTCAAAGTCGGCCCGTCTCCGCTATGGCTGCAAAACCGCCTGATGGCGGCGGGCGTGCGTCCGATCAACAATGTCGTCGACGTGACGAACTTCGTCATGCTGGAATACGGCCAGCCGCTGCACGCTTTCGACGCGGACCGCATTCCCGGCGGACGCATCGACGTGCGCCTGGCGAGAGAAGGCGAGACGCTCGTGACGCTGGACGATCAGGAGCGCAAGCTGGAGCCGCATATGCTGCTCATTACCGACGGCAACTCTCCCATCGGTCTTGCGGGCGTAATGGGCGGCGCGAATACCGAGGTTACGGACGGGACCGTCAACATCCTGCTGGAGTCCGCGAGGTTCGACGGCGGCACGATCCGCAAGACGTCCCGCCAGCTCGGCTTGCGCTCCGACGCGAGCATCCGCTTCGAGAAGGAAGTCGATCCGGCGCGCGTCATTCCTGCGCTCGACCGCGCGGCATCCTTGATTGCCGAGCTGGCGCAGGGCCTCGTGACGGAAGGCATCGTAGAAGCGAGAACGAAGGACGTCCAGCCGGTCCAAGTAGACGTATCGCTGGAGCGGATTAACCGTTTCCTCGGAACCGACCTGTCGAGACTCGAGGTGCAGACGATTTTCAGCCGCCTTAACTTCGACCATGAAGTGTCCGGCAGCGACGTGTTCACGGTCGGCGTGCCGTCGCGCCGCGGCGACATTACGCGCCCCGTCGATCTGATCGAGGAAGTCGCGCGCCTGCACGGCTACGATGAAATTCCGACGACGCTCATCCACGGCGACGCGGTGCCCGGCGCGCTGACGAAGCCTCAGGCGATTAGGCGCGAGCTGCGCAAGCGGCTTACGGACGCGGGCCTTCACGAGGTCGTCAGCTATTCGTTCACGAGCCCGGCCCGGACGGCGCAGTTCCCATCCCTCGCCGAGGAGGCGCGGGCGGTTCGGCTCGCGATGCCGATGAGCGAGGACCGCAGCGTGCTGCGGACGACGCTTGTCGCGCAGCTGCTCGAGACGGCGGCTTATAACCGCAACCGCAAAAACGAATCGGCGGCGATTTTCGAAATCGGCAGCGTCTTCCATACGGACGAGGAGCGCCTGACGCGCCTGCCGCAGGAGAAGCACCGCTTCGCGGCGCTGCTGACGGGCAGCCGGACGGAGGCGCAGTGGAACGCCAAGGCGGTTCCGGTCGATTTTTACGATGCGAAGGGCATTCTGGAGACGGTGTTCGCGGTGCTTGGCGTTGCCGATAAGGTATCTTACGCGGCGGCGCAGCCGGAGCACTTCCATCCGGGACGGACGGCGGCCGTCGTGCTTGAGACGACGCGCGGACCGGAAGTGATCGGTTACGTCGGCCAGCTTCATCCGCAGCTTCAGCTTGAAGCGGATCTCGCGGATACGTACGTGCTCGAGATCGGCCTCGACTTGCTCTACGAACTCGCGAACTCGGATATCGTCTATAAGGCGCTTCCGCGCTATCCGGCGATGCAGCGCGACATCGCGGTCGTCGTGGGCAGCGAGGTTGCGGCGGCGGGGCTGACCGGCGCGGCGTGGGAGACGGCGGGCGAGCTGCTGGAGTCCGTTCGCGTGTTCGACGTCTATACGGGAGAGAAGCTCGGCGCGGGCAAGAAGAGCGTCGCTTTGTCGCTCGTATACCGCCACGGCGAGCGTACGCTGACCGATGAAGAGGTCGCCGAGCTGCACGGCAAAGTCGTCGCGAATTTCGAACAATCTTTTGGGGCGGAATTGCGCAAGTAGGCAGGAAACCCTTCAAGCCGCATCGAAATAGTTCCTAGTGAGCTATGATGCGGCTTTTTATATGATGCCGAGGCTATGGAAACCGCCGCGAGACGCAGCTTTATGCCGCATGAGGCAGGCTCCAGCCGTTTACACTTGAAATAGAAGCGCTTATAGGATCAGCCATTATAGACTTGCTTCTATTTCATCGCGAAACGAGCTTTTGCCGCCAAAGGCCGGCGCCAGCCGTTTACACTTGGCTCTACACGGACAAGGGAGGATTCGCCTTAATGGATGCTGAACAAACGGTCGTTACGGTTGATATATATGGGGTTCAATATAAACTGAAAGGTCATTCCAACGTCGATTATATGAAAAGGGTCGCCAGCTCGATCGACGAGAGCATGAAGAAGCTCGCCAAAGGGTATCCGCGCCTCGACATGCCGAAGCTGGCGGTGCTGTCGGCCGTGCAAATCACGGAGGAAGTGTTCCGTCTGCGGCGGGACAATACGCGGCTTCAGGAAGAGGAAGCGAAGCTGCATCTGATCCAGCGGCAGCATGAGCAGATTCAGCAGCGGGCTGCCGCCCTGCAGGACGAGCTTGCCGAAGCGAGGCGCTCCGCGGAAGAGCAGCTGGCGTCGGCGAAGGCCGCGGCGGAGGCGGAGCTGGCGGAAATGCTCGCGCTCGCGGCGGAGCAGGCTTCCGCGCAGCAAACCGCCGCTGCCGAAGCGCTTAAGGCGCAGGAAGAGACGATCATGCGCCTGACGCAGGAAAATGTCGACCGGCTTGCCGCACTGCGGAATAAGAAGGACGAGCAGCTTGCACAGCTGGCGAAGGAGAAGCAGGAGCAGCTGGATGAGCTGGCACGGTCGAAGGAAGAGGAATTGGCGGCACGGCTGCAGGCGTTCGACGCCGAGCGTGCCGAGCTGCAGCGCGGCAAGGAAGAGCTGGCCGCGTCGCTTACGGAGTCGCGGGAGGAGGCGCTTGCGGCGGCAATGGCCGAGCGGGAAGCCGCGCTCGAAGCGGCGGCGGCCGAGAAGGAGGCCGTCCTTGCCGAAGCGGAGGAGAACTGGCGGAGCAAATGGGCCGAGCGGGAGCAAGCCTGGCTTGCGGAGGCCGAGGCGGCGAAAGCCGAGCAGGAGCGGCTGAACGGGAAACGGGAGCAGGCTTGGCAGCTGCAAGCGGCGGAGACCGAACAGGCTTACCGGGCGGACTTGGAGCGCAGGCGAAACGGCTGGCTGGAAGAGAGAGGCCGTCTGCAAGCGCAAATCGCCGAGCTTCAGCAAAGCTGGACGGCCGAGAAGGAAACGCTCGAGCGGCGCATCGCCGAGGCGGACGAGCAGCTCGCCCTGGCGATGGAGCAGGAGGAGTCCTTCCGGACGACGTACGCGCAGCTGGAGCAGGAGCGAATCGAGCATGAGCACCGGCTGGAACTGGCAAACGGCAAGCTCGGCGAGCTTCATCGGGAGCTCGAGGAGCTGCGGGAGGCAGGCGGCGAAGCGTCGGCGCAGGTCGGCGAGCTGGAGCAGAAGCTTGCCCAGGAGCGAAGTCATGTATCGGCCGCGGACAAGCGGGCAACGGAGCTGCTGAACCGGCTGAAGGAAGCGGAGGAGCGGGAGCAGCAGAAGCAGACCGAGCGGCTTGAGCTCGAAGAACGGCTTAAGCGGCAGGAGGAGCTTATTCTTCAACTGCAGCTGGAGCAGGAAGAAGCGGAGCATGCCCGTACGAACGAGAGGGAGCAATTCCGAATTACGCTGCAGGCCGAGCTCGAGAAACAGCGGGACGAAATGGACGAATTGTATCATCTTCAGCTGCAAGCGCTCGAACAGGAGAAGACGGAGCTTGCGCGCAGGATGGAGCTCGAGCAGGCGGGGCGGCTGAAGCTGGCCGAAGAGGAGAGCGACGAGCTGTTCAAGCAGCTTGCCGCGGAGCACGAGGAGAAGCTGAAGCAAGCCGCTGCAGAGCATGAGGAGAAGCTGAGGTCAGTAACGGCGGAGTACGAAGATAGGCTGAAGCTGGCCGCAGCGGAAAGCGAGGAAAAGCTGCAGCTAGCGGACGCGGAGAGCAAGGAGCGCCTGGAGCGGTCGGAAGCCTTGCGCAGGGCGGATGCCGAACGGCTTGCCGCGGCGCATGAAGAGCAGCTGAAGCAGCTTGCCGCCGATCGCGAAGAGCGGATGAAACGTCTGTCCGACGGCTACGAAGAGCGTCTATTGGAGCAGGAAGCGGCTTATGAAGAGCGGCTTGAGCGGCTGGCCGCGGAAAGCACGGCGCGCATGGCGGAATTGCAAGAAGAGCGCAAATCCGATGCCGAGCGTCAAGCGGCGGAGCACGAGGCGCAGCTTGGGGAGCTTGCCGCCGATCGCGAAGAGCGGCTGAAGCGGCAAGCCGACGGTTACGAAGAAAGGCTCATCGAGCTTGAGCTCGAGCATGAAGAGCAGCTGAAGCAGGCCGAGTCCGAGAGCCGGAACCGTTCGGACGCCCAGCGGAGAGCCGACGCCGAGCGTCTGGCGGCGGAGCACGAGGAGCTGCTGAGCCAGCTCTCCGCCGAGCACGAAGAGAAGCTGGAGCAGCTGGCGGTGAATCAGGAGGAGCTGCTGCTTCAGCAGCGCCACGATTACGAGACGACCATCGGCAAGCTGAAGGAGCAGCTCGACCAGATCGAGCAGATTGCGGCATCCGCCGCGGAAAGCGAACAGAGCTTCAAGGCGAAGCTTGAGCAATATGAGGAGCGGGAGCGGCTGCTGACCGAGCAGCTTGAGCTGACGGCCGCGCGAGAGCGGATCGCGGCCCAGCAGCTCGAAGCGGCGGCGGCGCGGGAGCGGGAGCTTAGCGAGCTGCTGCAGACGGAGAAGCGGCAGGCGGAGCAGACCGAAGCCGACTTGAAGCGGCTTGAGCAGCGGATGCAAGACCGTGAGACGGCCGAGGCGGATCTGCGCGAACAGCTTGAGCGGGCGATGCGGGAGGCGGCGGCGTCGACCGAGCAGCGAGAGGAGCTGTACGGGCATACCGCGAAGCTTGCGGACGAGCGCGATGAAGCGCGGCGCAGAGCCGAGAAGCTTGCCGCCGAGCGGGACGAAGCGGCGAGCGCGGCGGAAGCGCTGACGTACGAGAGAGAGGAAGCCGCCCGTTCGGCCGAGCGGCTGGCCGAAGATCATAGGCAGCTGCTCGAGCAGCATCATAAGCTGAAGAACGAGTATTCGAAGCTTCAGACCGAATACAACGAATGGATCGAGCTGATCGAGCAGAGCTGATGCCGCCAGGCGAGGGCTAGGCGGAATGAGGCGATTTTGGCGGGAAAGAAAACGGCACCGTCCTTTCGAGAAAAGGAAGGTGCCGTTTTCTTTGCTCCCCGTCAACCGTACGACAATATCGTTCCCGTCGGTCCGCCCGGAGGCAGGCTGGCGAGACGAACGAGGTCCGGCGTAACGATCGCGGGGTCTTTGCCGGTGGCATGCATCTCCGTCCGGAGCGTGCCGGGATTGTAAAGGTTGGCGAGAATGCCATGCTCGTGTTCTTCGTCCGCGAGGGTGCGGGTCAACGATTCCAGGCCGGCTTTGGCCGCGCTGTAAGCGGCATAGCCGCCCGCGCCGTTCCAGGAAAGACCGGACGTAATATTGATGATTCGGCCGTATTTCGCTTTGCGCATAGCCGGCAGGACGGCTTTGGTGAGCAGGAACGGGCCGGTGAGATTAACGGCGATTTGGTTCTGCCATTCGTTCTTCGTCAGCTCAAGGACGGTGCCCGGCTCGAATACGGCGGCGTTGTTCAACATAATATCGATCCCGCCGAAATGACCGAGTGCAGCGGCCACGGCTTCCTGAACCTGCTGCTCGTCGGAGACGTCCGTCTGCAGGACGAGCGCATCCTTGCCGGTGCGCTCCTTGACGATCTGCGCCGTTTCCTCAAGCTTGGGCTTGCGTCTCCCCAGAAGAACGACCTCCGCGCCTTCCGCGGCGAAGGATATGGATGCTGCCCGGCCGAGTCCCGTTCCGGCACCGCTAATAATGGCGACCCGATTGTCTAACACGCCCATCGTTCATTCCTCCGTTTCTTTGGTGTTGTGAATATATTAACAGAGCGGGGACGGCAGGGGAAGCGAATCATTCATCAGTTTTATTGAAAGGACGGCAAAGAATCCATTATAACCGGCACGCGACGGTTTGACGACAGGAAAGGACCGCCCCTTCGGCAGCCAGCGGCTGCGCCTGGGCGGTCCTTCATTCGAATTCGCTTACTCCACGACAAGCGTGGATTTCATCGTGCGATGGCCTTGGCCGCACGGAATGTTGCAAATGATCTCGTAGCTGCCCGGTTCGGCGATGTTGACGGCGACGGCTTTGCCGTTCTTGACTTCATAGTCGGTTTTTTGGATTTTCGCGCTGTGCAAGCCGTCGATGGAGTCGATCTTGACGTTGACCGTTTCGCCCGCTTTGATCTTATATTCCTTCTGATCGAACTCCCAGTTGGATGCCGTAATGACAAGCTCGGACGATGCCGCGCCTTCGTCGACGGCCGCGCCGGTCTCGGCGTTCGCTTCCGCGTCGTTCGCCGGGTTGTTCGCGCTGTTCGCCCCGCATGCGGCAAGGACGATGACCAGGCACATTGCGCTTGCAAAGAGTAGCCATTTCTTCATTGGTACGATTGCCCCTTTCGATTGTCCGCCAACGCATGGCGATGGCGCAAATTTACAGGTTAAAGCTCGATTCTATTGTAACCGATACGGATTCGGAATGTTTGACGAGCCTATGACAAACTTATGAATAAATGGGCAAACGCAGCAAGCAGCCCTTGACGGCCAAGAAGGCCGTCAAGGGCTGCCGATTCTGCTTGCCGTTAAGCGCGATCGCGGCGTCCGGCTTCATAAGGGGTACTGACCGGAATGAACAGGTCGATAATCCCGATCACGAGCGCCGCCAGGATGGCGCCGAGCAGCGTGACGTCTACGCCGCCTACGATGAACTGCGCGACCCAAATGACCAGCGCGCTCGCCAGAAAGCCTACGATGCCGCGGCCGAACGGCGTAACCCTTTTGCCGAACATGGCTTCGACGATCCATCCGAGCGCCGCGATGACCAGAGCGAGAAACAGCGCGCTCCAAAATCCGCCTACGCTAAATTGCGGTACGATGAACCCGACCAGCATCAGAACTAAAGCGGAAACGATAAAGCGGACGACATGGCCCAAAAAATTCATATTTTAAACCCTCCTTAACGTGAACTTTCGAATGGTATTGCAAAAGCGACTTTGTAAGGCGGTTCGATCATTAATATTGTGACCAGATGAGCATGATTTATGTATGGCAGCCGTGCAACGCGTCCGCGGTTCGGCTATAATAGGAAGGCGAGAGGAGTGTTAAATGTTGGACACGAAAATTTTGGCCACGCTTGAATATCCCAAAATCATATATAGATTGTCGCAGCACGCGGCTACATCGCTCGGCAAAGCGGCGGCCGAAGCGCTTCAGCCGGTATCCGACCTGGAAACGGTGAAGGACACGCTGCAATTGACGGATGAAGCGTATGCGGCGGATCGCTTGAAGGGGAGCGCGCCCTTCGGCGGCATCGTCGACATTAAGGCCGCCCTGCATCGGGCGCGCATCGGAGGCACGCTGAATCCAGCCGAGCTGCTTGAAATCGCCGAGACGGCGCGCGGTGGCCGCCGCGTGAGAAAGCATGTGGGCGGATTGCACGAGGATCACCCGATCCCGATGCTCGCAAGCCTGGCCGATCAAATCCTCGAGCATAAGCCGCTCGAGGACGCGATCTTCGAATGCATCGACGAGCAGGCGGAAGTGATGGACAGCGCCAGCCTGGAGCTGGCTTCCATTCGCCGCGAGCTTAGAAACGGCGAATCGCGCATTCGCGAGAAGCTGGAGCAGATGATCCGTTCCTCCTCGGTGCAAAAGATGCTGCAGGACGCGATCATCACGCTGCGCAACGACCGATACGTCATCCCGGTGAAGCAGGAGTACCGGTCGCACTTCGGCGGCATCGTGCACGATCAATCCGGGTCCGGGGCGACGTTGTTCATCGAGCCGGAGGCTATCGTCGCCATGAATAACAAGCTCCGGGAGCTGAAGGCGGGCGAGCAGCGCGAGATCGAGAAAATTTTGCAGAAGCTGACGGCGCTTGCCGCAGACGATGTCGAGGATCTTCTTCTGAACCTGGATCTGCTCGGGAGGATCGACTTCGCATACGCGAAGGCGAGGCTCGCACACGAAATGAAGGCGACGCTTCCGCGCATGAACGACAGGGGCTTTCTCAAGCTGAAGCGCGGCAGGCATCCTTTAATCGCGGCGGACAAGGTCGTTCCGATCGATGTCGAGCTCGGCAACAACTATACCGCTATCATCGTGACGGGCCCGAATACGGGCGGCAAGACGGTCTCGCTCAAAACGATCGGCCTGCTCAGCCTGATGGCGATGTCGGGCCTGTTCGTTCCGGCCGAGGACGGCAGTCAGCTATGCGTCTTCGACGCGATCTATGCCGACATCGGCGACGAACAAAGCATTGAACAAAGTCTCAGTACGTTCTCCAGCCATTTGAAAAACATAATCCGCATCCTAAGCTCGATGACCTCCAAGAGCCTGGTGCTGCTTGACGAGCTTGGCGCGGGTACGGATCCCGCGGAAGGAAGCGCGCTCGCGATCGCCATCCTGGAGCATGTCCATGCGCTCGGCAGCCGGATTGTGGCGACGACGCATTACAGCGAGCTGAAGGCCTATGCCTACAATAGAAAAGGCGTCATCAACGCAAGCATGGAATTCGACGTCGCGACGCTCAGTCCGACCTATCGCTTGCTGGTCGGCGTTCCCGGCCGAAGCAACGCGTTCGCCATCGCGGAACGGCTCGGCCTAGCCCGGCCGATTATCGAGCATGCGCGCGGAGAAGTCAGCGAGGAAGATCAGCGGGTGGAAAATATGATCGCCTCCCTGGAGGAGAATCGGATCGGCGCCGAGACGGAACGCCAAACCGCTGAGACGCTTAGGCGGGAAATGGAAGCGCTGCGCGCCCGGCATGAAGCGGAACGGCGGCGCTTCGAGGAGCAGAAGGAGAAGCTTCTTCAGAAAGCGCAGGAAGAAGCGCGCGAAGCCGTCGCCAAGGCGAAGCGGGAAGCGGAGCAAATCATCGCCGATCTGCGCAAGCTTGCGATGGAAGAAGGCGCTTCGGTCAAAGAGCATAAGCTGATCGAAGCGCGCCGTAGGCTGGACGAGGCGGCGCCGGAGCTGCAGAAGACGAAGCGAACGGGCGCGGGGACGGTCCGGAAGCCTGCGAAGATCGAACCGGGCGACGAAGTAACGGTGTACAGCCTCAATCAAAAAGGAACGGTCGTCGACCTTCACGGCTCCGAAGCCACGGTACAGCTCGGCATCATGAAGATGAAGGTGGCGCTGGACGATCTGGAGCTGATCAAATCGGCGCCGGCCGTCAAGGCGCAGCAGCCGAAGCAGGCGGCAAGCCTGAAGCGGTCGCGCGACGACAGCGTCAAGATGGAGCTCGACCTGCGCGGAGAGAACCTGGAGGAGGCCATCATGGAAGTCGACCGGTTCCTCGACGAAGCGTTCCTGTCGGGACTCGGCATGGTCGCGATCATTCACGGCAAAGGCACCGGCGTGCTTCGTACGGGCATCCAGCAGTATTTGCGGAAGCATAGCCATGTGAAGAGCTTCCGTCTGGGCAACTACGGCGAGGGCGGGGCGGGCGTTACGGTAGCGGAGCTCAAGTAACGCCCGCGGGCATCGGCGCCTAACCAGGACCAGCTAGAGGATGGAGGTTAACGATATGGATCATGAAGTCGACAAGCTTCTTAGCAACCCGTATGCCGCATCGCTCGTCTACGTATCGGTTACGGTATTGTCCCTCATCGTTTTTTTGTCTTTGTTCGAGCTCGTCACCAAGTACAAATGCTGGAGCGAGATCAAGAAGGGCAATTTGGCGGTGGCCATGGCGACGGGCGGCAAAATATTCGGGATCTGCAATATTTTCCGCTTCTCGATCGAGTCGAACGACTCGGTGTACGTGAGCCTCATTTGGGGCGCGTATGGCTACGTTATTTTATTGGCCGCCTATTTTTTGTTCGAGTTTCTGACGCCCGTATTCCGGATCGACGACGAAATCGCTCGCGATAACCGCGCGGTGGGGTTGACCGCGATGATCATTTCCGTATCCTTGTCCTACGTGATCGGCGCGACAGTCATTATTTAGCGGAGGAAAGCCACGATGAAGTATTTATGGAAGGTCTTGATGATCGTATCCGTGCTTTTTTTCATATTCGGCATCGTTTATTTAATGAACAATTAGAAAGGAAGACTTGGCATGAAGGAGCAAGTGATGTGTCCGTGGTGCTTGACGGAAATCGTATGGGATGAAGAGATCGGACCGGAGAAGCATTGTCCGCATTGTGAGAACGAGCTGAGCGCTTACCGGACGATCGAGCTCGGCTACGGCGAAGAGGAGGAAGCGGCGGAGGATCGCCGCCCGAAAGCGGCCGCGGAGAACCGGGCGTCCTGGAACGACGAGGAGGAGGAAAGCGACCGCCGCAGCAGCTGGCTGGAGCAGGGCGACTATCGCAGCGCCGACCGATCCTGGTTCGCCGTGGAGCATGCGGTACGCGGCATTACTGACGATCAGGCCGAAGCGCCGGAATGCCCGGCCTGCAGGGAGTTCATGCTGGAAGCGGGCACGCAGACGGTAAGCGACAGGCAGTTCGAGCCCAGAATCGCCCCGTCGCTTAACGGCCCGGTGCTGACGGCTCCTTTTACGCTCGTCCTGTACGTATGTCCGGCTTGCTTCCATACTTCATCCGTACTGAGCCGCGAGGACCGCGAGCAAATGATCAAGCGGCTTACGCCGAGAGACTGACGTTATGCTGGTAATATTGGACGGGCATGGCTCGCCGCTTATAGGGGAAGCTTACAAAACGAACGGCTAACTACGCAAACGGCGGATGGTTGCGCCGGCTGCGATGATCATGCAGGAGGAACAACGTTTTGGCAAAAGCGGCTCTAGGCGGACAATGCGTGCTACTGCTTATTGTCCAGGCTCTATACGGAATTGCGAACGCGCTGTCCGGAACGTTCATACCGGTGTATTTGTGGAAAGCGAGCCAGTCGTATTCGCTGATCGGCTGGTTTACGTTTGGCCAATACGTCATGAGCGGACTTACATTCTGGATTGCCGGAAAATGGGTCAAGGAACATAACAAGATGAACAGCCTGCGCGCCGGCATCGTGCTGTCGGGCGTCTTTTATTTCACCGTGCTCCTGCTTGGCCAGCAGGCCAAATCGTACGGCGTGCCGCTCGGCATGCTGAACGGCATGGCACAAGGATTTTTCTGGCTCGCGTTCAATGTCGTTTATTTCGAAGCGACGGATCCGGACAACCGGGACCGGTTCAACGGCTGGGCCGGTCTGCTCGGCTCGGCGGCCGGCATTATCGCGCCGTGGGTATCGGGCCTATTGATCACGACGCTGCAGGGCGAGAAGGGCTACCGGCTCATCTTCACCATATCGCTCGTCATCTTCGCGATCAGCGTCGTATTAAGCTTCTGGCTGAAGAAACGGCACGGACATGGCACGTATGAATGGAAGCACGGCGTGCGGCAGCTGGCGGAGAAGGGAAATCCGTGGCGGCGCATGTTCCCGGCCATTGCCGCGCAGGGCGTGCGCGAAGGCGTATTCATGTTCCTGGTCGGGCTGACGGTATATACCGCGACCAGGAACGAGAGCAAGCTCGGCACGTACTCGCTTATCACGTCGCTTGTCGCGCTTGTCAGCTTCTGGCTCGTCGGCAAGCTTCTGAAGAAGAACAACCGCAAAATCGTTATGCTGATCGGCGTTATTATGATCGCCGTCGTTATTTTGCCCTTGTTCTGGAACGTGTCGTATACGACCTTGCTCATGTTCGGCATCGGGACGTCGCTGTTCATTCCGCTGTATACGATTCCGATGACGTCGAGGGTATTCGATCTGATCGGACAATCGGAGGAAAGCGCGCGGGAGCGGGAGGAGTTCATCGTTCTGCGCGAAGCGGGGCTCGTCATCGGGCGATTGGTCGGCCTGACGTCGTATTTGATCGTGCTGCCGATGAACCATTCGGCTGCCGCCATTACGTGGTTGTTGTTTGCGGTCGGCGTCGTGCCGATCGCGGGCTGGTGGTTTATCCGGCCGTTTTTGGAGCAGCAGCAGAGGCAGCGGCAGCCGACTTGATAAAGGGAGAGGAGGCTTAAACGATTGCCAAAAATCGTTACGGACATTACGCAGCTGATCGGGGATACGCCGGTCGTTCGGCTTAACCGCATGCGGGAGGAAGGCAGCGCCGAGGTATGCGTGAAGCTGGAGCGGTATAATCCAAGCGGCAGCGTGAAGGACCGCGCGGCCCATTCGCTCATCCGCGACGCCGAGGAGCGGGGACTTATACGCCCCGGCGACACGATCATCGAACCGACGAGCGGCAATACGGGTATCGGGCTTGCGATGAACGCGGCGGCCAAAGGGTACAAGATGGTGCTCGTCATGCCGGACAACATGACCGCCGAGCGGATCAAGCTGCTGCGGGCATACGGCGCGGAGGTCGTGCTGACGCCGGCCGCCGAGCGGATGCCCGGCGCCATCCGCAAGGCGCTCGAGCTGCAGGCGCAGCGGCCCGGGAGCTTCATCCCGAACCAATTCGAGAATGAAGCCAATCCCCGTATTCACCGGTTAACGACCGCGAAGGAAATTATGAGGCAGACGGACGGGAAGCTCGACGCCTTCGTCGCGACGGCCGGCACCGGCGGCACGATTACCGGTACGGGCGAGACATTGAAGGAGCTGCTGCCGCATCTGCATGTCGCGGTCGTCGAGCCGATGGGCTCGCCCGTCCTGTCGGGCGGCAAGCCCGGCCCGCACAAGCTTGTCGGCACGAGTCCGGGCTTCGTTCCGGCCATTCTCAATACGTCGGTATACGACGAGATCATCCAAGTATCCGACGAGGATGCGCTGACGACGATGAGAAGCCTTGCCAGAAGCGAAGGATTGCTGCTTGGCCCGTCGTCCGGCGCCTCGGTATGGGCGGCGATGCGGGTCGCACGTAAGCTCGGCGCGGGCAAGCGGGTGCTGTGCATCGCGCCGGATACGGGCGAGCGATATATGAGCATGGATATCTTCTAGGGAATGCTTTCGCGGTCATTTCCAGCTTTGCAACTCGTCAAGCAATAGCTGACGTCGTTCCATAATGTATTTCTGGATAAAAGCCGGCTCCGATAGAAACGTATCGTAGCCGGCTTTTCGCGTATAATCGATGCGAATCGCCGGCGCTAGCCGCTCATGCATCTTCTTGACGACCGGCTCCAGCGTGTCCGGCGTAAACGCTGTCCGCAGAAGCTGCTCCATCATGCGTTTATACTTCATCCGGCATGAAGGAAACGCGAACAGCTTCTTCGTCAGCGCGTTGTAGCCCTGCAGGCGGACCAGGTCGCTGCCGCACGGCTTGCCGTAGCAATTTCTGCCCCAGGTACCTTCGTAATCCCAGGGAATGATTCGGTATTTCCCGCTGGCCCGGTGCTCGTAGAGCGCGTAATTTTGATCGAAGCCGTCGTAATTGCCGGTGAGCACCGCGCCGGCAAGCCAAAGCAAATATTGCGGAACGTCGAGCCTGCGGGCGACGAACGAACCGAAGCTTCGGCCGGATTTGCGGTTAATGCCGCGAACGAACGAGACCAGCCTGCGTTTTGCCCCCGCGCCTCCCTTCCTCAGCTCGTAGCCGTCGAACAAAGAAGGCTTGCGCCCCTTCGTTTCCGGATCGGTCAGACTGAAGTCGGCGCTGTCGTTTCCCGCGTAGATGAGCGAGCGGAAGCCGATGTTCCTCTGATGGAAGAAGAACCGGTCCACCGCTTCGATTTCCAAGTATACGCCTTGCGGCGTTCCGTTAATGACGAGCCATATATGGTTCGTTTCCGGAGAAGTTAGTCCGATCCGATTCAGAAAATGGAAGGATAGGGCGTTGCGCATCATCGAAGGATCGTCATACTCGGCGTTCCAATGAAGCGTTCTTCCGTCGTCCAGCCGCACCTCGTACGATTTTTTGAAATAATTGCGCGTATGGCCGCCTCTCAGGCCGAATACCGCTTTATGGCTTTGCCCCTCGAGCGTCAGCTCCGCAGGCCTGAAGTCCTTTCCCCATGCGTTGCCTTGAATATCGAGCAAATCCGTAGCGTTAATGGCAATCGACCGGACAGGCAATGTAATAGAAGCCATCTCACCATCTCCCGAGGCAAAAGATAAAGCCTACCGTTAGACGGTAGGCTTTCGATCTTCTTTACGATATTCGGCTATAGCCCAGATGGTTACTTCCGGCTCTCGAGGATGAACTGCCATACCGGTCCGCTCATGCAGGCGACCGGGATCTGCCCGGCGATCGGCACGCCGCCGTTCGAGCGGTTTCCTTCCGTGCGGCTGCCGGCAGTGCGGTTGCCGTCCGTATCGTTTCCGGGCGAGCGACTGCCGGCAGTGAGGTTGCCAGTCGTACGGTTTCCGGGCGATCGGCTGCCGGCGGTGAGGTTGCCGTCCGTACCGCTTCCGGGTGAGCGGCTGCCTGCTGTACGGTTGCCGGCGGTGCGTTTGCCGGCGGTGAGGTTGCCGTCCGTATCGTTTCCGGGTGAGCGACTGCCTGCTGTACGGTTGCCGGCGGTCTGGTTGCCGCCCATCCGGTTGTCCCCGATCCGTTCTGCCTGCATCCGCTTCCTTCCTTTCCCGGATTTTTTCTTGCCGCTTTTGCTATTGGCCAAATTTACCCCTCCCAGTATGAGATATTACAAGATATGAGCCGATTCTATTACCCGCAACGGGTTAAAAGCGCAATCTCCATTAAATAGATAGTAATCTAGTACCGCTGCCGAATGGGATACATATAAATATATTACCTATCGTCCCCCGTGACAGTTAGACCATTGCCGGGCAAAGGTGCAGGCCGTTGCCCGGTTCTACTATATAACCGGATGAAAGGAGGCAGGAAGCATGAAAAATCGCCATCCGCTGCTTGACTCGCAGGTCGAACTCGAGATTTCCGGAAAGTCGGCGCCCATCCGGGGCAAGCTGATCGAGATCGGCCAAGATATTCTGGTCATGCATAACGGAACGCAGTTTTTGTACGTTCCGCTCATTCATATGCAGCAGCTTCGGATTTCGACGAACGATCGGGAAATGATCGAAGTGCCCGAGATGCCCTTCGAGCCGTATAACGAACCGGTATCCTACCGCAAGATGTTAATGAACGCCAAAGGCATGTTCTCCGAGATTTATATAACGGGCAACCAATCCGTTCACGGATATTTAACGACCGTCATGAACGATTTTTTCGTTTTTTATTCGCCCGTCTACCATACCGTCATTATTTCGCTTCAGCACTTGAAATATTTGATCCCCTACAACCCGAACGCAACGCCGTACACGCTGACGCCCGAGCAATTTCCCCTCAAGCCTTCGCCTCTTACGCTGTCGAGAACGTTCGACCAGCAGCTCCGCAAGCTGATCGGCGAATTCGTCGTCCTGGACCTGGGCGAGAATCCGAACAAAATCGGCGTGCTCAAAAACGTCGGCCAAAGCATGATCGAGCTTGCGAACGCAAACGGCAATTCCGTGTTTTTGCACTTTGATCATGTCAAGACGGTGCACATTCCTTAAGCCGGCCGGACTGCCTCTTAGCTTGCCTTGGAAGCTTGGAGTCGGTCTTTTTTTGTCCGTTCAGCCTAGGCTCGCGCCTCATGCATTTCGATCCCGGTTTCGGGAAACATTAGGTAGCGAGGAAGTGAATGACAAATGATCATCAAACCGTTCGGCAGACTGCCGGCTATCGCCATCATGTGCTTATCGGTCGGACTTATCAATCACGTACTGGCCGGTCCGCTGCTGCTCGACGTCGCTTTCCGCGATTCCTGGATGAGCGTGTTGGCCGCTTTACTGTTCATACTGCCATGGCTAGCGATCCCGTTGTACGGCGTCTTGAAAAAAATGAACCGGATGCCCATCGACAAATGGCTGCTGCAGCGGCTGCACCCGGCAATTGCCTGGGCGCTGCTAGGTTGTTTTCTGCTTATCCTGTTTATAATTGCGCTCAGTACGTTAATCATCACGTCGTCGTGGACGGCAACGACGTATTTGCCGAATACGCCTCCGATCGTCATCGCGGCCGTATTTCTGGCTTTATGCTTGTTCGCGTCCGTCTCGGGACTTCGGACCATCGCCTACACGAGCTGCATCCTCCTGCCTCTCGTCGTCCTGCTTGGCGATTTCGTCATGTCGGCGAATATGCCGCATAAAGATTACCGCTATCTGCTTCCCATGCTCGAGCGCGGCGTGCGCCCGGTGATCCAAGCGTCCCTCACTTCGGTTACCGCCTTCAGCGAGTTGTTCGTCCTGTTATTTATTCAACATCACATGAAACGTACGCTGACAAGAACGAATCTCGTCCTGCTGGCGTTGTTTCTTGCGCTTATTTCGATAGGTCCCGTTATCGGGGCGGTTGCGGAATTCGGTCCGATCGAAGCCGAAAAGATGCGATACCCCGCGTTCACGCAATGGAGGCTCGTTTCGATCGGCCGCTATTTCGAGCATGTCGATTTTTTTGCCGTGTTCCAGTGGCTGGCGGGAGCGCTTATCCGTCTCTCGCTCTGCTTGCAAATTTTAGAGGAATTCGGACCGCTTCGCAGGCTGAAGAGAAATTGGATTTTTCCTTCCCTCCTGGGCGTTCTATTAATCGTACCTACATATTTCGGCTTGAATAACATGATGACTTACCGCGATCTATTGAAATGGCATTTCGAAAAGGTCGGATTAATCGCGTTTGGCTTGGTCGTCCTGGTGTGGGCGGCGGGCTTTCTCAAGGCCAGGGGCAAGGGCGGGAAGAAGCGCCGTCATAGCGGCACGGAGGAGGGAATGAAGGGATGACTCGCGGCAGCGGCAAGGAAAGGGAACATGAATTGATTCGCGATCACGAAGAGGATGACGAGCTGACGCTCGAAGAGTTCCAGGAAAGTCTGCGCGGATGCAACGACGTTAACTCGTATAGCGTGCCCGCAGGCGAGAATAGACGGGTGACGGCTCATTTGTTCTATTGCGACGGGATGGTCGACAACCAGCAATTCCATCTCGGGCTGCTTCCGCAATTAAAGAGATGGAGCGACGAATCCGCGCCGCTATCGGAAAGCGATGGCGAAGAGTCGGAACGGACGGTCGACTTGTTCATGCGCATCAAGAACGGTCCGGACAACCGCCATCTGTACGCCCGCCTGTTCGCGGGCAGCGTCGTGATCGCGTTCTCGGCCCGGCCCGGCTTCTACGAATACGATATCGCCGACCAGCCCGGCAGGCAGCCGGAGGAATCGACGATGGAGCTGTCGCTCAAAGGGCCGAGAGACGGCTTCGTCGAGCAATTGGCCATTAATCTGGCCTTGGTGCGCAAGCGTCTGCGGACGCCCCATCTGCACGTCGAGTACCGCAAGCTCGGCACCGAGTCGCAGACGGAAATCGCGCTGCTCTATATGGCGGGACAGGCAAAGCCGGAGCTCGTAGAGGAAACGCGCAGGAGGCTGGAGGCGGTTCGGGTCCCGGCGCTTCACGGCGCCGGCGAGCTGGAGGATCTGCTGGCCGACCATCCGTACGCGCTGTTTCCTCAGCTGGACTATATCGGCAGGCCGGATTACGTCGTGCAGTCGCTCATGAACGGCAGAGTCGCCGTAATCGTCGACGGGACGCCGGCGGCACTGATCGCGCCGGGCAATTTGACGCTGCTGATCAAATCGCCTGAGGATGCGCATCTGCCTTATTATTTCGTTGCGCTGGAGCGGATACTCCGCATTCTGGGCCTCATTCTGTCGCTGTGCCTGCCCGGCTTCTGGATCGCGCTCTCTTCCTACAACACCGATCAGCTGCCGTTCTCGCTGCTCGCGACGGTAACGATCTCGCGAATCGGGCTGCCGATGTCGGCGACGATGGAAATGTTTCTTATGCTGACGCTGTTCGAGGTGTTCCGGGAGGCGGGCGTGCGCCTGCCGCGTCCCGTCGGCCAGACGGTGTCGGTCGTAGGCGGACTCATCGTCGGAGACGCGGCGATCCGCGCGGGACTCTCCTCGCCGACGATGCTCGTCGTCGCGGCTGTATCGGCGGTGGCGACCTTCACCCTGGTTAACCAGTCACTGAACGGTTCGGTAACCATCATCCGGTACGGCATATTGCTTACCTCCTCGCTGCTTGGCGTATTCGGATTTTTCGTAGGCGTGTTTGCCGTTATCATTTATTTGTCAAGCATGGAATCGTTCGGCCGTTCCTACCTGGAGCCGCTGGCCCCGATCAAGCCGCGCCGGCTCGTGACGGCCCTGCTTCAGAAGCCTTGGGCGCTTAGAAAAGGCAGGAGGGGACGGCCATGAAACGCCGATGGTCCGTTACGCGCCTGCTGCGGAAGGGAGGGATGCTGCTTGCCGCGCTGGCGTCCGCCTGTCTGATTGCGGGCTGCTGGGACGAAGTCAATTTGCAGGACGTCAGCTACGTGTCCGCGATCGGGATCGACTACAAGGACGGGAAATTCAACCTGTACGGGCAATTGATCAAATTTGCGCAAGTGGCCAAAAACGAATCGCCCGAGCAGAAGCCTTCTCCGGTATGGATCGGGAAGGGGACGGGCGACACGGCGCTGCTTGCGCTGCACGATATGACGCGAGGAGGTCAAGCCAGCATCAATATCGAGCAATTGAAAACGATCGTCGTCCACGAGCGGGCGCTGGGCAGATTAGACGAGGCGCTTGACGGACTGAACCGGCAGCGGGCAGCCCGGTATACGACCTGGCTGTTCGGAACGAAGGACCCGATCGAAGACATCTTTAACAGCGAAACGTTTTTCGACCAGTCTCCGATTAACAGTATCCTGTATACGCCGCTGCCGCATGAGGCGCAGTACACCTTCATACGGCCGCGGGAAATGCAGCTCGCGGTGCAGACCTTGAAGGAGCCGGCGATGACGACGAAGCTTCCTGTGCTGAAGCTCAGCGAGGCCTACTGGAAGCAGGGCAAGAAGCCGATGAAAATCCAAATCGTATCCGGCGTCTTCGTCTTCAAGGAGCTGAAGTACAAGGGCTATTTTCCCGAAGACTCGATCAAGGGGCTGCGCTGGACCGATCCCGATTTTAAACATTTCATGGTCGAGGCGGCGGGCGATCGGGGCAAGGCGACGGTCGGCGTCAAGTCGTCCCGGGACAAGCTGAGAGTCGTCTTCGAAGGGGGGCGGCCGAAATTCGCGATGACGGTCCGCTTGAAGGGGGATGTGGCGGAGCTTGACGGGAATATCGGCAAAGCCGAGATCGCCGCAAGCATCGAGAGACAGGTAAAGGAGCAAATCGAGGACGCGTACGCGACGGGCCTTGCGCGCGAATTGGATCTGCTCGATCTGGAGCATCACTTATACCGGTATCACCATTCGAAGTGGAAGCGGCTCGCGGCTTCGGGCGAGTGGCTGCCCCGGGCGGATCAATTGACGGTTGACGTGAAATTCGAGCTTACCCATTCCGGAAAGTTCGATTTGACCACGGGCCAATTGGAGGAATAGCCGGCCGAAACGAAGCCGCAACTTGCATGGATGACCACCACGGCCTTCCGTTTTTTTCTTTGCAGGATAGGCGAAAAAGTTGTAAAATATGCTTTATAATCGCGAGGCGAACCGGAAGGAGTTTTACGATGAACGAATTGCAATTGAAAGTATTGGAGCTGCTGAAGGAAGACGCGCGCAGGGATGCCGAGCTGATCGCGACGATGCTGGGCGTGCCGATCGAGGACGTGAAGCAGGCCATCGCGGTGCTCGAGCAGGAGCATATTATCGTGAAATACGCCACGGTCGTCAACTGGAGCAAGGTCGACGACGAGAAGGTGACGGCGCTGATCGAGGTGCAAATTACGCCAGAGCGCGGACGCGGATTCGAAGGGATCGCGGAGCGCATTTATTTATATCCGGAAGTGAAATCGGTCTATTTGATGTCGGGGGCTTACGACCTACTGGTCGAGGTGGAAGGCAAAAATTTGAAAGAGGTAGCCTCGTTCGTATCGAATAAGCTGTCCCCGATCGACGCGGTCCTCTCGACCAAGACGTTTTTCATCTTGAAAAAATACAAACAGGACGGCATTATCTTCGAAGAGCATGAAGGTGACCATCGGCTGATGGTGTCGCCGTAACGAAGGGTGATCGCATATGATTAAAGACGAACAGAAGCAACCCTCCGCATCTTCGCGGCGTCAATCGATGGCCGATTATTTGTCGCCGCTCGTGCGGGGCATCAAACCGTCGGGAATCCGTCGGTTTTTTGATTTGGTCAGCACGCGCAAGGACGTCATCACGCTCGGGGTGGGCGAGCCCGACTTCGTCACGCCGTGGCATGTGCGGGAAGCGGCCGTCTATTCGCTCGAGACGGGCAAGACGCAGTACACGTCCAATGCCGGCATGCCCGAGCTGCGCGGGGCGATCGGCCACTACTTGAGCGACCGGTTCTCGGTCGAGTACAATCCCGCGAATGAAGTCATCGTCACGGTCGGCGGCAGCGAAGCGATCGATCTGGCGCTGCGCGCCTTGATCGCTCCCGGGGACGAGATTCTCATCCCCGAGCCGTGCTATATTTCTTATTCGCCGATTACCGCGCTCAGCGGGGGCAAGCCGGTCGGCATCGAAACGTACGCCAAGGACGGCTTCAAGCTGAAGGCGGAATCGCTCAAGGCCGCGATTACGCCGCGTTCCAAAGTACTTATCCTCTGTTATCCGAGCAATCCGACGGGCGGCATCATGACTTACGACGATTGGCTGCCGATCGCCAAAGTCGTCGAAGAGAACGACCTGATCGTCATTTCTGACGAAATATACGCCGAGCTGACGTACGGCTCGAAGCATGTCAGCTTCGCGGCGATGCCCGGGATGAAGGACCGCACGATTCTCGTCAGCGGCTTCTCCAAGGCGTTCGCGATGACCGGCTGGCGGATGGGGTATGCCTGCGGGCATACCGATCTGATTGCCGCCATGCTGAAGATCCATCAGTATACGGTCATGTGCGCGCCGATCATGGCGCAGCACGCGGCGCTCGAAGCGCTGCAGCACGGGCTGGAGGAGAAGGACCGGATGGTGGAGGCGTACAATCAGCGCCGCCGTCTCGTTGTCAAAGGATTCAGGGACATCGGGCTGACCTGCCACGAGCCGCAAGGCGCGTTCTACGCCTTCCCGTCCGTCGCGTCGACGGGGCTAACGAGCGAGCAGTTCGCGCAGCGGCTGCTGGACGAAGCGAACGTCGCGGCGGTGCCGGGCGACGTATTCGGTCTCGGCGGGGAAGGGCACTTGCGCTGCTCGTACGCGACTTCGGTGACGAACTTGACCGAGGCGCTCGAGCGGATCGGACAGTTCGTGCATAAAGTGAAGCAAGAAGGCTAGAAGCCGGCAAGCAGCAGCAGGTCAGGAGCGCATCCGGCCTGCTGTTTGCATGAAGGAAGGCGAATAACGGATGGTGGGGAAAGGGGTATTCGATCGATGAGATTGTATACGAAAACAGGCGACAAAGGACAAACCTCGCTTATCGGCGGGCGCGTCCGGAAGGACGATATCCGGGTGGAGGCGTACGGCACGATCGACGAGCTGAACTGCTTCGTCGGGCAAGCGGCGGCGGAGGCGGCGAAGCACGCCGAGCTCGCGGAGCTGGCAGGCTGGCTCGTCGATATCCAGCAGGAGCTGTTCGACTGCGGTTCGGATCTCGCGTACGCGAAGGAAGGCGCGCCGCTGAAAATAACGGGAGAGCCGGCCGTGCGGCTGGAAGGCTGGATCGACCGTTACATCGCGGAGGCGCCGGAAATTACGCGGTTTATATTGCCCGGCGGAAGCTCCGTCGCGTCGCTGCTGCATGTATGCCGGACGGTGTGCCGCAGGGCGGAGCGCCGCGTCGTGACGCTGGCGGCGGAGCATCCGGCGAACCCGGAGGTGCAGGTGTATTTGAACCGCCTGTCCGACTTCTTCTTCGCGGCGGCCAGAGCGGCGAACGCGAAGCTCGGCGTGCCGGACATTGAATACGTACGGAGCGCGGAAGTATTTCGTAAGAAGAAAAAATGAGCGAATCGCTAGACCGTTTATACTATAAACCGCTTGAAGCGGTCGTCTCCGCGGCGGAGCACGGGAAGACGGTCCGATCCGTGCTGGAGCGGCAGCTCGGCGTCTCCCGCAAGCTTCTGTCGCAGGTGAAGCTGACGGAGCATGGCCTGACCGTCAACGAGAAGCGGGTCTACACGACGGCCCCGGTCTCGGAGGGGGACGTCATTCGCGTCCGGATGCTGCGGGAGGAATCGGACGATATTTTGCCGCAGCCGATTCCGATCGAAGTCGTATTCGAGGATGAGCATTTGCTGATCGTCAATAAGCCGGCGGGCATGATCGTCCATCCGACGCATGGCCATTACACGGATACGATGGCCAACGGCGTCGTCTACCATTGGCGGCGGCAAGGGGAGCGGGTTCGCTTCCGTCCCGTGCACCGCCTGGACGAAGAGACGTCGGGCCTCGTCGCCGTCGCGAAGACGTCCTACGTGCACCAGCAGCTGTCGGAGCAGATGCAGGCAAGCGAAGTGCTGAAGCTGTACCGCGCGTATGTGTACGGCGCGCCGGACCCGGCCGCCGGCACCGTCGACGCGCCGATCGACCGCGACCCGGACCGGCCGCATGTGCGGATCGTGACGCCGGCGGGCTATCCGTCGGTGACGCATTACGAGACGGCGAAGCGGTTCGTCTCCGCCGACGGAGAATTGGCCGCCGCGGTCCGGCTTAAGCTGGAGACGGGCCGGACGCATCAGATCCGCGTGCATATGCGGCATATCGGCTGCCCGCTCATCGGAGACAAGATGTACGGGCCGGAGGAGGGCGCGGTCGCGGCGTGGGAGGAGGCCGCCGGCCGCCAGGCGCTGCATGCGGAGACGCTAGGCTTCACGCATCCGATCACGCGCGAGCGGATGGAGTGGCACGCCCCGCTCCCTCCGGAGCTGGTTCGGCTCGAGGGGGCGCTGTCGTCTTAGCCGGCCGGATCGTTCGCCGGCTTGCGCCCCGGCCGATTGCAGGCATTCACCTCGAACGTTCGCAGGTATACAGTCCGAATGTACACGGTCAGAGAGCATACGGTCCGAAAGCATAAACTTATGGCTCGATCGCGAGGGAAGTTTTTACTTTTGGCTGGCAGCTGCGGCGTATGCGGGCGAGAAATGGTACAATGGGTTCTGGCGGGAATGGGCGCTTGCGGGTGCGATGCGGCGCTGCTTGGCGCAGCATGCTGCCGCGAACCGCTGAGAGGCGTCGCGAACCGCCGCGTGCCGCCGCAATTCCTAGTAACTAAGTTCAGAAATTGCACTAGCCATGCATCAAACCTGACACTGTGGATAAAAAATCGTGGGCGCTACACTTATCCCCTGAAATTTTGAATATTTTTCCA
>NZ_JACXIY010000029.1 GCF_014705655.1 Paenibacillus arenilitoris | reverse complement strand
AGACGATTTTTCGATAGCATAAGAGGACAACTCCCGTAAAATTCTTATCTCTTATGTATTCGACAAAGCGCAGGAAAATCCTGTTATTTAATTGTGCCGTCGTAGTTTTTTTTATTTACAAGCCACTCGCTTAAAACGCGTAAAGCCCGGCCGCAAGCCGCTGGTGCTTGCCAAGCGCATGCAACGTGCCGGCAGCCGATTTACGAACGGGGCCCGATGCTGCATAATAGGGCATGAAAAGTCGGACCGGGGCGATTCGCATTTGTTATTCTACTGGTGGGAGGAGGGTTATACCGTGGGCTTGCTCAAGGAATGGAACGACGCTTTAAGCTATATCGAGGACCATCTTGCGGATGAGATCGATTATAGGGAAGCGGCCAGAAGGGCCTATTGCTCAGAGTACCATTTCAAGCGAATGTTCTCTTACCTGGCGGGTGTCCCCGTCTCGGAGTACGTGCGCCGCAGGCGGCTCACGCTGGCGGCCTTCGATCTCCGGCAAGGCGCCGAGAGGATCGTCGACATCGCCGTCAAATACGGCTACGGCTCGGCCGACGCGTTCACCCGGGCTTTTCAAAGCCTGCATGGCGCAACGCCGTCGGAAGCCCGCGATCCGGAACGTCCGCTTAAAGCGTATCCGCGCATGACCTTCCAATTAACCATTAAGGGAGGAAACGAAATGAATTATCGCATCGTCGAGAAGGAAGCGTTCCGCATCGTCGGCTTGATGAAGCGGGTGCCGATCGTGTTTAACGGCGTTAATCCGGAAATTGCCGCCATGTGGAGCAGCCTGAACGAGGAGTCGATCCGCGAGCTGAAAGGCTTGTCGAACATCGAGCCGCAAGGCTTGATCAGCGCGTCGGCGAACTTCTCGGAAGGCCGGATGGAGGAGAAGGGCGGTCTCGACCATTATATCGGCGCCGCAACGACGAAGGCGTGTCCGGAGCATCTGGCGAGCCTTGCGGTCGCGCCTTCGGCCTGGGCCGTGTTCGAAGCGGTAGGGCCGTTCCCGGACACGCTCCAGAACGTGTGGGGCCGCATTTATGCCGAATGGTTCCCGTCCTCGGGCTACGAAGCGGCGGAAGGGCCGGAAATCCTTTGGAACGAGCACAAGGACGTGACGTCGCCGACGTTCCGGAGCGAGATTTGGATTCCGGTGCGGAAGAAGCCCGCATTCGAAGCGTATTAATCCGCCGGCTAAGAGGAAACCGGAAGCAAGGCGGGGCTGTCCAAAAACCAGCTAATGTTTGTCAAGCCATAGTTATGTTGGCCAATCCGTCATCGCTAATTGTCGGAGCCTTGGTGAAATGGAGATACCGGCGAACTACTTGCCAAAAGGCTGCGCACCGGCAAGGGCAGCCAAGCTAAATGCCTGCGATTGTGCAGCTTTTGGGCTGTCGATGTGGCAGCCAATCGGAATGCCTGCGTCTGTACAGGCATTTCTGGACGCGAGCCCTCTTTTTGGGCTTATCGAACAAAAAAGACGCACTTTCGCAGGCATTTGCTTCCCTGGTACGCACGGAGAGGGCAAAGCCTGTACATTTTGCAGGCTTCTGCATGAGACGCTGCCCGGGAGCTGATCATGCGGTGCTACGTCGGCTTAAGCAAATGACTCATAAGCCGCTCATGAAGGGCGGCAACGGACCGAAAATCAGAAATGGCGGTGAAGGGATGAACCCCGGCACCGCCATTTCTTTTGAACCGTCCATCATGTGAGCAAGTCTTCTTCCGGAACGGCTCCGGCTGCCGGTTTTCGTCTGCTCTACAATACGATGAAGTCGCCTTTGTACCGCTCGAAATCGGCCGTCCTGCATTCCAGCCTCAGCCGGGTTCCTTCCGGCTCGTACGTCGTTTCCTTCACATGGGCGTTCTCGTTGAAGTAAGCGACCAGCCTGCCTTGGCTGAACGGAACGAGAATTTCGCATTCCATGAAGTCGCCGAATATATGCCCGCGGATGAGCTCGGTAAGCTCCTGAAGGCCGTTCTTCTCCTTCACGGACAAATAGACGTTGTTATCCTCGACGAGAGGGTACGGGTGATCGGTCAGGTCGCATTTGTTGTAGGCGTAGACCGTCGGAATGTCGCCGGCGCCGAGCTCCTTCAGCGTCGCGTTCGTGACGGCGATCAGCTGCCCGTAATCCTCGTGGGCGTAATCGACGACATGGACGAGCAGATCGGCCTCGGCCACCTCCTCCAGCGTCGAGCGGAACGCCTTCACGAGATGGTGGGGAAGCTGGCTGACGAAGCCGACCGTATCCGTGAGCAGGAACGTTTTGTTGTCCGGAAGGTCGATGCTTCTGACCGACGTTTCCAGCGTCGCGAACAGCATATCCTGCGCAAAAACCTGCTTCGTCGTCCCCGGGTTGTAATGCTCCAGCAGCGCGTTCATCATGCTGGATTTGCCCGTATTCGTATACCCGACGAGACAGACGACGGGCACCTCGTTCTTCCGCCGCTGCTTGCGCTGGATTTGGCGCCTCGCCACGAGCTTCTCGAGCTCGGCCTGCAGCGCCGTGATCCGCTCCTCGATCCGCCTGCGGTCCAGCTCCAGCTTCGTTTCGCCCGCGCCTCTGTTCTTCAGGCCGGACCCGCCGCCCTGCCGTCCGAGCGATTCGCGCATGCCGACGAGACGGGGCAGCATGTACTGGAGCCGCGCGACCTCGACCTGCAGCTGGGCTTCTCTCGTCTTGGCCCGTTCGGCGAATATATCGAGAATGAGCACCGTCCGGTCGATGACCGTGCGCTCGAGGGCAGCCTCCAGGTTGCGGATTTGGGAAGGGGACAGCTCGTCGTTGAAAATAATCGTCCGGGCGTCGTGCGCCTCCGCGAGGGCAAGCAGCTCCTGCAGCTTGCCGGTTCCGATGTAGTGGGTCGGGTTCACGCGGGCCGCCTTCTGGCCGAGCTCGCCGACCACGTCGATGTAGCAGGCCGCCGCCAAATTGCGGAGCTCCTGCATGGAATAGTCGAAGTCGGTCGCGGTTTGCAGCTGTACGCCGACGATTATCGCTTTTTGCTGAGTGGGTTCCATCATATTCGATCATCCTCCTGGGGTGAAAAAAATAAAAACACAGACGGATTCCGCCTGTGTCCACAGTGAAGGTGAGAGGATATCAGAAATTATCCGCGAGGAAATAAGCTTCCTTACGAATATATCGGGTTATCTCCATCAATGGACAGACCTATCCTGAGTCCTCCGCACACGGGCAGAGCAAATGCGTATGGGCTTGTTAGCCGCGCAATTGACGAACTCGGATAAAATCTATCACACTGAACCCTCCGTTCCAAGAAATTAGGTACAGTGTAGCATATTCGGCGGGCGGGGGCAACGGAAGGAACGTTTATAAAAGATTTTGCGGATGCCGCCGGTAGCTTCGCGGGCTGACGCCGTAATAGCCGCGGAAGTGGCGCGTGAACGGATGAATGGACGGGTAGCCGAGCCGCTCGGCGATCGCCGTCACCGTAAGATCGCTCTCCCGCAGCAGGTGAGCGGCGCGGCGCATCAGCAATTTGTGATGGTAGGCTCGCGGCGTTAGCCCGGTCTCGCGCAGGAACAGCTCGTGGAAGTACGTCCTCTTCAGCCCGCAGAACGCCCACCAGCTCTCCACCGATTCGCCGCGCTCCGGGTGCTCGTTCAAATGGTGGAGCAGCCGGACGATCCGGTAGTCGGTCGGCTGGTGGGTATGGATCGTGTTGTACCAGCTTAAGATCCAGGCGTACAGCAGGCTGCCCATTGCCTCGTTCCGGTAATGGTGCAGCTCGTTGAAAATCCGGGCAAGGCGCAGAAACGCGTCGAACAGCTCGGGGTAGGGCTGCAGCGAGAAGACGCTCGGCAGGCCGTCGAGCTCCTCGCACGGCGGCGCCAGCGACGTCTCGTGCAGCAGGAACGGCTCCGGCGCGTAAATAAACGTCCGGTTAACGGAGACGGGCGCCTCCGGATCCCACAAGTCGCAGTACAGGTTGTAGGACGTCAGCGGCCGCTCGGCCGAGATGTGGAAGGCGTGCGGCTCGCCCGGGCGGAGAAAAATGATCGTCCGGTTGTCGATCGGATACCGCTTTCCGTTAATTTCCATCTCGCCCGGCCCGTCGGTGAACAGATGGAAGGCGTATACGCTGCAGACGCGCAGCTTCTCGTTCGAGCTGCCGTCGTACCGGTAAGGCATCGAGTCGCCGACGTAGGGCGTCATTTCGCTTAATTTGGTCATAACGGGGCCTCCCTCCGCGCAATGCGCAATGTGAAAATAAGCGGATGAATCGTCAACTTGATGGATGTCTGATCAAATACGGATTTCTACATCGATGATACAATATCGTAAGCAACGGCGGAAGACCGCCCGGTACGATTACGGATAAATTAACAACACGCGAAGCGGCGATGTAAGCGTTGCCGAAGAGCGGGCGCAGGAGGCGCGATCGATGAGATTCAAGGAGAAGGTCGTCGTCGTTACGGGCGGCGGATCGGGCATCGGCGAGACGAGCGCGCGTCTGTTCGCCGCCGAAGGGGCGTCCGTCGTCATTGCCGACAGGAACGGGGAGGACGGCGATCGGGTCGCCGCGGAGCTGAATGCCGCCGGCCCGGGTCCGAACGGTTGGCCGCGGGCGATCGCGGTACGGACGGACGTCTCGCGCGAACGGGACGCCGCGGCACTTATCGAGCGGACGCGGCATACGTTCGGACGGCTCGACGTGCTGTTCAACAATGCGGCGGTCATCCATCCGAAGCCGCTGGAGGAGACGGGCGAGCCGGATTTCGACCGCGTGCTGGCGGTCAATTTGAAGGGCGTCTATCTGATGATCAAGCATGCGTTGCCGCTGCTTCGCCTCTCGAAGGGCGCGATCGTCAACATGGCTTCGCTGAACGGGCTCGTCGGCCAGCGGAACAATCCCGTCTATGCTGCCTCCAAGGGCGGGATTATCGCAATGAGCAAGTCGCTCGCGCTCGACTACGCGCCGGACGGCGTGCGGGTGAACTGCGTATGCCCGGCGGGCGTCATGACGCCGCTGCTGGAGGCGTGGACGCGCGGGCAGCCCGACCCCGCGGCGACCGTTCAAGCGCTGAACGACATGCATCCGCTCGGCCGTCCGGCCGCCTCGGAGGAGGTGGCGCAGGCGGTGCTGTTCCTCGCGTCGGAACAGGCGGCATTCGTGACCGGAGTCGCCCTTCCCGTCGAAGGCGGCGCATCGCTCGGCTATTAACTGACCTAAGGAGAGCTTACGATGAAAATTACGAAAGTCGAATCATTCGTGCTGCACGTGCCGATCGATCCGCCGATTACCGACGCGATCAACGCGGCGACGCACTGGGGCCTTCCGGGCGTCCGCATCTTCACCGACGAAGGGTACGTCGGCTACGGCTACACCGGAACGTGCGCGCACGGCGACGATATGATCGCGGATACGATCGACCGGTATTACGCGCCGGAGCTGATCGGCAAGGATCCTTTTATGGTGAAGGAAATTTGGGACAGTCTGCGCTTCGGCAAGATGCACTGGATCGGCCGGGCGGGCGTGACACATATGGCGCTCGCCGCGGTGGACATCGCGCTGTGGGACATTATGGCGAAGGCGTCGAACAAGCCGCTGTGGCAGTACCTCGGCGGGCACAAAAGCAAAGGAATCAAGGCGTATAACACGAACGGCGGCTGGCTGAACTGGTCGAAGGAGCGGCTGCTGAAGGACGTGACGGACATCGTCGGGCAGGGCTTCGCGGGCGTGAAGATCAAGGTCGGCAAGCCGGATCCGCGCGAGGATTACGACCGGGTGAAGGCGGTCCGCGAGGCGATCGGCGACGATGTCATTTTCATGATCGACGTGAACCAGCAGTGGAATATCAATACGGCGATGACCTGGGGCAGGAAGCTGGAGGAATTCGATCTGTTCTGGCTGGAGGAGCCGCTTAATCCGGACGATATTCTCGGCCACAAGAAGCTGGCCGACGCGCTGAATGTGCCGATCGCGCTCGGCGAGCACGTCTACTCGAAATACGCGTTCCGCGATTACATCCATCAGGGCGCGGTCGAGTACTGCCAGGTCGACGTCACGCGGGTGGCGGGCGTTACGGAATGGCTGCAGGTCGCGGGGCTTGCCGCCTCGTACGACGTGCCGATCTGTCCGCATGTCGGCGACATGGGCCAAATCCATCAGCATCTGGTGGCGGCGACGCCGGGCGCGGTCATGCTGGAGTATATCCCGTGGATCCGCACGATCTTCGTCGAGCCGGCCACCGTGAAGAACGGGCATTACGTGCTCCCGGAAATGCCGGGCGCGTCGACGGAGATCCTTCCGAAATATTTTGACGAGTACCGCGTCAGGTAGCGGACGAAAGGGGAGGGACGATCGATGAGATTGCGGGATAAGGTGGCCCTCATTACCGGAGCGGGCTCCGGGATCGGACAGACGACGGCCGAATTGTTCGCCCGGGAGGGCGCTTCGGTCATCGTGAACGACATCGACGAAGCGAAGGGGAAGGAAACGGTTCGGCGCATTGCGGATGCGGGAGGAATCGCCCTCTACATCCATGCCGACGTGACGGACTCCGCCTCGGTGTGGGCGATGGTCGACGAGGCGCTGAAAACGTACGCGAGGATCGATATTTTGTTCAACAACGCCGGCATCAGCGGGGTAGGCGCGATCCACGAGATCGAGCCCGAAGCGTGGGACCGCGTCATTGCCGTCAATCTGCGCGGCGTATTCCTCCCCTCGAAGCATGTGCTTCCCCATATGATGGAGCGCCGGTCGGGCACGGTCATCAACATGTCCTCCTGCATCGCGGAGATCGGCCTCGCGCGGCGGGCTTCCTATTCGGCGACGAAGGGCGCCGTGCTGGCGCTCACAAAATCGATGCAGGTCGACTACGCAAAGTATAATATTAGAGTGAATGCGGTACTGCCGGGCACGATTATGACGCCGTTCGTCGAGCAGTATTTGCAAGCCTCGTACGAGGACCCGGAGGCCGCGATCGCGGCGATCAAGACGAGGCAGCTTAGCGGAAATCTGGGCAGGCCCGGGGATGTGGCGAGCGCGGTGCTGTTCCTTGCATCGGACGAATCCTCGTTCATGATGGGCTCCCCCCTGTATGTCGACGGCGGCGTCGTGTTCGGCAAGGATGCATAACTGACGATTACGAAAGGGCGGTATGCGATTATGAAGCTGGTAACGATGGACGACAACGGACAAATGAAACTCGGGGTGAAGCTGGAGGAGGGGATCCTCGATCTCTCGGCGGCGCTCGGCAGACTGCCGGACGGGGACGTGCCGTCGGACGTGATGGACGTCATCGCCGGAGGGGAGAAGGCGGTAGCGACGGTAAGCGGTTACGTGGACCGTTTGATTCGGTCGGAAGCGTATGCGGGCGATCTGCTCCTGCGCGAGGAGGACGTAACGTTCGGCCCTTGCGTGACGAGGCCGAACAAAATCATCTGCGTCGGCCTCAACTACCGGAAGCACGCGCTCGAGACGAACGCGCCGATTCCGCAGTACCCGATTTTGTTCAATAAGTTCAATAATACGCTGACGGGGCACGGCCAGGACGTCCCGCTGCCCGAGCGGGTATCTTCGCAGGTCGATTACGAGGCGGAGCTCGTTATCGTCATCGGGAAGACGGCGAAGTACGTTAGCAAGGAGGACGCGCCGGGGCATGTGTTCGGCTACTGCAGCGTGAACGATCTGTCCGCGCGCGACCTGCAGATGAGAACGGCGCAGTGGCTGCTCGGCAAATCCTGCGACGGCTTCAGCCCGCTCGGGCCGTATCTGGTCACGGCCGACGAGGTCGGCGATCCGAACGATCTGGAAGTGAAATGCGTGGTGAACGGGGAAGTGCGCCAGCATTCCAACACGTCGGACATGATCTTCCGCTGCGACGAGATCGTCAGCTACATTTCGCAGCATATGACGCTCGTGCCGGGCGACATCATCCTGACGGGAACGCCGGAAGGCGTCGTTCTCGGCTATCCCGAGGAGAAACGGGTATACCTGAAGCCGGGCGACGTCGTGACGATCGAGATCGAGAAGCTGGGAAGCTTGACGAACCGGATGGTAAGCGAAGCTTAAAAAATCGTCTCCTACGTGTTATTTAAAGCGGCTAATGTTTTGATATGCGCGATTAAAGAAGGGTAGAAGGCTATTGCAATTAAACGACGGTAAAGGATGGTAGACGTTGAAGGATACGAAGCTTTGGTACGCGCGGCCCGCAGCCGGCTGGACGCAGGGGCTGCCGATCGGCAACGGCAGGATCGGCGCCGTCATGCACGGCGGCATCGGGCAAGAGACATGGTGCATGACGGAGGTGACGTACTGGTCGGGCAAGCCGGAGCGGACGCCGGGACAGGAGGACCCGAAGGGGAAGCTGGCGCTTATGAGGGAGCGCTTCTTCGGCGGCGATTACGCCGGTGGCGACAAGCTCGCGAAGCAGTGGCTCGAGCCGAAGAAGGGGAACTTCGGCACGAACCTGTCGCTGTGCGACGTGCGGCTGCGATTCGGCCACGAAGGCGAGGAGCTCGTCCGCGAGCTGGACCTGGAGACGGCCGTCGCGGCCGTATCCTACAAGAGCGGCGGCCAGGCGGTGACGCGGGAGACGTTCGCCTCGCACGCGGACGGCATCGTCGCCGCGCGGATCGCGGGCGGTCCGGCGGGCGGCCTCTCGTTCTCGCTGCGCGCGGAAGGGCGCACGCCCGTCTTCTCCGCCGCCGTCAGGAACGGCGATACGATCGTCTTCCAAGGCCGGGCGACGGAAGACGTGCACAGCGACGGGACTTGCGGGGTGTCGTGCCAAGGCGGGATCAAGGTCGTCATCCGGGGCGGATCGTTCGATAGCTCGGAGGACGAAATCGTCGTCAAGGACGCGGACGAGGCTTATCTTTATTTTGCGGTCAATACCAACTACGGCAGGACGGACGGAGACTGGGCCGAAGAGAGCGGCAGGCAGATCGAAGCGGCCGTCGCGAAAGGATACGAGCGCCTGAGGGAAGAGCATATCGCCGACTACCGCGCCTTGTACACCAGAGTCAGCCTCGACCTCGGCCGTACGAACCAGGGCGGACTTCCGACGGACGAGCGGATGAAGCGGTTCCGGGCGGGCGAGACGGACGATCCGGGGCTGATCGCGCTCTTCTACCAATACGGACGCTACTTGACGATCGCCGGATCGCGCGAGGATTCGCCGCTGCCGCTTCACCTGCAGGGCCTCTGGAACGACGGCGAAGCGAACGCGATGGCCTGGAGCTGCGACTACCATTTGGACATTAATACGCAGATGAACTATTACCCGACGGAGATCGGCAACCTGGCCGAATGCCACGTCCCGCTCATGAACTATATCGGGCGGCTGGCCGAGGCGGGCCGGATGGCGGCCGAGGATTTCTACGGCTGCGAGGGCTGGGTCGCGCATGTATTCTCCAACGCATGGGGCTTCGCGGCTCCCGGCTGGGGCACGTCTTGGGGGCTCAACGTGACGGGCGGCCTGATGATCGCCCTCCACATGAAGGAGCATTACGAGTACGGCCTGGACGAGGCGTTCCTGAGGGAGCAGGCTTATCCGGTGCTGAAGGAGTCGGCGCTGTTCTTCCTCGACTACATGACCGTTCATCCGCGACATGGCTGGCTCGTGACGGGGCCGTCCAATTCGCCGGAGAACAGCTTCTACCCGGGCGACCCGGCGGATGGGGCGCAGCAGCTGTCGATGGGTTCGACAATGGACCAGATACTCGTGCGGGATTTGTTCGTCTTCTGCCTGGAGGCGGCCGGGCGGCTGCAGCTGGATGAGGAGCTGCAAGAGCGGCTGCGCCGGGCGATCGCGCTGCTGCCGCCGCTAAGGATCGGCAAGAGGGGACAGCTGCAGGAGTGGCTGGAGGATTACGGTGAGGCGCAGCCGGAGCACCGCCATCTGGCCCATCTGGTCGGCTTGTATCCGGGCAGCCAGATTACGCCGAAGGATACGCCCGAGCTGAGCGAGGCGGTCCGGACGACGTTGTACAACCGGATGACGACCGACGATCTCGAGGATATCGAATTTACGGCGGCGCTGTTCGCGGTCGGCTTCTCGAGGCTGCATGACGGCAATCAGGCGGTTAAGCATATCGTCCACCTGATCGGCGACCTGTGCTTCGACAACCTGCTGACGTATTCCAAGCCGGGCGTCGCCGGGGCGGAGACGAACATCTTCGTCGTCGACGGCAATTTCGGCGGAGCCGCGGCGGTCGCGGACATGCTGCTGCAGAGCCATGCCGGCGAGCTTCATTTGCTCCCCGCGCTTCCGGACGCATGGCGGGCAGGCTCGTTCAAGGGGCTGCGGGCCAAAGGCGGCGTCGAAGTGGACGCGGCGTGGGAGGACGGCAAGCTGACCGGCGCGACGATCAAGGCGCATGCCGCGGGCCGGACGACCGTACGCTTCGGGGAGAGGACGGTGCCGCTGGATCTTGCGCCCGGCCGGGTCTATGCGATCGACGGGCAGCTTGCGGTTCGGCAAGCCGCGGCCAAGCAAGCGGAAGAAGCGTCGAACCTTTAAAGATTTCATGAAGACAACTGCGAATCTAACGATTGGCAGTTGTCTTTTCGCATGAATCGGTTACGATAGATAAACAAGCGGTTTTCGAGAGAATATAGGGTCTGCCGCATTTAATATGTAAGCGCTTTATATGTAAAGGGGGGCGAATCCGTGCCGAAGCATTCCACCATCTTTCGCAAGTTCCTCGTATCTTACCTTATCATACTGGTCATACCGAGCATTGCCGGCTTCGTGTCTTACCGTACGTCCATCGAGGTCACGCAGTCCGTCTCGATCGAGAACGGCGTCACGCAGCTGGAGCGCAGCAAAGAAATTTTGGAGAGAAGAATGGCGGAGGTCGAAGGCTTTACGAGGCAGCTGGCGTTGAATCCGGATTTGAATACGCTGATGAACGAGAAGAAGAGAGGCGACCGGGACAACGTGTACGGCATCTGGAGCGTAATGAGGCAGGTGATGCCCTTCAGCCAGACGAACGACTTCCTGCAAAATTATTTTATCTACTTAACCAATTACGACGTTATTCTGTCGCAGGGCTCCGCCTATTTCCGGCCGGAGCATTATTATCAAAATTTCCGGTACAGCGATCTAACGTTGGAGGAATGGAAGAGCGCGGTGCTGGATCGGACCCATCGAAGCGAAATTATGCCGCTCCGCGCTTACACCAACAAAACGAAGCAAACCTCGGTCGTGACGTACATGCAGTCGCTTCCGCTGGACAGCTTCAGCGGACCGTCGCCGGCGACGGTCGTCGTCATCATCGACGAGGAAAACATTTCGAGCCTGCTCTCCGGCCTCGAGGAGCGGTACGGCGGCTGGGCCCACATTAGCGACGCGGAGGGAAACACCGTCAGCCTGCAGGGCATCGGCGAAGAGGAGGCGCGCCGGTTAAGCGCGGACGAAAGCTTCGACCCGGCCAAAGTAAGCCAGTTCTACAACGACGACCTCGTCATTACGATCCGATCGGATAAGAACGGTTGGATTTATCAGGCCGGCATTCCCCGTCACGTCCTGATGGAGAACGCGAATCAAATCAAAACGATAACGTGGCTCGTGACCGGCGTCGCCCTCCTGCTCGGCTTGCTCACCGGCTTGCTGCTCGCTTACCGGAACAGCGCGCCGATCAACCGCCTGCTTGGCGTCATGAAGGAGCATTTCGGCAAGGAAGGCGTAACGGGCCGGAACGAATTCGACTTCCTGCAGGGGAATATTTCGAGCATCATATCAAGCAACCGGCAGCTGGAGGATGAGCTCAACCGGCAGCTTCCGCTCGTCCGGGATGGCTTCCTGAAGCGACTGATCGCGGGCGAATTCCGGGCGGCGGAGGAGCTTGCCGCGGCCGCCGCGCAGGCGGACGCTCGATTCCAATCGCAGCAAGGATTCGTCGGCGTATTGCAAATTAACGGCTACTCCGGCATGGACAGCGTCGAAATTCTGAACGAGATGACGGCCGCGCGGCTGATCGTGAAGCAGATGCTCGCCGAGCTCGGCAGCGGGCTCTGGATGACGGATCTCGGATCGGACCGGATCGTGGCGATCTGCACGGCCTGCGCGGAGGAAGGCGGTTTCGAGTCGGAGCGGGAGCGGGAGAACATCACGGAAACGTTCGAGAAGCTGATCCAGCTTGCGTACCGGGAATACAAAATTCATCTGACGGCTTCCTTCGGCGAGCCCTTCCTCTCGCTGCCCGAGGCAAGCCATTCGTTCGAGCAGGCGAAGCGGACGATGGATTTTGCCGAGTACGACAGCAAGCAGAGCATCGTATGGTTCGGGGACGCGAAGCCGGAGACTGCCACGTACTATTATCCGCTCGACATCGAGCAGCGCCTGATCGGCACGATCCGGGCGGGCGACCGGGACGAAGCAAGAAGGATGGTACAGTCGGTCATCGAGAAAAACACGGAGAACCGCCAGCTGTCGATCGAGATGAAGCAGCAGCTGGTCGGCGAGCTGAAGGGCACGCTGCTCAAGCTGCTCGACCAGAAGGCGTTCCTGGGCTCGGAGCTGCTTCACGCGCTCAAAAATCAGATCGTCGGCGTGCAGGCGTCGAATCCGGCCGCGGTCATCCAGGAGGAAATTATCGCGATCGTCGATTCGTTATGCGGCGTCATCGCCAGCAAGAAGAGCCACGCCCATATCCAGATCGTCGAGGAAATCAAGCGGTTCATTGCCGAATCGTACGGGGACGCGGAGCTGACGCTGTACCGGATCGCGGAGAAGGCGGAGCGGCCCGAGAAATACATTTCCCAATTGTTCAAGGAGGTAACGGATACGAATATATCGGACTATTTGGAGAAGGTCAGGATCGAGCGGGCCTCCGAATTGTTGAAGACGAACGCGTGCACGGTGGACGAAATCGCCGAACGCGTCGGCTATAACAGCGCGCATTCGTTCCGCCGGGCGTTCAAGCGGGTGATGGGCATCGCGCCGAGCTCGTACCGGCAGTCCATCAAAATATGAGGCGAAGGCCGGCATCAAGGGGGGATCGGATTTGAACAAAAGCATAGCACGCTCATTCGCGGCCATTGCGGCAGGCGCCCTGCTGCTGGCGGGATGCGCGCATTCCGCGGGGACAGCTTCGCCAGCAGGAGAAGCCGAGTCGGGCGAAGCCGCCGCGCCGCTGGCGATCCGCGTATTCGCCCAGCAGGAGACGGGCATCGATCTTATGACGAATACGTTCACGAAGCGGCTGGAGGAGCAATTCGGCGTCGCGTTCGACTGGGAGCTCGTGACGGGGGAAGGCGCCAAGGAGAAGAGGCAAATCTCGCTGGCCGGCGGCGATTATCCCGACGCATACTGGTTAACCTCTTATATCGATCAGTTCTCGCAGGCGGATTTATTGAAATACGGCAAGGAGGGGGTCATTGTCCCGTTAAACGGGCTTATCGAGCAATATGCGCCGAACATTAAGGCGGCAATGGAGCGTAATCCGGCGCTAAGGGCGATTAACACGGCGCCGGACGGCAACGTCTACGGCCTGGCCGGTTATTCGGATTGCTTCCATTGCTCCTATCCGAACAAGATGTGGGTCAACGCGAAGTGGCTGAAGCGGCTTAGCCTGGAGCCGCCGGCAACGACGGAGCAGTTCAAGCAAACGCTCGAAGCGTTCAAGAACGGCGATCCGAACGGGAACGGAATGCCGGACGAGGTGCCGCTCAGCGGCTCGATCGAAAACTTCGGCGTTCGCGTCGTTCCTTACCTGATGAACGGCTTCATCTACCACGACGACCGCACTTATCTCCAGAATGGCGGACGGGAAGCTCGATACGGTCGTCGACAAGCCGGAATGGAAGGAGGGGCTTGCCTACATCAAGTCGCTGTACGACAAAGGGCTCATCGATTCGGGCGCGTTCACGCAGAACGCCGAGGCTTTCCGGAAAATCGGCGAAAACGCCGGCGCGGACATACTCGGCGCGGCCGCCGCGATGCACCCGGATATTTTCGTCTTCGGCAGCCGCAGCGCGGATTACGCGCCGCTCCCGCCGCTGGCGGGGCCGCATGGCGCTTATGCGACGTTCGCCGGGAGCGGCGTCAGCCCGGGGGCGAAATTCGTCATCACGAACAAAGCGACGAAGGAAGAGCGGATCGCGCTTATTCGGATGGTCGACTACATCTATACGCCGGACGGGCAGACGATCGCGCAGTCGGGACTGGAAGGGACGGGCTGGAGAAAGCCGGAAGCCGGCGAAATCGCGCTTGGCGAAGGGGTAGAGCCGAAGTACGCGGCCATTCCGAACGAGGAAGGCACGTACGGGCGGAACTCCGGCTGGAGCGGGATGGCGCATTTTTACATGCCGAGGGAATACCGCGACAGCTGGGTGGCGGCTAAGGATATTTTCTCGGATACCGGATACGAGCGCAGGCTGTACGAAGCGACGCTCCTCTACGAAGGGCATGAGCCGTCTGAGGTGTTTCCGTTCTGGGCGGTATGGATCGCTCCCGAAGAAGCCGACGAGGCGGCGATGCTCCAGACGAATCTCAAAAACTATATCGACCAAAGCACGCTGCAGTTCATTACCGGCAACCTGGATTTGAACGAGGATTGGGACGGCTACGTCGAAGGGCTGAAGCAGCTGCAGTGCGACCGCTACGTGGCGTTAATGCAGCAGGCGTATAATGATTATAAGAGGAAATAAAGGAGGCGCTGCGCATGAGCGAACGAACCCTCGTACATCCCGACGGCCGGACCGTCACGTTGCTGGACAGCGGCTCGGACGCCAAGGGCCCGTATTTATTGGTGGAGCATCGAGTCGTGCGTCAAGGGGCGATGAACGGTCCGCATTGGCATCCGGAGCTCCAGGAGAAATTTACGATCAAGGAGGGGCGGATGCGCTTCGTGATCGACGGCGAAGAAACGATCGTGGAGCAAGGGGGAGAGGCGACCATCCGTCCGAGGCAGGTTCACCGGTTCTGGAACGTCAGCGACCATCTGCTGATCGCCCTTCACGAAGTCCGTCCTCCGGGACGGCACTGGCAAATGTTCGAGCTCATCCACAAGCTGGAGCGGGAGGGCAAGCTGAACGAAAAAGGGATTCCGTCCAATCCGCTCTGGCTCGCCGCCGCCTGGAGCACGATGGACGGATATATTCAGGGCCCTCCGAAGTTCGTGCAGGACGTATTCCTGGGCGGGCTCGCACGGCTGGCCGACCGGCTCGGTTACCGGGTTTGATTCGTCAAGCTTCCCTGGCTTGCAATCCTTCAAATAACGCGTCCAATGTATGCTTAACGAACCGGCTCCGTTGTTCTTCCGATTCCTCTCTGCCCAGAAACCGCAATTGGAAGGCATGCTGAAAGCAGCTTCCGAGCAATAAATCGGCCGCGGCCCGAGGCGAGATCGATTCATGGACTCGGCCCAGAAGCTTTTCTTCCGACAAGTACGCCTCCAAGGTTTCGTTCGCCCGGTGAGGACCTTCGTTCCTCGCCGCGAAGCCTTCCCGGTGGCGGTTCAGGAGATCCCGTTCCGAGATTACGGAACAAATAAAGGACATGGACTGGTAATAATCCGCCACGGCCGCCAGCGCGACCTTCTCCAGGTTGCCCCGCACGGTCCCTTGGCCGGCAAGCTCCCGGAGCGCGGTCAGCGCTCCCATCAAATTGGTCAGCTGTCCTCTGAGCACGTAAAGAAACAAGTCCTCCTTGCTCTTAAAATGATTATAGAGAGATCCTTCGGAGCAGCCCGCGATCCGGGCGATCTCCTTGGTCGTCGTTTTGGCGAGCCCGTTGGCGCGAATGACTTGTTCGGCGGCTTCGGCGATTCTTGTTTTCAAATCCATTTTTTTGCTCCTCGCTCTGTTGACACGGAATAAAATGCTCGTTATAGTCATATTATGAGTGTGCGCTCACTCAAAGTCAAGCGAGGGCGACCCTCGCATGCGGGGCATACATGTGTCCTAATTTGAGTGTGCGCTCACTCAAGAATTTGAAAGTCGAAGGGAGAATTCGAGAAATGAAACAGCAAAATTACGGCAATCACGCAAGGCTAATTCCCGCATTCCATTTTTTTCTGATGCCTCTCGCCTTGATCACGTTTATTGCGGCGATCGTCTATCTCGTTATGGCCGGCGCAAGCGGGATGACGTTGTTCGGTTCGCTGATTCTCGTCTCGCTGTCGCTTATGGCGGCCATGACGATGGTCTTCGCGCGGCGGTTCGGCTGCATGGCGCAGGATCGCGCGATCCGGGCGGAGGAAAATCTGCGTCACTTCGCGCTGACGGGCAAGCTGCTCGATCCGCGTCTGACGATGGGCCAAATTATCGCGCTGCGGTTCGCATCCGACGAGGAGTTCGTCGTTCTGAGCGAGAAGGCGGCAGGCGAGAATACGCCGCCCGATGAGATCAAACGGTCCATCAAAACGTGGAAAGCCGATCACAATCGTGTGTAAACATCCGGAGGAAGAGACCAAGGAGGCGGGCGAAATGAGCCAATTGAAGGAGACGTTCAAAGAGACGACGATGAACATGCTGGCCGGTTATGCGGAGCAATATATCGAGAATCATTGGCGGCAGGTGTGGGAGAGGAACTTGGAGGAGATCGAGCGGATTTATGCAAGGGGAGGAGATTCGGCCTATGGCTTTTTTTGCCTGAAGCTCTTCAAGCCGTTGGAATCGGAAATTTATGACGCGGGCTTCACGCCGCGGCCGGTCATGCCCGGCCTGTTTCCTCAGTCGCAGGAGCACTGGGGACCGTGGGAAGAGAGGGAGAGACGGTTCTGGAGCGTGATCCACATGAACGGCGAGGCGGTAGGCACGCTCGTGTCGCGGGTGTTTCACGACCATACCCGCCTGCGCGTTCCCGGACCGCCGCGCGTCTATGCGATACCCGAAACCGATCCCGACAAGATCGCCGAAGCTTTGATCGGCTTCGATCCGGATAGCGGTCATTCGAAAGGATGGAGGAACGGTACCCATGCCTGACAAAACGTCTGTCCGCCTTGCGCGCATCGCTTACGTCGCGTTCGCTTGGCTGTTCACGGCTTCTATCGCGGTCCAGGTGCTTATCGCCGGCATGGCTTTATTCGTCGATTCGGACAGCTGGGCCAGCCATGCAAGCTTTGCAAGATACTTTTCGTTTCTCCCTCTGTTAATGGCATTGTTGGCTTGGATCGCTCGCATGCCTAAAAAAGTTATTTGGAGAAGCATCGGATTATTCGGCATGATCCTTGGCATGTTTATCACGGCCATACTGTCGTCCAGAATCGGAGCGCTATCCGCGCTGCATCCCGTTATCGCTTTGCTGTTATTTTGGGGCAGCACGGTCATTCTTCGTTCTTCTTCCAAAAGCGTGAAGTCTCCGGCGTCGGCCATCTGACCGTTTCGGAATCGGGGGGGCCGCCATTCGGCGGCCGGCAACCTCGCATAGCCGGAAACGAAAGCGAAGATAGGCTTCGCGCTAAGATAAGGAGTGTCCTGCAAGTCATCGCCGGATGACGGATGGACGCTCCTTTTTCCATTTTCAAGCAAGCCATGCGCAAAGCCTGCGTTTGTGCAGCCTTTGCGCCATCGATGAGGCGGCCGGACGAAATGCCTGCGAATGTGCAGGGACTTCGGGACATGAGCCCCTTTTTTGGCTTACCGAACGAAAGAAGATGCACATTCGCAGGCATTTGCTTCACTGCACGAACGGCGCGGCCTGAAGCCTGCACATTCGCAGGCTTCGACATAAGGCGCGCTGCCCGAGGGCCGTTCACGCAACAGTGGCTTAGGCGCGGGATTTCAACGAACGTTAAGAAGCAAGCCTGCTTTTGGGCAGCCTCATTCCGGGCCGTTAATGCTTCCACTTCAACGCTTCATCGAGATCGACCAACTCGCGCCCGTAATGCCGCTTCGACCGGAAGTTGTGGATCTCGTCGCAGGCCAGCTCCATCTTCTCGAGCACGATCGCCTGCGGGATGCCGGCGGGGGACCAGTACAGCACGTGCATCGTATAGGGCTCGTCCTGCTCGTCCCGGCGGACGTAGCGGATCAGATCGGCTTTCTTGAAGCCGTTCCGGTAATAGAACCGCAGCCGCCGCTCGCTGTCGCTGTCCTTGGGCAGAACCGGCTCGGCTTCTAGGATGATCAGCTTCCCTTTTGCCTTCAGGCGGTCGAGAATTTTCGTGCCCATCCCCTTGCCGCGGGTGTTCGAAGTGACGAGCAGATAATCGATGAAGACGAACGAGGGGAAATCGGCGTACAGCATAAGGTAGTCGTCGGTTTCTTCCTTGTGGTAGTAGTCGTTCTCTTCGATCAGCTCCTTCAGCTGCTGCGGGTGTTTCATTTCATGCTCGGGAAAGTAGTCGCTTAGTTTCTCGTACCATTCCAATAGGCTTCCCACGCTTTCTGTACATACTCGGACGATACATAATTTTTCCGGCCGCGCGTTCGATTATTCGGCAGGCCTTATTGCGTACGCGACGAATTGGTATAGGGAATGCAGGACAAGAGCACGCTTCCGGCTTTTCTTAAAAAAATTGGGACGGCGCGTCGATTTCCCCGCTTGTCATTCGTCGACTTGGTAAGAGGGAAGGATTGGCCCTTCGTAACGGAAGGGACATCGCATCTCCAAACGTGATCCGAAAGGGGAAATGAAACATGAGATTTATGATGATCGTGAAGGCGACGAAGGATTCCGAGGCAGGGGCTAAGCCAAGCCCGGAGCTTCTGGAGGCGATGATGAAATACAACGAAGAGCTGGCGAGGGCGGGAGTGCTATTGGCTGCGGACGGTCTGCACGCCAGCGCGACCGGCATCCGCATTGCCTATCCGGTTCCCGGCGGCAAGCCGAAGGTGACGGACGGTCCGTTCACGGAGTCGAAGGAGCTGATCGCCGGCTACACCTTGATCGAGGTCAAGTCGAGGGAAGAGGCGATCGAATGGGCGCTGCGCATGCCGGATCCGCATGGCTTCGGCCAAGGCGAGATCGAGCTTCGCCAAATTATCGAGATGCACGAGCTGACCGGTCAATCGGAATAATCTGCGCCAATCAAGGAGGAGCCATGAACTACGTTTATTCGCAAGACGGAACGGCGATCGCTTATGAGAAGATCGGCAGCGGGCCGCCGCTCATCCTGGTCGACGGAGCGCTGTGCAGCCGGGAGAACGGGCCGAACGGGGCGCTTGCCGCGCAGCTTCAGCGGCATTATACCGTCTATACGTACGATCGCAGGGGGAGGGCCGGCAGCGGGAACACGATGCCTTACGAAATCGAGCGCGAAATCGAGGACCTCTCGGCGTTGATCGGCGAAGCCGGCGGATCGGCGTTCGTCTACGGCATATCGTCGGGCGCGGCGCTCGCGCTCGAGGCGGCGAACCGGCTGCCGTCCGTGAAGAAGCTGGCGCTCTACGAAGCGCCGTTCGTCGTCGACGCGAGCCGCAAGCCGGTGCCGGCCGATTATTCGGAGCGGATGGAGGGACTGCTGGCAGCGGGCCGACGGGGTGCCGCGGTGAAGCATTTCATGCGGACCGGCGTGGGCTTGCCGGCGCCCGTCGTCGCCATGATGCCGCTCATGCCGGCATGGTCGAAGCTGAAGGCCGTCGCTCATACGCTGCCTTACGATACGCTGCTTACGGTCGATCACCAGAGGGGCAAGCCGCTTGAGGCCGGACGCTGGTCTTCCGTCACCGTGCCGACGCTCGTTGCGGCCGGCGGCAAGAGCCCGGCCTGGATGCGAGTCGCGATGGAACAGCTGGCGCGCGCGCTCCCGAATGCGGAGCATCGAACGTTGGAAGGGCAGACGCATATCGTCAAGCCGGAGGCGCTGGCGCCGGTGCTGCGCGACTTTTTTGCGAATTGAGATACTTGAATAACGAGACGAAAAGAGGAGGAAGCTTCAAATGAAATTCCAAGCCGTCATTCTGCTCAGCAAGAAAACAGCGACCGGCATCGCCGTGCCGGACGAAATCCTCTCCGGACTCGGAGCGGGCAAGCGGCCGCCGGTCCGCGTATCTTTTTTCCTTCTTCGATATCGGGTATGGTGCTTTGCGTAGCAAATCTTCCTTCTTTTCTACCTGTGGATAGGAGGTGCCTTCATACGATTTATGCACAGTGCGCGGTTTGTTTATTTGTTCGTTATTGTGTGCGTTTTATGGGGGGGAGTTGCTGGTGAGCATAGCCGTGTCGTGAATCGAGGTTTGGGGGCAACATTTTTTTGTTGTCCTCACTCCGAGGTGAACGATTCGAAACCGTAAGGAATGGTGTTCTTGGAGGTACGTTACTGTTAGTCAGTGTATTTATCGTTTGTATCGTGAACCTGGCGCTTGAGCTGCAGCAGTTGGACGCTACTGGCCGCGCATCGACCGTCCGCATCCGGAACCCAGGCGCTCGGGCTGCAGGAGCCGACCGCCACCAGCGGCTCGACGATCGTCCGCGTCCGGAAAGCCGGCGCTCGAGCTGCAGGAGCCGGCCGTCGCCGTCGACGCGCCGATCCGTCCGTTTCCGGAAGCCAGTCGCACGGGCTGCAGAAGCCGGCCGCCATTGGCGGCTCGCCGATCGTCCGCGTCCGGAAGTCAGTCGCACGAACTGCAGGAGCTGGCCGTTACCGGCGGCGCGCCAGTCGATGAAAAAGTAAAGGCAGTTAAGGCATTCAAAATAGTCCTACGCTGCCTATACGAATCAATTATTATTTGGGTAAAGAAATAGAAGAGACTTTCGGATCTAGCTGAAAGTCTCTTTTTTAATGCAGTTAATGGAGTACATGATGTTTACTGCTGCCATAGAGAATAGTTCCAATGCCTTGAACGAAATCGGAACTTCTTTCCGATCCACAGCTTATAAATATCCATTATTTAATCCTGTACGATCTTTCTACCCTTCAATGACAATCGATACAGTGCGAAAGATGTCAATGTAATTATTGCTCCTATAACAATAAAAGCAATTCCATAAGTATGCAAGTGATAATCCGTTGCAGGTATAAATAGCCAGATAAATTTATAGATACCCGTACTGCCATCACTTCGAGCACTAAATGTGTAAATGCTGTATCCTTGATAAATAACATACACACCAATAATTAATAAGATAATCCTACTGAATATCTTCAACATAGGTACCTCCATCCTTTTATCGTTTAAATTTTGTATTATTCCATCTTTGTATGTTTATACTCGATGTATATTTTGTATACTTTCCTTATATTGGTAAATGATCTTTCCTCCTTTCAAACGTCCGTTTCGGACTCCTCAAATATTTTAGACGCAAAGAGTAAGCATTTTGTTGCACTGTAAAAATAAGCATATTTTGTGATGGGGGCAGCGTAAAGGAAATCCACTATGAAACAGAAAACCCCCCACCACTTATTTCTCCTGCTTACTTCAGAGATATGTGTGGGGGGGCTTTTTAATAACTAAGCATTATTTTGATAGATAGAACCTTCGCCATCTATTTTTTGTGAAGTAGTTGAAGAAATTGTTTTAAATCCGACATAATAGCTACCATCGCCAACTCCCCACCACGTACCAACATAAACAGTTTGTGATCCGTAAGGATAGTTTATTTGTCCCTGAGAGACTCCTATTCCAAGCCAATTCTTTTTATATAGTGTAACACCATAGTCACCTGAGGCTTGATTATAATTATCAGCGTCAGCCTGACTATTAACTTGAACATTATCTCCACCAACTACTTCAAACGTATCAGTTTTCACAGTACCAGCTGGAGTTACTCCCCAAAATTGGAAGTCATAAAGCCATTGTTCACCTGGTGGAACACTTAATGCTTTAAAAGAAGAAGAATCAAGTGGCACTGCATAAGTAATTGGTTTATCACTTTCGATAACTTCTTCCGGAGATAAAGAATGTGTTTCCGGTGTGAGTATGCCTGTGCGTGGAGCTGCGCTTGCTGCAGACATTAGGCCTGAAACAGCTACTAAGCAGATTGCTGAAGCGGTGAAATACTTAAGTACTTTCAAATCTTCACGTCCTTTTTTTTTTTTTTTTTTTGCCTGGAAATACTTGAAAAATGTTACAATGGAAACTATAACATAAAGGAGGTAGATTTGTGAAGAAATATCTAAAAAAGATATCATTGGTATTATGTTTATCAATTCTTATTGGAACTGTGGTTTTGATTTTGAGCTTGAACAATTCAAACGTTGAGGTAAACACAGCAGTTAAAGAGACCCTAGTTAATTTTTTAGAAGGAGTTAAGAATAGAGATGTTGATCAAGTCTTGGATAATATAAAAGACACTACGTTTAAAGACCAAGAATCCTTGATTTCGTTTTACACGAAGGACATTGAAGAAAATAGACTTGTTGACTACGAAATATTGAATGTCACTGTTGTTGATGCTGCTAACGCGGAAGCATTAACCAAAGTGAATATTACAACGATGGGTGAGGTAACGCATAAATTTATTTTAATTAATGAAGATGGGGAGTGGCTGGTTCATTTAGAAAATAAAGTTCCTGAGTGAGCATTGAGCAATAATCATTCAGTTGACATAACAAAAACAGCCATTTGACGATGGCTGTTCTTCCCAACATTATCGCTTCGTGCCTAGATTGCAAACCGAATAACAAAGATGCTCTACTGATTAAAACAGCCGCACCAGCGTTGCCGCAGGGGGCGAGGTCGAGGTGCAGATCGAGCTCGATACCGAGGTGCGCGAGCTTGCGGTGCCGAAGGACCTGAAGGCAGCGCTTGAGGAGGATGCGGCCGCCGGAAGCTTCTTCGAAGGGCTGTCTTACAGCAACAAGCGGAGACTGGTCATCCCGATCGAGGAGGCGAAGACGGCCGAAACGAGGCAGAGGCGCCTGGAGAAAACCGTCGCCATGCTGAGGGAAGGCCGGAGTTCATAAGAAGCGAAAAAGCACGACAGCCGGCGGTTCCGACTGTCGTGCTTTTTTCTGTCGCACATGAAAACCTCGTTGCTGTGGTTTTTGATGAAAGTAAGTATTGAAATGAAATATTTGTAAAAAGAATCGTATTGAATTTTCGTTATTAAGTTTGCGAATTGAGACAGTAGAGGCTGTCTCTTTATTGCGTTTGTGAGAAGGAATATCCTCTATGAATGGACTGTGTCATTGTAAATTGAAGATATTTTATTGAAAAATGGAACTTTTTATGCTCATTGTTGTCTGTTTATTGGAGGTGAGACGGTTGGAGGATGAGCACCTTAGGTATCAGTCACAAATCGGAACAAATGAAATCGAGCGGCTTATCCAAAAATATTGGAAGGATGTGTGGAATTACTCTTATGTATTGACTCAAAACACGATATGGCCGACGATATTGCGCAAGACACGTTTATCCGTGCGTTTCGATCTCTTGATTCGTTCCGCGGTGAAAGTTCTGTAAAAACGTGGCTGCTGAGAATAGCAAGAAATATAACAATTAATTATAAGCGTTCGGCGTTTTTTCGCAAAATTGTGCTATTGGATTACGTACAAAGCGATCGATCCACTCCTTCGGCGGAAACGACTTATTTTGACGAGCAGTTCGTGGACAGAATATGGGAACTGGTGATTCGATTGCCGATGAAGCAACGTGAAATAATTCTGTTGAACGCCCATTACCAAATGCCAATAGCAGACATGGCGGATTTACTCGGTCTGCCAGAAGGTACGGTCAAGTCTAGGCTGTATCGCGCCAGATTGAAGCTCGATGAGTGGCTGAAGAAAGATCAGTACTAAGTGACAGCAAGAGGATCTAACAACAAGTAGGTATTGTTATCCATTTCGCTATTTACCTTATGAAAAAAGGAGGCAGACTCCCATAGAACCTAATGAACCTCAATGGTATACACGGCTTTCTGAAGGTCCTCTCCGTCAAGAACGGCGACCAACATCGAGCCAATTGCAATCAATAAAGGAAGAGGTGACAAAGGTGAGAAAACAGCGATGGTTTTGGAAAACATCTGTGACAACGGTTTGTGTTGCCCTAATTGGCTTTATCGTATATGCTTGGTTATTCCCGATGAATCTGACAAATCCGGCTGCTGACCCCGCCATTGATGATAATCTGAGACAGGTGATTACAGAAAGGTATCGCACCTTGAACGTCACGGGTTTTGAAATGGATGGAATCGTGCATAAAGAATGGACAAACGAAGGTGTAGTTGTTTTTTATACAAGAAAATACGGTCAAACAGATGACGAATACGCAGATTTAAATTTGGAATATTGGAAGAAAACGCTATTAGGTTGGAAATGGGTAACAGGGGGAGGTTACCAGTTCAGCAACCTGAACAATTTGAAACGGGATGGCAGCCTGGTCTTTGAATATGTAACAGGAACTGAACCGGACGGGTCAGGGGAACCGCCGTTACCGATCGTCTATGGCGAATCGTTTAATCAGGAAATAGTTAATATTGAGTTGACTGATAAACAGACTCACTATAAACAGGTTGCGAAAATGATCCCTATTCAAGATGGCCGCATGATCTGGTTTGTCCGTTTCCCATTTTACATGGGTACGCAAATCGAAATTCAAGGCCTGAATGAGGCCGGAAAAACAGTGGTTGTAAATAGCATGGATATTCCGATTATCCAGCAAAGTAGTAACTAGTAAAGGACTGATATCCCTGATTTTCAGTATGAGATAGGACTAACTCAGACCATTTAATAATTTGAGTGATCTGTTATTGTACTACACTAAAGAACCTTCCCTGCACATGCTGGAAGGTTCTTTGTAAATAGGGCTATTCATTTAAACAATCCTATTTTGCTACGACTAGGATCGACTTCTCGATCATGCCGATCAGCTCGGCGCTATACGTCTCCACGTCGACCTTCTTCGTAATGGCCGCGCCGGTCAGCATGTATTCGCCGATCGCGCCCTGGATTACGCTGGCCACGGCATCGGCGTTAAACGCCCCGAACTCCCCGTTCTCCCGCCCTTCGCGCAAAACCTGCAGAAGCGTGACGCGAATGTAGTCCTCGTCGTCGTTGTCGTCGTCCATCTTGTAATACGGCACGTTATCGGGCGTCCGGGAGTTGAAAATGATCTCGATCAGCGCCGTATTATGGGCCGGATGCGACACCTGATAGGCGAGGCTCGCTTCGATGAACGCGCCGAGCTTCCCGCGGGCCGTGCTTTCCGCATGGACGCGGTCCAAAATGTAAGTGGTCGACATTTCGAGCAGCTTGACGAGCAGGTGATTCATCAAGTCGCTTTTGTCCGCAAAATGGTACGAAATAAGCGCCGTGCTGATGCCCGCCCGTTTGGCGATCTGGGCGAGGCTGGCGTTCACGTAGCCGATTTCGTCCAGCGTCCGGATCGCCGCTTCGAACATTTGCTCACGCCTCGCTTCCGCGATGAACGATTGTTTTCCTTCGCCTTTTTTGCTGCTTTCCTTCATGGATGCTCCTTATTGACTGTTTTTGTTTTCGTCCTTCTTGCTCATTACGCCTAACGTGACCAAGGCGATAACGATGACCGGAATAATGATGTTTTGCGGCGAGTCGAACAGCTTGTCGAAAAAAGGGCCTGCCTCTCCCTGCACGACGCTGACGATGGCCCGGATCACGAGAATGACCAAATTCGCCACCAGCATGACCGGCACCAGAAACAATCCGGTTTTGAATACGTCCCACGCGGAGGATCGGCCGAACAGGAACAAGACGGTCGCCGCCAAGCACAGAACCCCGATGAGCAGCGTAAAACCGATCCGGATCCAGCCGTACCAAGGCCCGCCCGCCTGCTCGACCATTTCGTTGTATTTAAACCAAGTATACCAAAGCGCGCCTCCGCCTACTACCGTGCTTAAGAGAGGGAGACATTTGATTACCCAATCCGGCGCATCGCCGATTGCTTTTACAGGTTGACCGTTGTCGTTCATTCCAACCGCTCCTTATAAATTGATTGATCGTTTAAACTTTTATTTGATCGTTTAATCAAATATTAGCAGAGAACGAAAAGACCGTCAATAAGCGAAGGCGGATGGACGAGCTTAAAATTGCCGCGCGGTGGCAAAATAAGGCGAGAAAGGGGTGCGGGATTATGGAGGACACGCTATTAAACGAGCTGAGGCGATTCGCGGCCGCGCTCGAGCGAAAGGATGCAGCGGCCGTATATGCGGTGCCCGATGCCGATCTTCACGCGGTCAAAAAAGCGAAATCGCTCGAGAAGCTGCTGCACGATATTTTCATGCAGGCGAGCGGGAGCGGCGGAATCGACCTTCGTTCGATCCTTCGCAGGGAGTTCGGGATAAGGGGAGCGCTGATGGACCGCTTCGCGCAGTGGGCGCCCCACAGCAAGGAGCAATTCGAGGACGCGCTGCACGACGCGATCGATCGGGCGGACATACGGGCGGGCAATCAGGGGGCGTTTTTTGCCGGCACGCCGGGCAAGAAGGAGGCGGCGGAAGCGCTCAGTCTGCTGAAGGAAATCGCGCATGCCGCGGTCTCCTGCAAGTTCCGCGCGGGGCGCGCCGATCCGGAGCCGTACGTCGTCATGCTGGATCGGCTGCTGCAGTTCTATGCGCTTCCGAACACGTATCCCGAGGGGAACGCGGTTCAGTACCGGAACCTGATCGCGGCGGATCGGCTCCGCGCGATGGCCGGCGGGCGCGAGCCGATCGCGGCGGCGCTGAAGGCGTCGGCCAAAGCGTGGTACCAGCAGTCGCCGCATCGTTTTCTGGAAAGCAGGGAAGGGTACGTGTCCCACGACGTCGTCCGCCAATACTTGTACGCGCTGACGGAAGAGCAGGCGGAGCGGCTGCGCGGCGAATACGTCGGGCACGTCCGCGAAGAGTTCCGGCTGCTGAAGGCAAAGCCGGATTTGCACCGCGCCCGCCAGCTGTTAACGATGCTGGAGGCGGCGCTCGGCTGGGAGCCGGAGGAGATTAACGGCGGGTGAAGGAGGCGGATATGGCCGGCAGCCATGCTGGCAACGGTAAAGAGCGGGTTTCGCCTGTCCGAGTCAGGGTGTCCGTCTGCCGTGCCGGCAGCCGCAAGGCGGGTTCCGCCTGACCGAGCCAAGGCGTCCGGCTGCGTTGTACTAAGTTACATGTCTATTAAACCGAGCCTGACAACAGGTTGTCAGGCTTTTTGGCATGCCGCAAAAAATGCGTCCCGTGCCCTGCTTTAGACCAATCCCGCTGCCGCCCGCGGAAAAAGGTACGTTCCCCGGCCGAATTGGCCCTCCGAAAACGGGGAATCTGTACGCTAAACGACCCAAATGTACCTACCTGGACGAGGGTGTTCTCCACTATCATCAGGGATGTGGAAAGCGCTATCAAGCGCCGGCGACGAGGCGCTGCAAGGGATTATAAAGCGGCCGCCGCCGCGGCCAAAGCAACATGGGGCAACATTTTGAGGAGGGATCGTTCTGCTGCAACAACCGGCTACCAAACATCAATCGATTAAGCCCGCCTACGCGTTCAAGAACGGGTACGGCAGGCAGTTTGCCAGAAGCTTGCGGTCGCACTGGCAGCTTTATTTGCTCGTCATTCCGCCGCTGCTGTTTTTCGTCATTTTCAAATACGTGCCGATGGCGAACGCGGTGCTGGCGTTTAAGGACTACAACGTCGTCAAGGGGATCTGGGGCAGTCCTTGGGTCGGGCTGAAATATTTCCGGATGTTTTTCGAAAATCCGATCTTCTGGACGCTGGTCCGCAACACGCTGCTGCTCAGCTTCTACCAGCTGCTGGCCGGCTTCCCGATACCGATCCTGCTGGCGCTCATGCTGAACGAGATCCGGAACGGCCGCTTCAAGCGGTTCGTCCAGCTGGTCACGTTCGCGCCGTATTTCATTTCCACGGTCGTCATGGTGTCCATGATCATGCTGTTCCTGGCGCCGCGGCTCGGCTTCGTCAACATCGCGCTCCAATACTTCGGCTTCGAGCCGGTCAACTTCCTGGGCGAGCCGGGCATGTTCCGCTCAATCTACGTCTGGTCGGACATTTGGCAGACGGCCGGCTACGCGGCTGTCATCTATCTCGCGGCGCTCGCCGGCATCGATCCGACGCTGTACGAGGCGGCCAAAGTGGACGGGGCGTCGCGCTTCCAGAAAATTTGGCATGTCGATCTGCCCGGCATTCTTCCGACCGTCACGATCATCCTGATCCTGAACGTCGGCAGCATCATGTCGGTCGGCTTCGAAAAAATTTATTTGCTCCAAAACTCGCTGAACCTGCCCACGTCCGAGGTCATCGCGACCTACGTGTACAGCATGGGCCTGCTGAACGCCAACTACAGCTTCGCCACGGCGGTCGGCCTGCTCAACTCCGTCATCAACCTCGTCCTTCTGGTCGCGGTGAACGGCTTCGCGAGACGAATTTCGAATAACAGCATCTGGTAAGCAAGGGGGAATGGGACATGGCAATTTCATCGACGGCGCCCAAAACAAAAATACGGGAGTCGGCCGGCGACCGCATCTTCGTCTTCGCGATCTACGTCATCTTGAGCCTCGTGCTCGTCGTCGTCTTGTATCCGCTTATTTACATCGTCAGCAGCTCGATCAGCAGCCCGGCGGCCGTCGTATCCGGCAAGGTCTGGCTTTGGCCGGTGGACCTGTCGATCAAAGGTTTCCAAACGATTCTGAAAACGCCGCTCATCATGACCGGCTACGGCAATTCGCTGCTCTATATGTCGGCGGGGACGCTCATCAGCGTCACGCTGACGGTCATGCTGGCTTATCCGCTTTCGCGGAAAACGTTTTTCGGCCGCCAAGGCATCCTCATGCTGGTCATGTTCACGATGCTGTTCGGCGGAGGGCTCATTCCGACTTACCTGGTCGTGAAGGAGCTCGGCATGATCGATTCCCGCTGGGCGCTGCTCATTCCGAACGCGATCTGGGTATGGCAGGTCATCATCGCGCGCTCGTTCTTCCAGACGACGATTCCGGGCGAATTGGTCGAAGCGAGCGAAATCGACGGGTGCAGCGATTGGCGGTTTCTGGCCAGCGTCGTCATTCCGCTCTCGAAGCCGATTCTCGCCGTGCTCGTCCTCATGTACGCCGTCGGGCAGTGGAACGCGTACTTCGACGCGCTGATCTACTTGAAATCCGACAAGCTCTATCCGCTGCAGCTCGTGCTGAGGAGCATCATCATCCAGAACAACAGCGCCGGCGCGATGGACATCAGCGTGCAGGTGCAAAGGGCGCAGCTGGCGGAGCTGCTCAAATACGCGCTCATCGTCGTGGCCACGCTGCCGGTCCTGATCATCTATCCGTTCGTGCAGCGCTATTTCGTGCAGGGGATGCTCGTCGGCTCCGTCAAGGGCTGAAGGCCGCAAGCCCGTCGGCCGTTTCGGATAAAGGAGGTGGGGGCGATGTAGGCATTCGCGAACGATTCGCCAATGTTCGATGCGGCAGGCCCGAACAAATCGGTTTTACAAGAACGGTAACTATGCAAAGGGGAGCTAAAAAAATGAATAAGATCAGCTGGAGTTTATTGTCGCTCATTCTCGTCCTGGTCATGGCGCTATCGGCCTGCTCGAGCGATAGCGGTCAGTCCGGTTCGACCAACGAGCCGTCCGGAGGCAATTCGTCCGGGACGGCGTCGGATGCCCCGTCGGAGCCGCTGGAGATCAGCGTGTTCGCCGTGCAGGAGCAGGGCATCGACCTGCCGACCAACAAGTATACGAAGCATGTGGAGGACATGTTCAACATCAAATTCGATTTCGAGCTTGTGCCGTCGGACGGCGCGAAGGAGAAACGCCAAATTTCGCTCGCGAGCGGCGACTATCCGGACGCGTACATTTTGACGCACTACATCGATCAATTCTCGCAAGCCGATTTGTTGAAATTCGGCCAGCAGGGCGTCATCGTGCCGTTGAACGACCTCATCGACAAGTACGCGCCGAACATCAAGGCCGCCATGGCGTCCAATTCGGACCTGAAGACGCTGAACACGGCGCCGGACGGCAAAATTTACGGGCTGGTCGCGTACACGCAATGCTTCCATTGCTCCTATCCGAGCAAAATGTGGATCAACACGGATTGGCTGGAGAAGCTGAGCCTCGACATGCCGAAGACGCCGGAGGAATTCAAGAACGTTCTGAAAGCGTTTAAGACGCAGGATCCGAACGGCAACGGCGCGGCGGACGAAGTGGCGCTCAGCGGCTCGACGGAGGAATTCGGCGTGCGCGTCCTTCCGTTCCTGATGAACGGCTTCGTCTACAACGACGACCGCAACTATTTGAATATGTCGGGCGGCAAGGTGGAATCCGCGGCGATCAAGCCGGAGTGGAAGGAAGGGCTCGCCTACGTCAAGTCGCTGTACGACGAAGGGCTGATCGATCCAGGCGCGTTCACGCAAAACGCCGAGGCGTTCAAAAAAATCGGCGAAAACGCGGACGCCGAAATTCTGGGCGCGGGCGCCGGCATGCATCCGGCCATCTTCATCGACCTGGCGGGACCGCGTTCCGCCAAGTACAATCCGGTGCCGCCGCTGCAAGGGCCGCATGGCGCATACGCCACGCACGATAACGGCGGCGTCTCCCCGGGCGGGAAATTCGTCATCACGAACAAGGCGAGCGAGGAGGAGCAGATCGCGCTCATCAAGCTCGCGGACTACATGTACACGCCGGAAGGGCAGACCAACGCGGGTTCCGGCATGAAGGGCATCGACTGGGAAGATCCGGCGCCCGGCGACAAGGCGCTCGGCGAAGGCGTCGAGCCGATGGTGAAGACGATTCCGGGCAAGCAGGGCGAAGAGCCGCGGAACGCGGGCTGGTCCGGCATGGGCCACTTCTACATGCCGAAGGAGTACCGGGACAGCTGGGTGCAAGGAACCGACATTTACGATTCGGCGAACTACGAGCGCAGGCTGTACGAGGCGACGAAGCTGTACGAAGGCAGCGAGCCGAAGGAGCTGTTCCCATTCTGGTCGATCTGGGTCGACCCGGCGCAGAGCGACGAGATGAGCATGCTGCAGACGAACATCCGCGACTACATCGAGCAAAGCGCGCTTCAATTCGTCACGGGCAACAAGGATCTCGACAAAGACTGGGACAGCTACGTGCAAGGCTTGAAAAACCTCAAGCTCGACCGCTACCTCGAAATTTTGCAAGCCGCTTACGACGCATCGGCGCAATCTTAGTCTAAGAGCGAATCGGGCGCTTCCTCGCGAAGCGCCCGATTCGCTTGAAATATCGGACAGCCGATTTGCCGGCGCCCACGATGATGTCCTTAAAATCCGGCTGACGGCTTGCGGCGATGTGTCCGTAACCGGCAACCGTTACTCCCGACGGTGAAGGTACGCCGAAGTGCGGATTGTCCCCCTCAAATAGGGGAGGATTGTACGCAAAACGGAAAAATGTACCTATAAGAACGGTAGGGGAATCCACTATTATCGATTTGTGGTAAGCGCTATCATTTTGCTAGCATCGTGCTGCTTAGGGGGGCGTAAAGAGGAACGCAAGGAATAACGAACAAAAAGGAGATGAAAAGGTTGAGCGGTCGGATGAGGAAGACGCGAATCTATTTATTGGCATTTATTGTATTGGCGGCGCAGCTGGGCTTAATCGCGCCGGGAGGCGAAGCCGCGGAGGCGGCCAAGAAAGAAATTGCGGCTAAGCCGTATATGGGCTGGAGCAGCTACAGCATGCAGGTTTGGGAATCTTCTAATGGCGGCAACGGAGGCCAGTGGATTACCGCCGAACAGATTAAAGCGCAATCGGATGCGATGTATGAGAAGCTGCAGCCGTACGGCTATGAATACATCAATGTGGATGCGGCCTGGAACGGGGGAATGGACGGTTACGGCCGGCCGATTCCGAGCACGACGCTTTTTCCCGACGGACTGCAGGAGGTCATCGACCACGTTCACGCGAACGGGCAGAAGTTCGGCCTGTACGGTATTCCGGGCTTGTCGCCGGAGGCCTACGATCAGGATCTGCCCATCTACAACGCACCGGGCTGTTCGATGAAGGATATCGGCGACCCCACGAAAGAGTCGGATTATTGGGGCTTTGGCTACAAAATCGATTTCTCCGATGCGTGCGCGCAAAAATACATCGACTCCATCGCCGATCTCTATGCCGAGTGGGGCGTCGACTTTCTGAAGTTCGACAGCGTCACGCCGGGGTCGGGCATCTCCGACCTTTCGCTGGATGCGAGGGATGACGTCAAAGCCTGGTCGCAGGCGCTTGAGCCGCATGATATTTGGCTGGAGCTGTCCTGGGCGCTCGACATCAAATATATCGACCACTGGAAGCAATATGCGAACGGCTGGCGCGTTGATTGGGATATCGAATGCTACTGCGCGGGAGCTTTAACGAACTGGAACAGCGTCGTCCGGCTCTTTCCGATAGCGGAGAAGTTTTGGCGCCATGCCGGTCCCGGCGGCTGGAACGACTTCGATTCGCTCAACGTCGGCAACGGAGAAATGGACGGCATTACGCCGGACGAACGCAAGACGGCGATGTCGTTCTGGGCTTTGTCGTCGGCGCAGCTATATATCGGCAACGATATGACCCGACTGGATGACTACGGTCTGGAATTGCTCACGAACGAAGAGGTCATCGCCGTCAATCAGACCGGCCGCCCGGGGCATCCGGTGTCGATCGATACCGAGCAGCAGGTGTGGTATGCGAACAACGGAGACGGCACCTACACGGTCGGGTTGTTCAATCTTGGAAGCTCAGCCAAGACGGTTGCCGTCGATTGGAGCGATATCGGCCTGACCGGCCCGGCATCCGTGCGCGATCTGTGGAGCCACGAAGAGCTCGGCGAATTCGCGTCCGGCTTCAGCTCCGCCGATCTGGCTTCGCACGGCTCGCGGCTGCTCAAGGTAACGGCGCTGGACGGCTCGGTTACCGTGAACGACGACGATACCGGCATGAAATATACGGGCGACTGGACGCGCAACGGCGGCAAGGAAATGACGGCCGATAAACAAAATCTAGTCGTTGACGTAAGCGATTCTACGGCGGCTAACAGCACGATCAGCCCGGCCGCGGCAAGCTTTGACAAGAAGGAATCGGAGCAGTCGGATGTGCAAACCTCGATGACGCTGAACGGCAATACGCTGAGCGGCATTACGAACGGCGGATCTGCTCTGACGGCAGGCGTCGATTATACGGTGGAGGACAACCTGGTTACCCTTAACAAGGAATATTTGGCCGGACTGGCGGTCGGAACGACAAGCCTGACGTTCGCCTTCAGCGGCGGTTCCGCACAGAGCCTTGTCCTCACGATAAGCGACACGACGGTAAAAGACAGCAAGGTCACCCCGGCCGCGGTGAGCTTTAATCATGCGGCGCCATCCGACGTGGCGTTGTCGCTGGCAATGAACGGCAATGAATTGACCGGCGTTACGCGTGATGGAGCCGCTATGGCGGAAGGAACGGATTATACGGCATCGGATACGCACATTACTTTGAAGAAGGCCGCTCTTGCCGTTATGCCGACGGGAACCTCCGAGCTCGCCTTTGCCTTCGACGGCGGAGCCGAACAGAAGGTTGCGTTAGTGATCAGAGACACGTCCGTCGGCGGCTCGATTTCCATCAATAACGACAATCCTGGCATTCAGTATACCGGCTTCTGGAATCGCAGCTATAACCGGGGGCTCGGCGATTATATGGATGACGTTCATTTTGCCGAAAAGGACGATCAGGATTATGTAGAATATACATTCACGGGAACCGGAATTGAATTTATTACGGAGATGGACCCTTCGCAGGGCAAAATGGATATTTATGTCGACGGCGAGTTTAAACAAACGGTCAGCACGTATAACCTTGGCCGGTTAGCGCAGCAGCCGGTTTATACGGTCACGGGACTGCCGGATGGCCCTCATACGCTGAAGGCGGTTAAGAAATCCGGCATTTTCATGCTTCTCGATCAATTTAGAGTCATTACGCCCGATTTGATCAGCGCGACGGAAGCCGGGTTCGACCAGGCGGCAGGGCAGCAGGCGGATGTGACGGTAACCGCGTCCGTATACGGCGGCTTGAACAGCATGAAGCTTGGCGCAGCCGAATTGGCGCGGGATACGGATTATACGGTCGCGGATAATCTGATCACGATCAAGAAGGAGTATCTGAGCGCAAGGCCGCTCGGCGCAACGAATTTGCTGTTTACCTTCGACGGGGGCGCGGCGCAGACGCTGACCATCGCAGTCCGCGATTCGTCCGAGGCGAACAGCGCTATTAGCCCGGCCGAGGGCAGCTTCGACAAGAGGGCGGAAGCGCAGGCAGATGTAACCACGACGATGGAGCTTGCCGGCAATACGCTTGTCGGCATCGCTAACGGCGAGGCGGAGCTTCAGCCAGGCACCGATTACACGGCAGCGGATCAGCTGGTTACGATTAAGAAGGAATATTTGGCTAACCAGCCGGCAGGCGTGACGAACCTGACCTTCTCCTTCGACCATGGCGAATCGCAAACCTTATCGATTACGGTGAGCGATTCAACGCCAAAGAACAGCTCGATTACGCCGACTGCCAGAAGCTTCGACAAGAAAGCGGCGGCGCAGGCGGACGTGACGACGGCGATCACGTTTAACGGAAACAGCCTGGAGGGCGTAGCGAATGGCGCGACGGCTTTGCAAGAAGGAGCCGATTACGCACTGTCCGGCAACCAGCTGTTCATCAAGAAGGAATATCTTGCGCAGCAGCCGGCAGGAATGGCGAACCTGACCTTAACCTTCAGCGAGGGAGCCGCGCAGACGCTGGCGGTGACAATAAGCGATACATCGAGAGGCCGCTATGTGAACATCAATGATGACGACACGGGCATTTCGTACAAGGGCGCTTGGCAGCATAATCGGAACCGAGGCCTTGGCGATTATAAGGACGACGTACACTTCACCGAGAAAGATAACGATTATTTCGAGTATACGTTTAACGGAACGGGAATCGAGCTGATCACGGAAAAGGATCCGTCGCAAGGCGATATGGATATTTATATCGACGGCGAATTCAAGCAAACGATCAGCACTTACAACGGAAACAAGCAAGCGCTTCAGGCCGTATACAGCATTAACGGTCTGACCGATGGCACGCACACGATTAAGGCGGTCAAAAAGTCGGGCTATTACATGCTGCTGGATCAATTCAAGGTGAAGGCAGCCGATCGGCTAAGCCCGGATTCGGCAACCGTGGATAAGAAGGCAGCCGCTGACGTAACGACAACGCTTGCCGTTGACGGCAGCAATCTGATCGGCATATCTAACGGCGGAGAAGCCTTGACGGCGGGAACCGATTATACGCTGTCGGGCGATCAGGTAACGATCAAGAAGGAATATCTGGCGTCTCAGCCTAGCGGCGCGCTCAGCCTGACGTTCTCATTCCAGGGCGATCTGCATAATGACGTGCATTATACCGAGGCGGACGGCGATTCTTTCGCGTATACGTTTACCGGTGCCGGTCTGGAATTGATCGGGCCTAAAGGACCTTCGCAGGGTGAGATCGATATTTATCTGGATGACGCCTTCAAGGCTACCGTAGATACCTATCATGCGAGCCGATTGACGAGGCAGACCGTGTATAGCTTATCCGGACTGGACAATGGCGTTCATACCGTTAAGGTCGTTAAAAAGTCGGGCGGCGAAATGCTGGTGGACGGATTCACGTTCCGCGTCGAAGCCGATGGTTCGACGCCGACACCAACACCAACGCCAACACCGACACCAACACCGACGCCGACGCCGGGTAATCCGGGTACGTCGTCAACGCCTGCTCCGACCGCGGAGCAGATAACGGGCAGCGTGGAAGACGAGGCCGGAAACGCCGGCGAGGCCGTAGCCACCGTTATCATTACGAGAACGACGCAAGCGGACGGCAAGAAAAAGGATACCGTTACATGGTCGGCGGAGCAAGCGCGGGAGGCGGCCGAACAGATCGCCGCAGCCGGATCCTCAACGGCGAACATCGTCATTCCGGATGCGAAGGACGAGGTGGCGCAGACGACGGTCACGCTGCCGAAGGAAGCAGGCAAGCTGCTGGCGGATGCGGGGATCGGCCTTGGCATTACGACGGAGAATGCGAAGCTGTTCGTTCCCGACGAGTCGCTGCAGGGCTTCACGGAGGACCTGATCTTCGATCTGGTGCCGATGAAGGCGGAAGGCGACAAGGAACAGGTCGAAGCCCGCGCCAACAAGGAGGCCGTCTTAACGGTAGTGGCGGGCGGCGAGGAGGCGGCCGTCATCGGCCGTCCGATGACGATCGAAACGAATATGCAGGGACGCAGCGTCACGATCGTGCTGCCCTTGATGGACGTGTCGCTTGGCGAAGACGAGTTAAAGGATTTGGGCGTCTACATGGAGCACAGCGACGGGACGAAGCAGCTGGCAAAGGGCGTTATTGTCCCGTATAACAGCAAGGGCGATAAGGGCTTGCAATTTACCGTCGACCGTTTCAGCCTTTTCGCGCTCGTTCAAGTGCCGGGCCTCTCGGATACTTACCCTCATGCGGCCTACATGAAAGGTTACGAGGACGGCACGTTCAAGCCGGACAAAAAAATGACCCGCGCCGAGATCGCGGCGATATTGTCGAGAACGATTACGCTTGACGCGAACGAAGCGAACCTTGCCTACAGCGACGTAAGCCAGGCGCATTGGGCCAAGGAGGCCGTCGAAGCCGTGACCAAAATGGGCTTGATGCAGGGATATGGCGACGGTACCTTCGGACCGGACAAATCCATCACCCGAGCCGAAATGGCGAAGCTGGTGTCTCTCCTTATCGAACAGCCGGCCAATACGGGTACGGGCTTTACGGACATCGACCGGTCTTGGGCGAAAGCTTACATCTTGTCCGCGCAGGGCGCGGGTATGATGAAAGGCTATGAGGACGGTACGTTCAAGCCGAATAACGCGCTGACGCGCGCCGAAGCGGTGAGCATCATCAACCGCGTGCTCGGCAGAGGGCCGCTGGAAGGCGTGGAGCCGTCGCCTTGGAAGGACGTTAAGCCCGCGCACTGGGCGTACCGCGACATCGTCGAAGCGTCGATGGATCATTCCTTTGAGAAGAAAACGGATGGCGGAGAGCAATGGGCCGGATAACTAGGGCAAGCGTGAAGCGGAGGATGAAGCGTTGAATTTACCGGAACGAATAAGCAGGCATGATTTGATTTACGACAAGCCGGCGCCGACCTTCTTCGAAGGGGCGCTGCTGGGCAACGGAGGCATGGGGGCGGTCGTGACGACCCGCCCCGATGCGGTCGTCGTTCATTTTGGCCATAATAATGTGTGGGATATTCGAATCGCCGAGGACCACCTCGGGGAGATCGGCGATTTCGAAAGCCTGTTTGCCAGGCTGAAGGAAATTCCGGCCGAATACGATTCGCTCAGCGAGGATGCCTGGTACCGCGAATACGTGGCGATGACAAGCGAGAACTACGGCCATCCTTACCCGCGTCCGATGCCATGCGGCTCCCTGCTGCTCGGCTTCGACCGGCGCAGGGCGGAGGTGCTCGGCCATACGCTTCGCATCGGGAACGGCCTATGCGAAATCCGGTTTCTGGTGGAAGGCCATCCCGTGACGCTGCAGATTTTCGCCGATCAGGAAGCCGACCGTCTATGGATCGCCTTCGGGGAGTCGGACCGGCCGGACCTGGCCGCTTCGTTATTTAACCGGATTAAGCTTATGCCGGACCCGAAGACGCCGGAAGAGCTGCCGAGGCCGCGGGGCACCGTCGACGTTCCCGCGGGACGACTGGCGTTCCGCGTGAGGCTGCCCTTCTCCCGCAGGGAGGAGGACTGGGACGCGGGGGATCCGAGGGATCGGGCCTTCCGGCTGTCCGTGACGGTAGATTCATCTACCGAGCTAGCGGGCATCGGTACGGAGATCGAGGCGCGGCTTGCCGCGAAGGACGGCTTCGTCGTCCGCGTCGCGCTGGAGGAGGGGCCGGATGCCGCGGTATCCGAAGAACCGCCGCCGTCCGTCGCCCCGTCCAAGGAGGCTTGTGCCGAAGCATTCGCCGCGGCCCGCTCGAGCTGGAGCGAATACTGGTCGCGGTCGTCCGTCGCGCTGGAGGATGAATTTTTGGAGCGGGTATGGTACCGCAATCTGTATTTCTTTCATTGCTCCGTTAAGCCGGACGCCACCTGCCCGGGCCTATTCGCGAATTGGAGCTACGGCAACATCGGCTCGGAATGGCATGGCGACTACCACATGAATTACAACACGCAGCAGCCGTTCTGGGTTGCTTTCTCAAGCAACCATGCGGATAAGCACTTGGCCTATGTGAGCATGGTCGAGCATGTGCTCCCGATCAGCCGCAAATGGGCCAAAGATTACTATGGCTTGCGGGGAGCTTATTTTCCGCACTCGGCGTATCCGGTCGAAATGAACGTCATGCCGTATCCCGTTCCGCATTGGGGCTGGGAGGTTTGCGAGACGCCATGGACGGTGCAGAGCCTATGGTGGCATTATTTGTACACGATGGACCTGGCTTTTCTGGAGGAGCGCGCCTTCGTGCCGATGAAGGAAGCCGCCTTGTTCATGGTCGACTACCTGAAGCGTCCGGATGCGCGGGGTGAAGCATGGGGAGACGACCGCTATCATATTTTCCCGACCGTCGTGCCGGAGCTGTACGAGCTGACGCCGGGCTTCAAGAAGAACCGCGACTGCATCGTCGATCTGACGCTGACGAAGTTTTTGTTCCTTGCCTTCGAGAAGGCATGCGCGGAGCTTGGCCGGGACGAAGAGGAGGCGGAGCTTCTAGCCGAGGTGCGCGAGGTGCTGCGGAAGCTCCCGGATTATCCGACTGCGGAGTCGCGTCGCGGTACCGTATTCGTATCCGTTCCGGGCGAGGACCCCGAGGTCGTGTATAACGTGCCGAACGGCATCGCGACCGTGTTCCCGGGCGAGGACCACGGCTTACATTCTTCGCCGGAGGAATACGAGATCGCGGTCAATTCGTACCTGAACCACCGCAACGAGGGCGGCAACGAGCTCGTCTTCTATCATATGGCCGGAGCGCGGCTCGGGGTGCTGGACCTGGAACGCTTTAAGCGCCAGATCGCCTACTGCCTGCTGCCGAACGGCACGTGCACGGACAAATTGCTGGAAGCCGGCGGACGATATTCGGATACGACCCCGTTCGATTATATGTCGCCGATGGGCGTCTGGTTCGAAAACTTCGCGCTGCCCGCCGTCATCAACGAGTGCCTCATGCAAAGCTACAACGGCATCATCCGGCTGTTCCCGAACTGGCCGCCGGACCTTCGGGCGTCCTTCGCGACGCTGCGGGCGGTCGGCGGATTCCTCGTCAGCGCGGCCGCCGAGAACGGGCAAGCGCGGGACGTCGAAATCGTCAGCGAAGCCGGTACGCGGCTGCGGATCTACAATCCGTGGGAAGGCGGCGCGATTTGCCGCCGGGGCGAACGCGAAGAGAGGCTGGAGGGCGCGATCTTCGAGCTGGACACGGCGAAGGGCGAGACGATTCGCTTGACGAAGGTTTAATTTTAACGAGGTTAATCGTTTGATGGAGGAGAAGGGGCCGTCTTTAAAAGTCATCGCGAGATGGCGGAAGGAAGGCCCCTTCTTCCATTTGGCAAAAGACTGCGCATCAGCACGGCTAGCCAAGTGCAAAGCCTGCGTTTGTGCAGCCTTTGCGCCCTCGATGGGGCAGCCTATCGAAGTCCCTGCGTATGTGCAGGAATTTCGGGACACGACACACCTATCGAGCTTACCGAACGAAAAAAGATGCACATTCGCAGGCATTTGATTCGATGCACGCATAGGGCAATCAAAAAGCCTGTACGTTTGCAGGCTTCGGCATGAGAAGCGCCGCCTGAGTGCGGCGGATCGGCGGCTACGACAAGTTTTTGCAGGCGCACAGACGTCCGGCTTACACCGCTCAATAGATCATACCGAACCCCCCGCTTCGCGAAGAGGCGGGGGTTTTTCGGCGGTTTCACGGTCATCGGCAACGCCGTTCCGTTATCGCCGCGCGGCATGACCGCCGGCCGATTTGACGCGCTGGCGACGCGAGTCCCTCCCTCCCGTTTTTAGGAAAATGCGTCTCTATCCCTCCCCAAACTGTGTGGAATATGACCAGAAATAAAAGGATCGACCGCTACTCGGCCCAAGCCGGCTCCCCTACAATGGAGGCAAGACAGAGAAAAGAAGGTGGAGACAAGTGAGCATACGAAACGGAGGAGAGGCCGCCGGCTTCGGGGCGGGCGGACGGCGCTGGCGATTGATCCGAGGCAACCTGGATATGTATTTGCTGCTGATTCCGGGCGTTATTTTTTTGCTATTGTTCAAATACACCCCGATGTACGGCATCGTGATCGCGTTTCAGGAGTTCAACATTTTCGGAGGCATCTCCGGCAGCGAGTGGGTGGGGACGGCGCAGTTCGAGAAGCTGCTCCATTCGGACGAGTTCCTCCAGGTGCTGATCAACACGCTGCTGATCAGCGCGTACAAAATTACGATTTTGTTCCCGATCCCGATCGTCATCGCGCTCATGCTGAACGAGGTGCGGCGCATGTTCTTCAAGCGGACGATCCAGACGATCATCTATTTGCCGCATTTCCTGTCCTGGGTCATCATCTCGGGCCTGTTCGTCAACATCCTGTCGCCGACGGGCGGCATCGTGAACGAAGTGATTCGCGCGCTGGGCGGCCAGCCGATTTCGTTCTTCACCGACAACAACCTGTTCCGCAGCCTGGTCGTCTTCACCGCCGGCTGGAAGGAGATCGGCTGGAACGCGATCGTGTTCATCGCGGCCATCGCGGGCATCGAGCAGGAGCAATACGAAGCCGCCGCGATCGACGGAGCCGGCCGGCTGCGGCAGATGTGGTCGATCTCGCTGCCGGGCATGCTGCCCACGATCATCCTTATGTTCATTCTGCGGATCGGCAGCCTGCTGGAGGCCGGAACGGAGCAGATTCTGACGATGTACAACCCGCTCGTCTACGAAAGCGGGGACGTCATCGGCACGTACGTGTACCGGATGGGCCTGGGCCAGCAGGATTACAGCTTCAGCACGGCGGTCGGCCTGTTCAACTCCGCGGTCGGATTTCTGCTGATCGTTGCCGGGAACATGCTCAGCCGCAAGTTTTTGAATCGCAGCATTTGGTAAGGAGGAACTCGATATGCATAGCAAAACCGTCAAGGATTACGCGCTGGACGGCACGATCTATTTGCTGCTCACCGTCATGGGTCTGATAACGCTGCTGCCGTTCGCGAACGTCCTGTCGAAGTCGATCAGCGAGGAGTGGGCGATCGTGTCAGGCAAGGTCGGCATCTTCCCGGTCGGGTTCCAGCTCGACACGCTGGCGTTCGTCGTCACGAACAGCCAGTTTCTCCGCTCGCTCTGGATTTCGGTGCTCGTCACCGCCGTCGGAACGCTGGCGTCGCTGCTCGTCACGGCGCTCACCGCGTACCCGCTCTCGAAGCGCGAGCTTCCCGGCATGGGCTTCCTGATCGTCCTGTTCATCTTCACGATGATGTTCAGCGGCGGCATTATCCCGAACTACCTGCTCATCCGCGAGCTGGGGCTCATCAACCATCTGGGCTCGCTGATTTTGCCCGCCCTAGTCAGCGTGTTCAACCTGCTTGTCATCAAAAGCTATTTCGAAAGCCTTCCCGCGAGCCTGGAGGAATCGGCCAAAATCGAAGGCGCGCGCAACCTGACGATCCTCTTCCGGATCATCCTGCCCCTCAGCGGCCCCGTGCTCGCGACGATCGGGCTGTTCTACGCGGTCTATTACTGGAACGATTATTTCAACCCGATGCTCTACATCAACAGCACGTCGCTGAAGCCGCTTCAGCTGTACCTGCAGGACATCGTCATGAATGCGGATACGTCCTCGGCCATCGACAAGAGCGCCGACGATCTGATGAACGTGCCCGCGGAAGGGGTCCGGTCGGCGACGGTCATCGCTTCCACGATTCCGATCCTGCTCGTCTATCCGTTCTTGCAAAAATATTTCATCAAAGGCGTGCTCATCGGTTCGGTCAAAGGGTAACGGCATGAACGATTTACGGGTAACGAACGGCATTAACTTTTCCGGGGAAGGCGCCGCGGCCAAGGGCTCCCCGTACCGGTCGCGGAGACGCGGCGGGCGGTTTCTTCGGAAAATTAATGATATAGATTACAATACATGCAGGAGGGTCTTACGATGAACAAACCATTCAAGCTGATCTCGGTCTTCGCGATCGCCGCGCTGATGGCGACGACGGCGGCCGCATGCTCGGGCAATGACGGCAAAGGCGGCAATACGGGCTCCGCGGGCGAGACGAACGCGGGCGGGGAAGAGGCGGCGAAGCCGGAGCTGAAGCGGCTGAACGTCTGGGCGAGCGAGGATTACAATACGTACCCGGTGGCGGGGCTGCTGGAGGAAGCGACGGGCTACAAGGTGAAATACGATATGCTGCCCCAGGACAAATGGGCGGAGAAGCTGAACCTGATCATGTCCTCGGGTGAGCCGTACGATATGGTCACGTCGTACAGCGACATGGCGCTCTACTCCGATTACGCGCAGAAGGGCGCGCTCGTCGACCTGACGCCGCTCATCGACGAATTCGGCCCGAATATCAAAGCGGCGATCAAGCAGGAGTCGATCGACGCCCTGAAGGTGAACGGCAAATTGTACGCGATTCCGACGACGGTCACTTACGAGATCAACAGCTCCATCCTGATTCGCACCGATTGGCTCGACAAGGTCGGCCTGCCGATGCCGACGACGACCGATGAGCTGACGGCCGTCCTGAAGGCGTTCAAGGAGAAGGATCCGGGCGGCAACGGCGAGCGCAACGTGCCGCTGACGATCAAGGGCGATCAGTCGATGATCGACAATCTTGTAGGCGCTTTCGGCATGCCGAACAATTGGAACGACGTCGACGGCAAGCTCGTGCCGCGCGTCATGGATCCGTCCTACAAGGATTACGTGGCGTACGCGGCCGACCTGTATAAGCAAGGGCTGATCGACCGCGAATTCGTCGCCAACAAGGACGCGACCGCCAAAGAGAAGTTCGCGAGCGGCGCGGCGGGCGCGATCGTCGTGCACTGGGCGGACATTCCGGGCATCTCCGAAGCGCTGACAAAGAACTTGCCGGACGCGACATTCGCTTACGTGCCCGCGCTCAAAGGGCCGGGCGGCGAATTCGGCTTCGCCGCGAACGCCGGCTTCGACCGTCTGACGTACATTCCGAAGTCGGCGGAGCATCCGGAGGACGCGATCAAGTGGATCAACGCCAGCCTGGAGCCGGATACGTTCAGGAACATGGCGATCGGCACGGAAGGCACGCACTTCAAAATGGAAAACGGCGGCTACGTGCCGATTCTGCCGATCTTCAACGACGAGCGCAACCTGGCGAACAACTTCATGGCCGGCACGGACGAGGAGCTGTATCCGCAATATTGGCAGGCGCGCGTCCGCAAAAGCCCGGTCATGTTCGAGGCGTTCGATTTCCTGAACAACGAGCAGCCGGATGAAGCGAAGAAGGCGAACGCGCTCGGGCTCGCGCCGTACATGCAGCAATACGCGAAGAACAACCAGCAGCTCGAGACGATGGTCGGCGACTATACGGTCAAGCTGATCGCGGGCGCGGAATCGATCGACGGCCTGGCGGATTTCCAAGCGAAATATATGGCCGCCGGCGCCGAAGCCAGCTCGGGTGAAATTAACGATTGGTACGCAACGATTCAAAAATAACGGGCTAAGCGGCGGCGGGCGGAAGCAACCGACCGACCGCCGCTTCCGTCCATAAGGGAGAGAATGTCATGCCAAGCACAACCTATTCGTTCGAACGCGAGGTCAAAACGCATAAGCAAGCGGACATCGTCGTCGTCGGAGGCGGTCCCGCCGGCACGGCGGCGGCCATTGGCGCCGCGCGCCGCGGCAAGAAGGTCGTTCTGCTGGAGAAGTCGGCCCAGCTCGGCGGCATGGGGACGCTCGCGAACGTCAGCGTGTTCATGCCGGTCGGCAACGTGACGGGCATTTACCGCGAGATCATCAAGGAGATGCTGGCCGAATATTTGCCCGCCGGGCACGACGAGTCGATCGCGCCCCAGTATTCGCCGTTCCTGCTCAGGCAATACTTGAACGACAAGATGAAGAAGGAAGGCGTCGACGTCTTCTTCCATTGCGAGTTCGTCGGAACGGTGCGCGAGGGCAGCCGCATCCGGGCGGTTATCGTCTCGACGCGGGAAGGGCTGCGGGCATTCGAGGCGGAGCGCGTCATCGACTGCACGGGCGATGCCCGGGTGGCGATCGACGCCGGCGTGCCGTACCGGACGGGCCGCGAGGAGGACGGCTTGACGCAGCCGATGACGCTCATGTTCACGATGCAGGACACGGGCAAGCCGGTGAAGCCGATCCTGCCGGAAGGCTGCTATTATTACGAGAACGTATCCGATCTCCCGCAAGGGCGAAGGCTCTATTGGGAGCGGAACGGCGACGGCGCGCTCCTCGTCAACATGTCGCGTGTGAAGGCGAACGGCGCCGATATGGAGCAGGTGAACTACGCGGAGACCGAGGCGCTGAAGCAGGTGTTCTCGATCGCCAACTACTTGCAGAGAACCGGCTTCGGGACGTACGCGATCGCGCATATCGCGCCGCAGACGGGCGTCCGCGAGACGAATCAGATCGAAGGGCGCTATACGCTGTCGGAGGCCGACGTCGTCGGAGGCGCCCGCTTCCCCGACGCGGTGGCGCAGACGAATTACGAAATCGACATCCATAGCCCCGACGCGCAAAAAACGACCGACGAACGCAAGGTGGACGGCTACGACATTCCGTACGGCTGCATGGTGCCGGCCGCTTCGATCGACAACCTGCTCGTCGCGGGAAGGGCGATCTCCGCGACGCATGTCGCGATGTCGTCGATGCGCGTGCAGGCGACCTGCTACGCGCTCGGCCAAGCGGCGGGCATCGCGGCGGCGGTGTCCATCGAGGACGGGGTGCCGGTAGGCGGCGTCGCGATTGGGAAAGTCCATGAGGAGCTGAAGAAGCAGGACGTTCGATTGCTGGGCAAGTAGGCGGCAAAGGGCCTTATACGAAATTCATCATCCAGCAAGCATGGCTGGCGGGGCAAGCGGGCAGAGGGAGGACGAGGCGATGTACAAATTGTTGATCGTGGACGACGAGCCGACGGTCAGGACGGGCTTGCGGTCGTATTTCGACTGGGCTTCCTACGGCATCGAAGTGGCGGGCGAAGCCGACGACGGCGACGCGGCGCTTGCGATGGTCGAGCGGGAGCAGCCGGATCTGATCCTGACGGACGTGAGGATGCCGAGCTTGGACGGCATCGCGATGTCGCAGCGAATCGCGGAGCGGTATCCGGCGATCAAAATCATCTTCGTCAGCGGGCACGACGACGCCGATTATTTGAAGTCGGCGATGAAGGTGAGCGCGGTCGACTATATTTTCAAGCCGGTCAACCTGCAGGAGCTCGCCGCGGTCATCGGCCGCGTGGCCGCCGACATGGACGCGGAGCGTCTGGAGCGCCGGCAGCGGCAGGAGCTGCTCGTCAAGCTGAAGGAAGGCATGCCGCTGCTCCGAGAGAAATTTCTGCTCTCGCTCATAGGGGACGGCGCGCCGAAGACGGATGTCGGCGAACGTATCGCGTTCCTCGGGCTGGACCTGCCCGCGGACGCCCCGTATTGGGTCATCGTCGTCTCCGTCGACGACATGGCCGAAGTGACGGGGAGCCGCTCCGAGCGGGACCGCCAGCTGCTCTGGTATGCGGTGCTGAACATTTGTCAGGAGCTGATCGACACGTATTTGCGGGGGTACGCGCTCGAGCATCGCGCCGGCGAGTTCGTCGGCGTGCTGCGGGCGGACGCGGGAGGCGACGCCGCCCCGGACACGGCGGAAGCGCTCTTCGCGCTGGTCGGGGACATCCGCGCGAGCCTGGAGCGGTACTTGAAGCTCGGCGTCACGATCGGCATCAGCGACCGGGTGAACCGGCTGTCCGATCTCGCGCAGGCTTACAAGCGGGCGCGCGAAGCCGCCGACTACAAGTGGTACCTCGGCAAAAACCGGATCATTACGATGGACAGCCTGGAGGGCGCGGAGCCGGAGGATGGAAGCGCAAGGAAGTACGACCGCGAGCTGACCGGCAAGCTGCTGTCGGCGCTGAAGGCCGACGATGCGGCTCAGCTTGAAGAAGCGGTGGACCGGTTCTTCGCGGATCTTGCGAGCAGCCGCCCCGGCGGTCTGAAGTATGCGCGCAACCTGTGCCTTCAGCTCGTCCTGGCGGTCGGGCAGCTCGTCATGGAGCTCGGGGCGCAATCCCCGGACCTGGAGGCGATGGAGGCGGAGCTGCGGGAAGCGCTGTTCGAGAAGGAGACGCTTGGAGAGACGAAGCGGCTGACGGAGTCGTACCTGTCATCGGTTCGGGACCGCATCCGCGAGAAGCGGACGGGCAAGGTGGCGAACGTCGTCGAGCGGGTGCGCGGCTTCATCGAACGGCATTACGCCGACGGCAATCTGACCGTGGCGGACATCGGGAAGGCCGTCTATTTGTCGCCGACATACGTCAGCTTGCTGTTCAAGCAAGAGACGGGGCAGACGGTGGGCGAATATTTGACGCAGGTGCGCGTGGATAAGGCGAAGGAGCTGCTGCGGGATCCGCAGTACAAATTTTACGACATCTGCTACGCGATCGGGTACACCGATCCGAGCTATTTCACGAAGCTGTTCAAAAAAGCGACGGGCGTCACGCCAAGCGCGTACAGGGATACGCATGCGTAATGCCGCCTTCGCCGCCCGCCTGCTGGCGCCGCTTCGACGGCTGTCGATCCCCCGTCCCTGGCTGCTTGCGTACCTGCTCCTGATCGTCCTGCCCGCGAGCCTATTCCTGTACGGGTATTACGAGCGTTCCGCCGCCATCCTGAGAAGCGAAGTCGTCCGGACGATGCACCAGGCGCTGAAGCAGGCGGGCAGCAACCTGTCGTACCGGCTCGAGCGCATCGAGGATATCAGCAACGCGGCCTTCATGAACGCGAACCTGCACGATTACTTGTCCGTCGGGCAGGACGACCAATCGATCGGCATCCAGATCAAAGTGATCGAGGATCTCCGCGACCTGGTGGAGACGGTGCAGTCCAACTCCGACGTGTTCCACGTGCGGCTTTTCGTGGACAAATCGAAGCTGTACGCGGGCGAACGCGTCAATTTTTTTCCGCTGGACAGCTTGATGGACCGGCCGTGGTTCGACGAGATTATCGAAGGCAATGGCGGCATCGTATGGACGGGCGTCTACACGGAATCGTACCTCGGAAGCGGGGAGGAGACGATCCTCTCCGCCGCCCGCATGCTCCGGGATCCGGACAACTACGACAAGGTGTCCGGCGTGCTGATGATCGACGTGAAGCGGAGCCTGGTGTCGGGCCTCTTGTCCGAGCTTCAATTCGCGCCCGGCACGCAGGTGTATCTTGCGGCGCCGGACGGGAGCATCGTCTACCACCCCGATCCGGCCCTGATCGGGACGGCCGTCGACCCGGCCGTGCGGGAGGCGCTCGGCGAAGGGACGGAAGGCACGAAGGAGCTGGAGCTGAACGGCGAGACGAACGACGTGCTGTACACGACATTAGGCGCTGCGGGCTGGAAGCTTGTGGCGCAAGGCACGGAGACCCAGCTGTCGCCGGCGACGGTCAAGCTGACCAGGCGCTCGGAGTGGCGGTCGCTGCTCGAATACGCCGCTTTGTTCCTGATTTTGCCGTTCGTCCTGCTCGCGATCATCGTTCGGGGGATGAACCGGCGGGTCAACCGCGTCATTACCGCCATCCGCAAGGAGGGCAAGGAGGGCAAGGACGGTAAGGATGGGAAGGATGGGAAGGACGGGAAGGACGGCATGGACGGCTTGAACGAGCTTCCCGCCATGAACGGCGATTTCCATATGCTCGAGCGGAGCGTCGATCATCTGATCGACCGGGTGCGCACGCTCGTCGAGGAGAACTACACCGCGGAAATCCGGGAGCGCGAAGCCCAGCTTCAGGCGCTGCAGGCACAGATCAACCCGCATTTCCTGTACAACACGCTCGATACGATCAATTGGATCGCGATCGGCAAGGGCGCGACCGACATCAGCCAAATGATCGACGGCTTGGCGAAATATTTCCGCCTCAGCTTGAACAAGGGGAGGGGCATCGTCAGCGTCGAGGACGAGCTCAGGCTGGCGGAGGTGTACCTCGAGATCCAGCAGAGCCGCTTCCCGGGCTCGTTCGATTTCAAGCTGGAGGCGCCGCCAGGGCTTGCCGCCTACCGGATGCCGAAGCTGATCCTGCAGCCGATCGTCGAGAACGCGCTGCTGCACGGCATCCGCAAGGCGAAGGGACGGCAAGGCCTCATCCGGATCTCCGTGCGGGAGGAGGGCGGCGATCTGCTGTTCGCGATCGCCGACAACGGCATCGGCATGGACGAAGCGCTCGCCGGCAGCCTGCTGACGGAAGCGCGGCCCGGGCCGGGCGACGGGTCCGGGGGCGGAAGCTCCTACGGCTTGTTCAACGTCAACGAGCGCATCAAGCTGTACGCCGGCGACGGTTACGGACTCGCCGTCTCCTCCGAGCTCGGGGCCGGCACCGTCGTGACCGTCCGGATCAAGGCGGAGCGCGAAGCTTCCCCCAAACGGGCGTAGCGAGGCGGATACGCGAACATAAGAGAGAGCAGTAAAAATTCTATCGTAGAAAAGTCCAAGATCTTCCGTATATAATGCAATAAGCTGATAAAAACGGTTATAGTGACGTTCCTTGTGTTTTGTTATGATTTATTGGAAATGACTGAAATGACCTTACTCCAAAAAAATAGGACATGGAGGGGTACCAATGAATCTCGAAAATCGTTTAATCTTACCCAACAAGGAACAGGTGGAATGGGCGGATTGCGAAATAGGTGTTTTGATTCATTATGATATCCAGGTTTTTAATCCCGAGTATCAATTTCGAGAGATATGGGGCTGGCAGCCTGACGCTTCGACCTTCAATCCCTGCATGCTTGACACCGACCAATGGATTCAAGCCGCAAAGGCGGCAGGCGCAAAGTATGCTGTCCTTGTTGCCAAGCATAGCAGCGGATTCAGTTTATGGCCTACGGAAGCGCATGAATACAGTATCAGGCATTCGCCTTGGATGAGCGGTAAGGGCGATATTGTTAGATCATTCATGGAATCTTGCAGGAAGTTCGATGTTAAACCGGGGCTGTATTATAGCTGTGCCAATAATGCCTATTTTAATGTGGATGATCCGGGTAAGGTGCGATCGGGAAACGAGGCGGAACAGAAAGAGTATAATGAAATCATAATCCGGCAGCTGACGGAGTTATGGGGCAATTACGGTGAATGGTTTGAAATTTGGTTCGATGGAGGAATTTTGCCTGCCGAGACGGGGGGCCCCGATATCGATCCTTTGTTGAAAAGGCTGCAGCCCAATGCAAATGTTTTTCAAGGACGGCCCGGGACGCGATCCCTGTTGAGATGGGTAGGGAACGAAGACGGCCGGGCGCCTTATCCTTGTTGGAGTACAACGCATCTCGGGAAGAACGGTTCTGACGGACACGCTGACAGGCTGAAAACAAGAATAGGCGACCCATATGGTCCCGTCTGGGCTCCGGCTGAATCCGATATGCCAAACCGTGACAGGCATTTAGCATATCAAGGCGGATGGTTCTGGCGAGAGGGCGAGGACGACCTGGTTTATTCAGCCGAATACCTTGCAGAGCGGTATTTTGAAACGGTAGGCCATAATACGAACTTGCTTCTAGGGATGGTTATCGATAATCGGGGACTTGTACCAAATGCGGATGCAGAGCAATTGACCAGGTTCGGAGAGATGATCAACAACATTTTCAACGAGAGTAACCTCCTGGGAGAATCGTCGGGAAGAGGAAATGAATTAACCGTCGATCTCGGAAGCGGTGATCGTATTTCCTCTATTGTCATAATGGAAGATATTAGTCACGGAGAACGGATCATGGAATATGATATAACTGGCTGGGACGGGTCTGTATGGAACGTTCTATGCAGCGGCATTTCCGTAGGACATAAACGGATACACAGCATCAAGTCCCGGATTCCGGAGAATATCTCTGCAATCAAGCTTGTATGCAGCGAATCCAAGGCAGAGCCCGTTATAAGGAGACTGGCGGTTTATAAATAAAGCATCTGCGCATTGCTCATGAAAAGGAATTATGTTAAAACTAGTTTAGGCTAATTCCATCTACTTCGAACTTATTGAGAATATAATCAGCTTGGTCTGTAGCGGCTTGACATGGAGCCTCTGTGGGGCATGATGATTGGCGATGCGGCGATGCCCCGAAAACCGGGCCTCGTCAGGCCGTCAGCCTGTCATGCCGCACCTCTCCATGAAAAGCCGCTTTGGGCATTCATAAGGCATCACGCGCATCTTTGGTTATTTTCCATGGCTGTCACTTCTTCGCTCTCCGTTGTTTTTGCTGCTGTATTCAACTCCATGCACAATTGAAAGCGTTTTTTTAAAAAGTTCACGTAAGATTTCGATATCCAGCTCTATTTCGCCCAAGACCTTCGGTTACGACTCCAATTCAATAAGGGGGCCGGGAGCAATGAACAAAGATTTGACCGTCTTGATTGCAGAAGATGAATTTTTAGTCAGAATTGGAATGAAAGTATCCATTTCAAACAGCTGCCTGCCATTCACCATTGTAGCGGATGCTTCTGATGGCGATTCTGCGCTGGATTTATATCTGGAGCATCGGCCTGATATCGTATTTACGGATATTCGAATGCCAAGAATGGATGGAATCGAGCTCATACGAAAAATCCGGGAACAGGATGACGAATGTGAAATCGTGGTCATTTCATGCCTCGAAGACTTTGAAACGCTTAAAAATGCAGCAAAATACAACATTTTTTCCTACCTGCTAAAGGCGACAATGACAGACAGCGAAATGAAAAGCACATTGTCAAAGCTTCAGCAGAAGTATCTTGGTTCCGGAAAGAAGCTTGAGAAGGGAGATACAAATTCACCGAACAATTTTGAGAGCTTGCTGCAAAAGTATGCCATAGGCAAGGAAATCGATTTTAAATCATTTATGACTTTGAAAAGCAAATTGGGGAACACAGAGGACTATGCCATATTGCTTGAAGTCATTCTTCCTGTAGAGGGTAAGTTGGAAAGACTGATCCCGACCATCATGGAAATGTTTAAGGAACGATTGGACGGAATTGTCTGCTGTAGAACGGAAAGCAGGTTAATCTGCTTATACAAAAAAAGCAGCTCGCTGCATGAGGACATAAAGAGTGTTTGGAAATTGATTGAGAAGACATGTTCCACCAGATTTGGCATCATGGTTAAAACGTTTGATGACCTGTCAGAACTTCCTGAACTGATTGATTTATTTGGGCAGACCATTCACAGACAGCCGGAACTATTCGAATGCATCTATTTTGACGATCTCAAATATGAGCATTCTAGAAGAAATCAAATTTTCAGAAGCGAAATCAAATCGATCATCAACTATCTTGAAAACAATTCAAGCCAAGATATAACCCTGAATGCAGCTGCTGCGATGGTAGGGCTAAGCACGAATTATTTTTCCAATCTCTTCTCGCAAGAAACAGGAATCAGCTTCATTATGTACTTAAATCATCTCAGGCTTGAACGCGCGAAATCGAAATTAGAGTCGACCGATTTGCCGATCAGCGAGATTGCAGCTATTTGCGGATTTAATGATGAAGCTTATTTCAGCAGAATGTTTAGAGATAAAATCGGCGTAAGTCCCAGCAAGTGGAGAAAAATGCTGTTTAGAACTGAGAAAAAGGGTTGAGCATGAAGCTATCGTTATTATTCGGCCAAATCAAATATAGAATGCTCCTTATCACTCTGATTGTGATTACCATGTCTCTGACCATTGGGTTTACGATCATCATTCAATTTGTAACCGATATCATGCTGAAGGAAAACGAAAAATCAACGGTTGAAGGCTTTTCAAAGGTAGAAACAAGCATAGAACTGCTTTTGAGCAATACGTTGGCCTTTTCTCTGTCGGTGCAGAACATGGAATCCGTTCAGGAGTTTATCCACAATAATGAACTAGGGGAAATAGAAAAAGTACAGGGAAAAAAAGAACTGATCATCCAATTGGATAAAATGCTTGCTTCTTATGATTTTATGAAGGCTGCTATCATTTTTAAGCACGACGGGGCGATAGGCGGATCGTCCTATCATCGGACATTCTTTTCAAACAATCGTTATCACCCTTTTTATTCAACCAAAGAATATACTGAAGCCATTCATAATCCAGGGAAAATCGTGTGGGCTACACAGTTTCCGAAAGTATATTTCTCACAGAGCGCCGCCAAAGGGGCTCTTCAGTCTTCCGATATATTCATTGCCGGAATTAGATCAATCGAAAAGAAACGGAATTCCAAAAATTTCGGAGACGTCCTGCTCGTGTCGCTTAAAGAAAGCGTCCTGCGCCAATATTACGGTCAGCTAAGCGAAGAACACAGCGAAATCGTTATGTTGGACGAACAGGGCAGACTATTCTCAGGCACGAACCTTGACAGGTTCGGCGAAGTCCCCTACTATTTTGACGATATCGACAAAAGTACCCAATTAGGAAGCTTCGAGGTATCTTCAAATCATGAAAGAAATCAGGTTGTCTATTATCGCTTGAAAACAACAGGGTGGTGGATTATAAAAACCATGCCTGTATCGTTTTATCAACAAAACGTCTCTATCATCAAGCCAATCATGATTCTGGTCGCAATCGGTGTGGCGATTTTAATCGTAGTGCTTTACTCGATAGGGCTTATGATTGTTACGAAGCCGCTAAACGCTCTTCTAAAGGTCATTCGAAAAGTCGGTAAAGGGGATTTGATGCAGAAAACAAACCGCAATACCGGCGTTTATGAGATTGATGTCATAGGTTCTGCATTTAACGATATGCTGGACAACATTCATTCTCTTATGGAGAATAGCAAAATGATGGAAAGAGAAAAGCATAAGCTGGAGTTGGTCGCCCTTCAAAATCAGATCAAGCCGCACTTCTTTTATAATACGATCGTGTCGATTAGATGGATGGCAACGCTCTCCGGCGCAGACAACGTAGCGGATGCGCTTATCGTGCTGATTAAACTGTTGCGGCCTGTATTCAGCTCGCAGCAGTTTCTCTGGACAGTCAAAGAAGAGCTGCAATTCATTGAAAATTATCTCCATCTAATGGAGTTGAGGTTCGGCAATCAGGTTGAGCATGTTGTCGAGTATGGGGACGCCGGTCATATCGAGCAAGTTCAGAGCAACAGGATACCCAGGTTTTCACTCCAGCCGATCATTGAAAATTGTTTTGAACACGCTTTCATTCAAAATCAACAGCTGTTTATTCGAATAGCTCTTATTACGGACGGAGACATTTTAACTATTGCCGTTTCCGATGACGGAGCAGGAATGGATCCTTTATTGGCAGATGACTATAATAGTAAATTTTCAAGGGAGATTATGGCCAGTGACGAGGAAGGCCTCAGTGAAACGCATATAGGGCTGATCAATGTCAATAAAAGGGTTAAGCTTGCGGCTGGAAACGAATCCGGACTGGCGATCGAATCGACGGAAGGCCGCGGTACGAGAGTGATCGTTAAAATCAATCATAAAAAAGTCCAAGAATCTGTAGATCATACAAAAAGTCGGTAAAAACGGTTATAGTTCCCCTATAGCCGTTTTTGTTATTGTTAAAGAGAAGTAAGCGCTTTACATACAACCTTAACAAAGGGGGAGATTTAATATGAAGGCAAAGAAATTCATCAATTCTATGGTCATTATATCCATGGTTGGAATGCTTATGGCCGCTTGCACGAATTCCCCGAATCCAAACTCAAATTCAAATCAGCCAAGCGGAGAAAATTCCGAAACGGTCACGCTCACCTTCGGCGCGCTCGGCGGGAGCAATCTCATGGACGAGAAATGGTGGCCGGATGATATGACGGTCGAAATTGAAAAAAAACTGAACATCAAGCTCGAATGGGAAATCTATGATATGGATAAGCTGAACCTTGCGCTGGCTGGCAACGATCTTCCCGATATGATGGCCATTCCTGTAAGTTATGTTCAACAGGTTCTTGATTCAAAGCTTGCGGTGCCGCTGGACGACTACCTTGACGAGTACGGTACAAACATCGATTCCTACACGACTAGAAACGACATCGTCCGCAAGTTCTTAAGCAATGAAGACGGGAAGCTATACTTCCGTACGCCCAACACCAGTTTGGAAGGCGGGGATATCGGTTCGGAAGGCTGGGCAGGCTACGTCGTTCGTTGGGATCTGTTCAAGCAGCTCGGCGCGCCCAAGATTGCAAACGATGACGATTACATCCATGTACTGAAGCAGATGAGGGATTTGCAACCCGAAACCGAGACTGGTCAAAAGGTTTACGGCATGGGGATCCCGGGTGCGGACGGGCTGTGGCAATGGAACATTGGCAAATTTGCAACCATGGGTTACGTGAACAACACAACTTGGGGTTACGCATCGAGCGTCAAGGACAACTCTCTGATCCAAAACTACCTCGATGTGGATAAGTCTCCGTTCTGGGCGGCGATGAAGCTGTTTAACCGGCTCAACCGCGAAGGACTCTTCGATCCGGACAGCTTCACCATGAAGTCCGAGGAAATGAATGAAAAAGCCGCAAGAGGCCAGTATGTTGGCGCCAAGATTACCTGGGACGTAGGCAAATACAATGAAGCGATGAAGCAAGCGGATCCGAATACCATAAAAGGTTTTATGGCGATTCCTGCGGAAGGCCAATATTCATGGTATGGCGAACGTCCAATCGCCGGCTGGGGCGATAAGGAAATGTTCATTACTTCCACATCGAAGAATATTGAAAAAGCGGTACAATTATTTGATTTCCTCGACAGCCCGGAAGGCAACCGTCTTCACTACTCGGGAGTCGAAGGCAAGCACTGGGAGTATAAGGACGGCGTACCGACGATTATGCAAAGTACGATCGACTTGCGCAATTCAGGAAATAGCGACGAATGGTCCAAGACCGGGATCGGAAGCATGCACAATATCATAGGCGCGGGAGGGAAATCCAAGCACCCGGATGGTTACGCCTATGATCTGTTTCAAACCAAGGAAGCGCTCTTAGCTACTCTGTCGCCTCTGCAAAAGGACTTTGCCAAGCACTACAATGTAGAATATCCCGGACAGCTTCAGATGAACATGGTTGCCGAAGGCAAACATTTCGACCAGAGCAGCTCGCTTGCAGCCACCATTAATATTGGAATCGGAGGCGCGCCGTCCGACATTTCGCGGATTGACGCCAAGATGGACGAAATCGCGACAAAGGCCATCCCGACGCTCGTTATGGCCAAGAATGACGAGGAGTTCAACGCAGCTCGCGACAAATTTATCAAAGATATCAATGCCGCCGGAGCGGATAAGGCCTGGCAGTGGTGGCAGCAGCAATGGAACGCTTCAAGGGAGTATGTCATGTCTGTAGATAAAAAATAATGATCGGCAAGAAAAGCCGAATAGTGAGAAAGCCGCCAAATTTTGCGGCTTTCTCACCTTGTTCCTACAACAGAAAGCTGGTGAACTATGAATTACAGGAATAATGCTCGATATGGCTTGCTGTATATGGCGATTCCATTGATGGCATTGGTGTTTCTGTTTAGCTACATGCCATTGTTCGGATGGATTTATGCTTTCTTCGACTATAAGGCGGGCATTCCGCTTTTTGAGAACGAGTTTGTAGGCTTCAAGTTTTTTGAGTTGATCTTCACGGACAAAGCGGACATGATCCGCGTCATGAAGAACACGTTGATTTTTGCATTTATCGGTCTTGCGCTCTCGCCTCTGCCGATGATTTTTGCCATAATGATGAACGAAATCAGGTTCAAACGGTTTAAAATGTTCGTTCAAACCGCAACGACGCTGCCTAACTTCGTAAGCTGGATTATCGTGTTTTCGCTTACGTTTATGATATTTTCCACAGAAGGTTTACTGAATCAGATATTGTTTTCTCTCGGATTGGTGTCAAACCCGACCAATATTCTAACCAACGGCGAAGCCGTCTATTGGTTTCAGACCGTTCTCGGGATTTGGAAAGGGCTTGGCTGGAGCGCGATCGTTTATGTCGCCAGCATCAGTTCAATCGATCAGGAAATGTATGAAGCGGCCGTCATTGACGGTGCGGGCAGATTCAAGTCGGCGCTGCACATCACGCTTCCGGGCCTGATGCCCACCTATATCGTTTTGCTTATTCTCGGCATCGGAAACTTCTTGAACGTTGGCTTGGAGCAATATTTGGTCTACAAGAATGCTTTGACCGCCGACAACATTGAGGTGCTTGATCTATACGTCTACCGGCTCGGCATTAGCAACCATGACTATTCCTATGGCGTTGCGGTAGGAATACTGAAGTCGGTTGTCAGCATCATCCTTCTTGTGATTGCGAATATCATTACCAAGAAGGTCAGAGGCTCAAGTATTTTCTGATCGGGGTGTGGGGAATGAAAATATACGGTCGTACATTAGGCGGAACGGTGTTTGATATCGTCAACTATGCATTTTTTGCATTGCTAATTATTCTTTGCTTGTACCCGTTCTGGTATATGCTTGTTTATTCCATAAGCGAGCCTTCGCTTGCGGCAAAAGGAATTACGCTGTTTCCGAGAGGGTTCACGCTCTTCAACTACAAAAAAGTGATGGAGCTGGAGGGCATATACAATGCGTTCTTTATCTCCGTGATGCGAACCGTAACGGGTACGGCTTTGAGCGTATTTCTGAATGCGCTGCTTGGCTATTTGTTCTCGAGAACGGAAATGCCCGGAAGGAAATTTTTATATCGTATGCTCCTGGTGACCATGTATGTAAGCGGCGGTTTGATTCCTTACTACCTGGTGATCAAAAATTATGGGCTTTTGAACAATTTTTTCGTTTATATCATTCCGGGCGCGATCGCAGCCTTCAATGTCATTCTGATCAAAACCTTTATCGAGTCGCTGCCAGACTCGCTTCAGGAATCGGCCATGCTCGATGGAGCGGGTTATTTTACGATATTTTCTAAAATCATCATGCCGCTGTGCCTTCCGATTATCGCAACGATCGCCGTATTTTCCGCCGTAGGCAACTGGAACTCCTGGTTTGACAATTACATCTTCGTCAGCTCGGATAATCTGAGAACGTTGCAGCTTACGCTTTACGAATACCTTAACGAGGCACAGACGCTTGCGAGGCTTCTCCAGGAGAGCGGCAATATCGAGGATTATAAGAGAACGATGGAGAAAAGTCTGACGCCGCGCGGCGTGCAAATTACGGTAACCATGATCACGACCATTCCGATACTGCTGGTATACCCGTATATGCAGCGTTTCTTCATCAAAGGCATCATGGTAGGAGCCATTAAAGGATAGCTTGCCGGAAAATTTATAAATTGGAGGAGATGTCATGAGCAACACTTTGCCGACGAAAGAACAACTTTTGCCAACCAGACAACAACTGGAGTTTTTGAGCTGGGAAATCGGAGTCTTTTTCCACTTTGGCATCCGTACATTCTATGAAGGGCACCGGGACTGGGACGGCAAGCCCATGCCCCTTGAGGGCTTTAATCCGGTACAGCTGGACTGTGAAAGCTGGATTCGAACCGTAAAGGCTGCCGGCGGGAAATATGCGATTTTGGTTTGCAAGCATCATGACGGATTTGCGAACTGGCCGTCGAAATATACGGAGTACGGCGTCCACAATACCCCTTGGAAGGGCGGCAAGGGAGACGTTGTACAGGAATTCGTCGAGGCCTGCCGCAAACATGATATCAAAGTCGGTCTCTATTACTCGCCTGCCGAAATGGGTTATACGGAACGTTCACCGAAAGAGCATGACGACTATTTTATTAACCAGATCGGCGAGTTGCTGACCGGTTACGGCAAAATCGATTATCTCTGGTTCGACGGCTGCGGTTCGGAAGGGCATGACTATGATGAACCGAGAATTATTCAGGCGATCCGTATGATGCAGCCGGAAATTCTTATCTTCAACATGTGGGATCCGGATGTACGCTGGGTAGGCAACGAGGGAGGCATCGCGCACTTCAACAATTCGAACCTGGTATCCGAACTGGACTTCTCCGTGATGACGGATGAGGCGAGCAGTCTTTCCGAACAAAAATTTCTGCCGGCCGAATGCGACTTTATGATGCGCGATCAATGGTTTTACAGTGAATATGACACCGACCATGTGAAAAGCGTCGAGGAACTGATGGGTATTTATTATTACTCCGTCGGCAGAGGCGCCAATTTCCTGATCAATATCGGTCCGGACAGGAGAGGCCTGCTTCCGGAGGTGGATGCGTCAAGGTTGATCGAATTCGGTAACGAGGTAAGAAGAAAATTCGCAAATCCCATTGACAGTACCGTTGAGAAAACGGAGAACGGATTCAGCATCAAGCTGGACAAGGGAAGGCTGATTAACCATGTCATTCTCAGAGAGGACCTGACATTGGGCGAGCATGTCGAGGAATTCGAGATTGCGGTTAAAGCGCCGGTTCTACATCAAAGCGCTGTCGTACATATCGGCAGAACGATTGGACACAAGAGAATTATACCGGTTCCTCCCATTGAAGCTGTTCAAGTTATTATCCGCGTCACAAAATCTTCTGGACCAATCGAGCTATTGTCGCCCGAGATATACTACTGCTAGATGATGAAGTTCATTTATTCATGTGCTGCTCCGATTCTTTAGTCGGTTGGCCGTCAATGATAATGATCATGCTCGTATGTCAATTATTGCCGTATAAGATTAGGTCATTTGCCTCAAGCTGTAAAAGAGGTGAATGAAATATGAATGCGCTCATCATCCTTATCGGCGCCGGGCTTGCGATTGCAGCCGCGATTGTCGGATGGATCAGCTACCGGAGCAATACGGGAAGGAAGCTGTTCGGCAGCCTCGCCGCAATCGCGATTTTCCTAGCCTCAACCGTCATCTCCGCGTCCGCCGTACGGACCATGATAGACAACACTGTGTATATGACGGAGATCCACTCCGTGCTGGAGTCGCCGACTTTTATCATCAGCACCGGGTACTTGATGGTGTACGGGCTGGCTAGAGCGGCTGCGGGAATTGGACGCGGGGCTGAGCGGACATAAAGGAAGCGCGACAGGGACTCCGAAGGAAAGTTGCTAAAGGAGCCATCTCTCAGGTCACAGTCTGACCTTTGAGATGGCTCCTTTATTTTGTGGATAGATTGTGCACAAGTTTGTGGATAACACTGTCAATGCTGCAGCCCCGCGCCGTCCGCGGGCAGCTTCGGCTTGCGGCGGAAGAGGCGATCGAGCCATCTATGCAGCAGGGGCAGCGCGTACCGGTCAACCCCGAAGCGGCCGGCATTGGCTCCCGCCACGACGATCAGGAAGCCGAGCAGCGTCAGCCCAGGGTTCGTGCTTACGGTGCCGGCGAACATGAACATAAAGTTCATCAGCAGGCCGAAGAACGCGGCGGTTACCGTCAAGGTGCCGAGGATGAGGCCGAGCCCGACCAGAAATTCGCCCCAAGGGATAAGCAGGTTAATCAGCTTCACGTTCGGCAGCGCGAACGCTTCGAGGAACGCATTGAACGTCGGGTAAACGGCTTCCCCGGTCGCTTTGTCGAGGACCGGATTCGCGAGCGCCCCCTTAAGAAAGCCCGTCGCGTCGAACGGCGCGTCGCCCGTCAGCTTGTGCCATCCCGCAGTCAGCCATTGGCAGCCGAGGAAGAAGCGGAGCAGTGTCAGCAAGCCGGCGGCCCATCCATTTTCTCTCCAAAATTTCATCATGATCGTTCACTCCCGTATGATGGTTTAAGCTTCGTTTCGATTTCGATCCAGTTTCGTTGACCGGCTAAGGGAAGATAAGCGCTCCGCCGATTGGCGGGATGGGGAGGATTTCCGTTCCATCGGATTCACCTTCTTTGTTTTCTTGATGGCTTAAGTATACAACCGGCTGCCTCCGAAGTTTGTGATTAAAATCACAAACTAGAAAAGATTTATTTTCCGACGAAGGCGTCCAATCGTTCTCGCTTCCGGGAGCTATTGACACGAAAGTGTACTGTGTGCATAATACAGTTATGGTGTATGAACCACATAGTACACACACTTGGCGACGAATGAGAGGTAGCGCGATGAACACGGGCGACGAGTGGAAGGAAGTTCCGTTCAATAGCCGGGACCCGGTCTATTTGCAGGTGGTCCGGCATTTTAAAGAGCGAATCGCGACGGGACGTCTATCGGCGGGGCAGGTCGTTCCCTCGAGGAGGGAGCTGGGCGCCCTGATGAAGATCAATCCGAACACGGTGCAGAAAGCTTATAAGGAAATGGAGGAGCAGCGGTTGATTATGACGGAAGGAAACTCGCCCAGCAAGGTGACGAGCGACGCGGAGGTGCTGAGCCGAATCAGGGCGGAACTGCTCGGCGAGGCGGTGCAGGCGTTCGTGGCGTCCGTGCGCAAAATCGACGTTCCGATCGACGAGCTGCTGCAGCTGGTCAAACGGAAATACGAGGAGGCGCCGGAGCATGATTGAGGTGACGGACATCCGCAAGCGGTACCGCCGCCGCGACGTGCTAAGCGGCGTGACCTTCGCCGCCGATAAGGGGCAAATCACCTGCCTCATCGGCTTAAACGGCGCGGGCAAGTCGACGATACTGAAGGCGATCATGGGGCTGACGCCGATCGCGGGCGGCTCGATCCGCATTGACGGACAAGCGCCGGGCCCTAAGCTGTACGAGAAGGTCGCCTTCGTCCCCGACCGCCTGACGATGCCGTCCGGCATGAAGCTGATCGAGGCGCACCGCTTCATGGCGGATTTCTACGCCGGCTGGAACGGCGAGCGCGCGGGCGAGCTGATGCGGTTCTTCGGCTTGTCGTATTCGGACCGGATCGGCAGCCTGTCGAAGGGAACCGCGGCGAAGTTCAATCTGCTGCTCGGCCTTAGCCAGGATTCGGATTATATTCTGATGGACGAACCGTTCGCGGGCATCGACCTGTTCAGCCGAGAAGCGATTACGGAAGTGTTCACGAGCGAGCTGATCGAAGGGCGGGGCGTGCTGTTCACGACGCATGAGATCGGGGAAATGGAGCATCTGATCGATCGGGCCGTGCTGCTGCAAGGCGGGAAGGTCGAGCGGGCGTTCGACTGCGACGAGATGCGCGGCGCCGAAGGCAAGTCGGTCATCGACGTTATGAGGGAGGTGTACCGGGCATGAGTTATTTGAAGCTGGTGCACATGGAGGTGCACCGTTTCCGCTGGGTAATTGCCGCGCTGATGGGCATTACGGCGATTTTCCAATTCGGGGGGTTAATCGCGACGCTCGCGTCTGAGCTGTCCAGACGGGAATATCGGCTGCCGCAAGATATAGGGAACAGCTCCATCCCGGCCCCCGCGCCGGATCTGCTGACGTTCGAGTGGGCGATGTTCAATACGCAGCTCTGGTTCATTTTGCCGATGCTGCTCAGCATGGCGGTGCTCGGGTTGTATGTATTTATCATTTGGTACCGCGACTGGATCGGGCGCAGCACGTTCATCTACCGGCTGCTCATGCTGCCGTCGGCGCGGCGCAATCTTTATTTTGCCAAGTTAACCGCGTTTCTTCTGTTCGTCTTCGGGATGGTCTCGTTCCAGCTGGCGCTGCTGCCGATCGAGCATCTCGTCTTCAAGCTCGTCGTTCCCGCGGATCTGAGGGCGGATTCCCATATCGTGGACGTCATCGGCATCAATCAGGCGCTGGCGGAGCTGATTCCGCGGAAGTTCGAGCAGTTCCTGTACAGCTACGGACTCGGAACGATCGTGGTGCTGGCGATCTTCACCGCGATACTGCTGGAGCGGAGCTACCGCGGCATCGGGATCTTGTACGGCTTGCTGTACCTGGGCGCATGCGCGCTCGCGGTCGCGTTCCCGATTATTTTTCTTGGCGTGGAAGTGCCGTACACCTATTTCTACCCGGCAGAGGTGTATGCGATCGAGCTCGCCATGTGCGCGCTTGTCGGCGGGGTGTCGGTATGGCTTGGAACGAGGCTCCTGGCCAGGAAGATTACGGTGTAGGCCAATGCCGCCGAGCGGGCGCAGGGTTATAACGATTTGGAGGGAAAGGTTATGAGGCGTTACGGGATATCCATTCTTATAGCCGTGCTCGCGATAAGCGGGATCGGCGGTTATTATGCGTTCGGCAGCCGCAATCATCTGCCCGAATATAGGCTTGAAACGGTGCAAGGGGATCCCGCGGAAGGCGAAGTCATTCGTCTCATGGGCTCTCAATACGGCGATATGCGCTCGCAACCCTTGAGCGTGACCAGCAGCGGGAGCGAATACGGAGGACAAAAGAATAGAACCTACCGCAGCGAGATGCTGGGATTGGGGTCATGGTTCTATCACGATCCGGATATGCGGCAGCTGATCGACGATCACAAATCGTTCATGCGCGGCAAAGGGAACGAGCGCGGCTTCTACCGCGATGACGAGCTGGTCATTTACGCCGAATCGGATACGAAAAATTTGGGAGAAAGCGACCAATCGTCCGTCGTCAGGCTATCGATTCTTCGCGAAAATACGGGCAAGGCGACGAAATTCGAGCGGACGGTTAAGGAACCGCCCGACGACAGTCAGCTGTCCGTGCATGACGTGCAGCGCGTAGGAGACGAGGTGCATGTCCTGTTCTCGAATTATAAGGGCATGGGCGTCTCGATGGAATATGTGGTCTGCATATTTGACATCCATACGGGAGAGATGCTGCGGGAGTCGATATTGGGAGGCTGGCCCATGAACGAGGAGAACAAGGATGTTCATCTCGAGCTCGTCGCTTCCGATCGCGTTGCCGCGCCGAACGATACGGTGTTCATCGTCGCGAAAGAATATCGAATCGATCGAACGGGCGAGAACGCCGGGGTAGTGGGCGATAAGCTTAGCGAGAAGCATTATGCCTACTCGTATCGCACAGGCGAATACGCCGAGTTGCCGGAGCCGCTCTGGCAGACGGCCGGCGAAGCCCAAAGAGCGCATAGCGTGCAGCAGGAGTATTTGTACGACGCGGAATATGGCCCGCAGCGCGTCGTATTGTCGAGAGTCGACCTGCAGACGAAGGAGCGGGAGAACGCTTATGCGACGGTAACCGCCGGACAGCTGGGCGCGGATATCAATATCGTCCAAATTCACGGCGGCCGCGTTTACTTGACGACCGTCGATCCGATTGGCATTCCGGGAGCGGCCGTCCTGGATCTGGCGACCGGCGAGCTGCTGTACAAGGGCAGGATCGTCGAGACCGGGGAGCGCAAGCAGACGGAACAGGAGATGATCGAAAATCTCCATCTGCTCAATTTATCGATTGCCGCTCGGTCCGAGGGCTGATCATGCGCGATACGACGATAACCGCCGTTAGCCCCGAGAAGGTTGAAATGCTGAGACGGCTGGAGCCGTACGCCTATCAAGTTGCCTACTTCATGCTGCAAGACGGCCGGCTCGCGGAGGAGGCGGCCAAGGCGGCGCTGCTCGAGATCGGCAGCTTAGGCGGGCTCGCGGACGAGCCGGCGGAAGCGCTGCGCGGCCGGACGAAGAAAGCCGCGATCAAGGTTTCGCTTGCGGCAGCCGCCGCGGCGCTTTCGCGGGAAGCGTGAAGGCGAACGTCACGCCTCCCCGTTCGTTGCGGGCATCGTACCGGCTGCCGTGCAGCTCGAGGATTTGCTTCACGATCGCAAGCCCGATGCCGGTGCCGCCGCTCTCGCGGGCGCGCGATTTGTCGACGCGGTAGAACTGGCTCCAGATCCGCGGGAGCTCCTTCTCCGGAATCGGATCCCCCTCGTTATGGACGGCAATCCGCCATTCCCCGCCGTCCCGTACGGCCGCTACCGTCACCTTTCCACCGGGCGGCGCATGCCGCACCGCGTTCGTGACCAGATTGGTCAGCACCTGGCCGATCCGGAACCGGTCCGCGTCCACCTCGACCTTGCCATCCGCTTCCGCGGGCAGCACCGTCAATACCCGGACGCCGCCCGCCGCCCCGAGCGTCTCCGCGCGTTCGGCCGATTCCCGGATCAGCTCCGCCGCATCGAACGGCTCCCGGACCAGCCGGTACTGGCCGGATTCGAGCTGGGACAAATCCAGCATGTCGGCGACGATCGCGGACATGTTGCGCGTCTCGTCCAGAATGACCTCCGCGTACCTCGCCCGTTTGGCGCCGTCCCCGATATTATCCTGCAAGCCCTCCGCATAACCTCCGATCAGGCTGAGCGGCGTTTTGAGCTCATGCGACACCCCGGCCACGAAGTCCCGGCGCATCCGCTCCAGCGCCTTCTCCCGCTCGATATCCTCCCTCAGCTTCTCGTTCGCTTCGTGCAGCTCGGCCAGCGCCGTCTGCAGGTTGTCCGCCAGGAAGTCGAACGTCCTGGCCAGCTCGCCGATCTCGTCCTTGCGCCGCCAGCGGATGCGAGAGGAGAAGTCCAGCGTCGCCAGCCTGCCGGCCAGCTCGTTGAGCGAACGGAGAGGGCGGGTCAGAATGCCGGCGTACAGAAAGACGAGCACGGGCATAAGCGCGAACGCGATGCCGAACGCATACCATGAGAAGTCGCGTATGGCGCTCGCGGCCCCGATGACCGGCTGCAGCGACGAGACGGCGAAGATGACGGTTCCGCCGCCTTGCCCGTCGGTCTCGACCGGAGCGACGGCGATCAGCTGATCCGATCCGTATGCGGACAATCCTTCTCCCTCCGAACGGTACACCAGCGTCTCCCGCTCCATCATCACCCGGGCGAAAGCCTGTTCGTCCCTGTGCCATTCCTGCAGGGCTTGCGTAAGTCTGAAATGTTGTTCCTCGGGACCTGGAGCCGGCAGCTGAAACAGGGGATTAGGCGGCCAACCGCCCGAAGCTTCGTTTTCTGAAATATCGACGTCCTTCTGCCTGTCCCGTTGAACAAGAATTTTTCCCTCGCTCAAGGTCACCAGCGAGGTTAGCGCATAATAGTCGTCTTCGAATCGAAAAAAATAAGGAGGGAATCCGCGTCTGTTAACGGACTGGCTTCCTTCCGCCGCGTACCGGTCCCGGATCGCGCTCATCTGCACCGTGATATCCTTGATCTGCCGCCGCTCGTAGAACGAGCCGAAGCTGCCGGCCAGCACGGCGAGCAGCGTCCCGAGCAGCAGCATGATGACCAGAAAGGTGACGGCGAACAGCCTGAACGCGACGGAGGATAGCCATTTGGTCACGGCGCCACCTTCATCCGGTACCCGTTGCCCCGCAGCGTAACGATCAGGTCCGCCCGATCCCCGAGCTTCTGCCTCAGCCGCTTCACGTAAGTGTCGACCGTCCGGACATACCCCTCGTAGTCGTATCCCCATACGGCGTCCAGCAGCATATCGCGGCTGAGGACGCGGTTGCGGTTGCGCGCGAAATGGAGCAGCAGATCGAATTCCTTGGGCGACAGCTCGAGGGGCTTGCCGTTCAGCGCCGCTTCTCTCGCCGTCATATCGAGCGACAGCCCGTCCATTTCCATCCGTTCCGCTTCGGCTGCGGGAGGAAGGGCCAGCTTCGCCGTCTCCGCCCGTTTCAGCAGCGCTTTTATTTTCGCCACGAGCACTTTCGGGCTGAAGGGCTTCGTCACGTAATCGTCGGCGCCCAGATCGTACCCGAGCAGCTTGTCGTCCTCCTCGGACTTGGCCGTCAGGAACACGATCGGCACGTCCGACTCTTTCCGGATCGCTTCGCAGACGTCGTAGCCGTCCAGCCCCGGCATCAAAATATCGAGAATGACGAGATTCGGCGCATGCTGCCGGAACGCGTCCAAGGCGAGGTCCCCCCGCGCGCACTCGCGCCAATCGAACCCTTCCTCCTCCAAATAATCGGCGACCAGCTCGCGGAGGCGCCGTTCGTCCTCGACGATGAGCACTTTCGGTTTCATACGGACCCGTCCTTCCCCTTCGTTGCTTCCGAATCGATTTTTACAGCCTTATTGTAAGCGAGCTTGTACGCGTTTGTCACGGTTGGCGCTGTCACACGGCTGTCACACAAAGCGACTATGATGGGATCGTGCCAGCGGCCAAAGCGCGTACGAAGCGAGCCCTTGAAAGGAGGCGGTCATTTGAGACGGCATCGACAATACCGGCGGGACGCGCCATTCGTGCTGCTGTTCCTTGCGCCGAGCCTTGCCGGGTTTCTTCTGTTTTTCATTATTCCGTTCGGGGCGGTCGCCTATTATTCGATAATAGACAATCCCGTGAACGGCAACCTCGTCGGCTTCGACAACTACCGGGCGTTATGGGCGAGCGGCTCCTTCCGCAAAGCCTTCGTGAACTCCCTGATGTTCGCCGGCGTCAGCGTGCCGCTGCTCTTCGCGGTATCTCTGGGCCTTGCCATGCTGCTTAAGGGGGCGCTGCCCTTCCGCCAGACGTTCCGGTCGATGTTCCTGCTGCCGATGGTCGTGCCCGTCGCGTCTATCATTCTCGTGTGGCAGACGCTGCTGCAGTGGAACGGAGCGGTGAACGGCCTGTTCCTGAAATGGGGCGTCGAGCCCGTCGACTGGATGAATACCGGGTGGGCGCTCGCCGTCATGCTGCTCGTCTTTCTGTGGAAAAACGCCGGCTACAACCTGATCGTATTTCTCGCGGGCCTTGCCAACATTCCGGCGGAGCAGTACGAGTCGGCGTCGATCGACGGCGCGGGCGCGATCCGCAAGTTCCGGCATATTACGGTGCCGGGTCTCGCGCCGACGTCGTTCTTCGTCATCGTCATGAGCATCGTTTCGTCGTTCAAGGTGTTCCGCGAAACGTACCTGGTAGCAGGCCCCTACCCGTATGACACGATCTACACGCTGCAGCATTTTATGAACAACATGTTTCAGGCGCTGGACTATCCGAAGCTGACGGCGGCGGCCGTCCTGCTGGCGATCGTGATCGGGGCGACGGTGTACGTCCTGTTTGCGGCGGAACGACGGTCAAGGAGGGCGCTCGAACAATGACGATTGCAATGCGAAACGCGTTGACCGGCATCAAATTCGTCTTTCTCGGCCTGCTCGCGGCGGCGATGCTGTTCCCCGTCGTGCTGACGGCAACCAACTCGTTCATGTCAGAGGATGAGATCGGCCGCCATTACGAGGCGCTTGGCGGCGGCGATTCCGCAGAAGCCGGCAAGCATGCGGCCATCCGCCTCATTCCGGAGCAGGTCTCGCTGTCCCAATTCGGCGAAGTGCTGCTGAAGCGGCCGAAGTTTTTGCTGCATTTCTGGAACTCGGTCAAGCTGACGCTGCCGATCATACTCGGGCAGGCGGCCGTCGGCACGTTGGCCGGATTCGCGTTCGCGAAGCTGGCTTTTCCCGGAAGAGACAAGCTCTTCTTCGTCTACCTGCTGACGATGCTCATGCCGTTCCAGGTGACGCTCGTCCCGAACTATCTCGTCGCGGATAAGCTTGGCCTATTGAACCATTACGGCGCGATCGTGCTGCCCGGCATCTTCGCCTCGTTCGGCGTCTTCCTGATGCGGCAATTCATGTCGGGCATACCGGACGCCTATCTGGAGGCGGCGAAGATCGACGGCGCGGGCTATCTTAGGGCCTTCCTGCATATCGTGCTGCCGCTCGCGAGGCCGGGGGTGGCGGCGCTCATCCTACTGTCGTTCGTGGATAACTGGAACATGGTGGAGCAGCCGATTTTGTTTCTGGCCGAGACGGTCCGCCAGCCGCTGTCCGTCTACCTGGCGAATATCGCCGAAGGGGCGCGGGGGGTCGCGTTCGCGGCTTCCGTCCTCTACATGACGCCGGTGGTCTTTCTCTTCCTCTACGGCGAAGAGCATCTGGTGGAGGGCATTCAAATGTCGGGCATCAAAGGCTGACGCCGGGCTCATTAAACGAAGGGGGAGGTGATCATTCGAACATGCAACGACGCAAACAGGCGCTTCGCTGGCTGATCGGCTTTTTTTTCCTCGGCCTTCTCGCGCTTACGTTTCTGTCCAATACGATACAGGGCTTGTCGCTGCCCAAGGTGTCGGTCGACAAGCCCGATACGGGCGGGCTCGATTTGACCGTGACGGGCGAAGGCTTTCTGGAGCCTGGGCAGACGGCCCAGTTGTATCCGGAAGGGGACTGGAAGGTCGAGCGGGTCTTGAAGAGCAAGAACGACCGGGTGAAGCGGGGCGACCCGCTCGTCACGTTCGATACGTCATCGACGGAGCGGACGCTGCAGGACGAGCGGACCCGCTACGAGCAGCAGAAGCTGCAGCTGGACAAAATGGCCGACCAGCTCAAAACGATGCTGCGGGAAGGCGATCCCGTCGGCATCGACAACCAGAAGCGCGACATCGAAATGCAGCAGCTGGACATGCAGGTGCAGGAGCGCAAAATCGCCGACCTGCAGAAGCTGATCGCCGAAGGCGGCACGCTGAAATCGCCCGTCGACGGCGTCGTTACGGCGGTCAACGCCTCCGAGGGCGCCTCCGCGGGCCGCGGACAGCCGGTCGTCGAAGTCGCCGACGATTCCTCCGGCTACCAATTTTCCATTACGGCGGACGGCGACGACGCTTCGATGCTCCGCATCGGCGATGCGGTCAAGGTTCAGCTCGACGAAGAGCCGCGCAGAACCGTGGAAGGGAGCATTTCCGAAATCGAGGATGCGGCGGAGGCGGAGAGCGGCAACAAACGGATCACCTTCGACGTGTTGGACGCCGCACTGAAGCCGGGGCTGAAGGCCTCCGTCCATATCGTGAACCAGAGCAAGTCGTTCGGGATGCAAATTCCGAAGGACGTGCTGGAACAAGACAATGAAGGCTATTTCGTGTACACGGTGTCCGAGAAGGACGGCCCGCTCGGCACCGCTTATTATGTCAGCAAAACCTATATCACCGTCAAGGATGAGAACGGCGACACGGTCGTGGCGGACGGTCTGATGCCGGACGAATCGTACGTTACGGAATCCAGCGAACCGATCGGCGACGGCGACCGCGTCCGTTATTAACGATCGGCAAATTCAATGAAGCCAGGAGGAATCGATATGGTAAAAAGAAAAGCTTGGCAATCCGGGGCGCTCGTTCTGATGTGCGCCGCCATGACGGCATGCTCGGGAGGCAAAACGGACGACGGGGCGGGAGAAGCCCCGCCGGTATCGGAGGACGCGCCAGCGGCGGACGGCAGGACGGCCGTCACGATGAGCGTCCTGACCAAGGACCGCTTCCTGACGGAAGCGGAGCAGAAGTTCGAAGCCGCGAACCCGGACATCGACGTTCAAATCGAAGAGATCGTGCCCGCCGATACGAGCGGCGGCGACAAGATGATGATCCGCAAAGGTCCGGGAACGGAGGAAGGCCCGAAGAAAGAGGACGTGGACAAATACGCGAGCAGCGTCAATACCGCGATCATGTCGGGCAACGCCGCGGACATTATTTCCGTCGAATATCTCCCGGTCGGCAAGTACGCGGACAAAGGGCTGCTGGCGGATTGGAACGCTCTCGTCGGCGCGGACGCAAGCTTCAATAAATCGGAGTATTACGAGAACGTGTTTGCGGCCGTTTCGAATGGAGGCGGCTGGTACGGCATTCCGACCTCGTTCTCGCTAAGCGCGATGCTGGGGGACCTGTCCCTTCTTGAGCAGAACGGGCTGGACGAGAAGACGTGGACATGGGACCAGTTCGTCGAGCTGATCGAACAGACGAGCACCGACGGCAAATTCGGCATTGCGGCGATGGAGCCCGAAGCGCTGCTCGGCTATTTGGCCGAATCGCTTTACGGGCAGCTGGTCAAGAAAGACGGCGACGCCGCGGCGTTCGACGCGGGCCTGTTCCAAACGTACATGGAGAAAATCAAGCATCTCTACGACGGCGGCTTCGCGACCAAGGAAATGATGGGGCCGGCCAACGCGAGCTTCAGGCAGGCGGGCATGGCCTCTCCGATGGATGCCGCGATTATGCCGCAGGCAGGAGGAGGAGAGCCGCAGGATATGATCCGTCCGCCGGGAACGGGCGAGGACGAGGGCATTCCGTTCAAATCGGGACAGGTGCTAGGACTGAACGCGAAGTCGGAAGTGAAGGATGCCGCGTGGTCGTTCGTCAAATTCCTGCTCTCCGAGGAGATGCAGTCGTCCAGAGCGCTGATGAATTTTCCGGTGAATAAGGCCGCGCTCGGCAACAAGCTGACGGAGACGAAGGAGATGCTGGCGAACTCCGGCAGCGGCGGCGGCGAAGGCAAAGGGCCCAGCATCATGCTGCGGAACAAGGACGGCGAGACGATCACCCCGACGCTGACCGACGAGGATGTCGAGAAGATCAAGAGCTTGATGCCGAGCGTCGGCAAATACAGCAATCAGGATCCGAAGGTGATGAGCATGATCGCCGAGGAGTCGGCGGCTTATTTCTCCGGCAGCAAATCCGCCGAAGCGGTGGCGGGCACGCTCGCGAGCCGGATCAACACGTATTTGAACGAATAGCTCGGTTAAGAATCCGGAAGCGGGAGATGCGTGTCGTGGATGCTTCTGCGATCGTTACGTCGCTCCGTTGTTAACGCTGTTCATTTTCCTGTACCCGGTCGGGCTGTTCGAGTAGCCGATAAAAAAAGAGTGGAGCAGGTTCGACACTGCCTCACTCTTATTTTTTGTCCGCCAAACTTCGCTACTCCGCTTGCGGCTCTGCGGTAATCATCCAAATGACGCCGAACTGATCGGCGGCTTCGCCCAAATAGAGGCCGAACGGCTGCAGGGCAAAAGGGTACTTTACCCGGCCGCCCGCCGAGATCTTGTCGAACGCATCGCGCGCTTCGGCTTCCGTTTTGTATTCGATCGACAGCGAGAAGTTCGTCCCTTGGGCGATCGGCTCGATCGCATCCGCCATGAAGATCGGATTTCCCCCGGCCACGACCACGCACATATGCACGACCTTGTTCTTAAGCTCGTTCTGCGCGCCCATCAACTCCCCGTGCGTGCTTAGGAACATGATCTCTCCGCCGAGCGCCTGCACGTAGAAATCGGCTTGCGCTCTCGCATCCTCCGAGAGCAGGTAAGGCTTCAACACGCCCATCTTCCAAACACCCTTCCGGTTTTGATTTCGAATCGTACAAGCCTAATTTAGCATAGCGGAAGCCGCCGCGTTTCTTCTTATTGCTAGGTTTCGCCGAGTATGCCCGCGGTTCCGTAGAACGTCTGCCGTCTCGCATCCCATATGCGATACGCATCAATCGCCGTTCGCACCCCTCTGGTGAATCAGGTCTAAAAATTAGACCTGATCGGGCCAAGCGGGCCCGGAACGGGCGATCAGATCCAAAAATTAGATCTGATGCCCTCCCGGAAGCCGGAATCCGGCGCAAAAAGCGACTAAACGGCGAATCAGGTCTAAAAATTAGACCTGATCGGGCCAAGCCGGCCCGGAACGGGCGATCAGATCCAAAAATTAGATCTGATGCCCTCCCGGCAGCCGGAATCCGGCGCAAAAAGCGCCGCCCCCGACGGTTGCCCCGGCCACCACCGACTAGTCGCGCCCTCTCCGGCGCTACCTCCCCGTAATGGCCGGGTTGGCGGCCATGATCGCCTCGGCGGCGTCCCACAGCCGAGGCAGGAAGGCGAGGACGTCGTCCGCGCGGCGAAGAAGGTCGGCGGAGGCAGCGACTCCGAGATCGGCGACGACGGCCTCAAAGGCCGGGACGAGCTCGCGCCGCACGTCCGGCGGCGCGTCCGCGGCAAGAATGGCGTGGCAGCGCGCGTACGTGGCGACGATCCAGAACACGGCTTCGCGATGGAGGCCGGACCGGATGAGCGCGCGGCTGCCGTCGATCGCGATCGGCCGCGCCGAGGCCGTAATGTCGCTGCTGAAGAAGAAGGGCGTCCTGGCGGCGGCCGCCGCGGCGTCGAATGTCCGGGCAAGCCCGTCCAGGTGACGGAGGGCGCGTTCCGGCGTCATCCGCTCGCAGCCAAGCAGTTCCAGCAGCTCCGGGTAGAGCCCGTCTTGCCCGTATGCGGCAAGAACGTCGCGCGCGGCGGCATAACGGAGACGGACGGTAGGGTTGCGGAGCGCGGCGACGAGCAGCACATGCGTCGTGACGCCGGTCGGGAACAGCCACGACGTCACCCTCTCGTGCAGCGGAGCGGACGGGTCGACGGCCCGCAGCCCGCGCTCGATCCGCTGCCGGGCGTTCAAGCAGCGGCGGCGGACCCATTCCGGCTCCGCGAAGCGGCGGGCTACCTCGGCCTGCAGCTCGCGCAGCCGCCCGGTCGGATCGGATATGACCGTATCGATCCGAAAGCTGCCGGCCAGATGGTAAGACGACAGCACCTCCTCGGCCGATCGGAGCTGATCCATCGACAGGTACGTCGCTTCGATGAGCGTATCCCGGTATGCGAATTTGCCAAGCTTGACCGGCGGTTCGGCCTGCTCGATAACGATAACGACGTCGACATCCGACGACGCCGGAAGCTCCGCGTCGTCCGGCAGCCCGACCGTCGAGCCGCTGAAATAAGCCCCGAGGAATCCGGGGAACCGACCGGCGTTTCCCGCCACCCACTCAGCGGCGATCAGTCGTGCGAATCCTATTTTCATGGGCACCATCCTTTGCGTGATCTTAATCGAATTTCGGGCGGCAATCTTACGTTTGGCCCCTCTCAATTTCTCCTATTTATGATATATTGATAATGTTATCGATGACGATTCAATCATTCAAGACGTCGTAAGCTGGGGGCATTCATGCTGAGCTACTTAAAAGATTTTATTTTGAACATTTTCGTCATTTTTACCCCGTTGCTTATGTTTCCGTATATTTTCAAAACGAAAAGCCGAACGCTGCTGTACCGGCTTTTTATTTATCTTCTGTTCTCGACGGCCCTCGTCCTCACCATGTCGATTCCGGTTAATCTGAACGGGTTAACCTACGACTTCCGCTCCATTCCGTTAAGCGTAGGTTCGCTTTACGGCGGCTGGCAGGTCGCTTCGCTCCTGTACGCGACGCTGCTCGCGTGCCGTTATTTCATGGGCAATCCCAACGAGCTTTACTACGCCATCGGCTTGCTGCCGAGCTTTGCCCTGGTCGTTTGGTTTCTGCGGTATTTCAGCTCGCTAAGACTGGCGGGGAAGATCGCAATGGCCGTCACGCTCTGCACCCTCGTCAAGCTGCTGACCTTCGGCCTCTACCTCACGATGATCGGCCAGCTCGGCTTGCTGATGAGCAAGCCGTGGGCGACCTTGCAAACCTATTTGCTGCAGGGCGTCATCGTCGGGCTTAGCGTCTACGTCATCGAGTTCCTGAAAAAGTATTATTACATGCAGGAAGAGTTTTTTAAAAGCGAAAAAATGAAAATCGTCGGGGACATGGCCGCTTCCGTCGCCCACGAAATCCGCAATCCGCTCACGACGGTCAGGGGCTTCATTCAATTGTTGGGCACGGCCGAGCTCGATAGCGGGAAGAAGGACTATTACAAAAGAATATGCTTCGACGAGCTGGACCGGGCCGAGCTCATCATTACCGACTATCTCTCGCTCGCCAAGCCCGATCCGGAAGTGATCGAGAGCATCAATTTGAACGACGAGGTTCAATATTTGGCGAACGTGCTGCTGACCTATGCCAACTACAACAACATCCAAATCAACGTCGCATTGGCGGAGGAGCAGGCGCCTTGCGTCGTGGGAGACCGCTACAAATTCCGGCAAGCCATGGTGAACATCGGCAAAAACGCGATTGAGGCGATGCAGGGCGGGGGCGTGCTGGACCTGAAGACCGACAAGCTGAACGGCCAAGCGGTCATCGTCATCAGCGACACCGGCCACGGCATGACCGCCGAGCAGATGAAGCGGCTGGGCACGCCCTATTACTCCACGAAGGAGAAGGGAACCGGCCTCGGCACGATGGTATCGTTCGGCATCATCAGGAAGATGAGCGGCAAAATCGACATGAAGAGCGAGCTCGGCAAAGGAACCGAATTCAAGCTGATCTTCCCGAACGTCGCTTAGCGCTGCGGCTTAATAGACGAACTTCCGCTGGGCCCAGTAGCTGAGGAGGAACAACGAGGCAATCTCGACTGAACGTTTACTGAAAGCTTCCGGACCGCCGCGGTCAATATGCGCAAAAAAACGGCCGCCGCAAGGCCGGATTGGCCTTGGCGGCAGCCGTTTCTTCGTGGATGGACTAGGCGTACTAGGCGTCGCCGTTAACCGCAACTTCGGCGGCATCGGTCGACGGACGATCCGGTAGCGGGGAACCGATGCCCCGCAGCGCGTGATCGAAAAACGCGAGCGTGTATTCGTTGATGGCGTCGTGGGCGGCCTTGGCGTCGATTTTGTCTTTGAGCACGAAGGGCACGATCGGGGAATAGAGGACGATGTCGGTAAACGTGTAATGCGACGCGCCTTTGAGCCGGACATGATAGCCGCCGTTCCGCAGGGCGTTCCGCTGATTGTCGGCGTACGTCTGCAGGAAGGCTTGGTGCCGCTCGATTTCTTCCTGCGGGAAGCCCGCATCCTGCAATGGCGCTTCGGAGAAGGAGTCGCCGTCTTGCGGCGCTTGTTCGGTCGACAGCTGCATGTAAGGCTTGCCGAAGCCGGTCGCCGGTATTCGGCCCGTTCCCGTCAGCGAACCGTCAAGGTTGACCGCGGCCTTCACCCGCGGGTCGAGCAGAAGCATCTGGGCCGCCGCCGCTCCGCCGTAGGAATGGCCGAGCATCCCGACCTTCGCGAGGTCGAGCCGCTGCGACAGCAGTCCGTCTTCGCCGCCCCGGTTCAGCCTCTCCAGCTCATCCAGCACGAATTGCGCATCCTTGACCCAGATGCCGTTCAGCATGTCGTTCATTGCCATGAACTGCTCGAAGGGCGGCAGCTCGTTCGGCGGCGCCGCGGCGGTTCGCCCGTCCTCGAACACGGTCAGCACGGAATGGTACGGATGCTGGATCGCCGCGACGATATAGCCTTGGGAGGCGAGCTCTTCCATTTGGAACGTATTCTGGAAGCCGTACAGGCCGAAGCCGTGGGAGAATAAAATAACGGGATAGGCGCTCTCCTCGCCGGACATCGGAGCGTTAAGGGCGGAATAGGAGCGGACGTCTTCGAGATGGCGGAGCAGGAAGGACGGAACGCCGAGGTCGTCCGACATGGCGGCGATCGTCTCCGGCATATGCGTGCCGTAGCTTGCCCTCGGCAAGTCGTTGTCGGCCGCCGGGTACCAAATTTGCAGCAGGAGCTCCCGCTTGTCGCCCGGCTGCGGCGACAGGATCTCGTCGCGCGCGGCATCGACGGCGTAACGAATCGTCGTGCCGACGGAGTACGGGCCGCTCGGCTCGCGAAACAGCTTTTTCGGAAGGAGGTAGAACAGCGAGGCCGCCAATAGAACGAGCAGAATGGAGAAGAAGAGGAGAGCGGCTCTGGCCAGGCGTTTCGTTTTCATCCTTGCACATCCTTTGCATCATGTTCCGTAACATGTAAAGGATAAACGTTCTGCCAAAATATTGAAACCGATCGGGGTCCGGCGCCGAACTGGACTTAAGTCGAATTCCTCAAAAAAAACTCCCGTCCATGACGGACGGGAGACGCGGCGCCTTTGCTAGCAGCGAGAGAGGCGGAACAGCCAGCTGTCGTTGCGGCTTAATGTCTGGGATTTGCGCGACGTGTTCACGGCGCTTACGGTCAGGAAGATGATCACGCCGTCGCCGGTGTTGTTGCGGAAGAGAACTTTGTTCGGCTTCAGATCGCCGAATCCCCCTCTGGCGACGAATTTGCCGGGCGACGGATTGGCTTCGACCTTGATGGCGAACGCTTCGTTGTCGAGCAGGAAGTTCGCGGTTTTTAACGTCAGCTTCTTGCCGTTCGGAACGTTGATCACGATTTGCTGCAGCATGAACGTTTGGCCCGGGCCAACCGGAATGGCCTTCTTGCCCCCTACGATACCGTTAAGTTGTAACACCATATACTCTACCACCTCCTAGTAATCTAGCAATATATACTATTCGCTAGATTCGGATTTGCCAGTGTATCCGAGGCCTTATTTTAACGGAGGGGGCGAAACAAAGCGGCCGCTTCGGCCGTTTATATAAGCAACAACGCTTTGCTTGAGAAAGGGGATAAGAAATGCGCTGGCTTCCGGCCGCGAGAAGCGGCCAATGGTGGGTTTACGCGGGCGTATCGTCGCTCGTCGTCAGCATCCTGCTGTGGCTGATCCGATTCGCCTTGCTGGGGCAGACGTTCACGGGCGTCCATGCTTTCCGGTTCATGCTGCTCGCCGTCATTTTGTCGTTTCTGATCGGCTTCGCCGGATGGCTCGGCGCCCGGCGCTTGTGGCTGCTTTCGACGCTCGGGATGGCGGCCGGCCTGATTATGATGGCGTCGTATGCCCGGAATAGGACCGGCTGGGAGGATTTGATCAGCCTGTTCGCCTTCCTGGAGGCGGTTGTGGCCGGCTTCGCCGTCGGCTTGGTCGTCGAGGCCGTATATTGGATCGTGCGCTCCGCGAAGAAGAAGTAGGTGCATGATAAGCAAGCGGAAAAGCCCTCCGTCGCGCCTGGCAGGCAGTCCGGAAGGCTCTTCGATAGAAATTGGCGCATAGTCTTGGACCAATGTCCGTCTTCGGGAACGGATACAAAGCGTAAGCTATTCATGATGCTGTTCAAGGCCGGGCACGGGCAAGATCAAAAAAGGCGATGGCCTGCGGACCGTCGCCTTATCGCTATGCGCACCGGACTTATGTCCATACCGGCACAATCGTTTATTCGTATGGCGCGGCCTGCCGCTCCGTAAAGCAGAGAGGGCTTCCGCCGCGCCGCAATCAGCTGATGGTCGAGGCGTCTTCGAGCGCGACCTTGATCTTCCCGTCGATCTCCAGCACCTTGACCCTCACTTTGCGGCCGGGCTGGTACTTAGGAATATGGACCATCTGGATGGCGGTTTTAATGATCGTGCGGAGAGGCTCTCCGTGTTCCCTGGCGATCGATAGGCCGATAAACACCTCGGGATGGCCGTTGATCTCGGTATCGGTCTGCCGGATGGAGGCGATCGTCGCTTCCTTGGGCACCCCGTTTTTCAAAATTTGCTTGATCTCGCGGTTGGGTTGAAACGATTGCCGGATGACCAGAAAGGCGACGAGGCAAATCGGCAATGAAATTAAAATAATGAATACGGCTGTGACTGCTTCGGCGTTACGCACGGGCCACCAACTTTCTCGTCAATGCACCTTGCTGTGGGCTTGGTGATTTTGGATATGTTGAAAGCGTAACACAAGGAAGGGTTATTGCAAATATTTCCAAAGTCTTAAAATTGAGGTAGGACCGCGCGGCGAACTGGGGCCTTTGGCTTGCAGATTCGCCGCGCGGTTTCGGTTATAGGTAGGGGGTCTTCTTGATGAAGCTTTTGGCCAAATTTTCGGCAAGCGGATCTTTCGTACTCGGCTTATAGTCCTCCAAGACGTCGATCAGGTAGTCCTCCCCGGGCTTATTCGCACGGAATATGAACTGCTCCTCGTTCTCCACGCGCACGTCGTGGCCGCACTGCTTCAGGCATTCGGCAAAATCCTGAAGGGTAGGCTGCTCATTCTCCTCCAGGAAGATGAGGCCCGTCAAATGCTTCGTCTCGCTGCCTCGAATGATTTTGAAATGGACCGTATGCTCTTTCTTCATTGTCTCGTACCTCCCGTTCGAAGTGAAGACGATCGTTCACCTATCCAGTATACCCTTATGGCCTCACACTTGCGCAACCTTGATCAAGTTGGTCGCTCCCGCTTGGCCGAGCGGCACGCCCGCCGACAGAACGACGATGTCGCCCGGCGCGATCAGGCCGGTCGCCGCCGCGCTCCTGGTGGCGGACTCGAACATTTCGTCCGTCGTCGTAACGGCATCGCCCTTGACGGGAATGACGCCGGACAGCAGGCAAATCTTCGGCAGCACGCGGTCATGCTGCGTGATTGCGATAATCGGCGCCTGCGGGCGGTACTTCGAGATCATGCGCGCCGTAAAGCCGCTTTCCGTCGAGGTCAGAATCGCTTTCGCGTTCAGCTCCAGCGAAGAGCTGACGACGCCCTGGCTGATGACCTCCGTAATGTTGGTGCTGTGCTGCGTTCTCTTCTTCGCGAACTGCTCGTCGTAATCGATCATCGATTCCGCCTTGCGCGCGATCGATGCCATCGTCCGGACCGACTCGACCGGGTATTTGCCGGCCGCGGTCTCGCCGGACAGCATGACGACGTCGGCGCCCTGCAGCACCGCGTTCGCGACGTCGCTTACTTCCGCGCGCGTCGGGCGCGGGTTCACCTGCATCGACTCGAGCATGTGCGTCGCGACGATGACCGGCTTGCCGACCAGATTGCACTTGCCGATCATTTCGCGCTGCATCATCGGCACGTCCTCGATCGGCACTTCGACGCCGAGGTCGCCGCGCGCGACCATGATGCCGTCCGACACCTCGATGATCGCGTCGAGATTGGACATGCCTTCCTCGTTTTCGATTTTCGAGATGACCTGCACGTGGTTCGCGCCGGCTTCTTCCAAAATGTTGCGGATTTCAAGGATATCCTCGGCTTTGCGAACGAAGGAAGCGGCGATGATCTCCACGTCATGCTCCAGCCCGAAGCGGATGTGCTTGACGTCGCGCTCCGTTACGCCGGGAAGCGTCGTCTTGATGCCGGGCAGGTTGACGCCTTTTCTCGGCTTCAGCGTTCCGCCGTTGACGATTTTGCACGTAATGTCGCCGCCGTTAACCGAGAGAACGGTAAGGTCCACGAGTCCGTCGTCAATTAAAATCCGGTCGCCAGGCTTCACCACGGACGGCAGCTCTGCGTAATTGACGGGCAGGCGGGTCGCGTCGCCGAGCACGTCGTCGGTCGTGAGCACGAGCTCTTCGCCGATGACGAGCTCGCAGGAAGCTTCCTTCAGCTTGCCGATGCGCACCTCGGGTCCTTTGATATCCATCATGATCGGCACAAATGTGCCGAGCTCCCGCGCGGCTTGCCGGATATTATTCATCCGCTTCAAGTGATCCTCCAGCTCGCCGTGCGCCATGTTCAATCTGCCGACGGTCATGCCGGCCTGGATCATTTCCTTCAGCGTCGGCACGGAGTCGCAGGCGGGTCCCATCGTACATATGATTTTCGTTTTTTGCATGTAATCGGCCTCCTCGTTTTTTTATATTGTAGCGTGAAGGCTCCTATCGGAATAAGAACTATAGTACAATGAATGTACTATAGTACAGTAACGGGAGCTGGTCACATGCTTGCGATTTTGGATGCGCATCAGGATAACGGAGCCGATTGGTACGAGGAGGGCGGGGGCGACAAGCCGAGCTTCCATCTTTCCTTGGTCACCTACGGCAAATGTGTCTATTGGGTGAATGACGAGAAGGTGATCGTGGAGAAGGGCGACCTGCTCATTATTCCCGGTCATGTCCCTTTTTATGGCAAGAGCATTCCGACCGTGCTGCATACGAAATACGTCGTCAATTTCCGGAAGGCGGCCGCCGAGGCTGGTCTGCCGATCCTTCGATCGCGGGAGCCGCTCTGGCAGAGGCTCGGCTGCTACGAGAAAGTGCTCGAGCGATTGCGGGGGGTTATGGCGCAGTGGAGCGAACGGCCGCCGTATTACGAGCAGATGGCCCAGGCGCTGCTGACCGAGGCGCTCGTCTTTTTGAACCAGGAACGGGACCGGGGCGCCATATCATCGGATAAGCACCGGCGGGCGGAAAGCATGAAGCAGTATATCCTGACGCATTACCGGGGCAAGGTGACCAAGGAGGAGCTCGGGGACGTCATCAAGACGACGCCGAATTACGCGGCGACGCTGTTCAAGGCCGTGACCGGCCAGACGATCAGCGAATACGTGCATAACCAGCGCATGAAAACCGCCGTCTACATGCTGACGGAGTCGCAGCTGACGGTCGGCGAGATCGCCGACTATTTGGGCTATAACGACGTGTCGTATTTTCACCGGATTTTCAAGCGGAGCACCGGAAGCTCGCCGTCCGATTATTTGCACGAGCGGTCCGCGATCGTCTAACGGGATTGACGAACCGGAATATTCAGATTACAATCGATTCATAAATTGGCTGTGATCAAAGACAAGGTCCCCGATTCGGGCTGCACAGAGAGAGAAGCGATTGCTGCGAGCTTCTTCGGCTGACGGTTGCGGGATTACCCCTTTGTAGCCGCGCGATCGAACCCGGGCCTATTGCCAGGTCCCGCAAGTAGACGGCGCCGTCCCATCCCCGTTACCGGATGCTCAATAAGGATCTTGCCAGCCCTTCCCGGCGCGGCGGATCGAATGAGGGTGGAACCACGAGCTGAACGCACTCGTCCCTTGGCGGAGAGATGCGTTTTTTTGCGTTCGACTTTTATTCGATAGGAGGCTGCAGGATGAGGGTTAACATGATTTTACCGGATGGAACGAGGCTGGAGGTGGAGCGGGGCACGACCGTAGGGGACATCGCGGGAACGATCGGCCTCGGACTGGGGAAAAATGCGGTCGCAGCCAAATTGGACGGCAGGCTCGTGGACCTGTCGCACGCCGTCGGCGAGGATGGCGAGCTGGCCATCGTGACGCCGGACAGCCCGGAAGGGCTCGCGATTTACCGGCATAGCGCAGCCCATGCCATGGCTCAGGCGATTAAGCGAATTTATGGCGGCCGGGCGGTCAAGCTTGGGATCGGACCGGTCATCGAAGACGGCTTCTATTACGATGTCGCGATCGATAAGCCGCTGTCCGGCGACGATCTGGCGGCCATCGAGTTGGAGATGCTCCGGATTATCGGGGAGGATTGGCCGATTAAGCGCCGCGAGGTCAGCCGCGAAGAGGCTTGTGAGCGGTTTGGGCAGTTGGAGGAGCCGCTGAAGCTGGAGCTGATCGGCGAGCTTCCGGAGAATGCGGTCATTTCGCTGTATGAGCAGGGGGAGTTTATCGACTTGTGCAGAGGGCCGCATTTGCCGTCGACGGGGCGGATCAAGGCGTTTAAGCTTCTCCATGTCGCAGGCGCGTATTGGCGCGGCAGCTCGGACAACCAGACGCTGCAGCGGATTTACGGTACGGCTTTCCCCAAAAAGTCGCAGCTCGACGAGCATCTGCGGCTGATCGAGGAAGCGAAGAAGCGCGATCACCGCAAGCTTGGCAAGGAGCTCGGGCTGTTCATGTTCTCGGAGGAGGCGCCGGGCATGCCGTTCTACCTGCCAAGCGGGATGACGGTCCGGACGGAGCTCGAGGGCTTCGCCAGAGAGCTGCTGCGGCAGGGCGGCTACGAGGAGGTCCGGACGCCGTTCATGATGAACAACCGGATGTGGGAGCAGTCGGGCCACTGGGACCATTACAAGGACAACATGTACTTCTCCGATGTCGACGAGACGAAATACGCGCTGAAGCCGATGAACTGTCCGGGTCATATGCTCATTTTCAAAAACGGCCGCCGCTCTTACCGGGAGCTGCCGATCCGGCTCGCGGAATTCGGCCAGGTTCACCGCCACGAGTACTCAGGCGCGCTGAACGGCATGATGCGGGTGCGCACGTTCTGCCAGGACGACGCCCACCTGTTCGTCCGTCCCGACCAGATCGAGGAGGAGATCGGCCGGATTATCGCCATGATCGACCGCATGTACGGGGTGTTCGGCTTCGATTACCGGGTCGAGCTGTCGACGAGGCCGGACGATTCGATGGGCTCGCAGGAGCTGTGGGAAGAGGCTGAGCAGTCGCTTCGCAACGTCTTGGAGAGCCGCGGCATGGCGTATCGGCTGAATGAAGGGGACGGTGCCTTCTACGGACCGAAGATCGACTTTCACATTACGGACGCCTTGAAGCGGAGCTGGCAGTGCGGCACGATTCAGCTCGACTTTCAAATGCCGGAGAAATTCGGCCTGTCCTATATCGGCGAAGACAACGGCAAGCATATGCCGGTCGTCATCCACCGCGCGGTATACGGCTCGATCGACCGGTTCATCGGCATCCTGACGGAGCATTACTCGGGCGCCTTCCCGCTCTGGCTGTCCCCGGTGCAAGCGAAGCTGCTGCCGGTTTCGGACCGTTATGCGGATTACGCGCACGAGGTGAAGCGGAAGCTCGCCGCCGAAGGCATTCGCGCCCAGGTGGACGACCGCGCCGAGAAGCTCGGCTACAAAATCCGCGAGGCGGGCCTCGAGAAAGTGCCATACACGCTCGTCATCGGCGAGAGCGAGCTGCAGGCCGGCACGGTGTCGCTCCGCCAGAGGGGCCAAGGCGACCTCGGCTCCTATGCGATCGAAGAGGTCATCTCGCGCTTGGCCGGCGAGATCAAAGCGAAGCAATAGTCATACGGAACCGCGCAGCCGCTGCGCGGTTCTTGTTTATCGTTATTGCCCTTAATGATAAACGGCCCTAACGATCTCGCGGCTTCTGCGTGATCCTTATGGCCGCTTCAATATCCGGGTGACGTAACGGCAACGGTAGTGAAGAAGAAGTGTTGCTTCTCAATCTCCTGGTTTTCGGGGCTAAGCTCTCTTTGAAACTCCTCTGAATTTAAGATTTCTTCCGTTATGACGCGTTCTCTCCAAAACAATAATTGAATCTCGCTGAAGCGATAAGAATAGCCCGCCTCGGCATCGTGATCCCTGACATACTTCGTTTCCTTATCGATCTCCTTCACTAATTCCTCCGCCATCGTTCTGAATACGTCGATGCCTTTGCAGAGACAGACAAAATCAGGTTCCGCTTCATAAGGGTTGCCGATCTCTATGAAATTGACTTTGTTATCCGCATCAAAATCGACTTTCACACTCAGCTGTTCGATCGTGCTGTGGTAGTTCAGGCTGCTTCCGATGTTATAGAACTCGGGGCGCCGTTCAAAAATTTCCCGCACCTCCGCTTCGCTCATTCCGAGCATAAACGGGCCAATCCCGACCGTTGGCGTAATGATTATCGGTTCCATAGCGATCCTCCATTCGGCAACTTTCAGCGTGTCCCTTTCGGGACGAAAACGCTCCTCAACCATCATAACGCAAAAACGTCTCCCAATCGCCAACGTTATTCCGAAACGCCTCCCAAGCACTCCAAAATTCCAGCGTGTCCCTTTAGGGACGAAAGCGCTCCGACGCCGTCGTATCTCACACCTGTCTCAGCAGCTCCGCTCTAAAATTCCAGCGTGTCCCCCAGGGACGAAAGCGCTCCGACGTCGTCGTATCTCACACCCGTCTCTGCAGCTCCGACATTATTCCGAAACAGGCTGCCCAAGCGCTCCAAAATTCCAGCGTGTCCCGCAGGGACGTAAGCGCTCCGACGCCGTCGTGTCTCACACCCGTCTCTGCAGCTCCTACGTTTCTCCGCTTGCGGGTGTCCAGAGGGCGCAGCGCCTCGGGGCCCTCCCTTGGAAGGGAGGGTTTGGGAGGGTTCGAATCTATGTAAAGATATTTTTAATCTTATCCCGGAAGGATTGTCAGCCGTTCAGGTAGAATAATGGTAAATGCCCAATAAAAGGGATGCCAGTTATGCAGAAAGGTTTGTTACACTTACATGATGGATAAGCAAATCATTTTGGAATCAAAACAGCATTGCCGGCGGATCGGCCTCGATCCCGAAGCGCTTCCCGTACATTCGCACCGCTATACCGCCAAAGAGCTGTACGAGCAGCGGAACAAATATAAAGACATTTTGGATGTCAGCCACGATTTTGCGGACAAATTCCTTTCCTCCGTCTCGGGCAACCCTTTCCTCGTCATGATTTCCGATAACAAGGGTTACATTTTGGACTTTAAAGGCGATGACTCCATCATTGATACGGTGCGTCACCTCGGCATCGTGGAGGGCGTCAGGTTCGATGAAAACGTAGGCACGAATTCGCTGGCGCTATGCCTGCTCCATGAGCAGCCCATCCAGATTCTTGGCGAAGACCATTACCACGTGGTGCTGCACAATCTGGCCTGCTACAGCGTTCCGCTGCGCCAGTCGGACAACGGGCAGCTTATCGGCACCGTCTCGTTTATGACGGACATTGCCTTCTCCCATGCCCATCTCCTTAAGCTGCTGTCCACGATCGTGGATTCGATCGAACGGGAGTACAAGCTCCGCAGGCATAATACCCAGCTGCAAATTTTGAACCAGGTACTGCTCGAAACGAATGATTACGGCGTGATCATTACGGACGCCTTCGGCGAAATTATCGAATTGAACGAAGCCGCCCAGTCGCTGCTGTTCCCGGGGCAATCGGACAAGGAAAGCTGCGTTGGAGGCCGGATCTCGGACGCAGACGGGATCGGCGATTATTTCGAGCGGGCCATCTACCGCCGCGAGGCCTGCATCGGCGCGGAAGTGACGCTGCAGCTGAATCATTTGCCGCGTTATCTTCTGCTGGACGTCGTCCCCGTCTATGACGGGGATCAGCGACTGATCCGGGTCGTCGGCAGCCTCCGCGACATTACGGAAATGAAGAAGGCGGAGGAGCTGCTGCGCAAATCGGAGAAGCTCGTGTTCGCCGGTCAATTGGCCGTAAGCATCGCGCATGAAATCCGCAACCCGATGACGACGGTGAAGGGCATGCTTCAATTAGCGGGCAAAACGATCAATCCCGTCCATTACGACTTGATGATGAGCGAGCTTGCGAGAATGAACGCGATCGTCAGCGAATTTTTGATTTTGGGCCGGCCGCAGGCGCAGGTGTTCAAGGACGAGTCATGCCGGACCATGCTTCTGGAGGCGCTGGAGCTGTTTGAAAGCCAGTCGGAAATGAACGGCATTAAGGTGAACAGCGAAATCGGGCCTGGACTTACGATCCGTTGCGACCGCATGCAGATCAAGCAGGTGTTTTTGAATATTTTGAAAAACGCGCTGGAAGCTTTGCCTTTCGGCGGAGAAGTCGATGTCGTGATGGATACGGCGGGCCCTTACCAGCACATTCGCTTTACCGATAACGGAGTCGGAATGTCGGAGGAGGTGCTGCGGCGGATCGGCGAGCCGTTCCACTCGACGAGGCCGGACGGCAACGGGCTCGGCATGATGATGGCCAAAAAAATTATCGACTCGCACGACGGCCGTATGGAAGTGTCGAGCGAGCTGGGCTCGGGCACGACCGTGGAGGTTTATTTGCCCGGAACCGAATAAGCATGCGAGCGAAAGGCACCTCCCGAAGGTGCCTTTCTTCGTTGGCGGCGGCGCTACCTCGCCTTCAACTGAGCGTCGGCTTTGGCGATAATGGCCGAGATTTGCTGCTCGTAGGCGTAATGCTTCTGCCGATGCTCGTTGATCTGCTTCATATAGGCGAGCAGCCTCGTGAAGGAGCTGACCGACGCGGTCGGGTCGCCCTTCCGGACGACTTGGTTTAAAATGGTCGTCTCCGTTTTAAACTGCTTCTTCAAGCTGCTGACCGAGCTCTTCGAGGCTTTGATTTTTATTTTCACCGCGTCGATGCCCGCCAGGACGTCCTTGATTTTCTTCATCGCTTTCGCGGCATCCGCCTTGGCCGCCTTCAGCGCCGCCTCCTTGCCGCGAATGTCCGCCTTGGCGAGCGCGGCCGCGGCTTTCGCCGTTTCGACCTGGGGATTCAAGACGCCGACCAGCCACTTGTCCTTTAATGACTTTGCGAGGCTCAGCTGCTGCTTTAAGGAGTCGTACAGATCGAACAGCGGCTCGTATTTTTTCTTCGTCTGCACGACGTCGGCTTCGAGCTTCGCAATCTTAGCCGCGTCGATAGCTTTGATTCGGTTGCGAGTGCCGAGGACGGCCTCCTCGTTTCGGTAATGGAGAGTGTTGATTTTGGCCTCCCATTCGATCTCCTGCTTCTGAACGGCTTGCAGCTGAGCATACTGCGAAGCCAGCTTGGCGGAGGTCGTTTTGTCCGCGGCGGCCTTCATTTTGTCGAAGGCGGCTTTGGCCGTTACGGTAAACTCGAACGAAGCGGCGGTCGCGGCGGCGGGGGCGAGCAGAAGAAACAGCAGGACGAGCATGGACAGGGTGAGCTTTTGAACGGAAAACATCGTTGGACATGGCCTCCTTAAATGGACGGCTCGCGATGCGCGCATACAAAAAAACACCCGCAAGAAAGGCGGTAGTCGCCTTCTCTTACAGGTGCTTCCATCGTAAGCCGTACGTTTTCAACTGATTTCCACTAATATACAGGAATACCGTCGATGGAGTCAAGCGTTCTTTGCGCCCGGCTATTCCTATTTTGCCGCAAACTCTTTATACTTATGGAAAAACGGACAGGCGTCGTACGTCTGCGGCACAAGATAGGAGAGGGAGCAGCATGGGCTACAAAATCGTTTTTTTCGACATCGACGGAACGCTGATCAACGAACACAAGGAAATACCGGACGATACGGTCAAAGCAATTGCCGAGCTCAAGGAACGGGGAGTCGAGCCGGTGATCGCCACGGGCCGGGCGCCTTATTTCATCAAACCGCTGGCCGAGAAGCTCGGCATCGAGTCGTTCGTCTGCCTGAACGGCGCTTATGTCGTCTATAAGGGAAGGCCGCTGTATAAGCGCGAGATCGAGAAGGGCAGCCTGGAGGCGCTGGTGAAGCGAGCGGCCGAGCATGACCACGGCCTGGTCTTCGAAGGGGAGCATGCTTTCTTCGCGGACAAGGAGGACCATCCTTTTATCGTCGAATCGGTGAATTCGCTTAAGGTCGACCAGCCGGGCTACAATCCGGAGTTTTGGAAGACGGACGGCATTTATCAGGTCTTTCTCCATTGCGAAAGCCAGGACGAGCATTTGTACGCGGATTTGCACAGGGAGCTGAAGCTGATTCGCTGGCATCCGCAAGCGATGGACGTATTGCCGGCAGGCGGCTCGAAGGCGCAAGGCATTGCCGCGCTGCTTAAGGAGCTTGGCCTGACTCCGGCGGACGCGGTTGCTTTCGGAGACGGCTTGAACGACAAGGAGATGCTCGAAGCCGTCGGCTTCGGCGTCGCCATGGGCAATTCCCATCCGGAGCTGCTGCCGTTCGCCGATTTTGTCACGACGCATGTCGACGAGCAAGGCATCCGAAACGGATTGGTCGAGGCAGGATTGTTATAAATCGGATTGCCGGGCGGCACCATTCTTATGAAAGAGGAGAGGAAGGATGGAGCGACTTCATGGATTTGATCGAGGAAGCGGATGGGCAGGATTACGTTCTGCGCGTTGATATCAAGGTGGCCGGCTACGAGGAGGAAAAGCCGGCAATTCGCGACGTTTCGCTGCAGGTTGCGCCGGGTCAGCTGGTCGGCCTAATCGGCCCGAACGGGGCGGGCAAAAGCACGACGATCAAGACCATTCTCGGGCTGATGGCGCATGTTGACGGGAACGTGACGTTAGGCGGACGCCATAAACGTTATGCGTACGTGCCGGAGCAGCCGGTGTTCTACGAATATTTTACGCTGTGGGAGCATTTGCGCCTGGCGGCTTCGGCCTTCGGCATGGAGGAAGACCAGTTCGCCGGGAAAGCCGAGCAGCTGCTGAAGCGTTTCCGGCTGACGGGGGAACGGAACCATTATCCGGCGCATTTCTCGAAAGGGATGCAGCAGAAGCTGATGCTGATCATCGCTTTTCTGCTGGAGCCGGACGTCTACATCGTAGACGAGCCGTTCGTCGGCCTGGACCCGAGGGCGACGAACGATTTTCTGTCGCTGCTGGATGCCGAACGGCAGCGGGGGGCGGGCGTGCTCATGTCCACGCACGTGCTGGATACGGCGGAGCGGATTTGCCAAGGCTTCGTCCTGATCAATAGCGGCGCCGTCGTGGCCAAAGGGACGCTGGCGCAGGTTAGAATCGATGCGGGATGCACGGAGGACGCGACGTTGTTCGAGTGCTTCCATGCCTTGACTTAGGAGGCGTAGCGCTATGATTACGGCTGGCCGGCTGTTTTGGATCCGGCTTCGAAGCAACGGGAAGCGGCAGCTCCGCGCGTGGAACAGCGTCATGGACTGGACGGTATGGCTCTATCTGCTAATTCCCGGCCTTATTATAGGCGGGGGTCTGTACCGGGAGCTATGGACGGATATGCCGTCGTGGGCCGGGAACGTTCCGTGGCTGATTATTTACCCTTTCGTTTTATTTATTGTGATGCTGCTGGGGCATATCCGTGTATTCGTGGAGGATGCGGACCGGCTGTTCCTTCTGCAGCGTCCGGAATGGCTGCAGGCGTTGAAGCGGCGAGGCATCTTGTATAGTTTCGCGACCAAAGCGGCGATTCTGCTGCTGCCGTATGCGTTGCTGCTCCCGTTCCTCATAGTGGTAGAAGGAATGACTTGGCTCGGCATCGTACTGGCATACGGCTATACGTTATGTATGGGAATGACCGTGTCGCTCGGCATGCATGTCTTACACGGAAGACGCAAAGGCTGGCGTCGGCATGCCGTTGAAGTCTTCGTCGTTCTGCTGTTTGCGGCAGCCTACCTGATCCCGATGACAGCCGGAGGGCAAGGGACGGAGCTGCTCGGCTTGTCCATTGCGGCAGGCATGCTCCTAATGGCCGGCATGCTCTGGCTTGCCTTTCGGTCGGCCATTCAATTCGATGCGGAGGTAAAGCTGGAGAACGAAGCGCGCCATCGCAGCACGGAGCTTCTCATGAGCCAGGTGATCGAGTCGAAGCCGTCCTTACGGCTGAAACGTCCCTTTTTCTTCCGCAAGTCCCAGCGGCTGTTCAGGCGGTCGGATGCCGGTACGATGCTTGCGGAAATGAGGCTGAAAGCGTTCCTCCGCGGCATGACCCATCTCCGCGTGTGGGCCAGCTTTATTTCGGCTTCGATGTACGCCGTTATATTGGTGCCGGGCCCCGTGGCCGCCTTCCTGGTCATCGCGCTGGCAATGGTCGGCTCTTCGTGGCTGCAGCTGCAGTGGAAGCAATGGTATGCAGAGCCGTTCGTCGCGCAGTTCAGGTGGTCGGAACAGGACGCGAAGCGGGGAGCGAGACTGTCGCGCTTCTGGCTGCTGCTGCCGCCGATGCTCGCTTGGTCGGCTGTCGCGGGCTTTAAGCTGGCCGGAATTTGGGCAGCCGTTCCCGCGGCGGTTCTGTGCGGTATCGTATGGTGGGCATGTTCGTCCCCTCACCAAAAAACCCCATCGCACGTACAATAACCCATCTGAACGTTTGGAGGGGACAATGGGTGATTGTTGTTGCGGGCAGCGATAGCTTTCAAATCAATCCGATCGCGCTGACGGAATTGGAGAGAGACATTCTGCGGGAGAAACGGCGAAGTCCGGTCGTATACCGGTATCCTTCGCTGGACGCGCTCGAGTTCGAGCTGAAGATGCGCTACCACATCGTCGAGGCGGCCAAGGCGATGTACGCCAGCGGAGTAAGCTTCGCCACGTTCGACGAGTCAAGGAGCAACGAACGGCTGTGGATCCGGACCGCGAACGGAGGCTTTCAGCTCCGGAGGGGCGTCCTTCCTTCGGAAGGCATTAATGATATATTCATCAACGGGGAGCTGTACGCCTTCGAGTGCGCCGGCGCGATCATCATCATGCTGTACAAGGCGGCGCTCGATACGCTTGGCGATGCCGAGTTCAACGCTCATTTTCAAAATCTGTATTTGCGGGATTGGCAGCATGATCGGGATTTGTCTTTAATTACGACGAGTAATCTGGACGAGGCTTATGCGGGAGACGTGCTCTATTTCAAAAACCCCGATCACGACCCCGAGACGCCGGAGTGGCAAGGCGAGAATGTCGTCAAGCTCGATGACAACTTATACTTCGGGCACGGCATCGGCATCGAATCGGGGCAGGATATGATCGCCGCCCTCAACCGGATGAGAAGGCCGGGCAGCCGGGTATCGGCATACTTACAGGATCTGGTCGTCCATCCTGATTTCGAAGCGTTGCGAATGCTTTTTTTTCGCGACGCGTTCCAAGCGTAAACGGCGCTATTCCGCATAAGACCTGCGAGCCTCGCGCTTGCAGGTCTTATTTTTTGAGTTGAAATCATATTTTTACTATTCACCGCGATTCGGAAATGATATAACTTGAGTAAGTTGGCGGAAAGGAGCGTCTATGTCTACCTTTAAAGCGTTGGTCGTCGATAAACGGGAGAACGAGGTTGTAGCGCGAACGCGGGAGCTCGAGCTTAACGATTTGCCCGAAGGGGAGCTGCTCGTTCGGGTTGCTTATTCCGGCGTCAATTACAAGGACGCGCTCGCTTTCAAGGTGAAAGGGAATATCGTGCGGAGCTACCCGTTTATACCGGGAATCGATCTTGCGGGTACGGTCGTGACGAGCGAGAGCGAGCGGTTTCGGGCGGGCGATGAGATCGTGGTTACCGGCTACGGACTCGGCGTGAGCCATTTCGGAGGATTTAGCGAATTTGCGAGAGTGCCCGCCGAGTGGGCGGTCAAGCTGCCGGAAGGATTGACGCCGAAGGAGGCGATGATTTACGGCACGGCCGGTTTTACGGCCGCCTTATCCGTGTTCGAGCTTCAGGAGAACGGGATCCGTCCGTCGGACGGTCCGATTCTCGTCACCGGTGCATCCGGCGGCGTCGGAAGCGCGGCCGCGGCGATCGCCGCGAAGCTGGGTTACGAAGTAATTGCAAGCTCGGGCAAGCCGGATATGCATGCATGGCTGCTATCGCTAGGCGTTGTGCGTATAATTACGCGCGAAGAGCTGACCGCAGGAAGCGGCAAGGCGCTGGGCAAGCAGCTCTGGGCCGGCGCGATCGACTGCGTCGGAGGGGAGACGCTGTCGGCGATTATGCCGAGCATGATGTACGGCGGCGTCGTGGCGGCAAGCGGCTTGACGGGCGGATCGGAGCTTGCGATGACCGTATTTCCTTTCATTCTTAGGGGAGTAAGGCTGATCGGCATCGATTCGGTCATGTCGGGGATGGAGAAGCGAAGGAAGGTGTGGGAATTGCTTGGCGGAGCTTACAAGCCCTCTATGTTGGAGAAGTTAGGCGAGGAAATATCCTTGGAGCAATTAAGCGGACAGGTCGAGCGGATGTTACAGGGGCAGTCCAGAGGCAGAAAAATCGTCAAGCTTTAATCATTAATCATCAAATGAAGCGGAGGGAATGACCATGTCTTCGGGAAGCCACATGCAAAGCAACATTGACCGTTTCTCCGGTTTTGAAGGCCATTACGACCGTTACCGGCCGAAAGCGCCCGTTGTTGCGATCGATATCCTTACTAACTATATTGGCGCGAAGCCAAACGTCGTAATCGACGTAGGCTGCGGGACCGGGCTGTCCACCTTTGTCTGGAAGGAGAGGGCGGAACGCGTCATCGGCATCGAGCCGAACGACGATATGAGGAGCAAGGCGCTCGAGCATTTGTCGTCGTACGAGGATACGGGCCATATCTCTTTCATAAAAGGATACTCCGATCAACTGCCGCTTGAGTCGTCGAGCATCGACATCGTGACCTGTTCGCAATCCTTCCACTGGATGGAACCGGTCAGCACGCTACGCGAATTCGCCCGCGTTCTTCGCGACGGCGGCGTGTTTGCGGCATATGACTGCGATTGGCCGCCTACGCTGAACTGGCAGGTCGAAGCCGCTTACGAACGGCTGGTCGACAAATCCGAAGAAATTATCGCCGCACATGTTCCGGAGAAGGATCGCGCAAGCAAGCGGGATAAAGAGCGTCATTTGCAAGAAATCCGCAAGAGCGGCCGGTTCCGGTTTGCGAAGGAGATCGTATTTCACAATATGGAATTATGCGACGCCGAACGGTACTTCGGCTTAGCGGTAAGCCAGGGCGGAATTCAGTCGGTATTCAAGCTTGGATCGGATGCCTTGAACCGCGAGCTGGAATCGTACCGGAGCACCGTGAACGATTATTTCGCCGGAAGAACGTTGGATGTCATGTTCAGCTACCGGATGAGGATCGGCATCAAATAATGGCGCTTATCGCTACGATGGACATATAAAAAGAGAAGGGCTCGCCCCTTCTCTTACTCCGTCTTTTTTGGTTCCTCGAATGTCATGCCGAGCGTGTCGACCGTAACCTTCTTCATGGAAATCGGATCATTCGGCCGATCGTTCGCTCCTCTTTCCTGATTGACGATTTCGTCGACGGCTTCCATGCCTTCCGTTACCTTGCCGAATGAAGCGTACAAGTTATCCAGCGACGGGGCATCGGCGACCATAATGAAAAATTGCGAGCCTGCCGTATCCGGTTCGTTCGTTCTTGCCATCGATAACACGCCGCGCGTATGCTTCAGCTTGTTCTCGAAGCCGTTGTCGCTAAATTCGCCCGGGATGCTGTAGCCGGGGCCGCCCATGCCGGTTCCTTCCGGGTCGCCGCCCTGGATCATGAAGCCCGGGATAACGCGGTGAAAAATCAGGCCGTCGTAGAAGCCCTTCTGAACGAGCGACACGAAGTTGTTCACCGTATTAGGGGCAACCTCCGGATATAATTCCAGTTTAATGATTTTGTCGTTGCTAAGTTCGATCGTCACGACCGGATGCTTGTCCGGTCCAAGCAGCTCCGGCTCATCCGACGGTGTTTGAGTCGGGGCGTTCGTGCCGGCGTTGCCTCCTCCGGAGCCAAGGCTATCGTTCCCCGAGTTGACCTTTGTGCCTCCGCAGCCTGAAGCGATCACGAGCAGAGCGGCGATAAGCAGCAGCAGGACCCCGAAGCGTTTTTGGTTATTCCGCATGTTTACATCCTCCCTAAATGAAGCTCAAAAATAAACTTGCATGGTCCACTTCGTATAATAGCATACCGGCTCGTTTGAATGCGAATAACGGGAAGCTTCTCGCATAATGTATGTCACGGTAAAAAAGAGCAGACTTCGTTCCTCGTTTCTTTTGTACACTATCCCATCGGCTCAGGAAGGGGGCGATCCGGGTCGCATTTTGATTGAAGCAAGGTGGTCTCATAGCGGGAAGAATTAAGACTGGAACAATAGGATTGCAGACTTGGTAAGCATACAGACTGGATAACGTGTCGCATACAGGAATAGCGTTCACTGAAGCAGCGTTCTCTACGTAGTCACAGATTAGTAAAAGGCAGTAGATCACAGATGCGAAGCCAGCATTGTGTTTAAGGTATCAGCCCGTATTTAGTAATGTCTCCCGTGGTTCGGGTTGTCCGGCGGATGTGGACGCGGATAGACAGAGATGAAGAAGGCTTTCGAACGGGGAACCAGTGGATTGGCCCGCATGGTTCGCGCGAAAACAAAATTCATCCAAATAGTATTGAGAGTTAGGAAGGCCGATGCCGTGAAACGTATCGTTCATCCACTGAAACGCCGTTCGGGCTAATCGCGTAAGCGGGCTCGCCATTCCCGACAGGTTCGTATGCTTTCGCATGATTTCCAGATGCGTAACTTTATTCGACCGGACATGCTTGTCCATAAATGCCTGTTCCGCCTTGGGGGTCAGCAAAGTGCGCGGATTTTGCCCGCTATGGAGGAGTTTGATTTTGAGGTAGGACGAACGATCGGGGAAGACCATTCGCGCTGCAATTGCCGCATGTTCTCTTTGAAGCAACTCGTAAGTCGGAACGGGCTGCCTCATATATACTTCGAGCTTGGCTTCAACGCGGCCGGCTAGAAGAATACGGCGGTCGGTCTCCGAAATGACTCGGCGCAGCTTGTTCAGCATCGACCAGGCGGTTTTGTAAGTAACGGCGATGAGCTCGGAGAGCCGGACGGCGTTAATACCGTTCTCCGATGAGGCGACGATATACATGGCGAGCAGCCATTTGCGAAGAGAGGTGCTGCTCTTGTCCATGACGGTGCCTGCTGTTAGCGAGGTTTGCCGGCCGCACTTCACGCATTCATATAATGGAAGCCGTCTCGTGGCGATCGTGTAGGCGGCATTATGGTTGCATACAGGGCAGCGAAAGCCGGAGGGCCACTTCAGCTTGCGAACAATTTCCCGACAGTCCTCATCGCTCGCATATAGCTCGTTGAATCGCGCGACAATGTCCATATTGCACCTCCTAGGAAAGAATAAAAACGAACATATGTTCTTGTTTATTTTAACAAATCATAGGCGGGGGAGCAATCTTTTTTCTGATTTTTGACTTAGAGAGGACAAGGCTATTCGCAAAGAGCTTCCTGAGCAGAGGGGATAGTGTCTAAAAGGAAACGAAAAGGCGTGATACACGTGAGAGAAAGCCAACCAAGGAACGCGGATCGCGCGGTGTTTATGTGGAAACCGATGAGGGGAGCGTAGCAAAAGGATGAGGTAAGCATGATGACGGAACAAGCCGAAAAAAGGAAATGTGCGAAGACGGCGAGGCGCGCGACGGTGCAGAATGGGGCCATAAAGTAAGGAGTCGCGAATATACTACTAAGGAAAGCGTTCGGGCTATTCTACATGACATACCTATAAAAGGGGTTATGCAATGGGTATTTTGCAAGCGATCATGGGCTTTCTTATTCTCGATTTGTATTTTAATTTGATTCCGCATCTCATTCCGCTCGGCACGGTTCCTTGGCTGGTCTATGCCATCGGTTTTTTTGTGCTTGCGCATCACGTGGCCAAGCTGACCGGCTTGGACGGCATCGGCAGTCTTGGCGTCAGCTCGCATTACGGCTGGAAAAGAAATTTAAGGATCGGCATCGCGTATGGATCGGTTCTATGGGCGATGATGTATACGCTGCTGTGGCTATTCGGCGATTTTCGGGTGACGGGGGTTAAAGCGGCTCCCGAGGCGGTTATATTATTGATTGAAGCGTTAGCGGTAATGTTTCTAGGTTCTCTAATAAACGATTTGATTGTAAGAGGATATGTGTTTGCCCATTTGAAGGGAAAGATGCGTGCGGGGCTTCTATTGCTTCTATCCTCGGCGATCTATGCCGCGGACGATGTCTGGCTTGCGGGGTTTAGCATGCAGAACGCGATATTTTCAATGATATTGGGTCTGTCGCTTGGCTACGCGCTATTAGAGACGGGCTCGATATGGCTGAGTACGGGCATTCATTGGGGCTTGAACGCGATGTATTGCCTCGTGCACGGCATTCCGGGCAGGGAAGAGGCGAAGGGGCTCCTGCTCGCCGAGCAGGGGACAAGCGGCGCTAGTATGCTGGATAACGCGCATATTATAGCTGCCGCCCTGCTGTTTATTGCGTTATTTATAACGTTCGGCAGGCTAAGGGTTAACCGCGTAAATTAACGGTTCAGCAGCTGCTCGATGCGGGGTGCGATTTGCTCCGGCGTATCCGTCGAACCAAACCGCTTCAGCACCTTGCCGCTGCGGTCGACCAAAAATTTCGTAAAGTTCCACTTGATCGCTTTGGAACCGAGCACTCCGCGCGCTTCGTTCGTCAAGAATCGGAACAATGGATGGGCATTGCTGCCGTTGACATCGATTTTGGCGAATAAGGGAAAGGTTACGCCAAAGTTAATCTGACAAGCTTCGGCAACTTCGCTGTCGCTGCCGGGCTCTTGATTGGCGAATTGCCCGCAAGGAAAGCCCAGAACGGAAAAGCCCTGCGGCCGGTACTTGTCGTGCAGCGTCTGCAGGCCGGAGAATTGGTTCGCGAAGCCGCATTTGGTCGCGGTGTTGACGATGAGCAGCACTTGTCCCTTATAAGGCGCAAGCGTGCCGGATTCGCCGGTTATCGTTTTCACTTCAAAATCGTAAAGAGACATGCTGGTCAAACCTCCCATAGGTTTATTCGGCTGTGCTAGTCTGAAGACGGTTGAGAAATTCGCGCATTTGGCCCAGCAGAGCCGCCGCTTCCTCGGGCGTGCCGTTGAGCTTGCAGGCTAGTTGAGCGGGAATGCCGGAAGCCCGTTCCTTCAAGGCTTTGCCTTGATCGGTCAGCTCGACGATGACGATGCGCTCGTCGCTGCGGTCACGGGTGCGCGTAAGATGGCCGGCGGCTTCGAGCTTCTTAAGAAGCGGGGTGAGCGTGCCCGAGTCGAGATAGAGCTTGTTGCCGAGAGCCGTAACCGATACGCGGTCCTGCTCCCAAAGCGCAAGCATCGTGACGTATTGCGTGTAGGTAAGTTCCAGCTCCTCGAGCATCGGGCGATAGAGCTTCGTGATCTCGCGCGAGCAAGCGTAGAGGGCGAAGCATATTTGGTTTTCAAGCTTGAGTGCATCACGGTTGTCCACTAAGATAACCTCCCGATTATTATATTTTAAAAAATTAAATTGTAATAAATATAATATAGCGCAATATGCCCGAGGATGTCAATCGGAGGAAGGTAATAGAGGTGCTTGACAAAGTGAACTGTAATTATTAAAATAACAGTAATAAACGCAGTTACAGTTACAACGATTCACAAACTTTTATGGATAGGCGGTGTTGCAGGATGAAATTTAACGTAAGCGACTGGGTGCAGGGTAAAACCGGAGAGGGCGAGCTCATTCAAGGTTTTATTGAAACGATGGATATCCTGCAAGGAATCGCGACGGTGTATGTCGTTCATTCGGATAACGAAGCAACAATAGGCAAGGTTGTTGCCGTACGGGAGCAATGGGTCAGAAAGTTGCCCGATAATACGTTAGAGGATGCCCAATACGTCCAAAATTTAATCGACATGGCGCTGGCTACGCGGGATAAAGAATGGTTCATGGAGCTCACGAACGAGCTGAAATCGATCGAAAGCGGCGAACGAAACGAAAATGAAGGGGCAGCGAGCTACCCCTTTCATCATAACCGGCTTGGACCGGCAATTCGATAAGTCTTTACGCCAATCGAATTCCGATGTCGAGCTCGGCCGCCCGCTTGACCAGATGACCCGCTACCGCGATATCGAACGTTGCCATCCCCATCGGGCAAAATAAGACGGGCTCATCGGGAGCGAAGCTTCCGAGCGCGCCGCGGCAGACGACATCCGCCAATGAGCGGGTGTCTTTTTTTGCAAGCCGTCCCGCGAGGCTGAGCAGCTCGATGTCGGTGTTCTCGCGGCAAACTTCGTCCCAGTCGTCCACGATGACGGCCTGCACGCCTCCGATGGCATCCAGCGTATAATCCCGCAGCGATACGTCGAGCAGCAGGGTGCCCGGAGCCGGAGGGACGTTGATATAGCGCTGTTTGCTTACCGTGCATGTGATGACGATGTCGCTCTCGCCGAATAACGTCTCCCAGCTGTCAACGATTCGCGTCCGGGCCCGCCATTCATCGCCTACGCCCGCAAGGGCCGGGTTAGCAGGATCGGGCGAGCGGATATCGAACAAAAGGATGTGCTCCAGCCGGTCTCCGAACAGCTTGCAGCACATGTCGTAATGGAGCTGGCCAACCGGTCCGAACCCGACGATGCCAAGGCGCAGCTTCCGATTCGTTGCCTGCGCGTTCAAGTAATGGCGGATCATGAGGCCGCTGACGGCGGCCGTTCGCGCCGCGCTTGGCAGCGGCGTATTCAGCATCGCATACGGAATGCCGGTGCCGGCTTCGTTCAGCAGCGTGACGCTGTGCGCCCGCGGGATGCCGGCGTCGATATTGCCGGGAAAGCTGGCAATCCACTTGATGCCGGCCGTTTGGACGTCGCCGCCGATGAAGGCAGGCATCGCGATAATGCGATTGGCCGGATTGCCGTAGCGCAAATAAGGCTTAAGCGGCTGCGCGAATTCTCCTTTGTCCATATGCCGCACCGCATTTTCTACGCACAGGACAAGCTCCTCCCACTGCAAACCGATCTCGCGTACGTGTCGATCACCTAGATATAGCACTACGAATAACCTCTCTCTCTTAAACTATCGCGGCCGAATTGTTGTTCCACCCATTCGTCGCTATAGACCGTATCCATATACCGTTCTCCCCGATCATGCAAAATAACGACGCATACCGAATGGTCGGGGATTCCGGGCATAAGTTGTTTCAAAGCCGAGATTACCGCTCCCGAGGAAGGCCCCGCCATGATCGATTCGTGACGCACGAGCTCCCTGCAGCCGATGACCATGTCGAGATCGGTGATATTGAAGGCATAATCCATAAACCGGGTTTGCCCGAACGGGGGAACGATTCCCGCCCCGAGCCCGGGAAACCGCCGATATCCTTTCGCGCCTCCGAAAATCACGCTGCCCGCCGCGTCGACGGCGACGATCTTCGCGGGAAGCTGATGATCGCGCGCGTATTGCGCGCAGCCCAGCATCGTGCCACAGGTGCTGACGCCCCCGACGACGTAATCGACGACACCCAGCGAATCCGCAATTTCCCGCATCGTTCCATCATAATGGGACATATAGTTGTTTTCGTTCTCGTATTGATTCGGCCAGTAACTGCCCGGAATGCGGCTTAGCAGTTGCCGAACGCGGTGCAGCCTGGCCGGCAGGAATTCGCCGGTGGCCGGATCCGGTTCGTCGACGCGTTCGATCTCGGCTCCATAAGCCTGCATGATCCGTACGTTCTGCCCGGACGTCTTCGGATCGATGACGCAGATGAAACGCATGCCGAGATAAGAGCAAATTGCCGCGAGGCTGATCGCCATATTGCCCGAGCTGGACTCGACGATGACCGATCCGGGCCCGATGTGGCCCTGCTCCAGTGCCGAAGCGATGATGCGCGCGGCCGAACGGTCCTTGGCGCTTCCGTTCGGGTTAAGCAGCTCTAGCTTAGCGTACACTTGTATGCCGCGGTCGTTCGCGAACAGCTTCGACAGCCGGACGAGCGGCGTGTTTCCGATAATGGACAGCATGTTTTCCGCCATGAACGAAGCACCTCTCAAAAATATAGTTTCTTCGACTTAACCGATCCCCGCTCAAGCTGCTCGTCATCCGCCGCGCGAGTTACGGCGATGCCGTCCAATATGCGGTTTTTGATCATGAGACCGATATCTTCGATCTTGTGTTCGAGCGCATGCGAAATCGCGGCGAGCATCGCGTCGTCCAGCGCCCTGCTTCGAATATGAACGGACAGCTTGTTATCCCTTATCCGCACCCGCAGCTCCGCGTCCTTGGCGAATTGATGCACGACGCTTTCGATGTCGTAGATGCTGATTTTCTCGCCGTGCTTCAAATCCGCGCCGATCCGCTTGGAGAGGCAGGTGAAGCATTGCCGCGGCACGCCGTCTATCTCTATCGTTCTGAAATCTCTGACCACGTCATAGGTCACGTAACGGATGGCAGGGAAAAGCGATCGAACGTACGAGGTGAGCACGAGCACCGACTCGTTCTCCTGCAACGGCTCGAACCGCGGATCGATCCGCTCGGCCGGCACGGCTTCGGCATAAACGCCGTCCGCCATGACGTATTGCCCGAGCTCGTGCGAATAGGAAGCGATGGCGCCGATTTCGATCGAGCCGTACGTATCCAGCAGATCGAGTGGGGTTAGCCCGAATCGCTGCGCCATGTTCGCCTGCCACTCGGGCGTCGCGATTTCGCCGACCAGAATGATTTTGCGAATGCCGTAGCTCGTCGGATCGGACGCCGCGCGCGCGATCGCTTCCAGGATGGACGGCATCGTGTAGAGAAGCTCCGGTCGGAACGATTCAAGCTTCTTCATATGCTCTTCGATCGGCAGGGAGAAGGAAAGCGACTCCGCCCGCAAGCCCAACCGTTCAAAAATCGTCAGCGCGGTGCCGGCCGCATGCCCGGTTCCCATGTCCGCGAGCGCCGTGCGAACGGACAGCTGGCGGCTTTCGGCCGAAGCGCCGCCGTTCGTCTTGATCTCCAAAAATTCCCGAAAGCAATCGGCTTTGCTCGCGATATAGCTCTCGTCGTCTTCCTCGGAGTAGTAGATCGCCTTGCGGATGCCGGAGGAAGTACCGGATGTCCGGTATACGGAAAGTCCGGGCTCCGTCCTATTTTGCTGCGTGAAATAATGCTTCTCCAGAATGTCCGCCGTCATGAGCGGGAGCTCCGCCAGCTCCGCGGAGTTGGCGTCGATGCCTTGCTGCTCAAGCAAATCGGAGTACCAGGGGTGATAGCGGCTGATTCGGGCAATCTGCTTCCGAAGCGGTGATAGGCTTTGCACGATCTCTCGAACCTCCCAAAAACAAACATATCAGTTTCATTTGCTAATAAAGTTTATGTCGTCGATTACTATTGGTTCTGTTTATGACGATAGCGGCCTACATCCATTTTGAAAAAGGTTCGTATGCTAAAGAGAGTACTTGAAAGAGTGGAGGGAAATAGTGAAAAGAAGATCAGGAAAGGCCAAAACGGTCCGCGTCAGCGGGAGTTCCGGCAGACGAGTGGCGAACAAGTGGATCAAAACGAAGGTGCTGCAAACCGACGGCTGGCTGGGAAGCCATATTCCGGAGACGAAGAGACTGACGATGGATAATTTGTACGACATGCTGCGCAAATACGGCATGGTGTACGTGAAGCCGACTTTCGGGTCGCTTGGGCGCGGGGTTATGAAGACGGATAGGAAAGTGTCGACGAGGCGGGGGCGCGAGCGGGTAAGATACTCGTATCAGCTGAAGGAAACGAAAAGAACGTTCCCGGACTATGAATCGTTCTACTCGTCGCTCATGAGGCACACCGATGGAGCAAGCTACCTTGCCCAAAAAGGCGTCCGCATGCTCAAGCATAAGGGACGCGTCTTCGACGTTCGCCTCGTCGTACAAAGGGCGCCGCAAGGCGGATGGGAGGCGACGGGCTCGGTCGGCCGGGTGGCGCATCCCCGCAAAATCGTCACGAACGGCAGCCAGGGCGGCACGATCTACCCAACGACGTATCTGCTGAAAAACTTCGTCAGTCCAGCCCGAACGTACCGGCTCATGGAGCGAATGGACGAACTGGGCCTTCGCACGGTCAAGCGGCTCAAGCGCACTTATCCGGGCCTCGTCGAAATCGGCCTCGATTTGGCGATCGACCGCAACATGAAGCCGTGGATTTTGGAGGTCAACACAACGCCGGATCCGTGTCCGTTCGCGGTACTGTCCGATAAGAGCATGCTTCGCCGAATTATCCGTTACGGCAAGGCATACGGCAAAACGTACCGGCTGAACTGCATGAAGGCAAGACGGGGGCTATAGCCCCCTTCAATCGCAATTAGTCCGTCTGGATGAGCGACTCCATCTGAAAGGCGGTGCGGAAGCGGAGGCTCTCGACGGGATCGCGCAGATCGCGGCCGGTAAGCCTCTCGCATTTGTCGAGGCGGTAGGTGACGGTGTTGCGGTGCACGAACAGCAGCTTGGCGGTCTCCGCAAGCTGGCAGTGCGTGTCGTAGAACGTGCTAAGCGTCTTGAGCAGATCGCTTCGCTCCTTGCCTTCGATACGGAGCAAATCCTTGAACGTCTCGTTGTAGTACTCCCTAAGCTCCTCCTTCGGAATCATCCGGAGGAGGCTGCTTATGTTCTTGGCGCGGTACGGCTGAACGAATTGCTTCTTGCGGGCGTCATACCCGGTCTGCAGCGCTTCGACCGCCTCCTTGTAGGAGAGCGGAATGTCGGACAGCTGCGGGACGGGCTTGCCGACGCCGATCGAAATCGGAATGCCGTGCGCTTCGCCCAGGACCGATACGATGCCCTTCAGCTGCTCGATGAACAAGCTGTCCTTCGCGTATCCGACGTCTTGTCCCGCGCGCAGCGCAAGGAGAAAGCAGAAGTATTCGTTCTTGGTAAACAGGACGAACCGCAAATCAAGCTTGGCGAATTCGCTCTTCAGCAGGTCGTAGTGGCGGTCGCGCTCGGATATATACCGCCAGTCGAGGTCCGGTTCGCCGGTGGCGATTTGCCGTCCGAACGGGGCGTCGCGTCTTGCGACGACGCTGATGTAGACGGGGTAATGAAGAAGGCCGTAGTTGTTGCCGCGGTGAATCAGCTCCTGCTCCGATGTGATCAGCCCGTCGACGAAATCGGAAAAAAACTCGTTTTTGTAGCGGCGGGAACGCTCCTTGACCGCTTGCTCCTTCAGCATCTCCAGCCCGAGAACGTTGGCGGCCTGCTCCATCGCGTGCTTGGTCAGGCTGGCCTGTTGATTAATGCCGCTGCTTGTTAAGGCAATTAAGCAGCCGGCTTGCTGGAAAGTGACGACGGGCTGCAGCTCGGCTGCCTGATATACGATGCCGCCGGCTTCCAACGGGACAAGCTGCAGCGTACGTGCGACATGCGGGGAGCGAGTCCCGAGCTCCTCCGCCTGCAACCGGGGGAGCAAGCTGCGGCTCAGCTGCTCCGTCATCGAGGCCGAACGGCAGAGCGGCGCGTGCCGACCGTCCAGCAGCATGACCGGCGACCCGATCAGCCGCGCAAGCGCCTCGGTGACGTCCTGCATGCTCTTGCCTTGCAAAATCATTTGCGAGAATCGCTTGTGCGCCGACAAAGCGTAGCGCAGCTCCTCCGTGCGCTTCTCAAGAATATGACTTAGCGAATAGTTGGCCAAATCGCCCAGCGATTGCTCCAAAGAAAGCTCGATAATCGGGAACCGGAGTTCTTCCGCGTGCCGCAGCACGTCCTCCGGCACCTCCCGGAAAAACCGCTTCGTCTTGATGGCGAGCCCGGCGCAGCCGACCTCGGCCATATTCGCGACGAGGGCGAGCAGCGCTTCCGGATGGTCCTTCATTGCGTAGCCGGTCGTCAGCAGCAGCTCCTGCGGTTTCAAATAATGGATAATATCCGGGGCGTCCATAATATTGACCGATTGGACGCTATTTGCCGTGCCGGCATTACCGGCTACGACCTTCGCGTTCGCGTAAATGGGAAGAGCGAGAAGCTCCTTAAGCAGCATGACGGCACCGCCTTTAAGTTGTGTTAGATTATATGACACAATATATCATGCCGGATATAGGCTGTAAACGGCCGGTTATTGAATGTGTTCAATGATCATGGGATATTTTTGGCTATTGCGCACAATGACATTTTGAAGCTCGCCGATTATGATGTACCTAAGTCAACGATTGTGTCAAGAAACATAACAAACAAAGAAAGAGGGGGAGCGAAGACGAATAGACAAAAAACGGCGGGAATATGATGAACAAATCCGGCTGTTTCTTTAAAGGAATCGGACTGCTAGATCGCGAAAGGCGGGGAGCCGTATGGATAGGTGGGGCAAGCCGGAATTGATCATACGAAACGGCAGCGTCGTGCTGAAGGAGGAGGTCGCCCGCCTCGATATCGGCATAAAGGGCGGCAAAATCGTTCAGCTCGGGGAGGAGCTGTTCGGAGGCGGCCCGGCGGCAGTCGTCGATGCCGCGGGGCTGATCGTTATGGCGGGCATGATCGATGTCCATGTCCACTTGAACGAGCCGGGGCTCGGCGAATGGGAGGGCTTCGAGACCGGCTCGGCCGCGCTTGCGGCGGGCGGCTGCACGACCTACATCGACATGCCGCTGAACGGTATCCCTCCGACGGTGACGGTCGACGCGCTGCGGCGGAAGCTTGCCGCGGCGCAGGGGAGGTCCCATGTCGATTACGCGTTATGGGGAGGGCTCGTGCCCGGCAAGCTGCACGAGCTGAAGCCGCTGCACGAAGCCGGCGTCGCCGGCTTCAAGGCGTTCATGTCCTCGCCGGGCGATCCGGGCGAGGACGCCTTCCGCGAGGTCGACGATTACACGCTGCTCGAAGGGATGAAGATCATCGCGGGGCTCGGCAAGGTGCTGGCGCTGCACGCGGAGAGCGAGCCGCTCGTATCGAAGCTGAGCGCGGCGATGCGCGCCGCCGGGCGCCTCGCCCCGGCGGACTACGCGGCTTCGCGGCCGATTGTGGCGGAGCTGGAAGCCGTTAACCGCGCGCTGTTCTATGCGGAGCAGACGGGCTGCAAGCTGCATTTTGTCCATATAAGCAGCTCGGCGGGCGTGGAGGCGATTCGGAGGGCGCGCGGGCGCGGCCTCGACGTGACGGTGGAAACCTGCCCGCATTACTTGGCCTTCGCAGCGCCCGATCTGGACCGGAAAGGCGCGGCGGCCAAATGCTCGCCTCCGCTGCGGGACGAGGCCGAGCGCGAGAAGCTGTGGCAAGCCGTGGCGGCGGGCGAGCTCGATATGATCGCCTCCGATCATTCGCCTTGTCCGGTCTCAATGAAGGAGACGGGCAGCTTCTTCGACGCTTGGGGCGGCATCGCCGGCGCGCAGAGCTCGGTGGAGGCGGTGATCGGGGAAGGTCACGTGAAGCGGGGCATCCCGCTGCCGCGGCTGAGCCGTCTGCTGTCGGGGGGACCGGCGAAGCGGTTCGGCCTTCTGCCCGCCAAGGGCGAGATCCGGATCGGCGCGGATGCCGATCTGGTCCTTCTTGATCTGAACAAGCCTTATATCGTAGAGGCTGATCATTTGTACCACCGCCACAAGCATAGTCCTTATATCGGAGAGACGATGCATTGCAAAATCGAGGCGACTTACCTCGCCGGGAGGCGGGTATTCGACGCGCGGCAAGGCGTGGACGACCGGATGGAGGGCCGGTGGATCAAGGCGGGGCGATAGGCATTCGCCGGCGGGAAAGGAGGAAGTTGCCATGGCGCGAAGCGTGCTTTCGCATCCGCGGGACAAGGAGCGGTTGCTGGACGAATTGGAACGCGACGTCATGTCGACGTTGACGGAGCTGGCATCGTACGGCGCGGATAAGGCCGGCGGCGTGACGCGGCTGCTGTACACGGAAGAATGGCTGGCGGCGCAGCGCGCGTTGGCGGCCAAGATGAGCGGCTGCGGTCTCGAGGCGGAGTTCGACGAGGTCGGCAACCTGTTCGGGCGGCTGCAGGGGGAAGACGCCGAAGCGCCGGCCATTCTAACGGGCTCGCATATCGACACGGTCGTGCAGGGCGGCATGTACGACGGGGCGTACGGCATTGCGGCGGGGCTTGCCGCCGTCGCGCATTTGAAGCGGAACTTCGGACGGCCGAAGCGGGCGCTCGAGGTCGTCTCGCTGTGCGAGGAGGAGGGCAGCCGCTTCCCGATGGCTTACTGGGGCTCGGGCAGCATTGTCGGCAAGCGCGATTTCGAACAAATCGCCGGCTTGCGCGACGCGCGCGGCGTCGCGTTCTCGGACGCGATGACCGGCTGCGGGTTCGGCGAAAGCGCGGGGAGAAGGAGGAGCTTGCGGAGCGTGATCGGCGCTTTCGTCGAAGCGCACATCGAGCAGGGCGCCGTGCTTGAGACGGAAGGGGCGTGCATCGGCGTCGTCGAAGCAATTGCCGGGCAGCGGCGGCTGCAGTTCGAGGTGACCGGCGAAGCGAACCACGCGGGGACGACGCCGATGCGGCTTCGCAGGGACGCGCTCGAGGGCGCGAGCGCCATGATGCAGGCTTTGCGCCGGGAGGCGCTCAGGCGCGGCGATCCGCTCGTCGCGACCGTCGGCAGGCTGCAGGTGCAGCCGAACGTGCCGAACGTCGTCCCCGGCAAAGTGAGCTTCACCGTGGACGCGCGCCACGTCGACGGGCAGCTGCTGGCGCGCTTCTGCGAATGGGTGAAGCGCACCTTCGAGCGGATGGCCGACGAGAGAGGCCTGCGCATCGAAGGAAGGACGTGGTTCCGCGAGGAGCCGGTTCCGATGGACGCCGGACTGACGCGGCAGCTTGAGGAGGCATGCGGCGACCTGGCCGTATCGGCGAGGCGAATGGCGAGCGGAGCCGGACATGACGCCCAAATGTTCGCGCATCGGTGCAGGACCGCGATGCTGTTCGTTCCGAGCAGGCGCGGCATTTCGCATTCGCCGGAGGAATACACGGAGCCGCGCGAGCTTGCAGCGGGCGCGCTCGTTCTGACGGAGCTGCTCTACCGAATAGGCTATGGGGAGGAAAGGCTATCATGAAGGTTTACAAAGATTGGTCGCCTTCGCCGCGGACGATTATGACCCCCGGGCCGGTAGAGGTCGATCCTCGCGTGCTGCGGACGATGTCCTACCCGATTCTCGGGCAGTTCGACCCGGAGTTCACGTCGCTGATGAACGAGACGATGGCGATGCTTCGCGAGCTGTTCATGACGGAGAACGAATGGGCGTTTCCGGTGGACGGGACTTCCCGTTCCGGCATCGAAGCGGTGCTTGTCGGGCTGATCGAGCCCGGCGACAAAGTGCTTGTCCCGATCTACGGCCGGTTCGGCTACCTGCTGACGGAAATCGCGCAGCGTTGCGGCGGGGAGGTCGTCGCGCTCGAGAAGGAGTGGGGCGCCGTCTTCCGGCCCGCGGAGATCGCGGACGCCATCCGCCTGCACCGGCCGTCGCTTGTCGCCCTCGTGCACGGCGAGACGTCGACGGGCAGGTTGCAGCCGCTCGAGGGCATCGGACATGTGTGCAGGGAGACGGGGGCGCTGCTGGTCGTCGACGCCGTCGCGACGGTCGGCGGGGTCCGGCTCGCGACGGATGAGCTGTTGATCGACGCGGTGATCGGCGGGACGCAGAAGTGTTTGTCAGTGCCGGCGGGCATGGCGCCGATCACCTACAACAAGCGCGCGGAGGCCAAGCTGCAGAGACGCAAAAAAATCGAGAGAGGGCTCCTGCCGGAGGGCGTCTCCGCGGATGCGCCTGCGACCTTGAGGCCGATCCAGAGCAATTATTTGGACATCGGCCAGCTTCAAGATTATTGGAGTCCGGCGAGGCTTAACCATCATACGGAAGCGACGTCCATGCTGTACGCGCTCCGCGAAGGGCTGCGGCTCGTCCTCGAGGAGGGACTGGAGGCGCGTTACGAGCGGCACCGAAGGCATGAGGCCGCGCTCGTTGCCGGCATCGAGGCGATGGGGCTGACGCTGTACGGCGATCCTTCGTGCAAAATGCCCGTCGTCACCTGCGTCGAAATCCCGGCCGGCCTGGACGGCGAGTCGGTGCGGGCGATGCTGCTCGAGCAGTTCGGCATCGAAATCGCCAGCTCCTTCGGCCCGCTGAAGGGAAAAATATGGCGCATCGGCACGATGGGCTACAGCTGCAGCAAGCGCAACGTGCTGCTGACGCTGGGCGCGCTGGAAGCCGCGCTCATCCGCCACGGCTGCGAGCTAGAGGCCGGACGCGGCGTGCAGGCGGCGCTGGACGTTTACGGCGTTTAAGGTTAACGCCGCTAAGCCTGGGGGTCGGGTCCATTGGCTATTGGCATTTGCTGACCGGGAGGCACATTCAATCGGCTTACTTACAATAAAAATCTCAAGGAATCTTCCTTAAGCTCATAGTAGCGAATGGTTTTGCCCCCGGCGAGCGGACGAAGCCATCCTTTATCCGTCAAGGCGCGGAGCAGCTTTTGCGCAGTTCGAAAGTCCAGCCGCCACTCGTCGCACACATCCTTGGAGCGGACCGGCCGGCCCAGCCTCCACGCGAAGGCTAGCAACTCTTTCTCTATCAAGCTGGTTGTTCCGGCGTGAACGCCCCGGATCAAATGGGGGCCAAGTGCCAGCTGCAGAAGCGTTCGGCATACTTCGGGCTGATGCTTGATGTCGTCGACGGAGAAATGAAGCATCCTCCAGCCCAATCCGGTCAGAAAAGTATCGCGGTTGAGGGAATAGCTGAATTTTTCGCGGTCCATGTCCTTTACATGGGTTTGAAAACCGTCGCACTCGATGCCAAAACGCCCGAAAGGCGTGATATAGGCGAAGTCGAGAAAGACGGATTTACGATTCCAGTCGTACACCTCGTACTCCGGATGGAGATTGTCGAAGTTGCCGAGCAGCGGCCACCACACTTGTTCGAGCCAAAGCTTCTCCGCATACCGGTGTCCACGCATCAGCCGCCCTTTCCTCTCACCGCTCCTGCCGGACAAGTGCTTCTCGATAAATAATTGGTGCATGCCCTCGAACGAATCCATGAATCGCGCATCCTCCTTAAAAATAAAAAACGCCCATCTGCAGCGGGGCAGGCGGGCGTTCTCCGACTAACTAGTTATTGATGTAACGCTCGAAAATCGAGCCGAAATCTTTCACTTTGTATTGCTTGTGCGTGTTCACGAGCCAGTTGAAGGCCGATTTGTTCAGGCCGTCGAATTGCTCGACGACGTTGAAGTCGCCTTTGTGGAACTGCTGCAGCGTCGTGGAGGCGAGGTCCAGGCTGCGTCTGGCGTACTCGAGCTGGATTTCGTTCTCGCGCGTGATTTCCGAAATTTTGATCAGCGCCTTGTACAGGTCCTTCAGCTCCTCGATATGCTTCTTGTTCACGTCGATGGAGAACGGAGCGGACCCGATCGCGAACTTGATCTCGACGTCCAGGTCGACGGTGCCGGCCGTTTCGAGCGATACTTGCGCGATCTGGTTGGCGCCGTAGGAATAACGCTTGAGCGTCCGCTTCTTGCTCATGGCGCTGGTGCCGTCCAAATGGATGAGCGCCAGGTTCGTAAAGCAATATTCGTCCGTTTTCGATTTGATCAGGAAATAAATTTTTTCGTTGTCCTCGTGCATGACGTAATCGTCGGAGTCCACCTTGCTGTAATCCTCGGGCTTAATAACGGCGCCAATGTCGCTTAATCCAAGCGCGTCCGCGGCTAATTTTCCAAACATTGTACCATTCCTCTCTTTTTCCCATAGAATTATTTCTTAATCATTATATAATGGATTACTGTCCATAGGTTAGTGCTTTAGGGCTTTATTTGCAACGCCGCGGATAAAAGCCGGAAATATTAACAAACTGAGGACAGAAGACGAACAGCTAGAGAACGTTTGACATCAGCGGATGGAGTGTTTGGTTTTGGGTAAGCGGCTGGAAAAAGAAGGAACATTGCGAAGAGGGCTGAAATCGCGGCATATGACGATGATTTCGCTCGGAGGATCGATCGGGACGGGGCTGTTTCTGGCGAGCGGCGGCGCCATTCATTCGGCCGGGCCGGGCGGGGCGCTGCTGGCTTATGCCCTTATTGGCATTATGGTTTATTTCTTAATGACGAGCCTTGGCGAAATGGCAACCCACATGCCGGTATCCGGCACGTTCAGCACGTACGCGACGCGCTTCGTGGATCCGTCTCTCGGCTTCGCGCTCGGATGGAATTATTGGTACAACTGGGCGATTACGATCGCCGCCGAGCTGTCGGCCGCGACGTTAATTATGAAATTTTGGTTTCCGGACAGCCCGTCCGTCTTGTGGAGCGGCTTATTCCTGCTGCTGATGGTCGGGCTCAATCTGCTTGCCGTCAAAGGGTACGGGGAATCGGAATACTGGTTCGCGATGATCAAAATCGTAACGGTCATCGTCTTCATCGCGCTCGGCCTGCTAATGGTTGTCGGAATTTGGAGAGGGGAGGCGGCGGGCTTCCGCAATTTGACGGATAATCCGTTCCCCGCGGGCTTTCTCGCGATCCTCGGCGTGTTCATGGCGGCCGGCTTCTCCTTCCAAGGGACCGAGCTGATCGGGGTAACGGCCGGCGAGAGCGAAAATCCGCGCGAAAATATTCCTAAAGCGATCAAGACGATTTTCTGGCGAATTTTGCTGTTTTATATCCTAGCGATCTTGATCATCGGCTTATTGATCCCGCATACCGAAGAGCAGCTTGCGAGCAGCGATATATCGACGAGCCCGTTCACGATTATTTTTGAAAAAGCTGGCCTATCCATTGCCGCTTCGGTCATGAACGCGGTCATTCTGACGTCGGTGCTGTCGGCCGGCAACTCCGGCATGTACGCGTCGACCCGCATGCTGTGGGTGCTCGCGAAGGACGGCAAGGCGCCGCGGTTTCTTGCCGGGCTGAACAAGCGCGGCGTGCCCGTGGCGGCGCTGCTCGTAACGGCCGCACTCGGCCTGTTCGCCTTCCTCGCATCGTTCTTCGGCGACGGCGTCGTGTACGTGTGGCTGCTCAACGCGTCCGGCATGTCGGGCTTCATCGTCTGGCTCGGCATCGCGATCAGCCATTACCGGTTCCGCCGGGCGTACGCGGCCCAGGGGAGAGATTTGAACGACCTCGCCTACCGGGCGAAATGGTTCCCTGCAGGACCGCTGATCGCCATGGCGCTCTGCGCCGTCGTGATCGTCGGCCAATTCGTCGGCGCGCTGAATGACGGCGCCGTCGACTGGGGGTACATCATCGCCTCGTATATCGGCATCCCGTTATTTTTGGCGATATTCCTCGGGCACAAATGGAAGCACCGCACGAGAATGCTGAAGCTGTCGGAATGCAAGCTGGATCCGGAGGAATAAAAGAACGAAGAAAGCCCAATCCGTCGCACCCGGCGAAGGATTGGGCTTTCTCGCGGGCCGCTTAGTCGAGCACGGCGGTAATATGCGCTTTCGTTACGGACCAGTGCGAAGCCGTCCATACTTTCGCTTTTTTGTCGATGTAAATAATTTGCGGCGATTCGTGCTTCACGGACGTATCTTCGGCAATCAGGTTCGATACCGGACGAGACTCGATGACCTTCACGAGCACGTACTCGGCGTCCTGCTTCGGCTTGTCGTTCAAATAATTCGTGAATTCCTGGTGCGCGTTCGCGCTGACCGGGCAAGTCGTGCTGTGCTTGAAGACGACGAGGGGACGGGTCGAAGAGTTCTCGAATACGTCGTTCCATTCCTCGACGGTCGTAATTTCTTTGTATGTCATGCTCGCATGCGCTCCTTTTGTTCTGCTTGGCAGAGAATGTTGAACCGGTACAAGTATTATAGCGCTTTTGACGGATGAAAGTCATCCCGTGCCGGACGGCCCGAAGCGGCGAATGCAGAGGGTTGGCAAGAATGTTCGGATTTTACGAATAGTCATGTTGAAGGTGAGGGTGTTACTGATATATATCAATAAAAATACGAACGATTGTTATGATTGAGGTTGACGCATTCGTCATTTTGCGTTATGCTTCATCTGTTCGTATAACCTCAAAGATACGGTTTGAGGGTTTCTACAAGGAACCGATAATTCCTGGCTACGAATAGGATGCTTTGGCATACCTATTCGGGGTCGGGAATTTTTTTTATGCCAATGGATCCGGTCAAAATGAACGATGCAGGAGGAACGTCGAACATGAGCAAATACGATGCCATCGTGGTGGGAGCGGGTCCCGCCGGTATTTTCGCATGCTATGAGCTTACGTTGAAAGCGCCTCATTGGAAGGTCCTGTTAGTGGATAAAGGGCATTCGATAGCGAAGCGCAGCTGTCCGATTTTGGAGGAGAAAATCAAGCTGTGTCCGCCGCCCGCGGGCAAAAAGGATTTTGCCGGCTGCCTTCCGGCCTGCTCGATCACGGCGGGCTTCGGCGGAGCCGGGGCTTACAGCGACGGGAAGTTCAACATTACGACGGAGTTCGGCGGGTGGATGACCGATTATTTGCCGCCGACGAAGGTGCTGGAGCTGATTCGTTACGTCGACGATATTAATTTGCGGCACGGCGCGACGACGAATATAACCGACCCGACGACGGATACGATCCGCGATATCGAGCAGCGGGGCTACGCGGCGGGGCTGAAGCTGCTCCGGGCGCAGGTTCGCCATCTCGGCACGGAGCAGAATTTGGAGATTTTGAAGTCGATCTACGCTTACCTGGAGACTCGAATCGACATGCTGTTCAAGGCCGAGGTCGAGGACATCGTCACGGTGAAGGAGGACGGCAAGCACAAGGTGCGGGGCATTGCGCTGAAGGGCGGCGAAACGCACGAGGCGGAGCTCGTCATGATCGCGCCGGGCCGCGACGGGTCGAAGTGGCTGACCGATATTTTGAAGAAGCGCCGCCTCGCGATGTACAACAATCAGGTGGACGTCGGCGTGCGCGTCGAGACGAGCGACGTCGTCATGCGGGAAATCAACGAGCATTTGTACGAAGGCAAGTTTATTTTCAATACGTCGGTCGGCACGCGCGTCCGCACGTTCTGCAGCAATCCGTCCGGCCACGTCGTCGTCGAGAACCACAGCGGCGTCATGGCGGCGAACGGCCATTCCTACAAGGATCCGGCGCTTGGCTCGCCGAACACGAATTTCGCCCTTCTCGTCTCGCACAAGTTCACCGAGCCGTTCGACAAGCCGAACGAGTACGCGAGGGAAATTTGCAAGCGCGCCAACGACTTGTCCGGCGGCGGGGTCATCGTGCAGAAGTACGGCGACATTATGCGCGGCCGCCGCTCCACGGAAGGGCGGATCCGCGAAGGCTTCCTGGAGCCGACGCTGAAGGAGGCGGTGCCGGGCGACCTCGGGCTGGTGCTCCCGTACCATACGATGCGCAGCCTGATCGAGATGGTGGAGGCGCTCGAGAAGGTAACGCCGGGCATCGCGTCCGAGCATACGCTGTTCTACGGCGTGGAAGCGAAGTTCTATTCCGCCCGTCCGAAGCTGTCGGAGACGTTCGAAACGGAAATCACGGGCCTGTACTGCGGCGGCGACGGCGCGGGCATCACGCGCGGCCTCGCCCAGGCCGGCGCGGCGGGCGTATGGATCGCGCGCGGCATGATGGAGAAGGCAGGGGCTTAGTCGCGGGCTTTGATCAGCCGTTGACGGGGGGGACAGCCTGGTTGGGATGATGGCCAGGCTGGCGCCGGAGAGTCGCATGAGGCAGCAGGTGTGGTCGCTTCAGCCGACGGGTGTTTGGAGTAACTGGATTATTTCATCCCGTTATTTTGCCGAATGTCATTGGTCCCTCTCCGTTCGAAATTCGCAAGAACGTCCCACAGCCCCTCAAGGGGGGATATCGGGACGTTCTTCGTCTCTTGGCAGGAGCATATCGGATATCGCTGCGAAATAACAAGTTCTTACACCGGTTGCGTTCCTCGCGGCCAAGTGCTATTATAAAAACATTCGAAATGACCGAATTGGTTTTTTGGTCAGTTTCAGGTGCAGGAGGTGTCCGGATGGCGATCGATCGGAGAAAACAAATCGTGGACGCGGCGGCGAAGTCGTTCGCGTTGTTCGGCTATAAGGCGACGACGATGGATCAGGTGGCGCGGATCGCGAACGTGGGCAAGGGGACGATCTATACCTTTTTTACGAACAAGGAAGAGCTGTTCCACGAGATCATGCGGCGGCTCATTCTGGAAATGAAGCAGGTCGCGGAGCGGGTCGTCGATCCGAACCGCCGCTTCTTCGACAATTTGTACGATGCGCTCGAGCAGCTGCTGGACTTCCGCGAGGAACACGAGCTGGCGCTGAAGCTGTCGCAGGAGGTGCGCGAGATCGGCACGCCGATGGCGCAGGAGGGGATGCAGCAGATCGAGAAGGCGGTCGTCGGCTACATCGCCCAGCAGGTGCAGGCCGCCGTCGACAAAGGCGAACTGAAGCCGTGCAATCCGGAAATGACCGCGTTCGTCATGCTGAAGCTGTATATGGCGCTTACGGTGGATTGGGCAAAGATGCATGAGCCGCTGAACAAGAAGCAGGTCGCCGAGCAGCTGCGGTCGTATATGCGGGAAGGATTGGCTCCGGAATAGTCCGGATGCCTTTTTTTAACCTGAAAAATGACCAAATGACAGAATTGGTCAATCAGTAATCGAGGAGAGTGGACGAATTGAAGTTTAGAGGAATCAAGCAGTTCGGGGCGGAATTGTCCGGGATCGCCCGCAACAAAATGCTGCTCGTCTCGGTCGTCGGGGTGCTGATGATCCCGGTCATGTATTCGTCGATGTTTCTCTGCGCTTTCTGGGATCCGTACGGCCATCTGGACAAAATGCCGGTGGCCGTCGTCAATGCCGACGCGGGCTACGTCTATAAGGAAGAAACGATGCATATCGGCGACGATTTCGAGGAACAGTTAAAGGAAAACAAAGCGTTCGACTGGCATTTCGTGAGCAAGGAGGAGGCGGAGTCCGGCCTCGCCGATCACCGCTACTACATGGCGATCGAAATTCCGGCCGATTTCTCCGAGAAGACGACGACGCTGACGACGGACGAACCGTCTCCGGCGCAGCTGACTTATCTCGCGAACGAAAGCTATAACTTCCTCGCCTCGCAGATCGGCAGCAAAGCCGTCGATACGATGAAGGCGGAGCTGAACAAGGAGGTCACCGCGGCCTATGCGCGGACCGTGTTCGGCCAGATGGAGGAGCTCGCGGACGGCATTGGCCAAGCGAGCGACGGCGCCGGCGATATCGCCGACGGCGCGGGTAAGGCGCAGGACGGAGCGGAGCTCGTCCGCGTTAATTTGGCCAAGCTCGTCAGCGGCTCGCTGACGCTGCGGGAAGGCGCCGCCGAGCTGGCGGGCGGCGGCCGGGAGCTCGCGGCCGGAAGCGCGGAGCTGGCGGACGGCGCGTCGGCGCTGGCGGGCGGCCTGGCGCAGCT
>NZ_JACXIY010000028.1 GCF_014705655.1 Paenibacillus arenilitoris | reverse complement strand
TGAATGGGAGAGGGGGACTGAATTTGTTTAACGGCATGATGGGCGGTGGGTTAGAGGGGGATAGAACTTGCTAGGCGGATGGAGATAGGCTGGAGAGGATGGGCTAGTTAAAGGGGCTGTTACGGGAGATCGCGACGGGAGATCACCGTTTGAATGGATTTCATCCAGTCAAATGGCTGGCTAGTCGACGTAGGAGCAGGTTTGGGTGGAAAAAATCCAATCAAAATAGCCATTTCCGGCCAAAAGGCGGGGAAATGGCCGATTTGATTGGATAAACTCCAATCAAACGGGAGTGCGGCACGGTGCGTGGCACTTTTGACTGTATGAAATACAGTCAAATCGTTCTCGGCGGGAGTCGTCCGGCCCCGGCCCCCCGGTGCCTCGCAGCGCCCCGCCTCGCAGCGGCCAGCGGCCCCCCGCCCTCGGCCACCGCGCCTCGCAGGACGCCGGCGTCCTGCGAGGCGCCGCCTTCCGGCCTCGCCGCCGCCTTCCGGCGCGCCACTGCCGCGCCGTAAGGCGGAACAGCTCCTCGCGGTGCTTCCATACGAGCGGCAGCATGAGCAGATTCGTCAAGTAGAGCCGGTACATGGCGATCACGGCGACGTCGGCGCTGGACCAGCGGATGAAGATCGACGAGAACGAGATCGCGATAATGCCGACGATATAGAGCAGCTCGTAGGTCGGAAGCGAATTCGGATTCCGGTTCATCGCGGCGGGCTTGTCCTAGCCCGTCTGTCCGGAGGAGGAAGCCTTCCCGGCGGCTTTCGCCAGCTCGGCTTCGAACACTTGCTGGAGCTCGGCCACTTTGCGGACGTCCTCGAACGTCGCTTTGCCCGCCAAATATTTCTCGGCGAACGTTTCCCACTTCGGCACTTGCTTCTGCTGCGTCATCGTCCGAATCGCGTTTTTCACCATTCGGCGTTCCTTCGCGTTCGTGTAGCTGTCCTTGAACTGCTGCTTCAGCCCAAGGTCGAGCTCCTTGAAAATTTTGCGGAACACCTCGGCCGTCATGATCGCGTCGTCCAGCGCGCGGTGCGCCGAGCCTTCGGCCGGTATTTCGAGGTCGGCGAGCGCGGCTTCGACGCTGACGTCGTTCGTGACGTTTTTGTAGCGGATATAGCCCTTGAGCAGGTCGAAATAGTCCGCGGCCAGCCAGAAGCCGTCGTCCAGCTTATGCATTCTCGTATCGAATACGATTCGCTTCAAATCCTCGCCGCCCCATGTAATAAGCAGGAACGATTCGCTCTTCCCCAGCCAGGCGACGAAGTCGGCGATCACCTTCGGGAAGCGGCTCGCCCGGTCGATGTCCTCCTGCGGGATGCCGGTTTTTTTCTTAATGAAGCTGTTCAGCTTGGCGAAGTAGACCGGCTTGATGAGGGCGGTGAACACGTCCGTCTGCTCCAGCTCGCTATTTAAGCGGACGGCGCCGATCTCGATCACTTCCATCGGCAGCTCGCTCGCGAATTTGCGTCCGTTAAACTCGATGTCCAGTACGATGTAATCCAATTGCGTAACCTCCGTGTATAGGCATGTGTTTACCATTCTATCAGAAAACGGGCCAAGCCGTGGCATACAATTTTGGAAAAGCGAACGGGCCCTTATAGTAGAAATTTCCCCCTGCCGCAAGAAGATCATTCACCGCATTTCGCCGGAGGGGTGGATTATAATGAAGTCGGGACGGCTATTCCAATGACGAAGGAGAGGGAACAAGCGATGAACATTTCAATCGGGGGCTATTCTTTCAACAACACGTATTTGGATGGGAAAATGGACGTATTCGGCTATTTGGAAACGGTAAAGTACCGTTACCGCCTGGATTCGGTCGACTTATGGAACGGATTTTTCGTCGACAGGGAGAGCAAGCCCGTCATGAAATTGGCCGACCGGAGCTATATCCGGAAAATTCGCGAAGCGCTGGACGAGAAGGGGATGCGGGTCGCGAACATCGCGATCGACGGCGCGCATCTATGGGATGCCGACGCGGAGATGAGGCGCCACCTGTACAATAACGCGCTCGAGCATCTGGAGGCGTCGGTTGTACTGGGAGCGGAAACGGTGCGCATCGATACCGGCGGGAGCTATTCGAATTGGGAGGCGATGGGGGAGGAGCAGTTCGGGTATACGGTGCGGATCTACCGGGAATTCGCCGCGTTCGCTGCGGACAACGGCTTCCGGATCGGGCCCGAGAACCATATGGGCGCGTCGCTGAACCCGCGCGAAATGAAGCGCCTGGCGGAAGCGGTCGACCATCCGTCCTTCGGCTTCCTCGTCCACTTGGGGCGCTGGAAAACGGATCAAGAGGAAGGCGACCGCCTCGTCGCGCCGTGGGCGTACCATACGCATTTCGACGAGAAGACGGCGGACGGCGAGAAGGGGATCGAGACGATCCAAACGATGCGCGCCGCAGGCTACCGGGGCTACTGGGGCGTGGAATACAACGCGCCGCGCAATCAATACGCGGAGACGGAGCTTCTGATCGCGAAGGTAAGGAGGCTGCTGCTGGAAGCGGATCGGCTGGAGGCGGGAGACGCGCAATGAACATGATCAGAATCGGGATTATCGGGACCGGGCAAATCGGCAAAATGCACATCGAAAAATATAAGCCGATCGCCGGCGCGGAAGTCGTCGCGGTGTGCGACGTCAATGAAGCGGAGGCGGCCCGCGTCGCGGCCGCGCACGGCATTCCGCACGCGCACGCAGACTTCAGGGAGCTGCTGAAGCGGGACGATCTGGACGCCGTGGACGTATGCCTGCATAATCACTTTCACGCGCCGGCGACGATCGCGGCGCTCGAGGCGGGCAAGCACGTCTACTGCGAGAAGCCGATCGCCGGCACGTACGCGGACGGGAAAGCGATGGCCGATGCGGCTGCGAATTTCGGGAAGCGGTTGCATGTCCAGCTGTTTACGCTGTATGGTAAGGATACGAAGGCGGCCAAGGCGTTAATCGACGGCGGCATGCTCGGCAACATCTACCATGCGCGCTCGACGGGCTTTCGCAGACGGAACCGCCCGTTCGTCGACGGCTACGGCACGCCGCATTTTACGCGGAAGGAGACGGCGGCGGGAGGGGCGCTGCTCGATATGGGCGTCTATCATATCGCCCAGCTCCTCTATTTGCTCGGCAATCCGAAGGTGGAGAGGATGACGGGCAAGCTTTACCAGGAAACGGAGATGCTGCCGGAGAGGCGCGAGGCGAGCGGCTTCGACGTCGAAGAGCTGGCGACGGGCTTCGTCCGGTTGGCGGGCGGCGCGACGCTCGATTTGATCGAAGCGTGGGCCATTCATCTCGGCGGCTTCGAGGGGAGCAGCATCGCGGGCTCGAAGGGCGGCATCCGGCTGCCGAACGAGCTGCCGGGCACCGGGGCCCGTCCGTTCAGCTTCCACAGCACCGTATGCGACATGGATTTGGACAGCACGATCGATCTCGACGCGATGGACCTGCGCAGACGGCGGCTGTACGAGAACGAGGACGCCTACGACTCTTCGCAGCATCACTGGATCGCTGCGCTGCAAGGGAGAGTGCCGCTGCTCCCGACGGCGGAATTGGCGCTAAATACGATGCTGATCAGCGAGGGCATTTACTTGTCTCATGAGCTTGGACGGGAAGTCGGCGCGGAGGAGGTTATACTGCGCTCCCGCCCGGCGGCCGCCCGGCTCTGACGCGGCAAACGCCCGGCCGCCGCGGCCTCGCTGACGGCAGGATGAAGGACGGAAGAGATGAATAACGAGAGATCTTTGCATTTCGTCAAAGCGTTTAACTTTTTCGTATACGGCTCCATCGCCGTATACAGCACCTTCTTCGCCCTCTATTTGCAGTCGGTCGGCATGACGACGCTCGAGATCGGCGCCTTGATGGCGGGCGGGCCGGTCGTTTCCATCTTCGCGAACCCGCTGTGGGGGTATCTGAGCGACCGCTTCCGCAACGTGAGGCTCATTCTGATCGTCATGCTGGCGGGCAGCATGCTCGCGATGCAGGTCGTTTTTCTGTTTCAGTCGTATACGGTCATTTATGCGTGCATGCTGTTCTTTTTCTTCTTCCAAATGCCGCTCTTCTCGCAGAGCAACAGCCTCATTCTGAACAGCATCGAAGGGACGAAGCACAAATTCGGCGCGTTCCGGCTGTTCGGCTCGCTCGGGTGGGCGCTGATGGCGGTCGCCGCCGGGCCCGTCATCGGGCAGATCGGCATCAAGCGGCTATGGCTCGTTTATACGGTTATGATGCTGATTACGCTCGCTTTCGCGTTCACGCTGCCGAGGGGCGAATCGAAGGGGACGTCGTCGGCGGGCAAAGTCCGCTACCGCTCGATGTTCGCGAACCGCTCTTTTCTGCTGTTCTTAATCGTGGGTCTGGTCATCTCCATCCCGAACTCGATGAACACGACCTTCATTTCGCTGTACATTACCGAGCTCGGCGGCCATGCGTCGCTTATCGGGTGGTCGGCCTTCTGGTCGTCGATCTTCGAAATTCCCGTTTTTCTGCTGCTGGACCGGTATTTGAAAAAGAACGCGACGACGATGACGCTGTGCGTCGTCGTCATCAGCGCGCTCTTCTCGCTGCGCTGGTTCCTCATGTCGGCGGCGGCCGGGCCGGAGCAAATTATTTTCATCCAGGTCCTTCATTGCTTGACGTTCGGGGGCTACTATTACATCGGCACGCAGCTGACGGTGCTGCTCGTGCCGGCCGAATTCCGGGCATCCGGCCAAGCGGTATACGCGCTTACGTGGGGCGGGCTGTCCGGCATCGCGGCCGGCGTGCTCGGCGGCTGGCTGTTCGAGCAAGCCGGTCCCGACGCGATGTACCGCGTCGGCGGCTTCTTAGCGGCTGCGGGAATCGCCGGCTTCTCGCTGCTGTACGCGCATTTGCGCAGAAGCAAGCCGGCCAGGAGCAAGGACGAGGCGCTAGGCGCCCTGTGACGCCCGCCGCTGCAACCTTTTGCGCCGTCCGAGCGTTCAAGGGGTAGAACACATGAAGGAAGAAGAGGTGGACGACCATGAAGAAACGTATTCGAACGGCGGTTGCGGCGACCGTCGTCATGCTGACCGCGTCGTTAGGGTCGCAGGCGCTCGCGGCCGACGCATTCGGGGATATCGCGAGCTCGCCGAACAAGGCGCAGATCGAGGCTTTGCAGGAGAAGGGCATCGTCAAAGGCGTTAGCGCCGCGGCTTTCCATCCGGAGGACAGCCTGACGGCTGCGCAAGGCATCTCGCTGATCGTCCGAACGACGCAAATCAGCCTTGCGGCCATCAGTTTCATGGAGGCGCCGACGGCCGAGGGCATCTTTTTGAAGGTGAGCAACGACGCTTGGTATGCCGAGGATTTCATCATCGCCCATTTCAACGGGCTTGGCATTCCGGCGGACATCGACCCGCAGGCGCCGCTGACCAAGGAGCAGTTCGTTCATTACTTGATTCAAGCCGTCGAGCTGACCGGCGAATATCCGCTCGTGAAGATGTACGTCCCGATCGCGGACGAGGCGGACATCAACGTCGATTATCAAGGCACGATCCAGCGCGCGCTGCTGTACAAAATCGCGTCCCTGGACGAGGAAGGCAACTTCGATCCGGCGCATGTCCTGACGAGAGCGGAAGCGGCCGGCATGCTGTACGAAGCGTACGAGTTCATCGAAGCGCATCGGGACAACGCGGTGATGGAGCCCGAGCCGGAAGCTTGACCATGAAACGAGCAGCTGGGCATAGCGTTTGCAGGCTGCTTTTTTATCATGCAAATATTCAACCAAATGGTTGACAATTGGAAGGCCTATCCTTTATACTCAACCACATGGTTGAATGTAGCGAAGAATCATTAAACAATATTTTTCATGCGCTGGCGGACCCGACCCGGCGGGCGATGATCGGCCAGCTGGCCGCAGGGGAGCGCACCGTGGCGGAGCTGGCCGAGCCTTATCCGGTGTCGCTGGCGGCCGCTTCCAAGCATATTAAGGTGCTCGAGAAGGCGGGTCTGCTGAGGCGCCGGGTGCAAGGCCGCACGCATATTTGCCGCCTCGATCCGGCGACGCTGTCGGCCGCCAACGCCTGGATTCGCTTCTACGAGCGGTTCTGGGACGATCAATTGGACATGCTGGAGAGGGAGCTTAATCGGCTTAACGAAAACGGAAGCGAGGAGGAAAGGGAATGAACGAGGAGAACCGTTATGCGTACGTAACGGCTCGGGTGACGCGGCAATTCAACGCCTCGCCCGAGCAGGTTTTCGACGCATGGCTCAATCCCGAGCGGATGCGCGGATGGCTGTTCACCTCCGCAACGAGCGATCCCGCCGGGCGGACCGTCGTGAACGACGCGCGGATCGGAGGCAAGTGGAGCATATCGGACCGGCGGAACGGCAACGACTACAGCGGAGACGGGGAATACGTCGAGATCGACCGGCCGAGGCGGCTCGTGTTCACGTTCCGGATGCTGCAGTTCAGTCCGACCGTCGATCGGGTCGTCATTGAGATCGCGCCGCTGGAATCGGGCTGCGAGCTGACGCTGACGCAAGAAATTACCGTTCCTCGCGACGATCGCATGACGCCGGCGGATATCGAACGCATGCTGGAGGAGTACAGAAGAGGCACCGAGCACGGCTGGAACGAAATGTTCGATTTGCTTGCGGCAACGATTTTGGAACGATAAGGAGCTTGCACCATGGAGGATCAAACGATGGCGGCCAGCATGAGCAACCTGCAATCGAATGACCGCTCCTTGACGAGCGAGGCGTTTCACCATTTGCATCAATTAACGGACGACCAAGTAAATTGGGCCTATGAAATCTGGGACCGCCTGAGGGACGATCTCCGCCATAAGGACAATCTCCGGCGCGTGCATGCCGCGCAGCTTCTGTGCAATCTGGCCAAGAGCGATCCCGAAGGGCGAATCGTCGGCGACCTTCCCCTGCTGTGGGAGATCACGAAGGACGAACGCTTCGTAACGGCCAGGCACTGCATTCAGGCGATTTGGAAAATCGGGCTCGCGGGCCCGAAGCAGAAGGAAAAGCTTCTGCAAGGCTTAACCGAAAGGTTCCGCGATTGCAGGGAGGAGAAGAATTGGTCGTTGATCCGGTACGACCTGATCGTCGATCTTCGCAAGCTGTACGATCACGAGCAAGACGAAGCCGTCAAGCGGCTGGCCCTTGACCTGATTGAATCGGAAGAGGATTTGAAATACCGTAAAAAATACGCGTCGGTTTGGAAATAAGCCCGACCGCGACCAAACGTGAAGGAGCCTGCGGAAATGACAAAGGTTACGCCGTTTTTGATGTTCCAAGGAAAAGCGGAGGAAGCGATGAATTATTACGTCTCGCTGATCGAAGACTCGGAAATCACGAGCATTACGCGCTACGGCGCGAACGAAGCGGGAGCGGAAGGGAGCGTCATGCAAGCTGCCTTCTCCCTCAAGGGACAAGAATTTATGTGCATAGACAGCAACGTGAAGCACGACTTTACGTTTACCCCGTCGTTCTCCATCTTCCTCACCTGCGACACGGAAGAGGAGATCGACCGTCTATACGCGGCTCTGATCGAGGGCGGCGGAGCGCTCATGCCGATCGGCGACTACGGCTTCAGCCGGAAGTTCGGCTGGCTCGTCGATCAGTTCGGCGTCTCCTGGCAGCTTACTCTTCCGGCGTAATGGATCTGAAACAAAGATAGGCCTTCCGGCGGCAGCCACGGACGCGATATTCGCGCTCATGGCTGCCGCCTTTTCGTTACGGGTCGGCTTCGGGCGGGAAAGGCTAGCATTTGCAGATCATGAGCAGGTTCCCGTCCGGGTCTTTGAAATTAAACCAGTGGCCGTTCTCGATCGCGGTAACCGGCTCGGCGCCTAGCCGCTTAAACGTCATTCGGATGAGGCATTGCATGGCCGCCAGTCCGGCACGTCTGGCCGAGGCGCATCACAAGCAGGATCCTTCGCCACGCGAAAGATTAAGCGCCATAAATAGCCGCGAGCGCCCGCGCCGCTTTACTAACTTCCCGCACCAGCTCCGGCGGCTCCGCCGCGCGGACGGACGGACCGCAGCTCAGCAGCAGCGACGGCAAATGCTTCAGCATCGTATCTTCGTCGATCCGCAATTCGAGCGAGCCGGCGTCGCGCTTCAGGACGCAGCCGCGCAAATACCAATGGCCGGCCAGGCGGTCCAGGCTTGCGTCGTCTCCTTCGATGCGCGCGAGACGGGCGTTGACGTCGTTGATCGCCTTTTGCACGGAAGCAGCCTGATCGAAATGGGCTTTCGCGGAAAAATCGTCCGGGATGGCGAACGTCTCCCCGGCGAGCGCAAGCCCCTCGAACCGGTCGACGCGGAACGTGCGGACGGCCTGCCGCAGGTGGCAATAAGCGGCCGCGTACCAGCGGTTCGAACGGTAGGCTAGCCCGTACGGGTCGAGCTTCCGAAGCTCGGGTTCGTCCTCCGGATTTTTGGCATAGCGTACATTGACCGTCAGTCCTTCCGCGACGCAGCGCTCGAGCTGCCGCAGCACGGGCGCAAGCGCCCGGTGCGCCTCGCTCGGTATGACGTCCATTCCCCGCGTCCTGCTCTCCCAATCCTCCTGCTGGTCACCGCTGTGGTAAAGCTGGATTTTGTCCAGCGCCCGCCGCAAATCGTCCTCGAACGGATAACCCGCGCCTTGCGCGAACAAGGCGGCATGCAGCACGGCTTTCAGCTCGGCCGGGTCGAAAAAGAGCGGCGCCTGCTTGAACGTGCCCGGCAGCGAATAACCGCCGTCATGCCCGGGCTCCGCGATAATCGGCACGCCGCTCGCGCACAGCGCGTCGATATAGCGGTACACGGTCCGCACGCTCGTCTCCAGTTCCTCGGCAAGACGCTCGGCGGTCATGACGGTTCCGGATCGCAGGAGCCATACGATTTTCAGCATATTGTCCCACTTGGCCATGCTTGATCACCTCTGCTGCCAGTATAACGCATGGAACCGACGGTCGGCTCGCCGAATTTTTTGGCGTACGCCCGCTCAACTGACAGCCTTTGTCAGGGGACATGAATTATGCTTGGTACATAACGAACTACACGAACTTAGGAGGAGATAAAGATGAAGCAAGTACTTGTATTTTTGACGGACGGATTCGCGGATTGGGAAGCCAGTTACGTAAGCGCGGAGCTGAACAACCCGCAGTCGGGCTACGAGGTGAAGACGATCGCGGTCGATCTGGAGCCGAAGACGTCGATGGGCGGCTTCAAGGTGCTGCCGGATTACGCCGCGGGCGGCGAGGAGTGGACGAAGCTGGACGTCGCGATGCTGATCGTCCCGGGCGGAACGAACTGGAGCGATCCGGTCAACCTGCCTGCGAAGGAGGTTATCGCGAGCTGCCTCGATCGGCAGGCGGGGGTGGCGGCGATCTGCGACGCGACGACGTTCCTCGGCCGGCACGGCTTCCTGGAGCGGCATAAGCATACCGGCAATATGCTGGCCAATCTGAAGCAGGGCGCGCCGGAGTATCGGGGCGAGGCGAACTACGTGGAGGCGCAGGCGGTCGCCGACGGCCCGCTCATTACGGCCAACGGCAGCGCCGCCGTGGAGTTCTCGAAGCTGATCTTGGAGAAGCTGGGCGTGTACGAGGGAGAAGCGCTTGAGGAATGGTATGGCATATTCAAAAAAGGGTATCTCGGCGCTTAGGGGAAGAACAAACCGATGGATGACGATCAGGATTCGTTTGTGCTCGCTTGATGGACAGTTCGCCTTACTGCCTGCTTGCACGGACAATGCGTCTCGTGCCTAAGCCGCCGAACACCGCGCGATCTGCCCGCTGGCAGCGGTGCTGGCGTCCTAAGCCGCCGTTCGCGTAATTTGGCCACCAAGCGTCGCGTCCCCTGACTAAGCCTGCGAATGTGCAGGCTTTAAGTCGTTCTATGCGTTCTGGGAAGCAAATGTCTGCGAATGTGCATCTTTTCTCGCTCGGTAAGCATAAAATGGGGCCTACGTCCCCGAAATGCCTGTACTTCCGCAGGCTTCCCATCCGGCTTCCTGTCGATGGTGTAAAGGCTGCACAATCGCAGGCTTGGCGCTTGGCTGGCCGTGCGGATGCGCAGCCTTGTGGCAGGTGGTTGGAAGGCCCCTCCAACTACCGAGGAACGTTTCCTGGGGAGAAGGAGCCTCCTTCCGCCATCCAGCGATGTCTTCCGGGACAGTCCCTTGCCCGAAGGGAGGCAAGGGAGTCCTCTCAGCGCTTGATAGCGACAAATACGGCGAACCCGTTGTGCTTGTACACGCAGTCGCAATCCGCGAAGCCGGCCTCGCGCAGCCACTGCAGCTGATCGAACGCGCCGGCGTTGATATCGAGCTTCCTGCGCTCGATCGAGGCGTCGATCGCTTGCGCGGGCAGGCCGCTCTTCCGGATCTCCTCCCGCCACCTCGCCATGTACGATTCGTCGAAATACGGCGTCGCTCCGGCCGCCTGGTCGGCGTTGACGAAGACGCCGCCGTCCGCGAGCAAGCCGTGCACGGTGCGGAACAGCGCCCGCTTGGCTTCGTGGGGCAGATGGTGGATGGAGAGCGAGGAGACGACCGCGTCGTACCGCTCCTCATAGGGATATGCCGTATAGTCGCCCGCGACGTACCGCACGTTCGGATCGTCCTTGAACCTTGCGCGCGCCTCCTTCAGCATCTCATCGCTCAAGTCGATCAAAGTGAGCGCGGCATCCGGGAATTTATCGCGCATGAATGCGGACAGAAGGCCGGTGCCCGCCCCCAGATCCAGGATGCGCGGAGTCGTGCCGCCGAACCGGACCCAGTCGGCCGCCGTGCCGTAAAAATCGTCGAAGCAGGGGATCAGCTGCCGCCGCTGCCGGTCGTAGTCCCGCGCGGCCGCGTCGAATTGTTTTTTCACCGTGTCGCTCATTTCAAAGCCCTCCTCGTCAGGTCCATATCGGTTTAGCCGTATCCTATCACCTCTTCGCCAGTGAAGGAAATATATAAAACAAATAACTTTTATAGGTTCATCCTATCGAAGAGACGAGCCGGCGCGTTCCTGAAAATGGGTATTGCGCAACCGGGCCAATGGTGTTATTATTGGTAAAATTTTAAAAAGCGCTCGCGCCGAAAGGGGAAGCTTATGGCGGCAACCGGAATAGAGAGCAGGCTTGAAGGGCTGGGCATCGCGCTTCCCGCCGCAAGCGATCCGGCGGCGAAATACGCGAATTGCGTAATCGCTAACGGCTTTCTGTACGTCTCGGGCAAAGGGCCCGGGGGCAAGCCGAAGGGCAAGCTCGGCCGCGACTTTACGACGGAGGAAGGCTACGCCTACGCGCGGCTGGCCGGCATCGAGGTGCTGGCGGTGGTCAAGGAGGCGCTCGGCTCGCTCGATCTCGTCAAGCGGGTCGTGAAGGTGCAGGGCTTCGTCAACGCGGTACCGGAATTCGAGGAGCATCACAAAGTATTGAACGGGTATTCCGATCTGATGCTGGACGTCTTCGGCGAGAAGGGCGTGCACGCGCGGTCGGTGCTCGGGGCAATCTCCTTGCGGGATAACTTGCCCATTATCGTGGATTCGATTTTTCAAGTGGAATAGCATACATTCGATGACGAGAAAGAGTACGTTAGACGCCTGATCGGACAGAGAGTTGGGGCAGCTGAAAACCAACGTTCGGGCGCTTGCGGAAAGCCATCTCCGAGAAGCAGGCTGAAGCGAGAGTAAGCCCTGCCGCAGGTCCAGCGTTAACGGGAACGCGTATTGACGGATACGTAGCGGAGTGTCGCGCTTTGGCGCGGAACTAGGGTGGTAACACGGGTATGAGACTCGTCCCTTTTACAGGGGCGGGTCTTTTTTTGTTTGATAACAGAGGAGGAGAACCAATGAGCAAATCGTCAATGAGCGACAAGCTGTCGCCGGCCGTCAGGCAAATTCCGCCTTCGGGCATCCGCGCTTTTTTCAGCTTGGCGGAGGGCAATAAAGACATTATTTCGCTTGGCGTCGGGGAACCGGATTTCGTGACGCCGGAGCCGGTCAGGGCGGCCTGCGTACGCGCTCTTGAGCTCGGCCGCACGACCTACACGCCGAACGCGGGGCTGCTCGAGCTGCGCGAGGAAATCGCGAAGTACTTGAAAGATAGCTTCGAGATCGAATACGAGCCTGCGGACGAAATGATGGTGACGGTAGGCGGAAGCGAAGCGATCGACGCGGCGCTCCGGGCTTTGATCGCGGAGGGCGACGAAATATTGATGCCGGTTCCAAGCTATATCGCGTATTCGCCGATCGCCCAGCTGAACGGAGGAACGGTCGTCGAGATCGAAACGTTCGCGAAGGACGATTTCAAGCTGAAGGCGGAAGCGCTGGAGGCGCATATTACGCCCCGCTCCAAGGTGCTGATCGTGAACTATCCGAACAATCCGACCGGGGCGATCATGACGCGCGAGGATTGGCTGCCGATCGCGAAGCTGGCGGAGAAGCACGACCTGATCGTCCTGTCGGACGAAATTTACGCGGAGCTGACTTACGGCCGGAAGCATGCGAGCTTCGCCGCGCTGCCGGGAATGAAGGAGAGGACGCTGCTCATAAGCGGATTTTCCAAAGCGTTCGCCATGACGGGCTGGCGGGTCGGGTACGTATGCGGCCACCCGGAGCTGATCGCGGCGATGCTGAAAATCCACCAGTACACCGTCATGTGCGCGCCGATCCTCGGGCAGGTCGCGGCGATCGAATCGCTGCGTAACGGATTAGGGGAGAAGGACGCGATGATCGAGTCCTACGCCCAGCGGAGAAGGATGTTCGTGAAGGGCCTGCGGGACATCGGGCTGCCCTGCCACGAGCCGCAGGGAGCGTTCTACGCCTTCCCGTCCGTCGCGCATACGGGGGTGACCTCGGACGCCTTCGCCCGCATGCTGCTCAACGAAGCGAAGGTCGCCGGCGTGCCGGGGCATGTATTCGGCAAAGGCGGCGAAGGCTTCATCCGCTGCTCCTACGCCTCCTCCGTGGCCAGACTGACGGAAGCGCTGGAGCGGATGGACCGCTGTCTGCGAAGCTTCCCGGGGGGAAGCTAAGGGACGCTGGCGGATGGCTCCCCTCACCGGAAGCCGCTATCGCGGCGGGGAAATCGTGATTCACCGCCCCTCGAGCCGAGCTCGTTCCGCCCGCCGCGCGCTTCGGCCATTATTTCGGCCGGCAGTGCTCCAGCCGAGATCGTCGCCGGCGGCCGATACGGCCCGCATCGACGAAACGGGCCATTCGGGGATGGGTTCGTTAAATCCCGTTGACGAGTCGGATATCGTGCGCGCTGCCGGCGGCCGCGAAGCGAAGCAGGCCGCTGCCCTCCTCGGCCAGAGCCGACTGTTCCGCTTGGGTTAACGGCTCGAACGGCGCAAGGAAGAGCGTCGCCGAGCCGCGCGATTTTTCGATCCGCCAAAGGCCGCGCACGAAGCCGTCGACGAGGAAGGTCGCGCGAATGATGCCGTTGACGGTGAAGATGAGCGGTTTGTACCGCTCGTCCATGATACGGCTCCGGTCCGCGTAGGAGAGCAGCATGTTGTCGAATTCGGACAGGAAGCGCGGCGGCGCGATGGTGTCCGGATCCGGCAGCGGCGCATCCGGCAGGTCGAGCAGCTCGGCGCCGTGTTCGTCCGTGAACGAACGGAGCCGAGGACGAAGGCGTTCCGCCGCTTCCCGCAGCCCGGTGAGCCCGGACCACACCTGTATGTCGCGGACCGAGGCCGGTCCGAAGGCGACCAGATAACGGAGAAGCAGGCCGTCCGGCGCGGCGTTGTCCGCCAGTGGGGAGCCCAGCCAATTCTCGGCGGTTGTGTGCGCGGCTTGGCCGCCGGAGCCCCATATGCCGCGCGGCGGCACTTGGACGAGCGGCAGCAGGCTGCGGGCGGCGTTTGTAAGCGCGGCCGCGGCGCGTCCGGGCCAATGGCCGGCGAGCTGCTTGCCCAGCTCGTCGAACGTAAGCGGCTCCTCCTCGACGAGCGCGCGGCTGACGTCCGCGAGCCGCGCGAGGTCGACGCCTTCGAGCTGCCGGCCGTAGGCGCTTCGAAGGGCGCGGTCAAGCCCGGCCTGCAGCATGGGGCGGAAGGCGAGGCAGTCGCGCGCGGACACGAGGTGAATGGTCGAACGCATGAGCGCGAGCCGAACCGCCTCGCGGCTCTCGAGCAGCTCGGACAGCTGCTCCTGCCGGAAGCCCTCGAGCCTCGTCCATAGGCCGAAATACGGCGGATTCGGCGCTTGCGCCTGCATGCCCGCCAGCCGCTCGATCGCTTCAAGCGCCGGCAGCGTCGAGCGGCGCAGCAGCAGCTGGCGTTCGAGCAGGGCGCGGTTAAGCGCCCGCTTGCTAAGAAGCGGCGCCGTGCCGCCGATCGGCAAGTACCGGGATTTGGTCATGCGCTGCAGCCTCCTCGGAAATGTATGCTTTTCCCTATTATACCGGCTTCCTCCTGACAACTCTATGTCAGTGACGTTCAGGTTCGTCGAAGGTGAAATGCAGCATCCGGTTGCGCCAATCTGCGGCGCCGACAATAATCCGCAGGCCATTTCAATCGCCTGCAACAATATGTTATTTTAAAAACAAACCATTTTCATAGAATAGGGAGCGATGTACATGTCAGCGCAGTCGAAGGAATGGATTTTGCATTCGGTTATTTTCAGCTTGAAGCACGAGCGGGGTTCGGAGGAGGAGCGACGGTTTCTGGAGGACGGGAAGCGCATTCTGACGTCCATTCCGACCGTAATGAACTTTCAAGTCTATAAGCAGGTTAGCGCCAAAAACGAATACGATCACGGCTTCGCCATGGAATTCGCCAGCCAGGCCGACTATGACGCCTACAACGAGCATCCTCTCCATGTCCAGTTCGTGAACGAGCGCTGGAAGACGGAAGTCGAGAAATTTCTGGAGATCGATTATACGAAGAACGATTGAAGATTCGCAAGATAGCGCATATAATGAGCGTAATAGATAGAACATTTTCGCACCGAAATGAACAAAATAGGAAGAGGGACTGACGAATGAAAAAGCTTAAAGTGCTTCAGCAGCTGACGGAAGCGGGCGTCGTCGCGGTGCTGCGCGCCGATTCGCCGGAGGAAGTGGCGGAGATGGCCCGCCGCGCCATCAAGGGAGGCATCAAGGCGATCGAAATTACGATGACCGTTCCCTTCGCCCTGCGCGCGATCGAGCAGCTGTCGAAGGAATATTCCAGCTCGGCGGCGCCGGACGCCGACGATTACGCGATCATCGGCGTCGGCACGGTGCTCGATCCGGAAACGGCGCGGGCCGCGATTATGGCGGGAGCCGAGTATGTGGTAGCTCCGGCGCTGAATGCCGATACGATCAAGCTGTGCAACCGCTACGCGATTCCGGTCATGCCGGGCACGATGACGGTCCAGGAGATCCAAACCGCGCTCGAGCTCGGCGTCGACGTCGTGAAGCTGTTCCCGGGCAACCTGTATTCCCCGAGCGTCATTCCTTCCATTAAAGGACCGCTCCCGCAGGCGAACATTATGCCGACGGGCGGCGTCTCGCTCGACAATTTGAAGGAATGGGTCAAAGCGGGCGCGGTAGCGGTCGGCATCGGCTCGGACCTGACGAAGGATGCCGTGAAGACGGGCGATTTCTCGCTGATCGAACAAAAGGCGGCAGCCTATATCGCGGCGTACCGCGAAGCGAAAGGCCTGTAACGCGGGTGCCCTGATGGAGTTTCTCCGTCGGGGCTTTTTTTACGAAAAAAGGTGAACGACCAACGATGCTTCGCCGCGTCCGCGATCCGTTCGAGCCGGTCAGCGGTGGGCCGGCCGCCAGCGGACTGTGAACATAAAAAAGCCACCTTAAGAGGTGACTTCTTGTTTATCTGGTACTATCTTCAAAGCTTGACGGGCGGTTAACTTGCTTCCGGGCCGGAATAGCGTTATAACAGAAACAGAGCGAGTAATAGACAAATCAATAGGATGAAGGAGACGTTCAATTCATGGATTATCGCATTGAGAAGGACACGATGGGTGAAATCAAGGTTCCCGCGGACAAGCTGTGGGGCGCCCAAACGCAGCGAAGCCTGCAAAATTTCAAAATCAGCGGCGAGCGGATGCCGATCGAAGTCGTCTACGGCATGGCTTATATCAAGAAAGCGGCCGCGCAGGCGAACGAGAAGCTGGGCGTGCTGGATGCCGCGAAATCGGCCGTTATCGGCGAGGTCGTCGACGAGATCGTAGCCGGCAAGTGGGATGAGCACTTCCCGCTCGTCGTATGGCAGACGGGCAGCGGCACGCAGACGAACATGAACGTCAACGAAGTGATCGCGAACCGCGCGAACGCGCTGCTTGCGGAGCGCGGAAGCGACGTGCGCATCCATCCGAACGACGACGTGAACCGGTCGCAAAGCTCGAACGATACGTTCCCGGCGGCCATGCACATCGCGGGCGTCATTGCGCTGGAGGAGCGGCTGCTGCCGGCGCTGGACCTGCTGAACGGCACGCTGCGCGCGAAGGCCGAGAAGTTCAACGATATCGTCAAAATCGGCCGCACGCATCTGCAGGACGCGACGCCGATCACGCTTGGCCAGGAAATCAGCGGCTGGTATTCGATGCTGGACAGGACGCGAGCCATGCTCGTGCAGAGCGTCGAAGAGATGCGCGACCTTGCGCTCGGCGGAACCGCGGTAGGCACGGGGCTTAACGCGCATCCCGACTTCGCGGTGAAGGTGGCCGAGGAGGTGTCGGCTTTGACGGGCAAACGGTTCGTGACGGCGGCGAACAAGTTCCACTCGCTGACGAGCCACGACCAAATCGTGTACACGCACGGCGCGATCAAAGCGCTCGCGGCCGACTTGATGAAAATCGCCAACGACGTCAGATGGCTCGCCAGCGGTCCGCGCTGCGGCATCGGCGAGATTACGATTCCGGAGAACGAGCCGGGCAGCTCGATCATGCCGGGCAAGGTCAATCCGACGCAGAGCGAAGCGCTGACGATGGCCGTCTGCCAAGTCATCGGCAACGACACGGCGATCGGAATGGCGGCAAGCCAAGGCAACTTCGAGCTGAACGTGTTCAAGCCGGTCATCATCTATAATTTCCTGCAATCGGTCGCGCTTATGGCCGACGGCATGGTATCGTTCAATGACAACTGCGCGGTCGGCATCGAGCCGAACGAAGCGGCGATCAAGCGCAACCTGGAGCAATCGCTCATGCTCGTAACGGCGCTTAACCCGCATATCGGCTATGAGAACGCCGCTGCGATTGCGAAGAACGCGCACAAGAACGGGCTGACGCTCAGAGAGTCGGCCATCGCCAGCGGCTTGCTCACTTCGGAGCAATTCGACGAATTCGTACGTCCGGAGAAAATGATCGGCAAAAAATAATGCGATCGCATGCGGGGAGGCCGGCGCCAAGTCATCGGAATGACGGGGCGCCGGCCCTTTTTTTTGCGGCATGACGGCTTCACGGGCGGGTGCGGACTCGCGCATGGACGGTGAAGCGGGCGTTTGTTTTGTGGTATGATACGAGTGGTGCCAATGCCATGTCGGCGGCGCCATCATTCTAGAAAAAAGTAGGTTTGTCCCATGCACTTATTATCGGTTGAGCATATAACGAAAAGCTATGGCGAGAAGCTGCTGTTCGAGGACGTCACGTTCGGCGTGGAGGACGGCGACAAAATCGGCATTATCGGCGTGAACGGAACGGGCAAATCGACCTTCCTGAAGGTGATCGCGGGCCTTGCGCCGGCCGATTCGGGCACGGTCTCGGTCGGCGGCAGCGTGACCGTGCGCATGCTGGCGCAGGACCCGGCATTCGCGCCCGGCGAGACGGCGCTCGAGCATGTGCTCGGCGGCGATTCGCCGCAGCTTCGCGCCGTGCGCGGCTATGCCGCCGCGCTGGAAGCGATCGAGCTGAAGCCGAATGAAGCGGCGCTTCAGGAGCGGTTGATCAAGGCGAATCAGCGGATGGACGAGCTGGATGCCTGGCAGCTGGAAAGCGAAGCGAAGACGGCGCTGTCGAAGCTTGGTATCAACGATTACGACGCGAAGGTAGAGACGATGTCGGGCGGCCAGCGCAAGCGGGTCGCCATGGCGGCGGCGCTGCTGCTGCCGTCGGACGTCCTTATTCTCGACGAGCCGACGAACCATATCGACAACGACTCGGTCGCCTGGCTCGAAGGAATGCTGCAGAAGCGGAGAGGGGCGCTGCTCATGATTACGCATGACCGCTACTTCCTCGACCGGGTCAGCAACCGCGTCATCGAGCTTGATAGAGGCCGAGCTTACTTCTACCAGGCGAATTACAGCCGCTTCCTCGAGCTGAAGCTCGAACGCGAGGAGAGGGAGGCCGCGTCGGAGGCGAAGCGGCAAAATCTGCTGCGGAATGAGCTGGCGTGGATCCGCCGCGGCGCGAAGGCGCGCACGACGAAGCAGAAGGCGCGGATCGACCGGTTCGAATCGCTTAAGGCCGATGCGCCGAAGCAAGCGTCCGGCAAGCTGGACGTATCGGTAGCCTCCAGCAGGCTGGGCCGAAAAATCGTGGAGCTCGAAGGGGTGACGAAGCGGTTCGGCGACCGGACGCTTATCCGCGACTTTAGCTATATCGCCGTACCGGAGGATCGCGTGGGTATCGTCGGCCGCAACGGCAGCGGGAAGTCGACGCTGCTGAAGCTGATCGCCGGCAGGCTGGCGCCGGACGAAGGAACGGTCGAGCTTGGCGCGACGGTGAAGCTCGGCTGGTTCTCGCAGGAGCATGAGGAGATGGATCAGAGCCTGCGCGTCATCGAATACATCCGCGAAGGGGCGGAGCAGGTGAAGACGGCGGACGGGACGACCGTCTCGGCCGGCCAAATGCTCGAGCGGTTCCTGTTCTCGCCGGCGATGCAGTGGACGCCGATCTCGAAGCTGTCCGGAGGCGAGAAGCGCCGGCTGCAATTGCTGCGCGTCCTTATGGATGCGCCGAACGTCCTGCTCCTCGACGAGCCGACGAACGACCTCGACATTGCGACGCTGACGGTGCTCGAGGATTATTTGGACGACTTCCCCGGCGTCGTCTTCGTCGTCTCCCATGACCGTTACTTCCTGGACCGGACGGTCGAGAAGGTGATCGGGTTTGAAGGAAACGGCATTATCACCCACCATACGGGCAACTATTCCGATTATCAGGCTTTCGTCGAGAAGCTGGGCGGAGGAGACGGAGCCGGCGCCGCGCCGGCATCCGCCGTCAAAGCTGCGGCTAGTCAGCCGGGCGGGACCGTTGCCGGCGCCAAGCCCGCCGGCCGGGAACGCGCCCTCAAGATGTCGTACAAGGACCAGAAGGATTTCGAGCAAATCGACGGGTGGATCGCGGATGCCGAAGCGGAGCTGCAGGCGATCGCGGAGCGCATGGAGGAAGCGAGCAGCGACTCGGCGCGGCTGCAGGAGCTGGCCGCCGAGCAGCAGCGGCTGGAGGAGAAGCTCGAGAAGCTGATGGACCGCTGGACGGAGCTGAACGAATTGGCGGAGCAGATCGCCGCGCAGAAGCAATAGATCCCATTGCAGACCTTGACGGTAAACGGGATGAACGATTAAGGAGGTTGAATAACGGATGAACGGAAGCGATATTCGGAACATTTATTGCATCGGCCGGAATTACCGGCTGCATGCGCTGGAGCTCGGCAACGAGGTGCCGGACGAACCGCTCGTATTCACGAAGCCGACCCATGCGATCGCGCCGATGAACGGCAACGTCATCGAGCTGCCCGGCGATGTCGGCGAAGTGCACTTCGAGCTTGAGATCGTGCTTCGCATCGGCCGCGCATACGAGCCCGGCATGGATGCCGACCTATGCGTCGACGGCATGACGCTTGGCCTTGATTTGACGCTGCGCGACGTGCAATCGAAGCTGAAGGCGAAGGGCCAGCCTTGGCTGGCGGCCAAAGGCTTCAAGGGCTCGGCGCCGCTCGGCAATTGGCTGCCTTACCCGGGCGCCGCGGCGCTTGCGGAGAAGGAGTTCGTGCTCGTGCGCAGCGGCTCCGAAGCGCAGCGCGGCAACGCCCGGGACATGCTGTTCGGCGTGTCCGAATTGATCCGGTACGTCGGGGAACGTTACGGGCTTGGCGCGGGCGACATCCTGTACACGGGAACGCCGGCCGGCGTGGCCGCGCTGAAGGACGAAGACCGGCTGCTCGCGATATGGGGAGACGATGTCGTGGGAAGCTGTTCGGTTAAGCTCGTTTGATCGTTTGATATGGAACGGAAATAACCCGCCGGTGACGAAGAAGGTGTCTTCGCAACCCGGCGGGTTATTTTTTTTGATTGCGACCAGGTCCTTATCGGCCGTTGAACGCGCTCAGCATCCACACGTGCTTCTCGAGCGACGTATGAATCGCGAGCAGCATATCGGCCGTCGTCTCGTCACCTTCCGCTTGGGCGGCCTCCATGCCGTCCCTCAGCTCCCCGATGACGATGGTGAAGTCGGCGATCAGCTGATCGACCATTTGCTCGGCGTTCTCGATGCCGGAAGCTTCTTTAATGCTCGAGGTCGACAAATAGTCCTTCATCGTCGCGATCGGCTTGCCCTTCAGCGCCAGCAGCCGCTCGGCGATTTCATCCACGTGAAGCGCGGCTTCCTCGTAAAATTCCTGGAACTTGGCATGCAGCGTGAAAAACTGGGTGCCCTTGACGTACCAATGGAAGTTGTGCAGCTTAATATAAAGAACGCTCCAGTTCGCAATTTGCAAGTTGAGATGATCTTGAACAGTCGGCATTGTCATCATCCTTTCTGAGTGGTAGTCTGCGCCATAAACGAACCGTAAATACGCTTGAAGCGGAAAATAACGGAATGTTTAATTATTAGACTAATTCCTTGTTTATAATTATTACAAATAAGAGCGGGATTGTCAAGCGAATCGGCCGGAGGTTGGGTGGATAAGTGCGATATCGCACTTATTGTGCCTAGAAGGCGAGTTAGCGGAGGCGATAAGAGCGAATTCGCACTTATTGCATCATGAGGCGGTGGAATCGGAGGCGGTGAAAAGGGGGGCGAGGATCGCCGACCGGCGCCGAAATAAAAAGCAGCAGTCCCCGGAAGCTCCGGACGGCTGCTGCCAGTATTAGGCGCTCTCCGCTTCGGCGAGCATGAAGACGGTCAGGACGAACATCGCGTGCGACCAGGTCAGCGGCACGACCCATGCCGTCCCGCCCGTCGTTTTGTCCACTTGCTCCGGCAGCAGGCCGGTCTCCGTGCGGTGCGCCATCGCCCACTTCAGCAGCCGCTTCGCCTCGTCAATGCTGCCGGTCCGGATGCGGTAATGGGCGAGCCACAGCGTCGTCAAAATCCACGGATTGCCGCCGACGTAGGTGTCGTCCTCGTACCGTTTGATGCCGCCGACTCCGGGAACGGTCAACGCCTGCTCCACGGCATCCGCCGTGCGGCGCATATAGTCGTGATCGGCGGGAACCGCACCGAACGGGACCGCGAGGCCAAGCAGGCTGATATCCAGCACGGCATCATGCTTCAGCACATGCTTTTTGTACCCTTTGGCAAGCTCCGCGACATAGCCTTCCGCGCCCGCAGCCACCGCTTGCTCATATTTGGCGGGCTTAACCGTCAGATTCACTCCACGATAAAAGCTGCCCGCCTGACCGTTCCAGCAATCGTCCACGATCGCGGCCGATATCCGTTCGGCGGCAGCCGTCCAATCCGCGGCCAGATCCGCGCGGCCGGCCAGCCCGGCGAAGCTCGCCGCCGCCGTCAGCCCGCCATATACGGCGGCGGACGAATAGGTGTGCGAGGCTTCGCGCTCTTCCCACAGATCGATGCTCGGCCTTGGCAGCCCGCTCTCCGGATCGAGGAACCCGATCAGGAAAGAAGCGCCTTGCTCGACGGCCGGCCATACCTTCTCGGCGAAGCTCCCGTCCCTCTTCTCCAAATAATGCTGCCACATCCCCCACAGAATGGATGAGCCTTCGTCGATCTGCAGCCCCCATGACGGCGCCAGGCTGCCGTCGTGGTAATGGCGCTGCTGCCACGAGCCGTCCGGCGACTGCGCCGTAAGCGTCCAGGCATAGAAGCGGTCGGACAGCTCGCCAAGTCCCGCTTTATCGAGCGCGGCCGTAATGAACGCGGCATCCCGGCCCCAGCAGTAGGAATAGCCGCCGCAACGGGAGAAGTTTTCGTCGAATTCAGGCGCGGCGATAATGCTGCCCGTCGCTTCATCGGACATGAGCTTGAACATGAGCAGCGATCGTTCGTAAAGCACGGCGATTTCCGCATCGTCCAGCGGGCACGGCGTCGCGGCCGCGAGAAACGTCCGCCAATAATTTTCCGTCGCCGTCCTCCACTCGGAGCTCGGCTTGCGCTTCGCCGCCCGCATTTGCCGCAGGACGCCGGCCTCGTCATGGCCGGCCGCGATATAGACGGGAATCGTGGCGGAAGCGCCGGGCGCAAGCCCGTCGATCTTCCATTTCAAAGCGCCGTCCGGCCTCATATCGATAACCGAGCCGCCAAGCTCGCCGCCTTGCGCGTCCTCCCATGCCAGTCCCGCTTGATAGCCTGCGCACACGTTTGCACTCGAAAGCGCAAAATAATAGCGATGGCGAAAATGAACCAAAGCGTCTTCGGCTTCGTTGAACATCGTCGTATTGTACAGCTTGTTCTCGCCGATCCGGAACGACGAATGCATAATAAACGAGAACGAAACCGCCTCGTCACTTTCATTCGTGAACGTATACTCGCGCACGATAAGGTCTTCGCCCGGCACGGCGAAGTGCAGGCTGCTCACCTTCACCGGATCGGCCGCAGACCGAGCCTGCACGCGCAAAATATTCGTCGCGGGCACATAGGCCGCTTCATGCGTCCAGCCCCCGCCTTCCTCGTCGAACCAGGCGACGGAACCTCCTTCCCGCTGCAGCCCCGTCCGAACCGCATCGACATGCTGCGGGAAATCGATGTTCGGCCACCACAGGCGATACATCCGGCCGGTGCGGCCAAGCGAGGCGAGAAATTTGGAATTGCCGATGATGGCATCGACCAAATACGGTTTTTTGTTCGTCATGCTATAGGGTCAGCTCCTTTTGGGTAAGGCTTGAATCGAAGATTCGCGCACGATCAGCCGGTGCGGGATGATGATGCGGCTTTGATGAACGGTCTCTTCCTGAATGAGCCGGATCAGCATTTGCGAGGCGGTGTACCCGAGCTGATACGTGCCGATGTCGATGGAGCTGATCGGCGGCGTGGCAAGCTCGGATAACGCGATGTTATTGAAGCTGACGATGCTCAGATCGTCCGGCACGCTGTAGCCGAGCTCGGTCAAGCCGCGCAGCACGCCGAAGCCGACGACGTCGTCGATGACGACGAGGCCGCTCGGCCGCTCGGGCAGGCTCATCATGAACGACATCGCCCGGTAGCCGCTTTGCTGCAAAAACTCGCCCTCCACGATCCATTCGGAACGGGCCTGCAAGCCCGCTTCACGCAGCGCTCTGCGATAGCCCTTCATCCGGTCCTGCGCGACCGTGAGGGAAGGCGGCCCGCTGACGAAGCCGATGCGCTCGTGCCCCTGAAGAATCAAATGATGCGTCGCGTCATAGGCAGCCTGCTCGTTGTTATTGTCGACGGACAAAATATTCGGGTGATCGTCCGTGCGCCCGATCAGCACGGTTGGAAAATCGTGCTTGCTCAGCATGTCGATGAGCGGATCGTTGACACGGGACGACAGCAGAATGACGCCGTCGACCCGGCGTCCGAGCACGAGGCGGGATACCGTCTCGATCTCGTCGCCGGGCGAGGTGGCGGCCGTCAGCAGCATATCGTAGCCGGCCCGGGTCGATTGCGTCAGTATGCCGCGCAGCAGCTCGCCGAAGAAGAAATCCTGGAACAGCTCCTCGGCCGGCCGCGGCAGCATAATCGATAGCGTCTGTGTCGTTTTGGAGACGAGGCTTTTGGCCATCATATTCGGGTGGTAGCCCATCTCTTCCATAATCCGTTTTACCTTCTGCGAAGTCGCTTTGCTGATTCTAGGGTGGTTGGATACGACTCTGGACACGGTAGAAGGAGAGACGCCGGCGGCTTTCGCAATATCTTTAATGGTAACCATAATCATTGAGCCCCCATCGCGCAATCGTGTGTGCATGCTATGCTTCATCCTAATGCAACTGTTGTCTAAATGTAAATATATAATGCGGCAAAGCGTTTCACAAATGTTAAAAAACTGAAGCAGAGCGAGAATGACGGCGGAAATCGAAGAGAAGCCATTATTTTTATTAAGCAATGAACTGTGCAAACGTTTTAACAAACTCTTGCCCTTGTTGTATGATGAGAACACGATTAGAAACGCTTACATCATTACATTAGCCGTTAAAAAACGCAAAAAAACGGCTGAAAATGCGATTTCAAAGCACTTCCCGATGCTTGTTGCACAAACGTTTGCGCATGCTTGTCCGGAGGCATGAAACGCCATTCTGCCAATCGTCAAGCATAGCGTGCGCGGCAAGCGGCATTTCGATGCAGGGAGCGCGGAATTCGCGAAAAGCGGCGTTATTTTCGGTCAAAAGAGCAGGTAACACCATTACGGAAGGGGATCCAAGCATGAAAAAGTGGTTTGTCATGTCTTTAGTCGCGGCTTTGTTTATCGTATCGGCATGCGGCGGCGGCAACGGAGGAAGCAATACGGAGAACGCGGGCAACGCCGCAACGAACGCGCCGACAAATAATGCCTCGGGCAACGCGAACGAGGGCGCGGCCGAAGGCGAGGATATCGCGCCGGAGGAAGGCGCGTCGCTGCTCGTATGGGAGAGCAAGGAGGAGCGTCCGTTCGTCGAAGCGATCGCCAAGGAATTCACCGAGAAATACGGCATCGAGGTTCGTTTCGAAGAGGTAGGCGCGGCGGACCAGGTGACGAAGCTGACGACCGACGGCCCGGCCGGCCTTGGCGCGGACGTCGTCGTGTTCCCGCACGACAATCTCGGACGCGCGATTACGGCGGGACTCGTCCTTCCGAACGATTTCTACGAGGAGCAATCCAAAACCGAGAACTCCGAAATCGCCGTCAACGCGGTTTCGTACGACGGCACGCTGTACGGCTATCCGCGTTCGGTCGAAACGTATGCGTTGTTCTACAACAAAGCGCTGATCAAGGAAGCGCCGAAGACGTTCGACGAAATCGTCGAATTCGCCAAAACGTACAACGACCCGGCCAGCAACAAGTTCGCCCTGATGTGGGAAATCGGCAACTTCTACTTCAACTATCCGTTCATCTCCACGGGCGGCTACGTCTACGGCGACAACGGCCAGAACAAAGACGATATCGGCCTGAACAACGAAGGCGCGGTTAACGGCGTGAAATACTACGGTTCCTTGAAGGACGGCATCCTTCCGATGAATACCGGCGACGTCACGTACGATATCAAAAAAGGCTTGTTCACAAGCGGAACGCTGGCAATGGACATCAACGGTCCATGGACGATCGGCGATTACCGGAACGCGGGCATCGATTTCGGCGTAGCGCCGCTGCCCAGCATCAACGGCCAGCCGGCTTCTTCCTTCTCCGGCGTCAAAGCGTGGTACGTGAACAGCTTCTCGGAATACCCGCAGGCGGCGCGTCTGTTCGCACGCTTCGCGTCGACGAAGGAAGCGCAGCTGAAGGACTTCGAGATCACAGGCGCGATTCCGGCGAACACGGAAGCGACGAACGATCCGGCCGTGCAGAACGACGAGATCGTCAAAGGGTTCGTCGCCCAGTTCAACCAATCGACGCCGATGCCTTCCATCCCGGAAATGGCGAACGTATGGAGCCCGATCGCGGCGGCCTTCTCCGACGTTTGGAACGCCGGCAAGGACGCGAAGGAAGCGCTCGACAACGCGGTGCAGCAAATCAAAGACGCCAATAACGGCGCGGCCGCGCAATAACGGTTCACCGCTCATCCACCGGAATCACCCGCCGAAGCAGGTTCGGCGGGTGAACCGACGTTTATTCCGAAAGATGCGACAGCGCGACAACGATCCGTTTTTTTAGATGAAAGGAAGGGAGCCGGGCGGCATGAATCGTCATCGCAGCACCGCGGCCGTTTTGTCCGTACTCTTCATGGGGCTTGGGCAATGGTATAACCGCCAGTTTACAAAAGGACTCATTCTACTCGCCGTCGAAGCGGCGGCGCTTTTCTATTTTATTCCGAATTTAGGCAAGGCGATCTGGGGCGTCGTCACGCTCGGCGAGAAGACGCAAGGACTTCAGAAAGTGGGTAAAATCACGGTCCGCGTCGCAGGGGATCATTCCATCAACCTGCTGATCGGCGGAATTATTACGCTATTGGTGTTTGCCGTATTTTTGATTATTTACGCGATGAATATCCGCGATGCATACCGGACGGGCGCCCTGCGGGAGCAAGGCGTCCCCCCGGCGAATTTCAAGCAGACATGGGCGCATGTGACGGACAAAAATTTTCCGCATCTCATGCTGTCGCTGCCGGCGCTGGGCGTGCTGTTCCTGACGATCATGCCGATCATTTTCATGATTTTGCTTGCCTTCACCAACTATGCGTCGCCTAATCATATTCCGCCGAAGTCGCTTGTCGACTGGGTCGGCTTCGAGACGTTCACGAACCTGCTGACGCTCAAAACATGGAGCAAAACGTTTTTCGGCGTATTTACGTGGACGATTATATGGGCGGTCATCGCGACGTTCACGACTTACTTCGGCGGCATGCTCGTCGCGCTGCTGATCGAGTCGAAGGGCGTTCGGTTCAAAAAGCTGTGGCGGACGCTGTTCATTATTCCTTACGCGATTCCGCAGCTTATTTCCCTGCTCGTCATGCGCAACCTGTTCAATGGCCAATTCGGCCCGATCAACCAGTACCTGGGCTATTTCGGCCTCGGCAAGCTGCCCTGGCTGACCGATCCGTTCATGGCGAAGGTGACGGTCATTCTCGTCAATATGTGGGTCGGCATCCCCGTGTCGATGGTTCTCATTATGGGCGTGCTGACGGCCATTCCGAAGGATTTGTACGAGGCGGCGGACGTGGACGGCGCGACGGGCTTCCAGAAGTTCAAAATCATTACGGTGCCGTTCATCCTGTTCTCGACCGCGCCGATTCTCATTATGCAGTTCGCCGGCAACATCAACAACTTCAACGTCATCTTCCTTCTGACGAATGGCGATCCGGTCAAGGGCGACTACCAGTTCGCGGGCAGCACCGACCTGCTCGTGACGTGGCTGTATAAGCTGACGCTGAACAACAGCCAGTTCAATATGGCTTCGGCGATCGGCATCATTATTTTCTTGATCGTGGCGTCGTTCTCCATCTGGAACTATCGCCGCTCGCGGTCATTCAAAGAGGAGGATATGATCCAATGAAAATGGGACGCAAACCCGGAACCTTCCTTCGCTTGACGTTAAGCTACGCCGTCCTGATCGCGATCGCCGTCTGCGCGGTCTATCCCGCTCTTTGGGTGGTGCTGTCCTCGCTGCGGCCGGGCGCTTCGCTCTACAGCGAAAGCCTCATTCCGGAGTCGTTCACGCTGGCGCACTACAAGGAGCTGTTCACGAGCCAGAGCTTCCGCTACGGTCTCTGGTATGTGAATACGCTCAAGATCGCGACGCTGACGATGATCTTCTCGACGATTCTGACGACGCTCAGCATGTACGCGCTGTCGCGCTTCCGCTTCCGCGGGCGCAAGAACGCTCTTACCGTCATGCTCGTTCTCGGCATGTTCCCGGGCTTCATGAGCATGATCGCGATATTTATTTTCCTGCTGCAGCTTAATTTGCTCGACACGCACGCCGCCCTGATTATCGTATACTCTGCAGGCTCGGTGCTCGGCGGCTTCGTCGTCAAGGGGTTCTACGACACGATTCCGCGCAGCCTCGACGAAGCGGCCCGGATCGACGGCGCGACGCATTTGCAGGTGTTCATCCGCATCATGCTGCCGCTGTCCCGTCCGATGCTGACTTACGTCGCGCTTACGACGTTTACGGGCTCGTGGGTCGACTTTATTTTCGCAAGGCTGGTGCTTCGCTCCAAGGAGAACTACACGCTGGCCGTCGGCATGTGGGAGCTCGTCAATTCGTATCAGAACAGCAATTTTACGCTGTTCGCGGCGGGCGCCGTGCTCATCGCCATTCCGATCACGCTGCTGTTCGTCTTCCTCCAGCGCTTCCTCGTGCAGGGGCTTACATCGGGCGCTTCGAAGGGATGATCGCCATGGGACGGAAGCGGCTGGGGGCGCTGCTGTGCGCGTTGACGCTATTGGGAACGACGGCTTGCTCTTCTGCGGAAGAGGCGGATAACCGAGGGGACGAGCCGGCCGTTCAAGATGCGGCGGCCGGCGGAACGGCCGGGGAAGGAACGCCGCAGACGGCGGCTTATGCGGTCGACGAACAGCCGGGCACGGTATTTTACGAAATATTCGTCCGGTCGTTCTACGATACGGACGGCGACGGAATCGGCGATCTGAACGGCGTCACGGCTAAGCTCGATTATTTGGAGGAGCTTGGCGTCGGCGGCATCTGGCTCATGCCGATTAATGCGTCGCCCAGCTATCACGGCTACGATACGACCGATTACTACGCGGTGAATCCGGATTACGGCACGCTGGACGACCTGAAGCGGCTGCTGGACGAAGCGCATAAACGCGGCATCAAGGTCATTATGGATCTCGTCGTGAACCATTCGAGCAGCGAGCATCCTTGGTTCAAGGAGGCGATCGCCGATGCCGGAAGCCCGTACCGGAGCTGGTACACGATCGTGCCTTCGGACGAGAAGGTGGACGCGGGCGGCGCGGTGGACGGCAATCCGTGGCATGCGGCCGGCGGCTCGAAGTATTTGGGCGTTTTCTGGAGCGGCATGCCCGACTTTAATTTCGACGAGCCGAAGGTGCGCGAGGAAATGATCAAGATCGGGCAGTATTGGCTGAAGCAGGGGGTGGACGGCTTCCGGCTCGACGCCGCCAAGCATATTTACGGCGACTTTAAGTCGACCGTCGCCTCGCCCGAGGTGCAGGCCGCCAATAAGACATGGTGGCAGGAGTTCCGCGCGGGGATGCGCGAGGTCCGCCCCGAGGCCTACTTGATCGGCGAGGTGTGGGATTCGCTCGCCGTCATCGCGCCGTATTTCGATAACGCCCTGGATTCGGCGTTCCACTTCGATCTCGCCGACCGGCTGCTAAGCGCGGCGGACGGCGAACGCGACCCGGATCTCGCGTTCTCGCTCGGGCGGGCGTACGGCGTCTATGAGCAATCGTCGGGCGGGAATTTCGTGGACGCTCCGTTCCTGAGCAATCACGACCAGAACCGCGTCATGACGGCGCTTGGCGGCAATGCCGAGCATGCGCGGATGGCGGCGGCGCTGCTGCTTACGCTGCCGGGCACGCCGTATTTGTATTACGGCGAGGAGATCGGCATGCAGGGCGCGAAGCCGGACGAGTACATCCGCGAGCCGATGATCTGGTACCGCGACCCGAACGGCGAGGGCCAGACGACCTGGGAGCGCTCGCGCCATAACGCGGGGGCGGGCGCGGTATCCGTCGAAGCGCAGACGGACGATGAGGCGTCGCTGCTGAATCATTACCGCCGTCTGATCAAGTGGCGCGGCGAGGAGCCGGCCTTGCGTGACGGAGGCATCGCCGAATACAAGCTGGAGCCCGCGAATCCGAAGCTGAGCGTCTACGTCCGCATGACGAAGACGGAGCGCGTGCTCGTCGTCCATAACTTGTCGGGCGAGGAACAGACGGCGGATTTGCAGGCGCCTGCGACGTTCGGCGCGTTCGCGGAGATTGCCCGTGCGACGGACGGCGCCGCCGCGCTGGACGGCAGCCGGCTGACCGTGCCGGCATACAGCACGGTCATATTGAGGTAGAGGGGAACCGCCGGGGATGGCGGTTCTTTTTTTTCTGCATGCTGTGGTGGCGGGCAGGCGCAGGGCCAAATGACTTGGAATCCGGCTAATCATATTCTCGCATCGTCTTCATGCGGATGAACGCGATTCCGCACAATAGCAGCATCGCGGCTCCGCTTATCGTCATGACGTCGGCCGGCCCGTACTTGTCGGACAGCGAAGCGAACAGGGCGAGGCCGACCGGCGGCGCGACGCCGGTCAAGGCGCCGAGCAGGCCGAATACTCTGCCCTGCAGCGCGGGATCGATCGCGACGCGGAGCCGGGTGAAGACGATCGTCGTGCTGAACGAGAAGAGGAAGCCGACGAGCAGGACGAGCGGCAAGGCGGGGAGAGCCGACGGCATTTGGGCGATCGCGACGAAGAGCGGCCCCATGCCGATCACGCTGCCCATCGTCCATATGCCTCTTCGCTTCAAGCGCCTGTCGAAGCGCATGATGAGGATGGCGCCCGCCACGTAGCCGAGAGGGATGCACGCTTCCAGCAAGCCGAAGACGAAAGGCCTCGCCTGCCACACCTGCACGGCCATAACCTGGACGAGCATGAACGTTGACAGGAAGAAGAACATGACGAGCGGCAGCAGCGTAACCGCGGCTCTGGCGAATTCGTTGCGCCGGACGTAACGGAACCCTTCCGCCAGATCCTGCTTGAAGGAGGTTTTGCTCGCCTCTGCGCGCTTATCCGCGGCGTAGGGGAATTTCCCCGCGAACAGGAGCAGGCACGCCGACAGCAGGAACGTCGCGGCGTCGATCGCGATCGCGGCCGCGCCGCCGAAGGAGGCGACGGCGATGCCGCCGATGGCGAAGCCCGCGATCCGGATCGCGTTGTCCGCGATGCTGATGGCGCCGACCGCCTGCGTCAGCTGCTCTTTGCCTGCGATTTCAACGAGAGAGGCCTGAAAGGCTGGGGTGCGGAAGGTGCCGGCGAAAGCGACCAGACCGGTCAGCAGGAGGATGGCGGAGAACGGCACACTCGGCAAATAGACCAGAACGGCGATGGCGGCGACGAGCGCGAAACGGATCAGGTCGGTCGCCCACATTAACGTGCGGCGGTTGACGCGGTCCGCGATCGTGCCGGCGAACGGGCCGAACAGCATGCCGACGATCAGATGGGCGATCAGAACGGCCGACATCAGCTTCGCGCTGCCCGTCGTCTGCAGCACCCACAGGTTCAGGGCGATGCTATGGAAGGTGTTGCCGAGCAGCGAGACGCCGTAGCTGGTGAACACGGCCAGAAAGGCGCGGCTGCGCCAGATGGAAGCGGGGGCGGGCGGGGCGCTGGTTTCTTTTGCGAATGGAAGCATGGCGATTCCTCCTTAAAATGATATAACTTAAACGTTTAAGTAACGAAAGATTGAGGCGAACCTTAGTGTCGGTTCGCCGAGTCGGTCGGATGCTATAGTGGATTTTATCCAGCATAGGCGCGGGATTTGGGCAAGAACGTCGGTAATATTGGATTTCATCCAGCAAAAGCAGCTTCAAAAGGGCGGAGAAGCTCGAAAGCGCCTATTATTTCTGCAATAATCCAGTATAGCGCACGATTTTGACTGGGCATGGGCAAATTAGTGGATAGAATCCAATATATCGCCGCCCGGGGCTGCTGCGGCGCGCGAATAGCGCCATTAATCGTTAACGGTCTTAACCCTCACGTATTGATCCGACGGGCCGCTCCGCGGATCGCGAAGCAGACGGAGCATGAGCTCGAACGCGGCCTCCGCCTTGCGGCTGCCGAACGCGATACGGACGGCGGCGGCCGGCACGATCTCGGGGCAGCCTGCGGTGCAGATGACGGCCAGCTTGGCGGGGTCGGCATAGTTGCAGGCAACGGCGGCCGCGAATTCGCCAAGCACGATGCCGGTTCGGTCGGCGTTGCCGCTCAGAAACGCGTGTAACCGCGCCTCGTTCTCCATGACATGAACGCGTTCCGCCGGAACGCCCGAGCTCTGCGCAATCGATGCGGCCAACTCGGCATTGTTGACGTTTTCCGCGATCAGGTAGCTCTGTTCGGGCCCGAAGGAGGCGCTCAGCTTCGCGAAGGCATCCTCGTAATCGTAGTTCAGCTTATAGAACAGCGGATCGTCGATGAGGCCGTCGACCGCGATAAGCGGCACGCCTTCCGAGAAGCGGCTCGAGATCAGGTGGAAGCTTTCCTTCTTCGCGTCGACGACGAATACGCCGTCCAGCTTGCGCTCCGAGATGATGTCGAGCTTCGGGTTGGCCGCGTCTAGGCTGGATAATACGACGTGGTAGCCGCGCTCCGTCAGCAGCCGTTCAAGCCCGTCGACAAAGGGGGCATGACGAAGTCGGCTCCAGGAGCCGCCGGATGCGGGGCGGTTGATCAGGATGCCGATCAGGCCGGATTTTTGCATCACGAGCGATCTGGCGTTCAGATTCGGCACGTAGTTGAGTCGCTTAGCCTCGTCAAGCACCCTGCTCCTCGTCTCGTCCGGTATCGTCTGATTCGGCGCGTCGTTGAGCACGTAGCTGACGGTAGCGACCGATACGCCGGCGGCTTTGGCGATATCCTTGAGCGTAGCTTTCTTCATGGCGCATGGCTCCTTCCGCGCTTGCTGCGGCAATGGACATCGATTGCTCGTTCAGCAATGGTTCGATTGAACTTAATCGTTTAAGTCATTATCTCATGAACAGGATTCGGATGTCTAGGGGCCAATTTTGCAATTGGCTCCCAACAGAATCGTTCGGAACGATTCGGATATTTCACGGTTGTAAACGCCTTTTTGATAACCGGTAATATGGATTCCATTGGATTTTGTGTATGCTTATCATTATCCGATATAAATGTATGTTTTCTCAATATGGAGAGCGTTGTATCGGTCGATCGGGAACATGCGCGGTGAGCACGGCGGAGGCGGGGGTGAATTAATTAAGAAGAGCGGCATGACCTATCAGGCTGCTAAGGAGTAGAAGGATGCTCACGTTCGGAAGTGATGTTAAAATACGTTCAGGAGGGAGAATGATGAAGATGACGTTTCCGGTTCTAACGACCGACCGGCTCGTATTAAGAAAAATGGCCGCCGTCGACAGCAGGGACATGTTGACCTACCTGTCGGACGAGCGGGTCATGAAGCATTACGGCATGAGTCCGTTCGAGTCCGAGCAGGACGCGCTGGATGAGATCGGGTGGTATGACAAGATTTTCGAGACGGAGGCAGGTATCCGCTGGGCGCTGCAGACGAAGGAAGGCCAAGTGATCGGCTCCTGCGGCTTCCATAACCGGGACCATCGCCATCACCGGGCGGAACTCGGCTTCGAGCTGTCCGCCGTGCACTGGGGTCAAGGGCTCATGCGCGAAGCGCTAGCCGCCGTGATCGCTTACGGATTCGAGGCCATGTCACTGAACCGTATTCAGGCGCTCGTCGAGCCGGCCAACGCGCAATGCGTGCGGCTGCTCGAGAAGGCGGGCTTCCGACGGGAAGGACTGCTCGCCCAATATGAATTTACGCTGGGGAAGTACGACGATCTGTTCATGTACGCCCTGGTCAAATCGGAGTACGCGAACCGGCGTCCGCTATGACGGGCTGACGAGCAAGCGAAAGGTGTCAGCAGAAAATAGTTTTAGACTGGCCTTAGAAATTGGAACAGCGACAGCTGCGGACGAGAAAACAAAGTCCTAGACTGACGCTGTTCCATTGAACTAACGTTCTCCGTTAGGTTAATCCTAACTTCTCCATAATCTTGTTTATAAAGTCCGTTTTTGCGTGGGAATAAGTAATTTTGTCGGTTTGATGTGTTCTGGAAAGCGTCTCTTTTAGAGTCTGGTATTCATCCAATGCCTCATTGTCATTCAATAAATAATCCCGGAAAGCAAGTTGCTTTTTCAGATATATATTGCCCGTTTGGAACATGTGTATCTGATGAGTTCTTGGCTCTCCTTTACTAAAGTAATGTCTTTCTGGTAGTATATCTGTTCCTTTATATTCATAACCAAGTCGTTCTAAGCCCTGAACACAATGGTTGCCGAGTTGAAAATCGTTCAGTTCGATTGCGATATCGATTATTGGCTTAGCAGATAAGTTTTTAACCGCTGTACTCCCAATATGGTGAACTGCTAGGATAAGTTCACCGAGTTCAGATGTTATCTTCTCACTCTCATTTGTAAATTCTTTTACCCACTCATTCGTCCAAGGAATAAGAAAAACTTCCCCTTTCGGTAGACCAAGCATTGCTTCATCCTCCTAGAGTATATTCTGTTCAATTATAACAGTTATTAGAACAAATCTGCCCGTTACTTCAACGGACAGCGGCATCCGATCATGTAGCCGGCTGCCGCTGTTGATTGTTGAGCTATAGTGCCCGTTAGTTTAATGAAAACTCATTTTGCAACCTTATTAGAATACTCCCTAGCTCTTGACGAACCGTCTCATCTAAGCTTTGTAGTGGTAACGGAAGGCTCGGTTCATCAATGAGTCCCTGCATTTCTGCAATTGTAGCAACTACGCGAAGACTACCATACCTTTGAAACATCTCCCAAAGGGGTTTAAGACGTGTTGATTGGCTTTCAGCTTCGTCCGATAACCCGGCAATTGCGGCTCGTGCTAATCCTGCACATACATTAGGATACAAACCACCAAGTACAGAGTACCATGTTTCGCATCCGGCATTTAAGCCAACTGCAGCATAAGGATCACCACTAACACCTATAGTTACATCGCTCGGAATATGAGCACGTAACTGTTTCACTCTCTCCTTAGCAATATCTAACCCCTGTGGTACCCCAGGTATCTTAATTGAACAGACGTATGGTAGCCGAGCAATATTCCCATGTAATTCATCGCTGAAATGAAAGTGAGTTGTACTTGGATTGTCATATACACAAAGCGGTATAGAAAGTGATTTAGTCACCATTTCATATAACGAATACACCTCAGCACCAGTTAATTGCTGATAGGAAACCGGTGCAAGAAGTACACTGCTAGCTCCAGCCCTTTGAGCATCTTCGGCTAATTGGAGTACATCTCGAGTTCGCAAAGCACTAATTCCAATCATAACAGGGATTCCCTCAGCATTTTCGACTGCAAGTTGAGTGACACGCAAACGTTCCTCACGACTGAGATAAGCATAGCAACCAGTCGAGCCTAATACTCCAATCGAATCAACCTTTGCTGATACCAGACGTTTAAACAGCTTTGTAAACGCTACTTCATCTATTGCAGTCTCACTCATGGGCGTTAGTGGAAATGCAGATAGACCTTTTAACATTAGAATCACGCATCCTTACATATAGATTAATTTTAATAGTTATTACTGTACCAATATGTCATATTAAATCAGTGTCTTGGTCATTATGAGATCAATTTGTTCTTCATCACCCATATAAAAAGAGTGAGCTCCAGTTTGAACAAAACCCATTTTTTTGTAAAAGGCAATTGCGTTCTCATTCTTTTCCCAAACGCCTAGCCAAATCGTATTTTTGTTTTTTCTAATAGCTATTTCCACCGCTTTGTTTTGCAGGTATTTTCCAAGCCCTTTTCCTTGAAATTTGTTTCTAATATAAATCCTCTCAATTTCGAGTGACTCATCACCCATTTTTTCGGATAGTGCATCATTAATATTGACCTTTAAATATCCAGCAAGGACTTCATTAAAACAGATTAAAAAAAATTCCGAAGAGATATTGGACAATTCCTTTTCCAACTGTTTAGAGTTAAATGCTTTTTCCAAATAGACTTTTAAATTTTCAGGTGAATTCTGATCTTTAAATGTATCGTTGAATGTTTCAATACTTATTTCTTGGAGTGTTTGTATATCTTCAAGGCTGCACTTTTTTATTTTAACAGTCATTTTAAATATAGCTCCTTTTTATAAAATCAATAATTTCTCTTGTTTCCCTTTTTTACAAATTCCCAATCAATTTCAATATTTTTCCTAATTTTTTGAAGCAGATGAAAAATGGTTTCTGCTTCACTTTCGGATAATCCCGCTAATGCGACACTATTCGAATGATCATTTTCTCTTTTTATAAATGGAGATACACTTTCTCCTTTCTCTGTTGGAAACAGTTTTTTTATTTTTTTGTTATGTTCATCATCTCTCTTTTCAATAAAGCCATTAATCTCAAGATTTTTTATTGCACGAGCTGCGGTTGTTCGGTCTACTTTAATCATCTCAGCTAACTTTTCTTGAATTATTCCTGGGTTCTCACATATTCGGACAAGGTATAAATACTGCCCTTTTGTTAGGTCATATTCTTTAAATTCTATATTACTTATAGAGTCTAAAGCCCTGGCAATCATTCCAATTTCGCGTAGGATTTCCTTCATATTTGCAACTCCACTAATATTGTTTTTTTCAAATGTGGTAAGACAATATTAGATCACTTTTATTGTATTTGCAACAAAAAACCTAAAGGCTTCTCCATACTATTCTGCCCGTTAGCTTAATAATATGAGGCTTCCCAGCAGAATCCGGTCGAACTTGCGGGGCCTCTTATTTGTTCGACTATGTTAGAACATTTCAAGGAGCATTACGGATGCCGCCGCAGGATTATCGAATGATCGGGCCGCAGGAAGCATACACTTTCAGAAAGTTTGTGCATAGGCGGTGAAAAAATGCCGGACTACCCTATTCACGCAGCTGGTCCGATGAAGGCCAAGATGATTCTGGATAAAAATTTGATTATCGCAAACGTCGATAAACGCATGTTCGGTTCATTTATCGAGCACCTCGGGAGAGCGATCTATGGCGGGATCTATGAGCCCGGTCACCCATCGGCAGATGAGATGGGGTTTCGCCAAGATGTCATCCATCTGGTGAAGCATTTACAAGTACCGATTGTCCGATACCCCGGAGGAAACTTCGTTTCCGGCTATAATTGGGAAGATGGGATCGGTCCCCGGGAAAGCAGGCCGCGCCGTTTGGATTTGGCTTGGAGGACCGTTGAGCCGAATGAAATCGGGACGAACGAATTCGCGGAATGGGCTAAACGAGTTAATGCCGAAGTATATATGGCCATCAATCTGGGAACCCGTGGAATCGATGCTGCGCGGAATCTGGTCGAATATTGCAATCATCCGTCCGGTTCGTATTGGAGCGACCTGAGAATTTCTCACGGTTATCAAAAACCTCACAACATCAAAACCTGGTGTCTCGGCAATGAAATGGACGGCCCGTGGCAAATCGGCGCGAAAACGGCTTACGAATACGGACGTTTGGCGACCGAAGCAGCCAAGGTTATGAAGTGGGTAGATCCCGAGATTGAATTGGTTGCTTGCGGCAGTTCCAACAGCAGCATGCCTACATTCGGCCAATGGGAAGCCACCGTGCTCGATCTGGCTTACGATCATGTAGACTATTTATCGCTACACAGCTATTATGGGAACCCGGAGAACGACTTTTCTAATTATTTGGCGAAATCGCTGGACATGGATTCTTTTATCAAAACCGTAGCATCCATTTGCGATTATATAAAAGGAAAAAAACATGGTAAAAAAACCATCCATCTTGCATTTGACGAGTGGAACGTCTGGTACCATTCCCGAGAACAAGATAAAAAAATTAAACCTTGGTCTATCGCGCCGCCACTCCTCCAAGACGTTTATAATTTTGAAGACGCTTTATTGGTCGGATGCTTGCTCATTACTTTATTAAAGCATTCGGACCGAGTGAAAATCGCCTGTCTGGCACAGCTTGTGAATGTCATTGCGCCTATTATGACCTCTGATAGAGGCACCGCTTGGGCTCAAACCATTTTTTATCCTTTCGCTCACGTTTCGCATTACGGAAGAGGGGCTGCATTGCATGCCGTGATTTCTTCCCCTGTGTATGACAGCAAGGACTTCACGGATGTTCCATATCTCGAATCGATTGCCGTCTATAACGAAGGAAATGAGGAATTGACGATATTCGCGGTGAACCGGAATCCAGCAGAGCCTCTGCTGTTTGAATGTGATATCCGCAGCTTTACAGATTATCGAATCATTCAGCATCTTGTTTTGGAGCACGAGGATATTAAAGCGGTCAACACGGCGATTTTTCCGAACAGGGTAGTTCCCCACAACGGGGGCAACGCTCAAGTGCAGGACGAAGAAGTAACCGCATTGTTGAGTAAACGGTCATGGAATGTAATTCGATTGAAGAAGTACGGGTAGTGTATCGTTATCCGAGGGAGCGTAATCACTAACAATCAAGCCTGGCCATTTCGCAAATCTGCCCGTTCGCTTAATGAAAATGGAATAGTTGCCGCTGGGCAAACCACTAAAAACACCAGTCAGACTCTTTAATTTTTTTGAAGCTGGTTTTGAATCGGAAGTACCCAGTCCGGGATTCCAGAACTTTGATATTTAATCCATCCGTTTTCAGCCTCGAGTACGAATTCACCATCCAATGAGCTGTTGTCAATGACAAGCAAATAATGGATCAAATCTAGATGTTTAAGCAGATTTTGCACGGAAGTGGCTGTCTGCATAAGTCTAGTAGCATTTCCGCCAGACAGGGTAGTTTCAATCGAAAAGTCGCGTTGATGATTAATACAATCACGGGCTAATCGTATGGCCTCCTTACCAGCAGAAACCCGTGCCTTTTCAGGCTCCATGGAATTAATACGTCTGGCTAGTGCATCCGGATCTATGTTCACTTTTTCCGCTGCCATTATTTCCGGCAAAAACATACATCATGGCTTTAGGTTCAACCATGCTCTTGGTCCTCGTCTTTCAGGAGTTCCTTTATTCCATTGAAATACTCCTTGATCATATTGCCATTCGAATCTATATATACAACGTAGGACTGGTTCGCCTTAGCGTCGAGTTTAGCTCGTTCGCCTGTAAGTTTGATTAATTTCTGCAGCTCATTTCGTTGTACCATTACAGCACCCCCATTTTCTTCAAGGATACCATGAAACAAAATTATTTTCATTCGATCATTCAAGGTCTCTGTAATTCCAATGGGAAGGATCACTCACTACGCAAATCTGCCCGTTAGCTTATTGAAGCATCGGCAATCAAACAATTTACTTTATACTCTTCAGACAAAAGGGAGAGAGTGGAAAAGGATGAGTAAGAACCGGGTAGATTTGCTCGCGCTCCAAAAATCGAATACATGGGACCAGGTGGAATGGATTGTGCCGCTTGTCGCCGCGCTGGACGGCGGCGGCAATTCGACCTGGCAGACGGTTAACCACGTCAATTACTATAACGAGCGGATGCTTAACCGACTAACGGGCAAGTCCGTCGGCTCGGGCGCAAGCAGCAACGAAGCAACGTTCGGCGAGCCTGATGCAGGGGGGGGGGACGAGCGCGAATGGCGGGAAAACGATGCTAGGACGCATGCGATTGCATCCGAGTTGAGCGCGGCGATTGCCGCCTTGACCGATGCGGATCTCGATAAGCCGTACGGCTCGTCGACGCTCGGCGAGAAGCTGGCCAGGTGGATGCTGCACGGCGCCTATTATAGCGTCCAAATCGTGCTGATCCGCAAGCAGCACGAGATCGATTATTTGAACGGCGTTTTGTTCGTCGATCGCTTTTAGGAGAAGTGGCTGTATCACGAACATACGCAGCACAAGATCGATCTCCTGCACGTTATCCGGATAACGAATCAACACCTTCCATGATTAATTCTTAGTAATCTTATATGATTTAAATCATTCGCGGTTTTTTCCTCTTTTTTTACATTTCTTTCATGTTTAGGCGAATATATAGATCAACGGATTACCGGCGTACGTATACTATCCCGAAATTAACGACATGGAGGGGTAGACGTAACGGTGAAAAAAAGAAAGCACAAGAAGCATAACTGCTGTATTCCGCCAATTAAACCGTACAAACGTTGTTTCAAAAAGTATAAGGGTACCGTCACTTACGTCACTATCAAGTATATTCCTAAAGTAAAAAAATGCACGGTTCCATTTAAGGGCTGCGAAGAGATTCCGTGCAAGGATATTCCTTGTAAACCACGGAAGCGGAAGTGCAAAGGGCGGCATAAATAAAAGACGGAAATTGCTCCGTTGGGGAGGGGAGCGGACGGTCCTTGGCCGGATGTCCGCTCCCCTATCTTTTGTGGATGAACGACGAAGATTTTTCGTTAACTTGCACGCGGAACGATTCCGCGAATTAAGCTACTTCTTATCCCCGTACAGCTTGACGATCTCGACGATCGTCAGGACGGCTTTCTCCATATTATCGACCGACACGTACTCGTAGCGGCCGTGATAGTTCTCTCCGCCGGTGAAGATGTTCGGCGTCGGCAGCCCTTTGTAGGACAGCTGGGAGCCGTCCGTGCCGCCGCGGATCGGCTCGACGACCGGCTTGATGCCGAGATTTTCCATGGCCCGGCGGGCCGTTTCCACGATGTCGATGACCGGCTCGATTTTTTCCCTCATATTGAAATATTGATCCTTCAGCGAAAGCGAGATCCGCTCCGCGCCGTACTTCGCGTTAAGCTCCTCCACGATGCGGGATAGCTCATCCTTTCTGGCGGCGAACCGCTCGCGGTCGAAGTCCCGGATAATGTAGCGCAGCCGCGTCTCCTCGACGTCCCCTTCGATTTCGATCAAATGATAGAAGCCCTCATAGCCTTCGGTATGTTCTGGCGCTTCGTTCGCGGGCAGCATGCCGTGCAGCTCCATGGCGATTTTGGCGGAATGGACCATCTTGTTCTTGGCCGTGCCCGGGTGCACGTTTTTCCCTTTGACCGTAATGGCAGCCGCCGCGGCGTTGAAGCTCTCGTATTGAAGCTCGCCGAGCGGGCCGCCGTCCATCGTATAGGCGTAATCCGCGCCGAAGGCGGCGACGTCGAACCGGTGCGCGCCGCGGCCGATTTCCTCGTCGGGGGTGAAGGCGACGCGCACATTGCCGTGCTTGATCTCCGGATGGGCGATCAGGTAGGCCATGGCGGTCATGATCTCGGCAATGCCGGCCTTATCGTCGGCGCCGAGCAGCGTCGTGCCGTCGGTCGTGATCAGCGTATGCCCCTTGTAGCCGGGAAGCGCGGGGAAGTCGCGCGCGGATAGCACGATCCGCTGCTCCTCGTTCAGGACGATGTCGTTCCCGTCGTAGTCGTCCACGACCTGCGGATTGACGCCTTCGCCGGTGAAGTCGGTGGCGGTATCCATATGGGCCAGGAAGCCGATGGTCGGGACGGCCGCGTCCGTATTGGCCGGAAGCGTCGCCATGACGTAACCGTTCTCGTCCATCGACGCCTCCCGCATCCCGATCGCCGTCAGCTCATCCACAAGCAGGCGGGCCAGGTTCAGCTGCCCCGGCGTGGAAGGGCAGGACTCGCTTGCCTCGTCGGATTGCGTGGCGACCTTGGCGTAGCGGACGAATCTTTCGATGATTTCCTGTTTCATGATCTATGGTCAACTCCTCTTCGTCCTTTTTGTCCCTTCTATCTTAGGGTATAACCTTCCCGCTAGCAACTTATGCGGACGATCGACCGGCTGCTTCGAACATCGGATTTCCGCCGTTGTGCATCTCCCGTCGCAATTGTATAGTAGGAGTGAATAGGAGCGTGAGATGCCGTGAAGATCAAGGTCATTATTGCCGACGACAATTCCTTCGTCCGCGAAGGGATGAAGATTATACTCGGGACGTTCCCGGAGTTCGAGGTGCTGGCGACCGTCGAGGATGGGCGGGCGGCGGTGGAGTTCTGCCGCAGCAACGAGGTGGACGTGGCGCTGCTCGACATCCAGATGCCGAACATGAACGGAGTGGAGGCGACCCGGCTGCTCGCGGAGGAGACGGCGACGAAGCCGCTCATTCTGACGACGTTCGACGACGACCGCTTCATCCAGGACGCGATCGCGTACGGGGCGAAAGGCTATTTGCTCAAAAACAACGATCCGGACCGGATTCGCGACGCGATCCGAACGGTCCATAACGGCCATCACGTCCTGCAGGACGTCGTGCTCGACAAGCTGAAGCCGGGGCTGGCCCAGCCGAAGGAGGGGCAGGCGGCGGAGGCGGGCGGCAAGATCGACCGGTCGCTGTTCACGGAACGGGAGCTGGACGTCATGGCGCTCATCGGCAAGGGGTTGTCCAACCGGGAAATATCGGGCAAGCTCTATTTGTCGGAGGGGACCGTCGCTAACCATATTACGTCGATCCTGAGCAAAACCGGGCTGTCGCACCGCACCCAGATCGCGATCTATTATTTGACGGGAGAAGTCAACTAAGTGGTCGCGCGCGGATTAAAAGCGGAGCTTTGGACGATCGGCTGCAAAGCGCTTCTGTTAACGTACGTCTCGGTCATGGCCTACCTCGCGCCTCAGGCCGTTCCGGCGTGGTACACGACTCTTCTTTTACTGTATATTTGCTTCAATCTATCCGCCTACTTGCTGCAGGAGAGCGGGCTGAAGCCGCTGTTTCCGGCGTTGTCGGCCCTTTTCATCGGCATCGTCGCCTATGGCGGCTACCCGTTGTTCGCGCTGCTGCTCCCCATGAATTTGTACGAGCTTGCTTCCTCCTTCTTGAGGAACAAATGGCCGATCTTTCTTGCCATGCTCGTTCCGCTGCCCTTTCTTCCTCCGGATCATATGGCCTTATACGGATTTATCGCGACGTTTTGTTTTCTGTACAACGCGATGCTCGCGGATTATGCGGGCAAGCTCGCGGCCAGCAGAGATGCGGGGGAGGCGATGCGCGCCGACGTGCACCGGCTGACGAAGAGCTTAAGCGAGAACAACGAATATATCCGGCAGTCCGAATATACGTTCAAGCTGGAGGAGCGGAGCCGGCTCTCGCAAGAAATTCACGACAAGATCGGCCATTCCATGACCGGCGCGCTCATTCAGATGGAGGCGGCCAAGCGGCTCATGGCCTCGGATCCGGACAAGTCTTCCGAGCTGCTGCAGAATGCGATCCGCATTTCGAAGGACGGCATCGAGAGCATCCGGCTCGTGCTCAAAGACATGAAGCCGCTGACGGAGCAGCTGGGCGTGGGCCGGATGAGATTGTTCATCGACGAGTTCGCCGCGTCGCACCCGGTCCAGGCCTCGCTCACCTACGACGGCGATCTCGACCGGATAACGCCGCTTCATTGGAAAATCATTCAGCAGAACGTGACCGAAGCGCTCACCAACGCGATGAAATACGCGAGGGCCTCGGCCGTCTCGGTCCATATTCAGGTGCTGAACGGCTATATCAAGGCGACCGTCACGGATAACGGCGTCGGCTCGCCGAAGGTCATTAAGGGTCTCGGCCTGATCGGCATGGAGGAGAGAACGGCGGCCGTGAACGGCACCGTCGTCGTCGACGGCTCTCGCGGCTTCACGGTTACGACGCTCATGCCGTACGCGACGTGAAAAACCGGGGAAGCCCGGCATGAAATTTCTCATGGTCAAAGGATGAACTTGTGCACTACGCAGGTTCATCTTTTTTTCGTACGATGGTTGTAGATCGAAACGAAACGGGAGGATGAGGAATGAACGTACTTCAAATCAATCAGCTTACGAAAAAATTCGGCGATTTCGTCGCGGTGGACCGCTTGTCGCTCACGATCAAGGAAGGCGAGATTTTCGGACTGCTCGGCGCGAACGGCGCCGGCAAAAGCACGGTCATTAACATGGTGGCCTCGCTACTGCGGGTCACGGGCGGCGAAATCGAGCTGCTCGGCAAAAATATCGCGAAGCACACCAAGTTCGCCAAATCTAATATCGGAATCGTGCCGCAGGAGCTGGCGATTTACGAGGACATGACGGCCTGCGAGAACGTCAAGTTTTTTGCCGGACTGTACGGATTAAGAGGGAAGGAGCTGCGAAGCCGGGCCGAGGAAGCGCTGGCTTTCACCGGGCTCAGCGACAAGCGCGACAGCTACCCGAGGTCGTTCTCCGGGGGCATGAAACGGCGCCTCAACATCGCTTGCGCGATCGCCCATCGGCCGAAGCTGATCATTATGGACGAACCGACGGTCGGCATCGACCCGCAGTCCCGCAATTACATTTTGAATTCCGTGAAGAAGCTGAACGAGATGGGCAGCACGATCATTTACACGAGCCACTACATGGAGGAAGTGGAGGAGCTGTGCACGCGGATCGCGATTATCGACCACGGCAAGATCATTGCCGAAGGAACGAAAGCGCAGCTGAAGGCGATCATTACGAACCAGAAGGATATCGGCATCGAGCTGCGATCGGCCGAAGGGCTGCAGGCGGAGAAGCTGAAGCGGATCGCGGGCGTCAATACGGTCATGCTGGAAGGCAACGTGCTCAGCATCGGTTCGGACGCGGAAGTAAACAACTTGAGCAGCATCTTGCAGGAGCTGATGGCGAGCGGCATGGAGATTCGCTCGATGGCGGCGAACGAGCCGAACCTGGAGACGGTGTTCCTGACGCTGACCGGACGCAGCCTGCGGGATTAATGAAGCGAAGCGCTAGAAGGGGGCGGTAAGATTGAATATGTGGCGAATTGCAATCAAGGAATGGGCGACGCTTCGCGACGTTAAAATGATCATCATGATGCTGGCGACGCCGGTCTTGCTTATTTTGATCATGGGCACGGCCTTTACGAACAGCTTCAACGGCAGCGCGACCGTCGGGGAAATCCGGGTGCTCTACGAAGCGCCGGACGGAGAAGGCGCGCTGGCCGAAGCCTGGGGACGATTCATCCGGGACGCGGAAGCGGGCGGTGTCCGCTTCGAGCGGGGATCCGGCGCGGAGGACGGCAAGCTCGGCGTGCAAAATAAAGCGTACACCGGCTACGTCGAAGTAACCGAAGCGGGTCTGCGCTATTACGGCAACAACCGCAGCGGCATCGAGGATGGCATCGTGCAGGGGTTGCTCGCGGCGTTCGCGGACCGCTACAAGCTGGCCGCCGAGGCGGCGAAGGATCCGTCCGGCCCGCAAATTCCGGCATGGCCCGGCGGCGCCGGCGCCGATTACGTGCAGGAGACGGCGATTGACGCGCCGATGCAGCCGAGAGCGATCGATTATTACGCGATCGCGATGACGACGCTGATCGTCATGTACATCGCATTATCGGCGGGACTGTTCATCGAAGACGAACGGAAACGAAATACGGCCGTTCGCCTGCTCGCGGCGCCGATTTCGAAGATGGACATCTTCGCGGGCAAAATACTCGGCATGCTGCTCGCGAATACGGCATCGATTATCGCGGTCGTCCTGATCAGCAAGTACATGTTCGGAGCGAACTGGGGCGACAACTTGTGGATGGTGTTCCTGGTGCTGACGACGCAGATCGCATTCGCGCTCAGCCTGGGGATCGGCGTCAGCTATATGCTGAAAAGCAGCGCAGCGGGAGCGGTTACGATGACGATCATCCAGCTGGTCGCTTTATTCGGGGGGTCTTACCATCGAATCGCCGACGACGGCACATGGTTCAGCGAAGTCGCCCGCTATTCGCCGCTTCGCTGGACCAATGACGGGCTCGTGCATTTGATTTACTCGGACAGCTATGCGACGGCGTCGATCGCGATGCTGATCAATATCGGATTTTCCGTATTGCTGCTGGCGGTCGCCGTCGCAGCGTTGCGGAGACGGGAGGGATTGTAAGTGACGGATACGATATGGTTAATCCGCAAGACGCTGCTGAATACGTTCAGAAACTATAAAAACGTGCTGATGTATATCGTGCTGCCCATCCTTGGCATCGTGCTCTCCATGCTCATTAACGGCGGCGCGGGAGATGCTGCGCTGAAGATCGGGATCGTCAATCAGGACGGAGACGAGGCGGTTACCCGGGACGCGGCCTTGTTCGTGAGCGGGCTTGCGCATATGGAGGCGACGGAGACGAGCGAGGCGGAAGCAAGCGAGCTGGTCGCCTCGGGCAAGCTCGATGCGGCGGTCATCTTCCCGCAAGGTTTCGCGGACGGCTTGAAGAAGGGCGAGCCCGAGGCCGTCCGGATCGCGGCGGTGAAGGACTCGCAGGTTGCGCCTTACGTCACGATGTATTTGAATCCGTACGTGGGCAATCTCGCCTCCATCGGCCAGGCGGCAAGCGGAGACGACGCGGCGTTCGATGCGCTCTATGCCGGCTACCGGGAGGCGGATTTCCGCTACGAGGCAAGCGAGGTCGAGGACCTTGCGACCGATTATTCGACGGCCAACCGGAGCATGGGCTATCTGATCGTCTTCATGATGTTCTCCGCCATCAGCCTGTCCGGCATCATGATCAAGGAGAGGGAGAACCGGACCTATTACCGCATACAATCCACTCCGGTCTCGGCAAGGGCGTACGTCATATCGAACGTTATCGTCAATATCGTCATGCTGATGATCCAAAGCGCGGTTACGTTGCTCGTTATGGTATGGCTGTTCAAAATCGATACGGGCATTCCGCTGTGGCAAATGCTGGTCTACCTGCTGCTGTTCGCCCTGGTGGCCGTCAGCCTGTCCCTAGTCATCGTCGCATTCTCCAGCAGCTCGATGTTTGCCAACACGCTGCAAAGCACCCTTATTATCCCGACTTGTCTGCTGGCCGGATGCATGTTCCCGATCGAGCTCATGCCGGAGACGTTCCATTTGATCGCCGACTTCCTGCCCCAGCATTGGCTGCTCGACGCGTTCGGCAAGCTGCAGCAGGGCGAAGGGATCGCCGGCATTGTCCGGAACCTGTCGACGCTGCTTGCGTTCGCGCTGACGCTGACGTTGATCGCAATTTACAAGTTCGGAAGAAACAAGGACACGAGAAGCTATTATTAATAGCTTCTCGGGGCGAGGCGCCCTCTTCGGGGGCGTTCTTTTCTTTGCCCGGAAAGTTTTTTTGAATATTCATTGACAGGAATATTCTCTAAGTGGTATATTGTAGTCAAGGATACGGTACGATCTACGAAACGAGGTGATTCGAGATGAGTAATTCCGCAACAAATGGCTGCGCCGTATTCCAAGGAGCAACGGATTTGTTAGAGGAGCTTACGAGCGATGGACGCCGCGACGTTTAGCGCGCTGGCCGAGCAGAACCGCTTGCGGATCGTCGAGCTGCTGCTGGATGGACCGCTTACCGTCGGAGAAATCGCCGACCGCCTCGGTCTCCGCCAGCCGCAGGCATCGAAGCACCTGAAGGTGTTGCTCGAGGCGGGACTGGTCGAAGTGCACGCGGACGCCAACCGGCGCCATTACAAGCTGCTGCTCGAGCCGCTTCGGGCACTGGACGGCTGGCTTGAAACGTTCCGCCACTTGTGGAACGTACGGTTCGATAACTTGGAGAATTACCTGCAAAACCTGAAACGGCAAAACCAGCAGGACGGACATGACGGACATGACGGACAGGAAGGGCAAGATCGGGAACGGGATTAACCTTATCGTTTTTCAATTACAAATTATAAACCATTATTAGGAGGAATTTAATTATGGCAAGCCAGATGATTACGAAGGTAGACGGAAATGTCATTACGCTGGAGCGGGTGTTCGATGCGCCGCGGGAGCTCGTGTTCAAGGTGTTCTCCGATGCCGAGCATTTGAAGAAGTGGTGGGGACCGCGCGGCTGGGAAGTTACCGTATCGAACATGGATTTTCGTCCGGGCGGCTTCTGGCACTACTGCATGAAGTGCGTCGACAAGAACCAGGGGGATTTTTTCGGCTACGAATCGTGGGGCAAGTCGGTCTATCAAGAGATCGACCAGCCGAATCAAATCGTCTACACCGACTATTTCTCGGATGCCGAAGGGACGGAATCGGACGAGATGCCTGCGACCGAAGTGACGATGTCCTTCATCGAGGAGGACGGCAAGACGAAGATCGTCAACCGCGGCGTGTACGTTTCCGAAGAAGCGCTCAAATCCGTCATCGAGATGGGGATGGAGCAAGGGATTGCCGAAACTTGGGACCGTCTTGGCGAGTACCTGCAGGCGCAGCAGCAATAAGCGCATACGAATGGAGACGAAGGCCTTCCGGCAGCGGAAGGTCTTTTTCGTATATTCGGGTCAGCCGGATCGCAGGCCGATCGGACCATCAATCTGCTACGCTCATTTCATGAAAGCGGCCATCGGTGGTACACTGGTACGGTACCGTTTAAACCGGAATGGAGGCATGGAATGATGGACGGATTTAAGGAACTGCTGGCGAAATACGCGAATCTGGTCGTCAAAGTCGGCGTTAACGTGCAGCCCGGACAGGTGCTGACCGTGCACTCGCCGCTGGAATTGGCGGAATTCACCCGTCTCGTCGTGGCCAAGGCGTACGAAGCGGGCGCCAAGCTGGTGCTGGTCGATTGGGAGGACGAAGCGGTTACGCGCATTCGGTTCGAGAAGGCGCCGGAGGATTCCTTCGGCTATTATCCGCAGTGGCAGGCCGACGCGCTGGAGCGGATGGCCGAAGAGGGCGGCGCGATTTTGCATATCAAAGTGCCGGATCCCGCGCTGTTCGAAGGCATCGATTCGAAGAAGGTCGCGACAGCGGTGAAGGCGGCCGCCGTCGCCCGCAAAAACTATCAGGCGTATACCCGCAACCACCGCATCAGCTGGTCGCTGATCAAAGCGCCGACGCGTGCGTGGGCGGATAAAGTATTCGCCGATCTGCCCGAAGAGCGCCGCGCGGACGCGATGTGGGAAGCGGTGTTCCGGATGAACCGGGTGCACGCCGACGACCCCGTCCAGGCTTGGCGGGATCATATCGCGCATCTGAAAAAAGCGCAAGAGCGGATGAACGCCAAGCGGTACCGCAGCTTGCATTACCGCGCGCCGGGCACCGATCTCCGCGTGGAGCTGCCGGAAGGCCATCTGTGGCGCGGCGGCGGCGGAGAGAACGAGCGGGGCGTTTATTTCGTCCCCAATATGCCGACGGAAGAGGTCTACTCGATGCCCCGCCGCGAAGGGGTGAACGGGACGGTGTCCAGCACGATGCCGCTTAACCTGAACGGACGGCTCGTCGAAGGCCTCAAGCTTACGTTCAAGGACGGCAAGGTTGTCGAATACGACGCGGCTTCGGGCCGTGAGCATATGACCTCGCTGCTGGAGACGGACGAAGGCGCATCCTATTTGGGCGAGGTGGCGCTGGTTCCGCATGATTCGCCGATCTCGCGCATGAAGCGGATTTTCTACAATACGGGCATCGACGAGAACGCTTCCTGCCATCTGGCGCTCGGCAGCGCGTATCCCTCCAACCTGGAGGGCGGGACGAAGCTGGGGCAGGACGAGCTGCTCGCACGCGGCGCCAATGTCAGCCTGACTCATGTCGATTTCATGATCGGCTCCGCCGAGCTGGACATTGACGGCGAATTGCCGGACGGTACGATCGAGCCCGTCTTTCGGGCAGGGAACTGGGCATAGCCTTGAGGTTCGTTCGGCCTAACAAAGCGACGCAAAAACGGTGGTCGTCTTCTTGCGTTCTTGCGCAAGGAAACCGAATCTCGGTTTCCTTGTACGGTCATTCAAAGGGCGGTTCCTGGTAAAAGAAATTGGGGCGGGCCCGCGCGTCGTCGTAGGATTTATGGAAAATGTGCGTGGCAGCGGGAGAGACGGGCGGAATCAGCCAGGACCAGTCGCCGGTTACTTGGCGTCCGCATGCCGCCTCCTTCTCTTCGAACCGCCCGAATTGCGCGGCCGCCGTATGATGGTCGACGATGCTGACGCCGGCCGTTTTGAACGAATGCAGCACCGCGATGTTCAGCTCGATCAGCGCCCGGTCTTTCCAAAGCGTCGCATTGCTGCGCGAATCGAGCCCGAGAAGGGCGGCGGTCCGCGGGAGCAGGTTATAGCGGTCCTGGTCGGCCAAGTTCCGCGCGCCGATCTCCGTTCCCATGTACCAGCCGTTGAACGGCGCGGCCGTGTACGCAATGCCTCCGATTTCAAGCCGCATATCCGCGATGATCGGAACGGCGTACCATTTGAGCCGGAGCTCGTCCAGGGCAGGATGGCTCGGATGGGAAATGGGCACCTCGAGCACGAGCTCCTCCGGGATATCAAACCATTTCGGCTTGCGGGATCCGTGCTGTATGACGAGCGGCAATACATCGAAAGGGGTGCCCGGTCCGGACCATCCCATCTCCATGCATGCTTTCGTAAAGGATACGGATGCCGGGTCTCCGATGATGCCGTGTTCCGTTTCGTATCCGGCGTAGCGGATCAGCTGATGATTCCAGATGCGAACCTGCTGCCGCTGCCGGACGGCCGGCTTCAGCACCGTAATGGTCGGTTTGACGGCGCCGTTGTTCGTTGCCGTTCGGATGTGGCGCAGGAGGGCGCCGCAGATGTCCTCTTCCGTCGCAAGATGCCTGGCGTCGATGACGTCCAGCGATTGCCAGAATAATCTCCCGATGCAGCGATTGCTGTTTCTCCATGCCATTTTTGCCCCGTAAGTCAGTTCTTCCTCCGTATGCTCATAATAGCCGGATTGCTCGATGTCGGCTTGAATTTGCCTCAGTCTGCCCTCGATAAGTTCCGCCTTGCCTGTTTCCGTATAGCAAGTTTCTATGAATGCTCTCGCTTCGTGGTAAAGTGCCTGTGCCGTATGCAAGCTTATCCCTCTTTTAACAGAAGTTTTGTAGTTGTGCTTAGTATAACCGACGGGCGGGGCCATCGTGTCGCTGTTCAACATTCCGACACAGGAGATGTGGACAAAATAAGGCGGTCACAGGGCGAACGCGAGGCATGCGAGGCTGCTTCGGTTCGTCATTCTTAGCTAGCGGAGGTTGCCGTTCAGCGTTTGGGATTCGGGAGGCAGTTGGAATGGAATAGGTTAGTGTAGAGGCGGATCGAGCGGAAGTTGGGGGAATTGGAGGGCTGCTGGAGCGGTGTTGCTATAACCAGTCGATAGGCCGCGCATCCGACTTGCCCGGGCAATGGCTAGTATCAAAAATTGAAAATATTCTGCGAGTTCCTCCTCTTGGCTTTCGAATAGTCTCAATATTTGAAACTGTTCACGCCTAACCTGTCGCTCACCACCTGATATCCATTGATTTATTTCAAAATTTGAGACTATAACCGATTTTGATAGCTCCCGAAGTCGATTAGTTTCAAATTTTGATACTATATGCCCCGGAAAAAAGGGCGGCCCCGCAGGAGGGCCGCCCTTATGAGCGCTTAAGCGATAACTTGCTGCAGCACGACGAAGCCGTATGCCGGCAGCGCGATCAGCAACTCGCCTGCGGAATCGCTCGTCAGCGTCGCGCCGTCGACGCCGCCGCTTGCGAGCAGCGGCGACCAGGACGAGACGCCGCCCATCGGCGCCGCCGCCACAGGAGCAGCCGGGGCAATGGCCGATGCTGAACCGGCCGCTGTCGCAGAGGCAGCCGCGGTTGCGGCAGCGACAACCGAACCGGCGTCTGACGCATCGGCCTCAGCAGCGGCGCCTGTCGTAGGGACTGCCGCGGCTTCGGCGCGATCAGCGGAACCTGCGCCTGCCGCATCGCCTGCCGGTCCGCCTGCGCCGTCGCCGGCTGCGGCGAAGCCCGCGAAGCCGACCGCGTGCGGCGCGCCTTCGTCCGCCGCAGGCGCCGCGTCGACGGCGAAGCGGAGCTCCGCCGCTTCGCCGCGCGCGTTCAGCGCGACGAGCAGCCGCTGGCCGCCGCCGCGCCGCTCGTACGCGAGCGTGCCGTCCGCCTCGCCGACGTGCACGAAGCGGATATCCGCGCTGCGCAGCGCGCGGTTGCCATGGCGAAGCGCGATCGCTGCCGTGTAGAACTGCAGCAGCTCCGCATTTTGCTCCGCCGGGTCCCACACCATGCACTTGCGGCAGCCCGGATCGCCGCCGCCGTCCAGGCCGACTTCGTCGCCGTAATAAATGCACGGCGTTCCCGGATAAGTGAGCTGGAACAGCGAGGCCAGCTTCATCGCGTCGGCATTGCCGCCGCAAATCGTCAGCAGGCGCGGCGTATCGTGGCTGTCCAGCAGGTTGAACGCCGATTCCGTCACCTGCTGGGGATAGGCGGCAAGCTGCGCGCCGATCGCGTCGGCGAACGCCTGCGCGCCGATCTTCCGATAGGCGAAGAAGTCGAGCACCGCGTTCGTGAACGGGTAGTTCATGACCGCGTCGAACTGATCGCCCTGCAGCCACATCATCGAATCATGCCAAATTTCGCCGAGAATGTACGCCTCGGGATTGACGGCCTTCACCGTCTGCCGGAATTCGCGCCAAAACTGGTGATCGACCTCGTTGGCGACGTCAAGCCGCCAGCCGTCGATGCCGATCTCCTCGATCCAGTAGCGGGCGACCTCAAGCAAATACTGCTTCACTTCGGGGTGCTCCGTATTCAGCTTCGGCATGAGGGGCTCGAACGCGAACGTCTCGTAGCTAGGCACGCCGTCCACGACCTGAAGCGGCCATTCCCGGACGTGGAACCAGTCCGCATACTTCGATTGGCGGCCGTTCTTCTGCGCGTCGACGAACGGCGGGAACGTACGGCCCGAATGGTTGAACACCGCATCGAGCAGGACGCGGATGCCGCGGGCGTGGCAGGCGTCCACCAGCTCCTTCAGCTTCTCGTTCGTGCCGAAATGCGGATCGACCTTCATGTAATCCTGCGTATCGTATTTATGGTTCGTCGTCGCTTCGAAGATCGGCGTAAAGTACACCGCGTTAATGCCGAGCGAAGCGATATGGTCGAGATGGTCGAGGACGCCCTGCAGGTCGCCGCCGAAGAAGTTTCGCGGCGTCGGCTCGCCGCCCCAAGGCTCCACGTTCTCGGGGTTAATCGACGGATCGCCGTTCGCGAACCGCTCGGGGAAGATTTGATAGAAGACGGCATCCTTCACCCAAGCCGGCGGCTCGAAGACGTCGACGGGGTTCAGGTAAGGGAAGTCGAAGAACGAATTCGGATTGTCCGGCAGCTCCGGGACGAAGCCTTGCTCCGTCATGTACAGCGTCTCCTCGCCGCTGGTCAGACGGAACGCGTAGCGCAGCCTGCGGAAGGGCGGGATCACCGTCGTCTCCCAGTAATCGAACAGGGCGTCGGATGCAAAAATGCGCATGGGCGCGGTCGTGACCGTCTGCGCCCACGCGTATTTGTCGCCGACGACGGCCTCTACGGTTAACGCGTCGCCTTTTTTCGCGCGCAGACGGAGGTGCAGCGTCTTGCCGTCGTAGGCGTACGCCCAGTTCTGCTTCGGCCTGTGATAAATCGCTTCTAATAACATCGGATGATCGCTCCTTCTGGACATATGATGGAATTGCGTAAAAACAAGAAAAAGGCACAACCTCCGCTCATTCCAGCCGAGGTTGTACCTTTTCCATAAACTTGTTCAGGCGCCGCTCGTGCGAAGCATGGAGAACAAATGGTTGCGGTAGCATTGCCTTTCTATTGTATCTCTCAACAAAGTAATTATACATAATTTGCACTTTTTGTACCAGTACGTTTACAAAAAAAGAATTAAGCGTGTACCGCCTCATGCGCCAGCGATTCCAAGAAGCGTTCGCAGTCCAGCGCCGCCATGCAGCCGCTGCCCGCGGCCGTAATCGCCTGCCGGTACTGGCGGTCCTGCACGTCGCCGCATGCGAATACGCCCGGAATATTCGTCTCCGTCGTGCCCGGCTTGACGACGATGTAGCCTTGCTCGTCGGTGTCGACCTGGCCGCCGAGGAAGCCGGTGTTCGGGGTGTGGCCGATCGTCACGAACAGGCCGTCCGTCTCGAGCAGCTCCTCCTCGCCCGTCTCGTTGTTGCGTACTTTGAGTCCTTGAAGGCCCATGCCCGTAGCCGCGACCTCAAGCGGCGTACGATTCAGGCTCCATACGATTTTGTCGTTCTGGCGCGCGCGGTCCTGCATGATTTTCGAGGCGCGCAGCTCCTCGCGGCGATGGACGAGGCGCACCTCGGAGGCGAAGCGGGTAAGGAACACCGCTTCCTCCATCGCGGAGTCGCCGCCGCCGACGACGATGATTTTTTTGCCGCGGAAGAAGAAGCCGTCGCATGTCGCGCAAGTGCTTACGCCGCGGCCGATGTTGTCCTGTTCGCCCGGAATGCCGAGGTACTTGGCCGAAGCGCCGGTCGAGATGATGATCGATTCCGCCTGCAGCTGGCCGAGCCCTTCCACGTCAAGCGTGTAAGGACGATTGCTGAAGTCGACGCTCTTCACCGAGCCGGTCTTGAACGTGGCGCCGAAGCGCTGCGCCTGCTTGCGCATGTTGGACATGAGCTCGCTGCCGAGGATGCCGTCCGGGAAGCCGGGGAAGTTCTCGACCTCCGTCGTCGTCGTCAATTGGCCGCCCGGCTGCCAGCCCTCGATCACGAGAGGCTCCATGTTCGCGCGCGCCAAGTAAATGGCCGAGGTCAGTCCCGCGGGACCGGTGCCGATAATAATCGTTTTGTATGCCATATCTATTTCCTCCATTCGGGAACTTGCGTGAAATAATGAGTACTACTTTAAAATTATTATAATCAACTAGCCATGTCAATATCGTTCATGTAACGTTCATGTTGGTGGTGTATCATTAAGCTTAGTGACTTCATAAGGACGACTGGAGGCGTATGATAGATGGCAAAAATCGTAGTGGCGGACGACGATTCGAACATCCGGGAGCTGGTCAGCCTCTTTCTGCGCAGGGAAGGGTACCAGATTATCGAAGCGACAGACGGCGTCGACGCGTTGGACAAGCTGGAGGCCGTCAAGCCGGACCTTGCCGTCATCGACGTGATGATGCCCCGCATGGACGGCTGGGCGCTGTGCGCCGCTCTGCGGGCAAGCTACGACATGCCGCTGCTCATGCTGACGGCGAAGGGGGAGACGAGCCAGAAGGTGAAAGGCTTCGAGCTCGGGGCGGACGATTACATGGTGAAGCCGTTCGACCCGCCGGAGCTGATCGCGCGCGTCAAAGCGCTGCTCAAGCGATACCGGATCGCCTCGTCGCAGACGGTGGAATTCGGCGATATCCGGATGAACCGGACGGATTTTCATATGACGGCGTGCGGCGAGAAGGTGACGCTTCCGCCGAAGGAGTTCGAGCTGCTCTTCAAGCTGGCAAGCTACCCGGGCAAGACGTTCTCTCGCGACCAGCTCATCGAGCAGATATGGGGCATGGATTACGAAGGCGATGAGCGCACGGTCGACGTACATATCAAACGGCTGCGCGACCGCTTTCCGGAAGAGACTTACCGCTTCCGAATCGCGACGATCCGCGGGCTCGGCTACCGGCTGGAGGAGTGGGCATGATCCGCAGCCTGTATGTCCGGATAACGGCGACGTTCCTGATCATCGTACTGGTCAGCATCGGCGTCGCGTTCCTGTTCACGAACCAGCTGTTCAAGCGCGATGCCAGAGGGCAGCTCCCGGAACAGCTGGACAAAGCGATCGACCGCATCGAGCAGCTGTACGCGGTGTCGGAGCCTTCCTCGATCGGGGAGTTTCTGGAGGAAATGTCGTCGCTCCAAGGACTTTCGATCGTTGCGGTGAACCATGCCAACCGGCTCGTCACGGTAGGCGAGCGGGGCGACGCGCTTGCCCGGCGCCTTACGTACGAGCAGCTCGTCAACGCGTTCGCGGGCCATAACGTGAGGGTGAACACGTACGATCAGGGGAGCAACGCCCCGCCGTCGCCGCCCGCGTTCGGCAAGCGCGTCCTGCTCGGCAACGAGAGCTGGGCGCTGTTCGTCCAGCCGGACCGGTTCCCGCAGGCCAGCAATTTCATTTGGACGGCGGTCACGCTGCTCGTCACGATTCTGGTCGTCGGGGGCGTGCTGATCCTGGTGGCTGCCCGATATTTGGTGAAGCCGCTCAAAATGATGACGAACGCGGCGACCCGGATGGCCGAAGGGGATTTCACCGTCCGACTGCCGGTCAGCCGCGGCGACGAGCTCGGCGAGCTGGCCGGGAGCATGAACCGGATGGCGCTCAGCCTGTCGCAGCTCGAGACGATGCGGCAGGACTTCGTGGCGAACGTGTCGCACGAGATTCAGTCTCCGCTGACGTCGATCAAAGGCTTCGCCGAAGCGCTGCGGAGCGAGGAAGTGACCGAAGCGGAGCGGGAGCGCTACGTGAACATCATTAAGCAGGAGAGTACCAGACTGTCCCGGCTGAGCGAAAATTTGCTGAATCTCGCGTCGCTCGATTCGCAGCAGCATCCCTTTCACCCGGAGACGTACCGGCTGGACCGCCAACTGCGCGACGTCGTGCTTGTCTGCGAGCCGCATTGGCTGGCCAAGCGGCAGACCGTCGAGCTGCTGATGGAGGAGACGGTCATTCGGGCGGATCGCGACCAGCTGAGCCAGGTATGGATGAACCTGCTGTCCAACAGCATGAAGTTCACGCCGGAAGGCGGCAAAATCGCTTTTACGCTGACGGAGCAGGAAGGGTTCGCGGTCGTGCGGATCGCCGATACCGGCATCGGCATTCGCGAGGAGGACCGAGACCGCCTGTTCGAACGGTTCTACAAAGGGGATGCTTCGAGGGACCGGAGCCAGGGCGGCAGCGGTCTCGGCCTGTCGATCGCGCACCGGATCGTCGCCATTCACGGCGGGACGATCATGCTGGATCCCGCATTCGACCAGCGGGCGGGCGCGGGCTTTATCGTCCGGCTCCCGCTTAAGCCGGCTTCATCCGATGGATAATTAGGCTCGGAAGGGTTATGATGGATGAAGTGAAGTCCTGTTGTTTTCAGTTTCAGGCGCATAACGAAGTTATGGGGGCGATGAGCGAATGGAGAAGCGGATACGGAAAGCGATAATCCCGGCCGGCGGTCTCGGCACGCGGTTCCTGCCGGCAACGAAGGCGCAGCCGAAGGAAATGCTGCCGATCATCGATAAGCCGGCGATTCAATATATCGTGGAGGAAGCCGTCGAGTCCGGCATCGAGAGCATCGTAATCGTCAGCGGTCGGCATAAACGGGCGATCGAGGATCATTTTGACAAATCGGTCGAGCTGGAGATGGAGTTGGAGGCGCGGCATAACGAAGAAATGCTGAAGCTGGTGCGCGGCATTTCGAAGCTTGCGGATATTTATTACGTGCGCCAGAAGGAGCCGCTCGGCCTCGGGCACGCCGTCTTGTGCGCCCGCCGGTTCATCGCGGACGAACCGTTCGCGGTTCTGCTCGGCGACGACATTCTGACCTCTGAACCGCCGTGCCTCCGCCGGATGATGGACGTGTACGAGCAGCAGCAATCGTCCGTCGTGGCGGTCATGGAGGTGCCTTGGGACCAGACGCATAAATACGGCATCGTCGATATCGAAGAGGGGCGTCAGGTTGCGCGCGTCCGCGATATCGTGGAGAAGCCGGCGCCGGGCGAGGCGCCTTCCAACCTTGCCGTGGTCGGCCGCTACGTGCTGGACCCGGCCATATTCGGCCTGCTCGAGCGGGCGAAGCCGGGGAAGGCGGGCGAGATTCAGCTGACCGACAGCCTGCAGCAGCTGAACCGCGTCGCCTCGCTCTCGGCATACCGCTTCGACGGACGCAGGCATGACGTGGGCGACAAGCTCGGCTTCGTGCAGGCGACGATCGATTTCGCCCTCGAGAGGGCCGATCTTGGCGCGGACGTGCGGCAATACTTGATTGAGCGGCTGAAGGAAACGGACGCCTAGTCGCCGCATAGCGGGAAGGCCGCCCTCCGGGGCGGCCTATTTTGCTTGCCCGCTGCGAGCGGCAGGGTGGGAAGCGGGGGGCACAGGCTGAATCAGGTCTAATAATTAGACCTGATCGCTGGAATTGGTTTAGTTTGTGCGGATCAGATCTAAAAATTAGATCTGATTGCAGAAAAGTAGCGCGAATGAGTTCATTTAGCGGGCTGCAGGCTGAATCAGGTCTAAAAATTAGACCTGATGGCCGGAATTGGGTTAGTTTGAGCGGATCAGATCTAGAAATTAGATCTGATTGCAGAAAAGTAGCGCGAATGAGTTCATTTAGCGGGCTGCAAGCTGAATCAGGTCTAACAATTAGACCTGATGGCCGGAATTGGGTTAGTTTGTGCGGATCAGATCTAAAAATTAGATCTGATTGCAGAAAAGTAGCGCGAATGAGTTCATTTAGCGGGCTGCAGGCTGAATCAGGTCTAACAATTAGACCTGATGGCCGGAATTTGGTTAGTTTGAGCGGATCAAATCTAAAAATTAGATCTGATTGCAGAAAAGTAGCGCGAATGAGTTCATTTAGCGGGCTGCAGGCTGAATTAGGTCTAACAATTAGACCTGATCGCTGGAATTGGGTTAGTTTGTGCGGATCAGATCTAGAAATTAGATCTGATTGACACTTTTGCGGGAGTCGTGCGGAGAACGGAACGTCGGCGCAGTGATGGGGCTAGCGGAAGTTGCGCGAAGCCAGCGTGCGGCTTCGACCAGCGTGCGGCCTCGGAAGCCAGCGTGATTCATTTTCAAACGATGTACGTACAAGTACCCCTTGTGCTATACTACAAGGCATACAACTAACCAAGCCGAGGTGCGAAGTGAAGGAACAGCAAACGCCCAAATATATGCAATTGAAGCAGCAAATTTTATCGTGGATCGTTACCGCGCAGTTCAAGCCGCATGACAGGCTGCCGTCGGAGAACGAGCTCGGGCGGCAGTTCGAGCTGAGCCGGCAGACGGTGCGGCAGGCGCTCGGCGATTTGGAGCAGGAGGGCTGGCTGTACCGAGTCCAAGGCAAAGGGACGTTCGTCTCCGATCAGTCGCACACGGAGAGGCGCGGGCCGTCGCAAGGGATGACGATCGGGATGATTACGACCTATATCTCGGATTACATTTTTCCGACGATCGTCCGGGGGGTGGAGTCAAGCCTGCGCGCGGTAGGCGCGCGGCTGCTGCTGGCCAGCACGGATAACGAGAAGAAGAAGGAAAAGGACAGCCTCGAGTCGATGCTCCGCGAGCCGCTAACCGGCCTTATCATCGAGCCGACGAAGAGCGCGGAGGGAAATCCGAATTTCAATTATTTTATGGCGCTGGACGCGCTCAAAATTCCTTATATTATGCTGAACGAACGGTACAGCGACGTCGACGCGCCCTGCTTGCGCGTCGACGACGAGCTTGGCGGCTACCGCGCGGCGGAGCACTTGATTGCGCTCGGACACAGCCGGATCGCCGGCTTCTTCAAAACCGACGATTTCCAGGGCGTGCACCGGATGCGCGGCTTCCTGAGGGCGCATCGCGAGCATGGCTTGTCGGTCCAGGCGGATTATCTGCACCGGTACGCGTCCGAGGAGAAGCAATCGAAGCCGGCGGAAGCGTTATTCGCTCTGCTGCAGCGGGAGCCGGCCCGGCGGCCGACGGCCATCGTCTGCTACAACGACGAGCTGGCCGTGCGGATGCTGGATGTCATCCGGCAGATCGGGCTTGCCGTGCCCGAGGATTTGTCGATCGTCGGGTTCGATGACGCGGTGCTCGCGATCGCGACGGAAGTGAAGCTGACGACCGTCGCCCATCCGAAGACCGGGATGGGGGCGGACGCGGTCGAGCTGCTGCTCGGCCTCGTGGAGAACCGGCAGCGCAATCGGGCGCAGGATATCGTGTACGACCCGCAGCTGGTCATCCGGGAGTCGACGCAAGCTCCGAAGCAATAGCCTGCGAATTTGCCAACGCCGCCAAAGGCGTCGATGCCGGAAAAAAATACGTGACACACTTGTACGTACAACTTATAATATTAACAAGTTGATTTCCTATTATTGTCCGTATAAGTCTATCCGGTCCTCCCGGATGGACGCGAGCTTGAAAGGAGCGAACGAGTCACATGTTGGAAGCGTTAAAGCATGCCGTATGGGCTGCGAATATGGATTTGCCGAAATACGGCCTGGTCACCTTCACCTGGGGCAACGTCAGCGGCGTCGACCGGGAATCCGGCTACGCGGTTATTAAGCCGAGCGGCGTTCCGTACGAGGAATTGAAAGAAGAGCATATGGTCGTCGTCGATCTGGACGGCAATGTCGTCGAGGGCAATCTGCGCCCGTCGTCGGACACGGCCACGCATGTGTTATTGTACAAAGCGTTCCCGTCAATCGGCGGCATCGTGCATACCCACTCGCCTTGGGCGACAAGCTGGGCGCAGGCGGGGCGCGGCATTCCGGCGCTCGGCACGACGCACGGGGACTACTTCTACGGCGAGGTGCCCTGCACCCGCGCGATGACGGAGGCGGAAATTAAAGGCGCCTACGAGCTTGAGACGGGCAACGTGATCGTCGAGACATTCAAGACGCAGGGCATCGACCCGAACCAGGTGCCGTCGGTGCTGGTGAACAGCCACGCTCCGTTCTGCTGGGGCAAGGACCCGCATAACGCGGTCCATAATGCCGTCGTGCTCGAGGAAGTGGCGAAGATGGCGCTGCACACGTTCCAGCTGAACCCGAACGTTCAGCCGATGGATCAGCATTTGCTGGACCGGCACTATTTGCGCAAACACGGGGCGAACGCCTACTATGGCCAAAAATAAGGAGGAACCAGGCAAAATGAGCAGCAAATACGCAATCGGCGTCGACTACGGCACGCAGTCCGGACGCGCGGTTTTGATCGACTTGTCTAACGGCAGCGAGGTTGCCGAGCATGTGACGCCTTATACGCACCATGTCATCGACGAGAAGCTCCCGGTGTCCGGCATCAAGCTGGAGCATGACTGGGCGCTGCAGCATCCGCTCGATTACATTGAGGTGCTCGAGAAATCGGTGCCCGCGGTCATGAAGGAATCCGGTGTCAATCCCGCCGACGTTATCGGGCTCGGCATCGATTTTACGGCGTGCACGATGCTGCCGATTGACGAGGCCGGCCAGCCGCTGTGCGTGCAGGACGCTTACAAGGACAATCCGCACAGCTGGGTCAAGCTGTGGAAGCATCACGCGGCGCAGGACGAGGCGAATCTGATCAACGAGCTGGCGGAGAAGCGCGGGGAGAAGTGGCTTCCGCGCTACGGCGGCAAAATTTCGTCCGAATGGATGATGGCGAAGGCTTGGCAAATTTTGAACGAGGCGCCTGAAATCTACGACACGGCGGATAAATTCGTCGAGGCGACCGACTGGGTCATCGGCCAGCTGACCGGCAACATCGTGCGCAACAGCTGCACGGCCGGCTACAAAGGGATGTGGCATAAGCAGAACGGTTACCCGAGCAAGGCGTTCTTCAAAGCGCTTGATCCGCGTCTGGAAAATCTGACCGAAACGAAGCTGCGCGGCGAGGTCGTCCCGCTCGGCTCCAAGGCCGGCGAATTGACGCCGGATATGGCGGCCCGCATCGGCCTGGCGGCCGGTACGGCGATCGCCGTCGGCAACGTGGACGCGCATGCGGCCGTGCCGGGCGTCGGCGTCGTGACGCCGGGCAAGCTCGTCATGGCGATGGGCACGTCGATCTGCCATATGCTGCTCGGAGAGACGGAGAAGGAAGTCGAGGGCATGTGCGGCGTCGTCGAGGACGGCATCATTCCGGGCTATTATGGCTATGAAGCGGGACAGTCGGCGGTCGGCGATATTTTCGAATGGTTCGTCGAGGAAGCGGTTCCGGCGTACGCGCACAAGGAAGCGGAGGAGGCGGGCGAGAATATCCACGTCTACCTGACCCGCAAAGCGCAGGAGCTGAAGGTCGGCGAATCCGGCTTGCTGGCGCTCGACTGGTGGAACGGCAACCGTTCCGTCCTCGTCGATACGGATTTGACGGGCACGATCGTCGGCCTTACGCTGCTGACGAAGCCGTGGGAAATTTACCGCGCGCTGCTTGAAGCGACCGCGTTCGGCACCCGCAAAATCGTCGATGCCTTCCACGGCAGCGGCGTCGAGGTAAACGAGCTGTACGCGTGCGGCGGCCTGCCGCAGAAGAACGCGCTGCTCATGCAAATTTACGCCGACGTGACGAACCGCGAGATCAAGGTGGCGGCATCGAAGCAGACGCCGGCGCTCGGCGCGGCGATGTTCGGCGCGGTAGCGGCCGGCTCGGCGAAGGGCGGCTTCGACAGCATCGTGGAGGCGGCGCGGAAGATGGCGCGCGTGCGCGAGGAGACGTTCAAGCCGATTCCGGAGAACGTGGCCGTATACGAGAAGCTGTTCGCGGAGTACAACCAGCTGCACGACTACTACGGCCGCGGCGCGAACGACGTCATGAAGCGGCTCAAGGCGATTAAGGAAGAGCAGGCCTGAATGTCATAATTTTAATTTCATAGACCCGTTTACGCAAAGAGGGGCGTCCGAAAAGCCGTCGTAAGATGATGGAAGAACGCTCCTCTTTCCTTATAAAACAACCTTTCTCCAGGAAATGGAGGCAACCTCCGCCCCCTGCGCAAAGGCTTCGCGTCAGCACGGCTAGGCAAGCGAAGCCTGCGAATGCGCAGCCTTTGCGCGCTATCGATAAGACGGCCGAACGGAATGCCTGCGCACGTGCAGGCATTCCGGGTCGTGCGCCGCTTTTGGCGTCTATAAACCGTAAGAAGATGCACAATCGCAGGCATTTGCTGCGCCTCACGCATGAAGCGATCAAGAGCCTGCACTTTTGCAGGCTTCGGTACAACACAGGCTCACGCATACGTTCAACAAAATAGAAGGGCGCAAGCGGATGGCGGAGCCGGCGCACGGACCGACCGTCGGGTAAGGATTGCGGGTACGGTCCGGCTGACGCGCAAGGCTAGTAAGCCGTCTCTATCATCTATCGGATTAGGGGCGGCTTATTTGCGATCCCATCATTTTTGAATGGAGATCATTTACTTTTTCATATAGAATAGATAAAGATATGCGTCAGAGAATGCAGGCTGGGGGATGAACGTAAGTGTATTGCCATCATTGCGGGAAGAAACGGACGGACGACGCCGTCTATTGCAGCCAGTGCGGCAGGCTGCTCGCTGCGGGGGAAGACGAGGAAGAAGCGGCAAGCGCCGAGCTGGCCGCGGGTTTGCAGGAATCGATTTCGACGAATTCGGCCGAAGCGCCGTTAAATAGATTGCTGGAAAAGAAGGACCAGGGCAGGCGGTCGGCATGGGTTTGGGTAGCGCCGTCGCTGCTTGCCGTCGTTTCGGCGGCGGCCGTGTTTACCTATTATATGTACCAGGAGGGAATTAACGATAAGGTGCTCCGTCTCCAAAACGAGGCGAAGGCGGAGGCGCTCTCCGGCAAGTACGCGGAGGCGCTCGCGAAGCTGGAGGAAGCGGCCGAAGCGCGTCCCGGCTTCGCCGCGGTGCGGGCGGACCTCGAAATCGTAAGCGAGGTCGCCGGTCTCGAGCAATCGCTGTCGGCGATCGGCAAGCAGCTGGACGAGAAGAAGCTGGACGAAGCGGAGCAGTCGCTGCAGCAGGCGAAGGAAGCTTTGGCGGGGCGCGACGAGCCGGTCTACGCCAAAGCGAAGGAGCGGCTGGAGACGTACCGGACGAGGCATGGCGTGATGAAAATATCCGCCGAGCTAGGCGAGCTGCTCACCGTCGACGAGCTGGAGGCGAAGCTTAATGCCGCCAAACATTTGGACGGCGAACAATCGGATACCCTCCGGAAGGATATCGTCGCGAGAATCGTGGAGCTCTGTTACGAGGACGCGATGGCGCTGCTGAACGACAAAAATTACAACGACGCGCTGGCCGTGACGGCGAGGGCGCTTGCTTTCTCCAAAGACGACGAGCGCCTGACGGAGCTCGAGAAGCGCATCGAGAAGGAGCAGAAGCAGTACGAGCAGGCGGAGCGGCAGCGGCTCGAGCAGGCGATGCAGAAGGCGGCGGAGGAGGATTTGAAAAATCAGACGGCCGCCGTGGAAGTCGTCAATATCGTGACGACGCTGGACGAGTTCGGCGATTTGTATATCGAAGGCGAGCTGAAGAACGCCGCGACGAGGCCGATTTATTCGATCTCGGTTCAGTATACGGTGTATGGCGCCGAAGGGAGCGTGCTCGGCACGGGCAGCGCGCTGGCGACGCCCGATTACGTGGAGCCGGGCGAGACGATGGGCTTTACGGGCACGGTGTACGGCGTGTACGAGGAAGGCGCGACCGTCGTCGTCGATCACGCGACTTGGTATTTGGATTGAGGAGGCGATGAGATGAGGAAACGGGTTTGGGCGAGCGTCATCGCGTCGGCCTTGATCCTGTGCGGCGGGATGGGCGCGGCGTATGCCGTTCATACGGAGGTGCCGAAGCGGCTTGGCGGCAAGCCGCTGCTCGCGGCGTCCCCGGCGGGAGGGGCAAAGACGCTGAAGGATATTATTTTCGAAACGCAAAAGCTGGTCGTGATGATCAAGACGGAGAACGGCTCGCAAGGGTCCGGGTTTCTCTATAACCTCGACGGGGATTTGATCACCAACGCGCATGTCGTGTCAGGTGCCCGCAAGGTGACAATAAAAACGGCCGACGCCCGCGAGCTGGACGGCGAAGTGATCGGTATCAGCACGGAGACGGACGTGGCCGTCGTGCGCGTGCCCGATCTGGCCGGCACGGAGCCGCTGCGGCTCGTCCGCGAGGAGGAGGCGGAGGTCGGAGACGAGGTGCTTGCCGTCGGCAGCCCGCTCGGCTTCCAGAACACGGTGACGACCGGCATCATCAGCGGGCTTGGACGAAGCTTCGAAATCGAGCCGTATCTCTATTCGGATCTGTATCAAATCTCGGCGCCGATCGCGCCCGGCAACAGCGGCGGACCGCTCGTCGACCGGAAGACCGGCGAGGTGATCGGCATCAACTCCGCGGGATACGAGCAAGGGTCGATCGGGTTCAGCATTCCGATCGCGAACGTGATCGGGCTTGCGGAAGGCTGGTCGGAGGAGCCGATGGCCGAGCTGCCGGAAGCCGAGGCTTCGGACGATTCGTCGGAACTGGCGGAGGAGTCGGCCATCGACGAGATGGCGGGTTATCTGGTAAGCCATTTCTACGATAGCCTGAACAACGCGGATTACGTCTATGCTTATTCGCTGCTGGGCGGCAACTGGAAGGAAGGGACGAGCTACGAGAAGTTCCGCGAAGGCTATCTCGGCACCCGCAACGTCGTCATCGACGACATGCACGTAAGCGGGGGGGAGGACGACCGGGCGACCGTCATCGCGGTCCTTTCGGTCGACGAGCGGGTCGAAGGCGAATATGTACTCAGCAAATACCAGGTCACGTACGAGGTCGGCTACGAGAACGACCAGCTGAAGCTGCTCAGCGGCAAAGGCAAAGCGATCAAGTAGGATGGCCGCGCGGCGGTAAGCCTCCCGCCGGTACGCGGGCGCGTCTGTAAGGCGGTGTCGTCGCTATACTGGATAGTTGCAGTAACCTTTGACGTTCAGGCTACCCATTGCACTCTATACTGGATATTTGCAGTAAAATGAGGTCATAGGGACGGTTAATGGAGAATTTAGGCTGAACTTACTGGATGAAATCCAGTTTAGCTGCAGCGATTCGCGGAAAGCTTCGCTTATCCTGGATGAAATCCATTGTAGCCGAGCCGTAGAAAGTGGTAGGGGCAAAATCCTGCTGCCGCGCGCCGTTAGCGAGCAGACAGAAATAGAAGCGAAAGAGCCGGCAAGGTCCGTCCATAGTGGCGGAGCCAAGCCGGCTCTTATTCGTCGCTACTGGGCCCCTTCGCTTTCATCCTCGCGAGGGAACGGCGAGTAAATCAGCAACAGACCGACGGTGTCATGGCGCCGAACCGGGAAGCTCAGCAGCGTCGACGGGATAACGCGGCCGTTCAGCTGCAGCTGGTAACGAATGCTGTCGCCGATCGGAATGCCGCTGACCGATACGATTTGCCCGCGCGCATTGAATCGAACGGCCCCCGTCAAGGCAAGCGCTCCTCCAACCGTCAGCCCAAGATAAAAAGGAACGCGGTAGGCACGCGTGACGTTAGGGAACGTCCGGCCGCCATTGATGAGAACCGTTACGAAGTTTTGCGGCCCCGGTCCCGGCGGGAAAGGAATCGGAAACGGAATCGGGATCGGGAATGGGAACGGCGGGAACGGCGGCGGCGGGGGCGGAAAAGGCCCCGGCCCTGGCGGGAACGGCGGCGGGAAAGGTCCCGGCCCCGGTCCTGGTCCCGGCCCTGGCGGGAATGGCGGCGGCGGCGGCGGGAACGGCCCGGGTCCCGGTCCTGGTCCCGGCCCCGGCGGGAACGGCGGCGGTGGCGGCGGGAACGGCCCGGGTCCCGGTCCTGGTCCCGGCCCTGGCGGGAATGGCGGCGGCGGCGGCGGGAACGGCCCGGGTCCCGGTCCTGGTCCCGGCCCTGGCGGGAATGGCGGCGGCGGCGGGAACGGCCCGGGTCCCGGTCCTGGTCCCGGCCCCGGTCCTGGTCCCGGCCCCGGCGGGAACGGCGGCGGTGGCGGCGGGAAAATCGTGCGCGGCCCGCCGCAGCCGCAACCGCCGCCGCCAGCCGCAGCCGGCCGCGGCGGCGCCACATAATAATAACGCGGCCCGTTAGCGTAAGTATTCTCCATGCAAGCACTCCATCTCCTTCGCGAAACGGATTAGGCGATTATCCTCCTGTATCGTATGCGGCATCCGCCTATCCGGTGTTCGGAAGCAAAAAAGACGCCGCCCTCATAGAGAGGACGGCGTCTTGTCCGCGGTTATTATTTCGCAGCGGCTTCGTAGCGTTTGCCGACTTCGGCCCAGTTCACGACGTTCCAGAACGCGGCGATGTAGTCGGGGCGTTTGTTTTGGTATTTCAGGTAGTAAGCGTGCTCCCATACGTCCAGGCCAAGGATCGGCGTTTCGCCTTCCATGATCGGGCTGTCCTGATTAGGCAGGCTGTATACTTTCAATTTGCCGTTAGCTACCGCCAGGAAAGCCCAGCCGGAGCCGAAACGGGTCGTAGCCGCTTTGGCGAACTCGGCTTTGAAAGCCTCGAAGCCGCCCAGTTCGCTCTCGATCGCAGCCGCAAGAGCGCCTGTAGGAGCGCCGCCGGCGTCTGGTCCGATCGTCTCCCAGAACAGGCTGTGGTTCGCGTGTCCGCCGCCGTTGTTGCGAACGGCCGTGCGGATTGCTTCCGGTACGCTTGCAAGATCGCCGATCAGTTCTTCGAGCGATTTGCTTTGCAGTTCGGGAGCGGACTCCAGAGCCGCGTTCAGGTTCGTCACGTAAGTGTTATGGTGACGGCCGTGGTGAATTTCCATCGTCGTCGCATCGATGTGCGGCTCAAGTGCGTTGTGCGCGTAAGGCAGTGCGGGTAGTTGATGTGCCATTGATTACAACCTCCTAAATATATGTAGTTGTTCAACTCCATTATCCCTTAACCGATCGAATAAATCAATATTATTGTTTCAAAAGTCGAAAGGGACGAGTACTCCTATATAACCCCAAATAGGGTGTCTCGAACCATCCCGAAATATGCGGTTTTGAAAGAAAACGAAAGCAAATTTTACATACAACACGATAAAATGGATGTAAGCGCTTAATATTAAGCGTTTTCAAGAGTAAATCGATGATTTCTTCAAATTTTTTAAGAAATATTAAAGAAATAAGCAGGATTTCATTAAATTTTGTCGTAATATAAACTAGATGAAGTACTATGACATGGTATAGAAGGTGTAAATGTAATGAATGTACGTTCCTTCCAGCTGTCCGATTATCGACCGCTTACGGCACTTCTTGAGGAAGTTCTTACCGAAGAGTGCTACGAACAAACGATGGAAGCTTTTGCCCGCCAATTGTCATGGGATAGCGATCTGGTCTTGGTCGCTGTCGAAGATTCGGAAATTGTCGGCATGATCATCGGCACGATCGACAATAACAAAGGTTACTATTACCGTATTGCCGTATCGCCGCTTCATCAGCGACAAGGAATCGGCAAAGCGCTCGTTCAGGCACTCCGCCTGCGATTCGAGCAGCGTCATGTCACAAAGATACTCATTACGGCGGATGAGCACAATGAGCCGGTACTGCCTCTGTACGAATCGTTAGGGTTCGCTTCGAACGATTTCTTCCGGTCCTTTCAGAAGCTGGCCATTGTTGCCGGTTAACCGCGATTATCCTTTTTACTGCATGGAATTTTGCGCGCAGGGCATATCTTCATCGTCATTGATTTTGGCGGTGAGATATGCTTTTCTTATTAATATATACTTAAAACAAGGAGAACGGGATGGAGAGTTATCGGCACTGCGTCATCAAAAGCTTCAAACATAACGGGCATATCCACCGGATCTGGCAGCAGAACTGGCTTGTCCCGGATGATCTTCTGGCTCCCGAGCACAAGGCGGAGTCGATGACCGTTCTCATTAACCGTCAAACGCCGATTCAAGAATCCGACGGCAAAACGTGGATCAGCCGCGTGCCGGCCGTATCCTTTTTTATACCCGGCGAGTGGTTCAACGTCGTCGCGCTGCTGGAGGAAGGCGGCATCCGCTATTATTGCAACGTGGCTTCCCCTCCTTATTTGCAGGGCGGCGTGCTTACGTATATCGATTACGACCTCGACGTGATCCGAACGCCGGACGGCGGACGATTCGTCGTGGATCAGGATGAGTACGAGATGCATAAAGCGGCCTATCATTACCCGAAAATGGTGGATGACAAGGTGCGGGAAGGGCTGGAGGCGCTGCTTGCCCGGATCGACCGCGGGCTGTCCCCTTTTCGGGACGGCGACGCGGCGCGCTATTACGAGGAATGGCTGAAACGAGGGGGCGGGGAGGAGAATTGAGCTTGCTGGAGCAGGATAGAGAGCCGGGCACGGAACGGTCGTCCTCGGCCGCGCCGTCACGGACGGTGCCGGAATGGCGCAAGGAGCTGTACGACTGGCTGAAAACGCTGGTGATCGCTTTTGCGGTCGTCATGGCTTTGCATTATTTCGTGTTTAACCTGTCGACGGTCGAAGGCCACTCGATGGAGCCGACGTTAACGGACGACGAGTGGCTGTTCGTCAATAAGTTCGTCTATCTGGCAGGCGAGCCGAAGCTGGGCGACATCGTCATCCTGACCGAACCGAACGCGACCGGCAAGAAGAGGAAGTTTCTCGTCAAAAGGGTAGTCGGGCTTCCGGGCGACCGGATCGAAATTTACAATCAACGGCTGTACCGGAACGGGGAGCTGATGGACGAGCCCTATACCGACTCCTTGATCGAAGACAGCAGCTACGGTCCGGAAGTGATCGGCGAAGGGCATTATTTCGTGATGGGCGACAACCGCCGTTCCCGCGCGAGCATGGACAGCAGATCGTTCCGCGCGGTGCCGGCCAACCTGATTCGCGGACGGGCGGATTTTATTTTATGGCCATATAAGGAGATTAGAGCGCTATGAAGGAAGTTATGATCTATACGGACGGTGCGTGCTCCGGCAATCCGGGACCCGGCGGCTGGGGAGCGATCTTGTTCTTCGGCGCGCACCGGAAGGAAATTTCCGGCGGGGAGAAGCATACGACGAACAACCGGATGGAAATCCAGGCCGTCATCGAAGGGCTCAAGCTGCTGAAGGAATCTTGCCAGGTGAAGGTGTACAGCGACTCGGCCTACGTCGTGAACTGCTTTCAGAAGGGCTGGATTCACGGCTGGCTGCGGGGCGGCTGGAAGAACAGCAAGAAGGAGCCGGTCGAGAACCAGGAGCTGTGGAAGGAGCTGTGGGCGCTTATGAACAAGCATAAGGTCGAATACGTGAAGGTCAAAGGCCATAGCGATAACGAATGGAACAATCGCTGCGACGAGCTGGCGCGCGAAGCGATCAAGCGGCTGCAGCGATGACGGACCGTTGGACGAGGCTGAAGCAGGAGATGAAGGAGGCCGCGCCGAGCCTTGGCATCGACAAGATCGGCGTCGCCTCGGCCGACCCGTTCACGAGCCTGAAGCAAGTGCTGATCCGCCACCGCGAGCTCGGCCGTGAGTCGGGCTTCGAGGAGCCGGATCTGGACAAAAGAACGAATCCCGCGCTGCTGTTCGAAGATCCGCAGTCGATCATCGCCATCGCCGTCGCTTATCCGGCGAAGCTGCAAAATCCGCCGAAATCGGAGCCGGGCGCGCGGCGCGGCATTTTGTCGCGGTCGGCTTGGGGCGAAGATTATCATAAGGTGCTGAGGGATCGGCTTGCGAGGCTGGAGGCGTGGCTGCGGGAGCGGGTCCCGGAGCTTTGCGTCGAGAGCATGGTCGATACCGGCGCGTTGTCGGACCGTGCCGTGGCGGAGCGGGCGGGACTCGGCTGGAGCGCCAAGAACTGCGCGATCATCTCCCCCGAGCTCGGTTCATGGATTTACCTTGGCGAGATGATTACGAATTTGCCTCTGGAGCCGGACGAGCCGGTTACCGAAGGATGCGGCTCGTGCACGAAATGCATCGACGCCTGCCCGACGGACGCGCTCGTCGGACCGGGGCAGCTGAATTCGAGCCGGTGCATCTCGTTCGTCACGCAGTCGAAGGGGATGCTGACGGACGAATTCATGCGCAAGATCGGCAACCGGCTGTACGGCTGCGACACGTGCCAGACGGTCTGCCCGGAGAACCGGGGCAAGAATTGGACGCATCAGTCGGAGCTGCAGCCGGATCCGGAGGTCGTGAAGCCGCTGCTCGTGCCGCTGCTGACGATCGGCAACAAAGCGTTCAAGGAGAGATACGGCCACACCTCGTCGGCATGGCGCGGCAAAAAGCCGATCCAGCGCAACGCCGTCATCGCGCTCGGCAATTTCAAGGAGGCGAGCGCGGTGCCGGATCTCATTGCCGTTCTGGAGAAGGACGAGCGGCCGGTGCTTCGCGGGACGGCCGCGTGGGCATTGTCGCGGATCGGCGGAGAGCGGGCGGAAGAGGCGCTGCGGGCCGCCGCCGGGAAGGAAACCGACGAGGAGGCGCTGGCCGCCATCGCGTCCGCGATCGAGCGGATCGGCATGGCCGAAGGCGAAGGGCGGAACCGGGCGGAGACAGGCGGCGAAGCGGCGGATTCGCCTTGAACGATTCATTGCGAACGCGAGGCGAACATGCTATCATGGGAACAATATACACAGCTGGAGATTGGAAAGGATTGGGTGACTTTTTTATGTCATGGGTCAACATCGCAGTACCTATCGTAACTTTGCTGGTCGGTGCGGTAGGCGGATTTTTTATCGGCGTTTTCTACTTGCGCAAGCAGCTTGAGAAGATGCAGAACGATCCGGAAATGATTCAGAAGATGGCCAAGCAGATGGGCTATAACCTGAATAAGCAGCAAATGCAGAAAGCCCAGAATATGATGAAAAATCAAAAATTCCCTCGCAGATAAGCGCGAGCGGACAGGTGGGGTCGGAAGGAGAAATGAGAGATGGCGGGACGGAAGGACTACGTGAATACGAAGGTGACGAGCAACCGCGAGCAGATCGAGCACCATATTAAAGAGATTTTGAAGCTCGTGGGCGAGAACGTGGAGCGGGAAGGCTTGCTGGAGACGCCGGCGCGCGTTACCCGCATGTACGAGGAGATTTTTGCCGGGTACGAGGTCGACCCCCGCGAGGTGCTTGGCGTTACGTTCGACGAGCAGCACGAGGAGCTCGTCATCGTGAAGGACATCGTCTACTACAGCCAGTGCGAGCATCACATGGCGCCCTTCTTCGGCAAGGCGCATATCGGCTATATCCCGAGCGGCAAAATCGCGGGGCTCAGCAAGCTCGCGAGGCTCGTCGAAGCGATTACTCGGCGCTTGCAGGTGCAGGAGCGCATCACTTCGCAGATCGCGGACATTCTTGACGAGGAACTGAAGCCTCACGGGGTGATGGTCGTCGTAGAGGGCGAGCATCTGTGCATGTGCGCCCGCGGCGTGAAGAAGCCGGGAAGCAAGACGGTCACGTCCGCCGTGCGCGGCGAATTCCGCAGCAGCTCCGCGCTTCGCTCGGAGTTTCTGGGATTGATCAAACAATAAGTCGGAACGAACCGCCGCGAGCCCTATGCGCTCGCGGCGGTTTTCTTTTTTGCCGCTCCGTCAATACGGCATCCATACGAGCTTGCGCGCCTCCTCGAACCGGTCGTTCACGTACGGCCAGTTGACGACGTTCCACCAGTCCGCGATATAGTCGGGCCGCTTGCTCTGATGCTTCAAATAATAGGCGTGCTCCCATACGTCTAGCGGCAGCAGCGGCACGACGTCCCACTGCGACAGGTTCTGATGCTTCTCGGCGGTCAGAATCTCAAGCCGGCGGCTCCGCGGGCTCCAGACGAGAATGGCCCATCCGCTTCCTTCGACCTTTGCTGCTGCTTCGCTGAATTGTTTTTTGAAGGCGGCATAGCTGCCGAAGTCGTGAATGATCTGGTTGCCGATCGCCCCCGTCGCATCGCCTCCGCCGTACGGCGACATGACGTTCCAGAACAGCGTGTGCAAATAATGCCCGGCCCCGTTGAAGGCGAGCTCCCTCTCCCAATGCTTCACGAGATCGAAATTGCCGCTGAAGCGCGCCTGCTGAAGCTCCTTCTCCGCTTTGTTCAGGCCGTCGACATACGATTGATGGTGGATGTCGTGATGGATTCTCATCGTCATCTCGTCGATATGGGGCTCCAGCGCGTCATACGGATAAGGAAGCGGAGGGAGCGTATGGCCGCCGATCGGCACTTGCTGCATGGGCGCCCGATATTCGAAGCCGCCCGGGCTAATCGCCGCCTGGCGATAGGCGCTCATTAGTCCGAGGTAGTAGTTGGATTCGCGGATCGAATGGGAGATGACGGTTCGGAACGTGGAGGGCCGGTCCGGCGCCGTCGTCCGCTCGAGCAGCTGCGTCAGCTGATCGACGTAGGTGCGCGTTTGTTCCGCGGCGGCTTCGACAAGAGAATCGAGCGTCTGATCGATATGCGCGGGGAGCCGGTAGGAGTAGGGCAGCCATTCATCGAGCCATTGCGAGGCATATTGGGCGGTATGGGAAAATACCGGCTCCCACGATTGAAGCAGCTGGGTGTAGCGCTCGTCTAATTCCGGTTCGGCTTGCAGGATGACGGCGTTATGCTCGAGCTCCTGCATTTTCCAATGGCGGACCAGCTCCATTACTCTGACGGGCATGAGCGTTCCGTAAACAAAAAGCACGGCCTTCGCCTCCTCTAAGTCGCAACATGTGCATCTATGCTAGATTATTCGCGGCTTCGGAGGCGTATGTCGCTCACGAGAAATAGGACCGAGCCTTGCAGCGGGCGCGCCCTGAGGAGGCATTCTGTTGCCCAAAATACATCGTAGCGGGCGAGGCGTGTCTAGCGGTCGGCGAGCGATAGTTGGAGATAGGTAGGCGAGTCCGGACTTACGATCGATTAAATAAAAAAAGCCCGTTCCTCCTTCCGGATCGAACAGGCTCGATTATTACGCCTTCTCCGCCTGCAGCTGCTGATCGACCTGGCTCAGGAACAGCGCGGCGCGTTGGATGTACTCGCTTGGATGGGCCCGGAACAGCAGCTCGTGCTGTCCGTCCTGCACGATCCACGTGCGGGAGAGGACGTTGCCCTGCCCTTCCGCTACCGCTTCCGCCGTCTGGTACGGCGCCTTCACGTCGTTCGTGCCGTGCATGATGAACAGCGGAATGTCATAGACGTTCGAGATGACTTCCTCCGCAGGGATGTTGCCGAAGCTCGTTCCCGTCCAAAGCGGAATGAGCGATTGGATGAGCGGCAGCGAGAAGCGCGGCAGCGATACGAATTGGTTTAAATTATCGAACAGAGCCTCGGGGCTCGGAATAAACAGGCTGTCGAGGATCATGGCGTCGATCGCGTCCGTCTGCAGACCGGCCTGCAGCGCCGTGCCCGCGCCCATGGAGAAGCCCCAGACGACGATATCTTCGGCGCCGCGGGATTTCACGTAGTCGACGGCGGCAAGCAGCTGCTGCGCTTCCTCGAGGCCGCCCGTGGCCGGCGCCTTGTACTGCTTCGAGGCGTAGCCGTAATCGAACAGCAGAATGTTGTAATTCAGGCCGTGCAGCATCTCCGAGAGCTCATACATCGGCACCCAGGATTCCTCGCGGTTGGCGCCGTAGCCGTGACTGAAAATAACGGTGCGGGTCGACGACTCCGCGTCGGCCGAATCGGAGCCGGCCGGGATAAACCAGCCGCTTACGGTCGTGTCGCCGCTTCTGCTCGGGAAGACGACGTCCTCGTATTCAACGCCGATGGCGTCTTTCGGATTGGAGGCGAGCGGAGCGACGAACGGATAAGCAAGCATCCATGCGACGTATCCGTGAAAAATAACGACGGCAAGCAAGCACATCGCGGTAAGCGACGCGATCGATGCGACAAGCAAATGCTTGCCCCTGCTTCTTGTTTTGCGAAGAGCCAGGAGGTTGTCGCCGCCCGGTATCGGAAACGGCTGAAGGCTGTCCATCGGCATCGGTGTCATCGTCGTCGTGCTCATGTCGTCATCTCCTTGATTTGAAAGCGCTTTTCGGTGGTAGTACTTTTATCGTAGTCCGGTCCTAAGGGCCTGTCAATTGATGTCGATTAATTGTTAATCGATTGTAATGAACCTGTAATGTAAACAACTTTTCTTTACGTTGTCGCAAAGAATGAGTTATACTGAATGAGAATAAGTTTCATTTGGTGAAACCTTGCGATCAGGAGGTGCGGCTGCATGGAGGAAGGGAAATCGACGGTTCGTGCAGTGGACCGGGCGCTTGATATATTGCTATGCTTTACTTCGAAGACGGACTGGGCGATGACCGAAATCGCCGAGCAGGTCGGCCTGCACAAAAGCACGGTGCACCGCATGCTCGCCACGCTCGAGGAGAAAGGCTTCATCGAGCGGGACCGCTCGACCGACCGTTATCATCTCGGCCTCAAGGTGTGGGAGCTGTCCGCCAACCTGTCCAGAACGGACGATCAGGCCACGATCTGGCTGCCGGTGCTCGAGCGGCTGCGCGACCAGCTCGGGGAGACGGTCAGCATCTACGTCAGGGACGGGATCGAGCGGATCCGTATTCAAGCCGTGCAGAGCAATCAGGCCGTAAGGCGGGTGGCGCCCGTCGGCGTGAGGCTGCCGCTGTACGCCGGCGCGTCGAGCAAGGTGCTGATCGCTTACGCGGAGCAGGACGTCCGGCAAAGCATCTTCGAGAACCCGGCCTGGCTGAACGCGATCGATCTGGAGCCGTATAAGAAGCAGCTGGAGGAAATCCGCGCGAGCGGGTACGCCACGAGCTTCGAGGAGCGGGAACCCGGCGTGGCGGCGGTCTCCGCGCCGGTCTTCGACCGCGCGGGGAAAATAGCGGCGGCATTGTCCGTATCGGGACCGGCCAGCCGGCTGACGATTCAGACGATGACGGAATACGCGCCGGTCGTCATGGAATCGGCGAAGCGGATGGGCATCATGATTTTGTAGGAGCGGATCGCAATAATTAAGAAGAGCCTCGCCGTCTGGTAACGGCGAGGCTCTTTTGTTGCAATAGCAGCTTACATGTTCGCGATCATTTGGCGAAGCACCGTTTGAAGGATGCCGCCGTTGCGGTAGTAGTCGACGTCAACCATCGAGTCCAGGCGCACGATCGCCGGGAATTCGAACGTCGTGCCGTCTTCGCGCGTCGCCTTCACGGTCACTTGCGAGCCGGGCATTACGTCGTTGGACAAGCCGACGATGTCGAACGTCTCGCGGCCGGTAAGGTTCAGCGTCTTCCAGCTTTGGCCTTCCGTGAACTGCAGCGGCAGAACGCCCATGCCCACGAGGTTGGAGCGGTGGATCCGCTCGAAGCTTTCCGCGATAACCGCTTTGACGCCGAGCAGGTACGTGCCTTTGGCCGCCCAGTCGCGGGAGCTTCCCGTGCCGTACTCTTTGCCGGCGATAACGACGAGGTTTTTGCCATCCTTCTGGTATTTCATCGAAGCGTCGTAGATCGACATCACTTCTTCGGTCGGCAGGTAAGTCGTTACGCCGCCCTCCGTGCCCGGAGCCACTTGGTTGCGGATCCGGATGTTCGCGAACGTGCCGCGCATCATGACTTCATGGTTGCCGCGGCGGGAGCCGTAGGAGTTGAAGTCTTTGCGTTCGACGCCGTTAGCAATCAAGTATTGGCCGCCCGGGCTGTTCACCGTAATGTTGCCCGCAGGGGAGATATGGTCCGTCGTAACGGAATCGCCCATAAGCGCAAGCACGTTAGCCGAGCGAATATCGGCGATGTCGGCCAGCTCGGAGCCAAGGTTCTCGAAGAACGGCGGGTTTTGAATGTAAGTCGATTTCGCATCCCACTCGTAGCTTTCGCCTTGCGGCACCGAAATGGCGTTCCAACGCTCATTCTGCGTAAAGACGTTCTCGTATTTGTCGCGGAACATTTGAGCGTTCAAAGCCGCCGCCATCGTCTCGCTCACTTCCTGGGAAGTCGGCCAGATGTCCTTCAGATATACCGGCTTGTTGTCTTCCGTGTAACCGATCGGATCGTTCGTCAGGTCGATGTTCGTCGTGCCGGCTAGCGCGTATGCGATAACGAGCGGCGGCGAAGCCAGGTAGTTCGCTTTGACCTGCGCGTGCACGCGGCCTTCGAAGTTCCGGTTGCCGGACAGAACGGCGGAGACGGTCATGTCGTTGTCCGCAATCGCTTTGCTCACTTCGTCAGGCAGCGGCCCGGAGTTGCCGATGCAAGTCGCGCAGCCGTAACCGGCAACGTGGAAGCCTAGCGATTCGAGCGGCTCGATGAGGCCGGCATTCGTCAAATATTCCGTAACGACGAGCGAGCCCGGCGTCAGGGAGCTTTTCACGTAAGCAGGCTTCTTCAGGCCAAGCGCTACCGCTTTCTTCGCAACAAGTCCGGCGCCGACCATAACGCTCGGGTTGGACGTGTTCGTGCAGCTCGTGATCGCGGCGATAACAACGGCGCCGGTGCCCATTTTGCTCACTTGGCCGTCATTGTGCTTAACCGTAACGAACTGCTCGATTTTCTCGTCGCTCAGGCCGTAACCGCCTTTGTCGATCGGCGTGCGAATGATGTTGTTGAACGATTCCTTCATCGCCGACAGCTCGACGCGGTCCTGCGGACGCTTCGGTCCTGCCAAGGAAGGAACGACGGTCGAAAGGTCCAGCTCGATGATGTCGGAGAATACCGGATCCGGCGTCTCGTCCGTGCGGAACATGCCTTGCGCTTTGTAATAAGCGTCGACAAGCTCGATTTGGTCTTCGTTGCGGCCGGTTTGGCGCAGGTAGTTGAGCGTTTCGCCGTCGACCGGGAAGAAGCCGATCGTCGCGCCGTATTCCGGAGCCATGTTGGCAACCGTCGCGCGGTCCGCAAGGCTGATGTTCGAGAGGCCCGGGCCGTAGAACTCGACAAATTTGCCGACAACGCCTTTTTTGCGCAAAATTTGAGTAACGGTAAGAGCAAGGTCGGTCGCCGTGGAACCTTCCGCCAGCTTGCCCGTCAGCTTGAAGCCGATAACTTCCGGCATAACGAAGTAAAGCGGCTGTCCGAGCATGCCCGCTTCCGCTTCGATGCCGCCTACGCCCCAGCCTACGACGCCAAGGCCGTTGATCATCGTCGTATGGGAGTCCGTGCCGACGAGGGAGTCAGGATATACGACGGTTTCGCCGTCAACGGTTTTGGTAGCGGCAACGGATGCCAAGTATTCCAGGTTAACCTGGTGAACGATACCCGTTCCCGGAGGTACGGCGCGGAAGTTATCGAACGCCGTTTGGGCCCAGCGGAGGAAACGGTAACGCTCCTCGTTGCGCTCGAACTCGACCTTCGTGTTGTATTCCAGCGCTTCGGGAGTACCGAATGCGTCAACCATGACCGAGTGGTCGATAACGAGGTCGACCGGCACGAGCGGATTGATCTTCTTAGGGTCTCCGCCTGCGCGTTTGACGGTGTCGCGCATCGCCGCAAGGTCGACGACGACCGGTACGCCGGTGAAGTCCTGCAAAACGATGCGGGCAGGGATGAAAGGAATTTCTTTGTCTTCGCGTCCGTCGGCCCAAGTGGCCAGTTGCTTCACGTGTTCAGGGGTGATCGCGCGTCCGTCGAACTGGCGAACGGCAGCCTCGAGCAATACTTTGATGGAGAAAGGCAGCTTCGAAACGTCGCCGAGCCCTTGCTCCTCCAGTCCGCCCAGACGATAGTACGCATACGACTTGCCGCCTGCTTCCAGCGTGGAGCGAACCGAGTAATGATTTTGAGTGGACATCTTCATTCTCCTCTTTTGAATAAACTTTGTGCTCCCTGTATAGTTTCATACAATGAAACACAATTTCAAATTCGCTATACTTCTAGTATATCGTCAAAAAGGCGGTTACGTAAAGTCCAATTATGACCTAAAAAACATGTAAATTCGTTGAAAACGAATGCGGCGAATGTTACATGAAACGCCGGTAGCCCTCATATAATGAAGCAGTTATTCTGTGTGCATCATGCACCTGCTTCTTATCTTCCGCACGGGAGGGATTGGGATGCCGCGAACGGGCAACCGGGGACCGGGCAGTCAGGTTCAAAAGCGTAATCAAACGCCGTCGAAGCCGTTAACTTCCATTCGAAAGCAACCGCAGCAGAAGGCCGTTGCCCAGCCGGAGCCGGGCGGGACGGCGGCCGCGAAGCGGCAGGAGGCATTGCCGGCCGCGGCGGCGCGGGCGTCGGGGCGTCCGGGCGGGACATCGAAGTCCTCTCTGCAGCCGCAGCCGAAGCTTCAATCGCTGCTTCGCTCGTCGGATTACGATAAGAACCGGCAGCAAGGGGCGCAGCAGGGCTGGAAATCGTCCGTCCACCGCTACGTCGGCTTGTACAACCAGGCCGAAACGGATCAGCATGCCTCGGTGCTGACCGATTACGTGACGGACCGGGATCATTGCGACCGGCTTCGCCACCGGCTCGAGCGGCTGCGCGAACGCGACCTGCTGAGAGGCGCGCTGCCGGCCGGGAGCGAGACGAAGGCCGAGCTTGTGCGCGTGAACGAATCGGCAACGGAAGTATCGGTAATGGTCCGGCTTCATATCAAAAGAAGGATGGAGCAGTCGGGACGCTACTACATAGAGGAGCGGTCCGAGTACGAGCGGCTCTGGCTCGGATTGTCCGGCGGCGCCTGGGAAGTGCTCCGGGTCGAGCCGATTATCGCGGAGCGCAGGCCGCGCTACGGGACGTCGATCGACAATTGGATGACCGTCGACGATTATTCCGAGCCGGACGGCCAATTCTCGTCGCCGTCTACGCCATATTTAAATTATGACCTAATCCCGCAATTCAAACACCGTCCCTCCGGCATCCGGTACAGGAGAGATTTGGCTGCCGCGTACGCGGACCGATGGTGGAACGAAGGGAATCCGTCCTATGAGCTTTTCGAAGTCAATTGCACCCACTACGTGTCCCAGTGTCTCTTTGCAGGCAATGCCCCGATGAACTATACTGGTAAAAGGGAAACGGGCTGGTGGTACAAAGGCCGCAACAAAGGAAGCGAATGGTGGAGCTACAGCTGGGCCGTATCGAACGCCTTGACCAATTATTTGACGGCCGCAAGAACGAGCGGCCTGCGCGCGGAGGTCGTCCGCTCGGCGGATGAGCTTCAGCTCGGCGACGTCATCACCTACGATTGGAACGGCGATCACCGGTTCCAGCACAGCACGATCGTGACCGCCTTCGATTCGCAGGGCATGCCGCTGGTTAATGCGAATACCGTGGCCAGCCGCCACCGTTATTGGGATTACCGCGATTCTTACGCGTGGACGGAACAGACGAAATATCGTTTTTTTCATATTAACGATCTTTTATAATTTAATCGTACCGGAGGATATGACATGGGGAGCAAAATTCGGGTTGGTCTTGTTTACGGGGGGAAATCGGGAGAGCACGAGGTCTCTTTGCAAACGGCTTTTGCCGTGATGGGGGAATTCGATTACGGCAAATACGAAATCAAGCCTTTTTATATAACGAAGAAGGGCCAGTGGAAGACGGGCGACGTTCTCCATGCCCGTCCTAGCAGCGTCCGGGAGCTTCAATTCGAGTCGGGCGAGGCGACGCAGACGGGCTTGGCGCTCGCTCCGCTATTTGCGGGCTTGAACGGAGGCATGACCGAAACGGAAGGCGAGCGGCGCATCGACGTCGTCTTTCCGCTGCTGCACGGGACGTTCGGCGAAGACGGCACGATCCAGGGCTTGTTCGAAATGGCCGACATTCCGTACGTCGGAGCGGGCGTTCTGGCATCCGCCGTCGGGATGGACAAGATTCTGATGAAAAAAGTGTTCGCGCAGGAAGGGCTTCCGCAATGCGTCTACCGCTATTTCAACCGCACGCAATGGGAGAAGGACGCCGCCTTCTTCATCATGGAATGCGAAGTGTCGCTCGGCTATCCGTGCTTCGTCAAGCCGGCCAACCTCGGCTCGAGCGTCGGCATATCCAAAGCGAAAAACCGCGAGGAGCTCATCGCGGCCGTCAACTACGCGTTCCGCTTCGACCGCAAGGTTATCGTCGAGGAGTTCGTCGACGCCCGCGAGATCGAGGTAAGCGTGCTGGGCAATGACGAGGCCAAAGCGTCCGTTCCGGGCGAGATCGCCCCGTCGAACGAGTTCTACGATTATAAGGCCAAATACATCGACGGCAAATCGACGATGCAAATTCCGGCCATGCTGCCGGCCGACACGACGGAGGCCGTGCGCGAAATGGCGGTCCGCGCGTTCCAGGCGATCGACGGCTCGGGCTTGTCCCGCGTCGACTTCTTCCTGCGGAAGAGCGATAACCAGCTGTTCATCAACGAATTGAACACGATGCCGGGCTTCACGCCGTTCAGCATGTATCCGCTCATGTGGAAGGAGACCGGCCTTTCCTATAAAGAGCTGCTCGACACGCTTATCAACCTGGCCGCGGCCCGCCACGCCGACAAGCAGCGCATCGACTTCACCGGCGGGTCGGTGGAGTAAAGGGCGATCGCTTCACCCGTCTATGCTCCGTTCGAGGCTTATGGCGGGTGAAGGTCGCTGCGCACGGTTGAGCCGTGCGTGTGATCGGGGGGCTATATTGGAATTGATCCAGTATAGACCATGTCACACTGCGAGAAAGGGATCTAAACTGGATTTCGTCCAGTAAATCGTCCCGATTTCGGCGAAGTAGAGTGAAATCATCCAAAGTTACTGGGTAGAATACAGGATAGCTGGTCTCAGGCGTATGAAATGATGAAAGTTACTGCGAAAACCAAGATAGCACCACGCCATGATGAAAGTAACCGTATTGCAATATTGCACCGAAAGTAAAGCGTGTCCCGCAAGGGACGAAAGCGCTGGTCGCTCCAAGCTGTCTCACACCCGCCTCAGGAACACATTCGTTCCTCAGGCCCTTGGCAGGTGACTCGAGCGTACCGCAGTAAAGCGTGTCCCAAAGGGACGGTAGCGCTGGCCGCTCCAAAGTGACTCACACCCGACTCAGGAACTCATACGTTCCTCAGGCCCTTAACAGGGGACTCGGGCGCGCCGCAGCAAAGCGTGTCCCGCAAGGGACGAAAGCGCTGGTTGCTCCAAAGTGTCTTACACCCGCCTCAGGGACACATTCGTTCCTCAGGCCCTTGGCAGGTGACTCGAGCGTGCCGCAGTAAAGCGTGTCCCAAAGGGACGAAAGCGCTGGTTGCTCCAAAAGTGTCTCACACCCGCCTCAGGAACACATTCGTTCCTCAGGCCCTTAGCAGGTGACTCGAGCGTGCCGCAGTAAAGCGTGTCCCAAAGGGACGAAAGCGCTGGTTGCTCCAAAGTGTCTCACACCCGCCTCTGTATGTAATATCGTTCGTCCAGTTGCAGGTGTCCAGAGGACGCAGTCCTTGGGGCCCTCCCTTGGAAGGGAGGGTTTGGGAGGGTTCGAAATGGGTTAGAAATAGGCTCGAAAATGGTTTGAATACTCCTATGTAGGCCGGGTAGAAAGCTCAAAGAAAGGAGGAAATCCTATGGGTTTCGCAACCGAATTCAATTCCGTGTGCAAGTTCAAGTCCGAGCAGGAGCTATATGAATTGTTGGAGTACGGCCGGGGCAAAATGGTAAAGAGCGGCTTTCGCGTATTTCCGACGGGCCAGAAGGTCATTGCGTACACGCCGGCCAACGAAGCGATCGCGATCGTCCGCATTTTGGCTTCCATCGCCGAAATTAATTTTCAGGGCGAGGAAGTAACGGAAGTGGAGATGGAGCTCGTGAGAAAGCTGACGGAAGAAGAAGCGAGAGTGCAAACGGCGCTTGCTTATGAAATGTTTTTCGGAGACCGGGCGTAGCCGATGATCGTCCGATTCGGCTTTGTCGCCATGAGCCTGCGGCTCGAGAACGCGTCTCCGTCCAAAACGATGACCTATACGACGTTCGCGAAGCTGGCCGACCGCGAGGCGGGCCTCCGCAAGCTGGAACGAATAGCCGAGGAGAACCTGCACAATACGCTGCGGATTTTAAAGCTTTGCAAGACGGACCGCATTCAAATGTACCGGTTCTCCTCCAAGCTGATCCCGCTGGCAACGCATGAGGCGGTGACCGATTGGGATCCGTTTCAGGCGCTGAAGCCGGGCTTCGAGGAGATCGGCCGGTTCGTCCGCGACAACCGGATGCGGGTGTCCTTCCACCCCGACCACTTCTGCGTGTTCAGCACGCCGAGGCCCGAGGTGCTGGCGAAGTCCGAGCAGGACCTGCGGAATCACGTCCGCATGCTCGAAGCGATGGGGCTGGACGAGACGGCCAAATGCAACATCCATATCGGGGGCGCATACGGCGACAAGGCAGCGTCCGGCGAGCGCTTCGTCCGTCAGTTCGAAGCGCTGCCGGACCGTCTGAAGCGCCGGGTCACGCTCGAGAACGACGACAAAACGTTCACAGCACGCGAGACGCTCGAAGCGGCGGAGCGGACAAGCGTGCCGATGGTGCTCGATATCCACCACTACGCGGTGAATCCTGGCGATACCGACGAGGACGAACTGCACCGAGAGCTGTGGCCGCGCGTGGAGCGGACATGGCGGAAGGAGCGCGAACGGCTGGGCTATACCGATGCGCAGCAGCTTCCCGCCAAGATCCACGCATCCAGCCCGAAGAGCGCGGCAGATCCGCGCAGCCACGCCGACCTCGTGGAACCGGAGCCGCTGCTGCGCTTCCTGAAGCAAGCCGCCCGCTGCACGACGCATCTGGACTGCATGCTGGAAGCGAAGAGCAAGGATGTCGCGCTGGTGCGGCTGATCGACGATTTCAGGCAGATGGAAGCGCAAGGCGTCAAGGTGAGGGATGACGGAAGCGTGGAAATCGAAGCGCTGGAATGATCGTCCAATCGTCTAATAGGCACCGTCAGGACCGAACCTGACGGTGTTCCTTTTGCCGCGGAGGCCAGCCGGCGGATAATCGACAGACGGAAATACAGAAACGAAAAGAGGTTTACCCGCATGGAGTGGTTGTTACTCGTACTGCTCGGCGTCGTCGCCGCGATGTTCGGCAGCATCGTCGGTCTCGGCGGCGGCGTGATCATCGTTCCGGCGCTTATGCTGCTTGGTCCGGCCATCACGGGGAACGCGATCGGCCATGCCGAGGCCGTAGGCATTTCGCTAACGGTGCTGGTCGTGACCGCGCTCGCTTCGACGCTGTCGTACGCGAAGCGGAAGATCGTCGATTTCCGCAGCGGATGGTTGTTCTTCATCACGAGCGGTCCCGCCGCTCTACTGGGCTCCGCTCTGACGGGAAGGCTGCCGGCCGGCTTATTCCAGCTCGTCTTCGGGGTGTTCATGCTTCTAATGGCGGCGCTGCTCATCGCGCGGGACTACATGAAACCGTTTACGAAAGAGTGGCCGATCGTGCGCGCGATAACGGATAATACCGGACAAACGCATACGTACAGCTACGGCATCGTTCCCGCGCTTGCCATCGGCTTCGGCGTCGGGCTTATATCGGGCTTGTTCGGCATCGGCGGCGGATCGCTGTTCGTGCCGCTGATGGTGCTGCTGTTCCGGTTTCCTCCTCACGTGGCAACGGCGACGTCGATGTTCGTTATTTTTTTATCGTCGATTCTCGGCAGCGGCATGCACGCCTATCTCGGGGATACGATCTGGCTGATCGTCCTGGCGCTTGCGCCCGGGGCGTGGATCGGCGGCAAGCTGGGCGCCGCCGTCGCGGTGAGGATGAGCGGGAAGGGGCTGCTGTGGCTGCTTCGGATCACGTTATTTTTGCTTGCGGCGCAATTAATCATTGAAGGAATCGGAGCAATTTGATACTTTGGTAATAACGTCCAATCGAAACTTCGACCGGTCGCCATACGTAACAAGATAGAACGCGGGCGCTTCGCCCGGCGATTATACATAAAGGGAAGAGGGATAGACCGTGAGTGAGCAGAATAATGCTTCCGTCGTAGGCGGGAAGAGCTTTACCGCCGTCGCGATCAATTGCGCTTCGAAAGCAGGAGAATGGATCAAGACGAAGCTTGGGAACTACGCAAGCCTTGACATAAAATATTCCTCGCACGACCTTGTCACGGAAGTCGACAAAGGATCGGAGAGATTAATCCGCAATTTGATCATGACGCATTTTCCGCAGCATTCCTTCTTGGGGGAGGAAGGGGTCGAGCCGGGTCCGGCCGCGTCGACGCAGGCGCTCGAGGACGTGCGCGAGGCGGAATACCTATGGATCGTCGATCCGATCGACGGGACGACGAATTTCGTGCACGGCTTTCCGTTCTTCTGCGTGTCCATCGCGCTGGCGCATAACGGACAGGTGATCGTGGGCGTCGTGTACGACCCGATGAAGGATGAGCTGTTCGTCGCCGAGAGGGGCAAGGGAGCATACGTGCACGGCAAAAGAATGCAGGTGTCCGGCGAAGAAACGCTGCGCGGCAGTCTCGTGGCGACGGGCTTGCCGGCCGATCATCAATACGCGCTGCCGCTCAATTTGAAGGGCATCGAGGCGGTCGCGCCGAAGGTGCGCAACCTTCGAATCGCCGGTTCCGCGGCCATGCACATGGCTTACGTCGCGGCCGGACGGCTGAGCGGCTTCTGGGAGATCGGGCTGAGCAGCTGGGACATCGCGGCAGGCTCTCTGCTCGTGCAGGAATCCGGCGGCGTCGTCACCGATACAAACGGCAATCCGTATCAATTGGGCGTGCGCAACGTCGTCGCGTCGAACGGACTTATTCAGCGGGAGCTTATTGCTTCGCTTGCCGAGGCGAAGGCAGATAAATAACGGACGAAGGACAGCGAACTTGACGGAGCAAGGGCGTTGTCCTTTTTCGATTCGAAGAGTCGGGAGGAATGGATCGTGATGAAAGGTTCGAAAAAAGCCGCCGCGGCCCTCATGCTGTCCGTATGGCTGGGCGCGCTGGCCGCTTGCGAGCAGGACGAGCAGCCGGAGGTTACGCCGGCGTCCACGCCGGCCGCCACCGCCCCCGCGGAGGAGCCAAGCGCGGAGACGGCAGTGCCCGCCGAATCGGACGCGCCCGAGACTGCGTACGAGGTGCTCGCCGAGAAGCTGCGCGTGCCTTGGGTGATCGAGTTTGACGGCGACGTCGTTTATTTGAGCGAGCGGGAAGGCAACGTCGTGAAGGTCGACGGCGCCGAGATGACGCGCCAGAAAGTGAATTTGCGCAAAAACGTCCACGGCCGGGGCGAAGGCGGCTTTCTCGGCTTCTTGCTGGCGCCGGATTTCGAGCAATCGAGGACGGCCTACGCGTACCATACGTACGAGGAGAACGGCGAGACGCTGAACCGGATCGTGCGGCTTAAGGAGAACGGCGATCAATGGGACGAGACCGGCGTCTTGCTCGAGGACATTCCGGGAGCGGCCAACCATGACGGCGGCCGGATGGCTTTCGGTCCGGACAAGATGCTTTACGTGACGACGGGAGACGCCCAGCGGCGGGAGCTGGCGCAGGACCTCGATAGTTTAGCGGGTAAAATATTAAGGATGACGCCGGACGGCAAAGTGCCGGAGGATAACCCTTTCCCGGGCTCGTACGTCTATTCCTACGGTCACCGCAATCCGCAAGGCATCGCCTGGACGGGCGACGGCACGATGTACAACACGGAGCACGGCCCTTCGGGCACGCCGGGCGGCCATGACGAGATTAACGTCATTAAGCCGGGGAGCAACTACGGCTGGCCGGATATATACGGCGGCGCGAAGAAGGACGGCATGGAGACGCCGATCTTCCACACGGGGGAGAAAGCGATCGCGCCATCGGGCATGACGATCGACGAGCAGGGCCGCCTGCTGATCGCGACGTTGTTAGGCAGCGCGCTCTATCGATACGATCCGGCGACGGGCGATATGTCCGTCGCGTTCGAGGGCGAGGGCAGGCTGCGCGACGTGAAGATCAAAGACGGCAAGGTGTACGTCATTACGAACAATACCGACGGCCGAGGCATTCCGGGCGAGAACGACGACCGGCTGCTCGTGTTGAACAAGGTGGAGTGATCGCGGCGTTTCGCTTTAAACGCAAATCGTCGACGCTCGCCGGGTCTAAGGCGGCTAGGGCCGGACGGAAGAGGTGCGCCGCAAATAAAACGAGCAGACCATCACGGTCTGCTCGCTTATTTTTGTGCTGCGTATGCAGCGGACGTTACAGCCGGGCGAACGCGTACTCGGCGGCGCGAATCGTTGCGTCGATGTCGGCCTCGGTATGCGCCGTTGTCATGAACCAGGCTTCGTATTTGGACGGGGCGAGGTTAATGCCTTGCTCCAGCATGAGCTTGAAGAACCGGCCGAAAATTTCGCCGTCGGTATCCTGCGCCTCGTCGTAATTCGTGACCGGATGGCCGCAGAAGTGGGCCGAGAACGAGCCGCGGATTTGATTGACCGTAAGCGGAATGCCGTTCTGCGCAGCCGCGGCTTTGAGGCCTGCGGCAAGCTTGGCGGCGAGCGCGTCCATTCGGTCGTAGATGCCGGGCTCCTGCAGCAGCTCCAGGCAGGCGATGCCCGCGCTGATGGACGCGGGGTTGCCGGCCATCGTGCCCGCCTGGTATGCGGGGCCGAGCGGGGCGACCTGCTCCATGATCGCGCGGCGTCCGCCGTAAGCGCCGATCGGAAGGCCGCCGCCGATGATTTTGCCGAGCGCCGTCAGGTCGGGCTCGATCGCCGCGTGATCCGGGAAAGCGGCATACGTCTGCGCCGCGCCGTAGTGGAAGCGGAAGGCGCTGATGACCTCGTCGTAGATGACGAGCGCGCCGGCTTCGCGGGCCAGCTTGCACAGCCCTTCGAGGAAGCCCTCGTGCGGCATGACCATGCCGAAGTTGCCGACGATCGGCTCGACCATGACGGCTGCCGTCTCGTCGCCCCACCGTTCCAGCGCTTCCTTCAAGGCCGGCAAGTCGTTGAACGGAACGGTAATGACCTCGGTGGCGATGCTGGAAGGCACGCCCGCGCTGTCGGGGATGCCGAGCGTGGACGGTCCGGAGCCCGCCGCGACGAGGACGAGATCGGAATGGCCGTGGTAGCAGCCGGCGAATTTAATGATTTTGGTCCGCTTCGTATAAGCGCGCGCGACGCGGATCGTCGTCATGACCGCCTCGGTGCCGGAATTGACGAATCGTACCTTGTCGAGCGAGGGGATCGCCTGCTTCAGCATCCGGGCAAGCGTAATCTCGAGCTCCGTCGGCGTGCCGTACAGCGTGCCGTTCTGCGCGGCGCGGACGATGGCATCCGTAATATGCGGGTGGGCGTGTCCGGTAATAATCGGCCCGTAAGCGGCGAGATAGTCGATGTAGCGGTTATCGTCAACGTCCCAGAAATAGGCGCCTTCGCCGCGTTTCATAAATACGGGCGCGCCTCCGCCGACCGCCTTGTAGGAACGGGAAGGGCTGTTCACGCCGCCGACGATGTGCCGGAGCGCCTCCTCGTAAAGCTTGGCGGATTGCGGTCGTTGCATAGTCATAGTTTTATGGCCTCCTGTATGTAATAGCTGATAAAGAATGATTTGACACCAGGCTAACACTCGTGGGGTATAGTCAAAGCCGACCGAGGTCGATCGCAGCCGATCGAGATCGTGGTCGATTGCAACTGAATGCAGTTGATCTTAATCGAGTGACGTTCGGCTTGTCGTTCATTCTTCGAACGGAAGGGCAGGCGTGCAATAAATGGATTTGACGTAAATGGGCCCGGTGTCAACTACGCCCAACAAAATACACGCAAGCAGCAAAGGCTGCCTGCGTGTATCGTAGCGCGGTTACTGCCGCGAAGCGCCGCCGGACGACGAGGAATCGGACGAAGCCGACGTGCTCTCGCCGTCCTCCGTGCCGCTGGCCGCGCCGTCTTCCGGCGAGCCGGACGGCGGGGGATCGGGAATCGTGTCGTCCTGCTGCAGCGTCAGCTCGACGTATGCCTTAAGCTCCTCCTCGTCGCTGATCGCGATGACGGAAGCGCCGCTGACCTTCTCGTCGGAGATCAATTCCATCGGCGGAATCTGCGTCGTGCCGGCCACGTGGCTCTTGACGCCAAGCTGGCCGAGCTTCAGCATATCGTTGACGCTGATGTTCATGTCGACGTACGGCTCGACGCTTTCGAGTATTTTTTTCATCCGGATGATGTTCCAGGTCGATTGCAGCTCCTTGGCCACGGCCTGGAGGAAGTTGCGCTGGCGTTCGGTACGGGTGAAATCACTCATCGCGTCGTGGCGGAAGCGCACGTACTGAAGCGCCTTGTCGCCGTCGAGGAGCTGGTAGCCCTTCTCCAGATCGATGTCGTACCGGTTGCCGTCGGCGTTGTCGGTGTAATGCATGTCCTTCTCGACGTCGAAGTAAATGCCGCCGATCGTGTCGATGAGCGCCTTGAAGCCTTCAAAGTCGGTATATACGTAGTACTGAATGTCGAGCCCGAGCAGATCGCCGACCGTCTTCATCGCGAGCGGGTAGCCGCCGAGCGTCAGAGCGGAGTTGATCCGTCCGCGCCCGTGGCCTTCGATGTCGACGTACGTGTCGCGAAGCACGGAGAACAGATGCGCCTTCTTCGTCACCGGGTCGAACGAGGCGACGAGGATGGAGTCGGACCGAGCGGTCTGACCTTCGTCGAGGCCGCGGGCGTCGCCGCCGAGCAGCAAAATGTTGACGCGCTCCGTGCCTTCCCATTCCGGTATGGGAACCGGGGTAGCCTCCGGATTATCGGCTGCGGGCGCCGTTTCTTCCGGCTCGCTGAAATTATCCAACGCATTATATACGCCTACGCTCCAATAGATCGCGAACGCGAGCGCCGCGCCGAGAACGACTGACAGGCTGATAAAAAACCATTTCCATTTTTTCTTCTTATTCGACTGTTTGCGCATTTCGTTAGAAGTGCTCCTTTCGAGGGCTGTTGGATCGTTTAAGAAAACGTGCAAGACATGCCCTTATTTGAAAATATAACCATTTATAAGCGCTGTACTTATAAAATCGCTTATATTTCACAGCGGTACGAGCTTATGCCGCCAAAGGCCTGCGTTAGCCGCTTACGCTTAACTGTTTATAAAAAAGACAGTTTGAATACCGCTCAAGCCGTTTACGCTACGCGTGAACTGCGATATGATTACATATCATAAAATTATAAAGCTGAACGACATGCGGACGCAAGTTTTATCGTTTTAGATAAAAGAAAGGCGCTATTTCCTGGGAAATGTCGAAGCGAAAGGAGCTTTAAACGACCAAATGTTAGCCATAGACGTCAAAGATCTGCGCAAAACGTTCAATGTCCAGAAAAACCGGGAAGGCTTATCCGGCGCGCTCAAAGACCTGTTCAAGCGCGAATACAACGAAGTAACGGCAGTCAAAGATATTTCTTTTCAAATTCCGCAAGGCGAAATTTGCGGCTACATCGGCGAGAACGGGGCCGGCAAATCGACAACGATCAAAATGCTGACCGGCATCCTTGTCCCGACGGCGGGCGACATCCGGGTGAACGGCTACGTGCCGTACAAGGACCGAGAGAAATTCGTGAACGGCATCGGCGTCGTGTTCGGCCAACGCTCCCAGCTGTGGTGGGACATCGGCGTCATCGAGTCGTTCCAGCTGCTGCGCAAGGTGTACCGCGTCTCGGAGCAGGACTTCCGCAAGAGGCTCGACGAGCTCGTCGAGAGGCTCCATCTCGGCGATCTGCTCAACCGCCCGGTGCGCAAGCTCAGCCTCGGGCAGCGGATGCGCTGCGAGCTGGTCGCCTCGCTGCTCCATAACCCGTCCATCCTGTTTCTGGACGAGCCGACGATCGGCCTCGACATCGTCGTCAAGACGGAGATCCGCGACTTCCTCCTGCAGATGAACAAGGAGCAGGGGACGACGATTTTGCTGACGACGCATGATCTGCAGGACATCGAAGCGCTCTGCTCGCGCGTCATCATGCTCGACGACGGGCGCATCATTTACGATGGCGGCCTGGACGAGCTGAAGAGCCGGTGGAGCAAGGGGCGCGAGATCCAGTTCCAATTCGCGTCGCATACGCCGATCGCCAGGCTGAAGCAGCTGACCGATCCGCTGGAGGTGACCTGGACGCTGGAGAACGACGTGACGGCCAAAATGTGGCTGCCCCATTCGGTCAGCGTCTCGGACGCGCTAGCCCGCGTCGTCGGCGGCGCCGAAATCCGCGACATTAAAATTTTCGAGACGAACACCGACGACATCGTCCGCGGCATTTACCAATCCGGCTCGGCCGCGGCCGAGGCCAAGGAGACCGTCATGTCATGATGAGCGCGTATATCGATTTTATCCGCATCCGGTTTCTCATGATGCTCGCTTACCGGGTTAACTATTATAGCGGGATCATTATTTATGCCATTAACATCGGCGCGTACTATTTCCTGTGGCAAGCGATCTACGGCGATCAAGAGACTCTGGCCGGCTTTACGGTGAACCAGATGACGACGTACGTTGCGGTATCGTGGATGGCGCGAGCTTTTTACTTCAATAATCTGGACCGAGAGATCGCGAATGAAATCCGCGACGGGAGCGTGGCGGTGCAGCTTATTAGACCTTATTCGTATTTGTTCGTAAAAATGATGCAAGGCTTCGGCGAAGGGCTGTTTCGCCTGCTGCTGTTCATGGTGCCGGGCATGATCGTCGTCTGCCTCATCTTCCCGGTGACGCTGCCGACCGATCCGATGACGTGGCTTATCTATCTTGTGATGCTGTTCTTCAGCTTCCTGATCAATTCGCAAATTAATATTTTGACCGGGCTGTTCGCCTTCTTCGTGGAAAATAACGAGGGCATGATGCGCATGAAGCGCGTCATGGTCGACCTGTTCTCGGGCGTCGTCGTGCCGATCGCCTTCTTCCCGGGCTGGCTGTCCGCCATTATGCAGTGGCTGCCGTTCCAGGCGATCACTTACTTGCCGAGCTCCGTCTTCACCGGCCGGACGCCGAGCGGCGAGACGCTGCACGTATTCTTGCTGCAGGTTGTCTGGTTCGTCGGACTGCTCGTGCCGATCTGGCTGACGTGGCGCGCCGCCCGCAAGCGGCTGTTCGTGCAAGGAGGGTAATCGAGATGAGATACGCGACATTATTTTGGGAATATATTAAGAACTACGCCAAGACTAGGCTCACGTACCGGGCCGACTTCTGGATCGAAGTGCTGTCCGACCTGCTGTTCCAAGGGATGAACCTGATCTTCATCCTGATCGTGTTCCAGCATACGCCGTCGCTTGGCGGCTGGTCGGAGGCGGAGGTCGTGTTCGTCTACGGCTTCTTCATGATTCCGTACGGCTTGTTCAGCACGTTCTTCGGCATATGGAACTTCAGCGAGCGCTATATCGTCAAGGGCGAGATGGACCGGGTGCTGACGCGGCCGGCGCACAGCCTATATCAGGTGCTGCTTGAAAACGTCGACCCGCCGTCGCTGATCGGCTCCCTCGTGGGCGCGATCATCATGGTCATGTGCTGGACGCAGCTTGACTTGCCGTTCCACGTATGGGATCTCGTCATCATGGCGCTGCTCGTGCTGGGGGCGGTGCTGATCTATGCCGGCCTGTACACGGCGCTCAGCTCGATTTCCTTCTTCTCCGACGCGCCGACGGGCATCGTGCCCCTCATGTACAATATTCAGAACTACGGCCGCTATCCGGTCAATATTTACAATAAAGTGATCCGTTTCGTCCTGACGTGGCTGCTGCCGTTCGCTTTCGTCGGCGTCATTCCGGCTTCCTATTTCCTGGAGAAAAAGACGGACGACCTGTCGCAGCTGGCGCTGCTGACGCCGGTGATGGGGCTCATCGTCTTCTCGCTCGGCCTGTTCATGTGGAACCATGGCGTGAAGCGTTACCGCGGCGCGGGATCGTAAAGCAGCGAAGACCGGAACTTGGAGGTGAGGGAGATGGCAAGAACGAAAGCGAAGGCGAAGGTTGGCAAACCTGCGCCGGACTTCGAGCTGCCGGGATCGAACGGCGAGAACGTGCGCTTGAGCGATTTTCGCGGAAGGAACGTCGTGCTCTATTTTTACCCGAAGGACCTGACGGCGACGTGCACGCAGCAATCATGCGACTTCCGCGACGCGAACGCGGAGATGCTGGCGCTGAACACCGTCATTATCGGCATCAGCATCGATCCGGTCAAGACGCATTTGCGGTTTATCGAGAAGCATGAGCTTCCGTTCCTGCTGCTGGCCGATACCGAGCATGCCGTGTGCGAGCTGTACGGCGTCTGGCAGCTGAAGAAGCTGTACGGCCGGGAGTATATGGGCATCGTCCGCTCGACGTTCCTGATTGATGAGGGCGGCAAGCTGGTCCGGGAATGGCGCAAGGTGCTGATCAAGGGCCATACGGAGAAGGTGCTCGAAGCGGTGAAGGAGCTGCGGGAGGGCAAGAAGAAGGCGGCGGTCAAGAAAAAGCCGGCTGCGAGGAAAAAGCCGGCTGCGAAGAAAAAGCCATCGGAAGGTTAGGCTTGGCTCGGGCGGACGTCCGGTCGTAAGGCAGTTGCAGTCATCGCCGCTCGAATGACGATTGGGCTATCGATTAAGCGTATTCGGCTATCTCGTCCGGGTACGCTTCTTTTTGCCCCGGCAAGGCGTGCGTTTATATGCCCCGGCAAGGTGCGTTTCCCCTTGGAGTAAATTGCCGTTCGAAGGAAACAATAACAGCAGCATTGGTGCCTATTCTCCATGGACGATCGGACCAGGGATGCTGGCGAGTGGTAGGTCTTGCTCATTGACATCATCCGGTCCCGGTAATATAATTTGGTTTTGTTTGTCCGATAGGAGGGTATTCAACTGATCAAGCTGCATAACATCAGAAAATCGTACCGGGTCGGCGGGTTGTCCGTCGAAGCCGTCCGGGACGTTAGCCTAACGGTGCATAAAGGGGAAATATTCGGCATTATCGGCCATTCGGGCGCGGGCAAGAGCACGCTGCTCCGCTGCGTCAACCTGCTTGAGAAGCCGACGTCGGGGACGGTGACGGTTGGCGACATGGAGCTGACCGGGCTGTCCGAAGGGCAGCTGCAGCGGCAGCGCAGGCGGATCGGGATGATTTTTCAGCATTTCAACCTGCTGTCCATGTCGACGGTTCGCGACAATATCGCATTCCCGCTGACGCTGGCCAAGCTGTCGAAGGCCGAGATCAATAAGCGGGTGGACGAGCTGCTGAAGCTCGTTCAGCTGGAGCAGCACGCGGACAAATATCCGGCGCAGCTGTCCGGCGGGCAGAAGCAGCGCGTCGGCATCGCGCGAGCGCTCGCGAACAATCCCGACGTGCTGCTGTGCGACGAGGCGACCTCGGCGCTCGACCCGCAGACGACGAACTCGATCTTATCGCTTCTGCTGGATATTAACGCGAAGCTGGGCATCACGATTCTGCTGATCACGCACGAGATGAACGTGATCCGCTCGATCTGCGATCGCGTCGCCGTCATCGACAAGGGCGAGATCGTGGAGATGGGCGACGTGCTACATGTCTTCCTGAAGCCGGAGCATCCGGTGACCCGCGATTTCGTCGACCAGGTAGCGGACAGCGGCGCGAATGGGCAGCTGCTGCGAGGCCGCAAGGGCCGGCTGCTGCGCATGACGTATATCGGCGACCTGACGTATGAGCCGATATTGTATAACGCGGTGAAGCCGACGGGAGTCGAATTCGCGATTTTGCAAGGCACGGTGTCGCGCATGAAGGAGACGCCGTACGGCCAGCTCATCGTGGAGCTGATCGGCAGCGACGCGGAGGTTGAGCGCGTCATCGGCGCGCTGCGCGCGGAAGGGCTGGAGGTGGAGGCGGTATGATGAGCTTCGAGAACGTCCGCTGGCCGGAAATTTGGGAAGCGTCGAAGGACACGCTGTACATGATGGCGGCATCGCTGTTGTTTACGGTTATCCTCGGGCTGATGCTCGGCATTATCCTATTTCTGACGTCCCGCCGGCAGCTGCTGGAGCAGCCCGTCGTGTACGGGATACTATCATTCGTCGTAAACGTACTGCGCTCCGTTCCGTTCGTCATTCTTATGATCATGATCATGCCGGTGACGAAGCTCATTACGGGCACGACGCTCGGCGTCGAAGGCTCGATCCCGCCGCTCGTCGTGGCGGCGACGCCGTTCTTCGCGCGGCTCGTCGAGACGTCGCTGCGCGAGGTCGACCGCGGCGTCATCGAAGCAGCGCAGGCGATGGGCGCGTCCAATTGGGACATCGTCCGGCGCGTGCTGCTGCGCGAATCGAGTCCGGGCCTGCTAGCGGCGGTCACGATCACGGCGGTGACGCTCGTCTCCTACACGGCGATGTCCGGCGTCATCGGCGGCGGTGGCCTCGGCGACTTGGCGCTCCGATACGGCTATCAGCGGTTTCAGACCGATGTCATGCTCGTGACCGTCGCGCTGCTCATCGTGCTCGTGCAGGTGCTGCAGTCGATTGGCGATGCACTCGTAAGGCGTTTCAGCAGGAAATAGGCTTTTATATATATTTTCAGCTTAGATAGCAATTACAGCAATGGAGGTAGGAAAATGAAGAAGACAAGCTTTGCGGTCGTCGCGCTCATGCTGATGTTCGCGCTGGCGGCTTGCGGCCAGGAGAAGGCGCCCGAGAACAACGGCGCGGAAGTGAACCAAGGGGCAGGGGAAGAGACGCCTGCCGAAGTGACCTTGAAGGTAGGGGCATCGCCGGTGCCTCACGCTAAAATACTGGAATACGTGAAGCCGATGCTGAAGGAGCAGGGCGTGAACCTGGAAATTATCGAGTTCAACGACTACGTTCAGCCGAATACGCAGCTGTACGAGAAGCAAATCGACGCGAACTTTTTCCAGCATACGCCGTACCTCGAGCAGTTCAACGCGGACAAGGGCTACGATCTCGTCAACGTAGCGGGCGTTCACATCGAGCCGTTCGGCGCATATTCGAAGAAGGTTAAGACAACCGAGGAGCTGAAGGAAGGCGCCAAGGTCGTCATCCCGAACGATCCGTCCAACGGCGGACGCGCGCTTGCGCTCATGGCCGCGAACGGCCTGATCACGCTGAAGGAAGGCGTCGGCGTTAACGGCACCGTGGCCGACATCGTTGATAATTCGAAGAAGCTCGACATCCGCGAAGTCGAAGCAGCGACGCTGCCGCGCGTACTGGATGAGGTCGATCTCGCCCTCATTAACACGAACTACGCGCTCGAAGCCGGCCTCGTGCCGACGACGGATGCCTTGTTCATCGAGGGCAACGACTCCCCTTACGTGAACATCCTCGTGTCCCGCCCGGACAACAAGGATTCCGAAGCGATGCAGAAGCTTGCGAATGCGCTGCGTACCGAAGAAGTGAAGCAGTTTATCGAGGAAGAGTATAAAGGCGCGATTGTTGCTGCGTTTTAAATAGTGGATGGGACGTCCCTGCCGGGTGGTGGGGGCGTTTTTTGTTGCCAAAATATAGTTTGACGATTGTTGAAGCGTTAGGTAATAAGGGTAGGAGTTAAAAAACTATGGCTCGTGTAATAGCGACAGCAGTCGACAATAAAAGAAAGTCTTCGCTATATACAAAAATATACAGTAAATAATATAATTTACATGCTATGATTTGTATTTTTTTCTATCATTTTGTAGTTTCTTGTTTGTCAATGAAAGGTAGTTCTGGAGGTGGTCGGAGTACATGTGACGATTTTCTTATAACGTAGTTCTGTCGTGTATGTAGAAACGTTCTAGAGAGTGAGGATGGCTAATCTATGAAACCTAGATTGTTAATTAGTGCTGTAGTTGCGATTTCGATGCTATGTGGTGCTTCAAGTCTCAGTGCGGATTCTGCCAATGTTAATCTATCAACGGCTCAGGTATCTGCAGGCGATAGCCACACACTGGCTTTAAAGAAGAATGGAACAGTATGGTCATGGGGATTCAATCAATACGGACAACTAGGCGACGGCACGACATTGGATAATGGTTCACCGATTCAGGTGAATGGTATTTCTGATGTGATAGAAGTATCTGCAGGTGAACAACACTCAGTAGCAGTTAAACGAGATGGTACGGTATGGACTTGGGGAAATAATAATAATGGGCAGTTAGGGGATGGAACTACTGTTTTTAAAACAGTTCCTACAGTGGTTCCGGGATTATCTGACATTATCGAAGTAGAAGCTGGCAGCTATTATACATTAGCTTTAAAACAAGACGGGACGGTTTGGGCGTGGGGGAATAACGCTAACGGACAATTGGGCGATGGGACTACTATCCAGCGATCTGTTCCTACTCGAGTGAATGGATTAACCAACGTAAAAGCAATTTCAGCCGGCGGCAGCCATTCTATTGTTGTTAAACAAGATGGAAGCGTGTGGACTTGGGGGAACAACACGAATGGACAACTCGGAAACGGAACAACCACAATCTCACTAGTTCCGGTTCAAATTAGCGGATTGTCTAATATGAAAACGGTATCTGCGGGAGGCAGCTTCTCGTTGGCGTTAAGCCAGAATGGGGAAGTGTTTTCATGGGGGCATAATCCATCCGGTCAACTTGGGATTAATTCAACCGCTCAGCAAGTGAGTCCCAATCTAGTCACAGGCCTTGAAAATATAACCGTAATATCGGCTGGAAAAAGTCATTCGATTGCGATAATGGACAACGGCACGGTATGGGTGTGGGGAGATAATTATAGCGGGCGTCTTGGAGATGGGACGATGACGCGTAGATTGGTAGCCACAAAGTTAAATAGTGTAACAAGTGTTGAGGCTATTTCGGCGGGAGGAAGTCATACTGTAGTTGTCAAAAAGGACGGGACGCTACGCTCCTGGGGATTAAACTACTATGGTCAGCTGGGGATTGGCGTTGTAGGCTTCCGCAGTACGGAATACGAGCAAGTGAACGGTTTATCGGAAATTAAAGCTTTGTCGGCAGGGGAGAGCCACACTTTAGCTGTTCATCAAGACGGTACAGTTTCAGGTTGGGGTGGAAATTCTTACGGAAAATTAGGGGATGGCACAACGTTCACTCAGATATATCCCACAGCAGTAAAAAACTTAAACAGTGTGGCGTCCGTATATGCTGGCATCAATCATTCAATGGCTATTAAAGAAGATGGAACGCTTTGGGCATGGGGACGCAATACGAACGGACAATTAGGCGATGGAACCACGACGCAAAGAGGCACTGCGATACAAGTAAACGGATTAATAGATGTGGTGGCTGTTTCCGCAGGAGCTAATCATTCCATAGCTCTGAAGAACGACGGCACGGTTTGGACTTGGGGAGATAATACAAATGGTCAACTTGGAAATGGAACTTCGACAGCAAGATCAATTCCTGCGCAAGTGGGCGGATTAACTAATGTGACGGCAGTTGCTGCTAATGGCAATTACTCCATTGTATTAAAGGATGATGGGACGGTATGGTCTTGGGGGCAAAACCAAAGCGGGCAGCTTGGGAATGGAACAACTACTGACAGCAGTACGCCGGTACAAGTCAGCGGGCTGACTAATGCTACTTCAATATCAGCGGGACTAACGCATGTGCTAGCTTTAATGCTAGATGGGACAATTCGCTCTTGGGGGCAGAATCTTTATGGCCAACTTGGCGACGGAGCAGGGGGAGTCAGAAATACGCCTGTTCAAGCAAGCAACATAACAAATGTGAAATCTATATTTGCCGGTTCTTATTACTCAGTTGCAATTAAACACGACGGAACCGTTTGGACTTGGGGGATTAATACTAAAGGTCAGTTAGGCGACGGCTCGTTAATCCTTAAAAGAACGCCGAACCAAGTTTATGAGATACCTCACATCCTTTCTTTAGCGGTCGGAGGAGAGCATACTGTTTTTGTTAAAAATGACGGGACCGTATGGGGCTGGGGATCCAATCAATACGATCAACTCGGTAACGGGTCAAGATATAAGTTAAATCCAATGTCAGTCGTTTTAAACAATGCGATCGTCTATGTGTACGATGCTGCAGGCCGGATTGATTATGTTCAATTTGACGGCGTGAAGTACAAATATGTCTATGATGATAACGGCAATCTAAAAACGATTCAGAGAGTTGTATAAAGGGAGCGATTGAATTGTTGACTTATAGGAGACTAATACGACATATTTCCATAGTTTTAATAATCACATTTTTCATCGGATTAATGACACCTTATGGACAGCAGACGATTAAAGCGGAAGGGGAAACGAATTCAAATTCAAATCCTTCACTCACGATAGAGACCGTTATAAATCGCTTCTCCGTCACCGAACAATTTATTCAACAATATATGGATTCAAGTTATACGCTTAGTCAGATCTATTCGGCTCTTTTCAAAGCGGAGATCGATGGTATTCCTTTCGAGGATGCGCTGCAAATTATATTTGCGCGAGAAGTTAATTTATCCTCAACGGTAACCGGAGAGGTTTACAATGAGTTGTCCTCGCCTGCACTTCGCGATCTGGTTATTGTTGAATTTGAGGATTCAACCGTGAGCGGACAAGTATACGAACCGATTGAAACCGAACAACCGATTGAATCCCCACCGCCGTCAGAGGAGCCGACAGCGTCTCCTGCACCTACGAACGAACCCGCCGAATCGCCTGCACCAACTGATATAACGCCTGAATCCCCGGCACCAACGGAAGAACCGACTACAGCCCCAACGGATCAAGCAACCGAAGAGTCTGAATCAACCGAGGAGATAGCCGAATCGTCTGTACCGACACAAGAAGCGACAAACTCGCCTATTTCAACGGAGGAACCGCAAGAGACTCCCGAGCCAACCGAAAAACCGGTAGAATCACCTTTACCAACGGACGAGGTCCTTGAGGGTATAGAGGTACCAAATATGAATGCGTTGGCTGATGAACCGGTGCTTGAGACTGCTCCGGTTTACGATAAAACGACGATAAATGAAGCTCCCTATTCGGTTGGGATAAACAATGAATCGATTTCAAGTTTATCTGGGAGTCTCTCGACGAGATATACGGATATGACTCTACCAGGCAGAGGTGGCCTATCTTTCTCTCTGGTTCGTCAATACAATTCAAGCGAATCCCAATTCTATGATATGGAGTATGGATCTCAGACCTACTCTTATGGGGTTTATCATTACTATGTGCAATATAATGCGGTAAGAAAAAGAATCATGCATCAATATCAAGTGAAATACAACGAAGCAAAGTGGGTGCAGGAAGATTACGATGGTAACGGATCGGTAGATTATAACACTTTTATTATTGACACGGTTCCGAAGACTAGAGGTACGTATTCGACTCAAGCTCAAGCGGAACAAGTCAAGAACCAGCCGCTGACATTTAATATTCCAGCAGACTCTATAACGCGTACAGACACACGAAGCAAACCAAGTTCGAATGATTTTGCGAGTAGCGTTATGTATTCGCAAAACGGATACAGCGGTGCTCTTTATAAGACAGGTGCGCCTTATGTGACAGCTGGAAGTTATACACCTGCTGACTCGAAAACAGCGACTAGTTCATGCGAAAATTCTATTGTTGGAAGATATAATCAATCGGGAATTTGGGAAGCAATAAGTTCTGGTACTTCTTGCCCTTCATCAATAAATTACAGCGGTAGTGGATATACCGGCACTTTAAGTAGAACAACTACAGATGTAATTAAGGCTTGCCCGACGAATGGCCAATATCCTTATCAATGTACAAAGTCTTGGCGAGCAAACTATTCGGGAACAGTAACAAAACCAGCTGTAGACACCCGTACCTGGACACAAAACTACAGAGGAACGGTAACGAAACCAGGTTATACCAGCTCGGTAAACTATGGCCCGTGGCAATCTAATGGCAGCGGTAGATGGAGATATGCTTATCAAATTAGCGGTTCACAATGGGTTGAGGCCCTCCCATATGAAGCAGAAAGCACAACTGTCCAGCTGGTTACGCCTCTTTATGAATATTCCAGCGATGCTACTACAGTTAGGAACGAGATTAATAGCAGCCCCGGAGCAAGCTTAGGGAGCGAGAACGGATACAATTATTACGTGTCCAACAGTCCAAACGCGGAAGTTAGGAGTTACCAAGTCGGCACGGGAACGGGTGTTACCTATTTCAACGACACCGCTATGCCTTTGAACGAAAAATTATATCCAATCGGCAAAGGCTGGTCTTGGAGTCTCCCGCATGTTGAGTCCGAGGACGGCAAACGATACGTGAACCTGGCAGACGGCGGTCGGTATGAAGTGGAAGGCAACAAGCTGAAAGGCTACAAATGGGAAGGTTTGTCATTCACGACCGACACTTCGGTAACCGTAAACGGAGAAGTCTCCAGCCATGTATTAACAACAGTAGACGGCAGAACGAAACAATACTTTGCGCAAGACGGGCGCATCCTCCAAATTTCCGATGCCTATGACAATACCATACAGTTTTTCTATACTCAAAATGCTGCTTACGGCAGAAAGCTTCTTAGCCAGATCAAGGACGCGATCGGGAATACGATACAGATCACTTACACTAATGCGGAAGTAACTATCAGCAATGGTACCGAAACGATAACGTATAAGAAGCATACCGAAGAAGGAATCGAGCTTCTGGATTCGGTTACCGATGCCGAAGGAAGACTGACTTCTTATTCCTATAAGTTAGCTTCCGCTAAATTTAACCTGATGACTTCGTATCCGGAACGCGCCAAAACAAATCCGTATGCTCTGCTTTGGAAAATCCAGCATCCGACAGGCGCAAAGACAGAATATACGTACGAGCAGCAGCCGGTTACGAGACGAATCGGAACGAATTCCGTTCAAGAAGCGTATAGAGTGGTTTCCCGTTTGGATCAGTTAGTTTATGAAACAGGCGAAACGAGAGACTTTAACCGTCATACCATGAACTATAATAGCAGCGATGTCGGACAAAGCTACGGACAAGATCATTCGTTCTCCACATCGATCGATAATGGGCTTACGCAAACGACGTATCGTTACAAAAAGGATTACATTGATGACCAAACGCCTTCGGTAATTCTATTAGAAGAACAAACCGAGCGTGCGCGTGAAATTGAGAAGAAAACAACATATGCCTATGACAAAAAAGTAGGCAGCCGTACTTATCCGGTTTCCGTACCGACAACAACGACACAAAGCAATAATCAGAATAGCGATATTTTTACCTCAAGCGCCCAATATGATGATTACGGGAATGTTTTGCAGTCTACAAACGCAAATGGGATTACGACAACTTATACGTATGACCCTGTTAAAAAGTGGATGCTTAGCGAGCGTATGCAGGTAGATGCAAACCGATTCACGTACACGTCGCATACGCGAAATACGCAAGGAGATATTACACAAACAACGATTAGGAATGACAATGAATCCGGTGCTATCCTGCAGCAAATTAGCTATAACAACTTCGATAGCCATGGAAATGTAACAAGCATTACCGTTCTGAATGGAGATAAGAGCACGCATAAGGTTGTTGAATACGATGCCAGCTACTTGAATGCATTCCCGACCAGTCAGAGCGTGACGGTGACGAACGCGGATAACGAAACCTCTACCATAACGACTCGTGCCGAGTATGACAGATTAACCGGTAACGTGACCGCTTCAATCGACGGCAATAATAACAGAACGGAATACAAGTACGATAAACTTGGACGTATCAAGCAGGTACTCCATCCGGATGGCAAAATTTTAAGCGCAGCCTATGACGATACCCTTAACACAGTTACCATTACGGACGTAGCTGGAAATCGAACGTTAACGCGTTGGAACGGCCTTGGATGGAAAGAAGAGGAAGGCGTAATTGATAACGAAGGTTATCAGAGAAGAGTTCAACTGGTTTACGATCCTCACGGACGTGTCATCGAAAGTAAGGATGCGCTGGATAATCGGGTCCAAATGGAGTACGACGCTTGGAGCCGACCGACAAAGACCATTGAAGCGGATAATTCAGAATCGATAACGACGTACAATGATGCCCTTCGGATTGTGACTCGTACGGATGCAGTTGGTTATACGCAGCACGAAACCTACGACAAGTTCGGCAGGCTGGAAAAAGTAGAAGAGCAATCTATCGCAAGCGGTGGAATCAGGCTCATATCACAGAACGTCTACGACCCTGTGAATGGCTTAGTCGTTCAGCAGACAGATGCCAACAATGAAACGACTACTTTTGCTTATGACCAATTAGGCCAATTGAGCAAAGTAACGAATGCGATGCTTGAATCGACGAGCTACGCCTACGATATGGCCGGTAATCTAATTGAAACAACCTATCCCGATGGAAACAAGCAACTGAAGGAGTACGATGAGTTGGGCAGGCTGATCCGGAGCACGGATCCTTTGCAAAAGAGCGACACGATCTACTATGACGCTAACGGGAACCGGATCAGGCTCGTAGATAAAGCGGGACAAGTATTCCACTACACTTACAATAACAGAAACTATCTTATGAGCAAGCAAGGACCGAGCGAGACCATTTCCTTCACCTTTACGGATAACGGATCCCGTGAGACGATGACAGATGGAACGGGTACAACGCAGTATACCTATAAGCCGCATACAGCCGAATTGGAATCGGTGATTTATCCAGACGGTAAAACGATAGCTTATTCGTATGATGATCAAAGCGGCCGACTATTGCAGATGACGACACCTTTCTCTGATACCGTAGGATATACTTACAATAATAGGAATCAACTGGAGAACGTGTCATGGAATGATGTAGTTCAGGAAAACTATAATTATTATGCTAACGGACAATTATCCTTCCAGCAGCAAGCGAACGGCATGCAAACGGAGTACAGCTATACGGACAATAGTCTAACAAACCTGAAATTTAAGACAACAAGTGGCGAAGTTGAGAGGGAATATGGTTATGGCTATGACTCGAATCGAAACATTACATCATTAAACGAATCCAACCATGGACTACTTACTTCGAGCGATACGTTCAGCTATGATCCATTAAGCCGTATAAGCACTTCATCGGAATATAACGAAGCGTATGCCTACGATAATCGCGGAAACCGACAAACGATGTCCACAGATAGCGATATCGGATTCCCGAAAGCAATGACTTATGAATACGATGAATGGGACCGATTGAAAAAAGTAACGAACGAGAACGGTGAAACTGTTACTTATCGCTATAACGGGGATAATCTTCTTGTTGAACGGCAAGAAAATGGGGTTATCACTCGTTATTACTATGACGGTCAACTAATCGTATCGGAAGGTATTGTGCAGCCCAACGGAGAAGTTATCGAGAAGGTCAGCTATCTGCGAGGGAACGGAGGCTTGACGCTTCAAGAAAACGGTGCAGGAGAGAAGGGCTACTATCTCCACAATGGGCACGGCGACGTAGTTGGTATTCGTGACGAAGCAGGAGCGGTGCTGAACGAGTACGATTACGATATTTGGGGCAATACGCTTGAGGCTCAAGAACAAGTGGATAACTCCTTCCGCTATTCTGGCGAGCTTTGGGACGAAACGACTGAACTGCAGTATCTTCGTGCTCGCTGGTACGATCCAAGTGTGGGAAGGTTTATTAATGAGGATACGTATGAGGGGGAACTCTCCAATCCGTTGAGTCAGAATCTTTATACGTATGTGCATAATAATCCGTTGATTTATGTTGATCCGACAGGCAATTACTGTGTTTCTAAAAATGGTAATTGGGCACATGGCGGTAGTTGCAATTCTTCTTCTTCGGTATATATGGGAAGTGATAATGAGTTTTCCGGCCATCCGATTATAGAAAATGGTAAACGTGTTGGATATTTAGGGACGTTTGGTCCATATTTACCTGCAACAGCAAACTATTGGTCTTCCAAACAATATGTCGACTATAATTTAACAAGAGCCAACAACATGGTTGCTGTTCAACAGATGTATGAAATGCAGATGTTTATGGAGGACATCACGGGCGTTTCATCAATGAAGGCGCTAGTGGATCCCAATACAACTCCGCTAATAGCGCTCATGTCCTTGTATGATTTAGTAGGTCCCGGTCCGAATGCTAACGTAAAGTGGACAAATCACGGTTATAAACACTTTGCTCAAAAAAACCTTTCATGGAAAGCAGTAATCAAGTCAACTAAAAACGGTGGCCCTGCCAGATATCTTCATGGTACTGATATAGAAGCAGTAGAGAGATTTGTTTGGGCCAATGGGACTCCTGTAACTAACGGGAAAGACTGGAAGGTTTTCAAATTCGACCAAGTTGTTGGAGCGAGTGATGGAAAAGAAACGCAATACATTCGTGTAGAACATAGCGGTGGAACTATTCACGGTCACCCAATAACAGTAGCTGAATATAAAAAACTTACGAAGTGAAGGAGACTGTTTGTGATTAACGACTTATCAATTGGTTCTGGAAAAATTGTATTTAATAATTTCCCGGAAAATGTCGAATTTAATACGCCAGAAGCATATGAAGAATTAAAAGAGGATTTAATTCAGATAGTGTACAGCAATCGTTTTCTAATTGATGTAGGCTGGTATCCGTCATTCCAAGAAAATGGTCAGTTTACTTTGTTTTTAATTGAAAATAATGATTGGGAAAAACCGGTGTTTAAAAAGAGGACAAGAAGTATTAAGGTAGTTAGGGAAATTATTGAGGAATATGCGGCATACATTGACTCGCAGTTGAAATAATTATACAAAATTTGCGCCACATGCGAGTGTAACAACTCCATGTGGTTTTCTTTTCCTAGCCCCATCCATCAACAATTGGACAAGCCAAAGACGGTATATAGTTTAGCGTACCAACAGGATGAAATCCGCTCGTATTGTTAGGAGCAACGATGGAAATTAATGGAGGATAGGTATGAAGGTGAATTGACGAATCCACTTACGTTGAATCTTTGTTTAAATTTGGATTATCAAAAGTTAAGTAAAAAGGTCTCATACGCGCTAAGGCATGCACCCTGGGAATATGAATTAGTAATGGATTCAGAAGGCTGGGTTGCTATTGAACGGTTAATGCAAGCATTACGCTCAAAAGAGCAATGGGACGGGCAATCTGTACCAATTAAAGACGAAGGGGAGGAACCTATCGAGGAAATCGAGGTAGGTGACAAAGTCCTAGCCTTAATACTGTCAGATACCATCAATTTTACGGTTGCGGACTACCAAAGGTATTATGTAACGGATATTGGATTCGGGTGAGCATAATACAAAATGTTTTGATACGGCAGGATTTGAAAAGCGGTTATCAACCTTCACTTTTTTATTCTTACTGCAATAACTAGTTAATGAATCCAACCTCACTAATTATGAATCAAACCTCACAATCCACCGGCTAAGTTAGAGCAAGTGTACGATTAATGAGGCAAACCTCACTCGCCATGAAGACAGGTTCACGGGGAGTGAGGTTTGCCTCATTGTTTTGGAGCGGGACCGGTATTCAGCGAAAATTAGTGAGGTTAAGGGTACAAATTACTGAGTCTTCCTCATAGCCTGCTGCCGCAGACAGAAAGAGAGCCCCGCAAAGGGACTCTCTTTCGTTAATAACGGCGAACACACTTCCGCTTCTTCACTCAAGCTCGCCTTTCGGCTTGTTAGGCTTCCCTTTTTTAATTTTCACGGTATGGGCCGGTTCCAGCGTGCCGTTGCCGGCTAGATCGTAGACGTAGACTTCGACCGGCTTAAGTCCTGGCTTATACGGGACCTGGATGCTGAAGCTGCCGTCCGGCGCGATCACGCCATCGGCTTGCACCCAGCCTTTATTCTTGTATAGTGCGGCAACGCCAACAGCCGAATAATCGCCGAACAGGTCAATCATATAATCGCTTTTGATTTGCCCGGTAATGGTCGCCATGCCTTTCTGGACTGTATAAGCAGGCTTATCGAGTGCCGAGACCGGCGGACTCACGTCGATGACAAATGGCGATGCCTGTGCCTCGAGCGGCGCGGCGGATGCCGCATCATTGCCGGCCCATGGGAGGATGACGTATAAGCCTTCCTCTAACGGGGCCGAACCCGACGGATTCGTTACCTGGCCATCCCAGCCTTCAATGATATAGCTGCCGGGGGCGATGCCGTCCGCAGTCTCCAGAATGGTTCCTTTCCACTCCGCGGTAACGGCATCGTACACATCCAGAGAGAAATACGGAGAAGCCAAATTCACGTTAAAGGCAATATTGGCCGTATCCGTTACGCCGTCGCCATTCGGAGAGAAGATGGGCGGTTCCAAGGCTACATGGGATATCGCATCCGGGATATCGACATCGCCGACGTAGACTACGAATGGAAGGTGCAGGGTATGCCCGCCTCCTTCGGCCAAAATGACTTTCCCCTCGTAACGGCCGTCGGCCGCATAGGGATCCACTTGCAGCGCAATATCGAAAAGTGCGGAGCCTCCCGCGCTTACGGCTACGTTCGTTTTGCTGGTGGTGAGGGTGCCGGCGGCTTCGCCGTGCCATACCGTGGCGATCGAATAGGCGGAAGCGGTCCCTGCAATATCTTTTAAGGTAACAGTTCTCTTGTCGGCCGCCCCGGCCTCCTTCTGTCCGAAGGAGATGCTGCCGGTCAAATACGGCATGCTCTCGCCGCCCGGTACCGCGCTCGTTGCTTGTTCGACCATGGCTACAGCCTTCGCTTCAATCGTCGGCCCGAGGTCCGCCCGGCCTGCTCCTTGCGCCATGGACGAATACCGCTGGCCTTCGCGGTCGGCCAATTCGAATGCGTTGTTCATCAGCAAGGACTTCACCTCGAACGGTTCCATCGTGCCGTATTTCTGCAATAACAGCGCGGCGGCTCCGGCGATATGAGGGCTGGCCATGCTCGTTCCTTGCAAATCGGCGTAGGCATTCTCGTAATTTCCGTCAAAAGCGGGAACGGAGGAGCGGATCGCCACGCCCGGCGCCGAAAGATCCGGCTTGATCGTCAGTCCGGGCAAGGTGGGACCAATCGAACTGAATTCGCCGATGAAGTCCTGCTCCAGCTCGATCCCGAACGTAACGAGGTACGACTCGTTCGCATCGGCCTGCGCTTTGAGGGCCAAGCCGACTTCTTGCGAAAGGCTCATCGTAGGGATATAGTCGCCTTCCGAGCCCAGCGTACCGCCGAAGTTTCCGGGTTCATTGTTGTAGATAACGGCCGCGGCGGCTCCGGCTGCTTGCGCGTTTAATGATTTTTCGGTAAAAGAAATCGAACCGCGGGCGATTAACGCCGCCTTCCCGCTCAAATCTTTTCCTTCGAAATCCGCGGCAGTGCCGAGTCCCGCATCGACTAGCTCCAAAGGCTGGCCTTGCAAATCCCCTAATTCCGGGGAATAGGCCATCATGCTCGCGTAAGCCTTATCGATACCGTCTGCTTGAATCGTAGGGATGTTAAGCGGCGGCGAGGAAGCGCCGACCGAAATCGCTATGTCCGCCGTTCCCGGAGAACCGACCGTATAGTCGTCGGGGCCGTCGTTCCCGTTCGCGGTTACGGCGACGACCCCGTCCAGCATCGCGTTGTTCAGCGCGATAGCGGTTGCGTCATATTGATCGTTCACGCTGCTCCCTAACGATAAGTTGATGATATCCATATCGTCGAGAACCGACCGTTCGATGGCCGCTAGCACATCCTCCGTCGAGCCGGTGCCGCCGGGTCCCAGAACGCGGTAGGCATATAGATCGGAGCCATAGGCAACGCCGCGTACCCAGCCGGTGCCGCTATCGGGATTAAGCGGATCGCCGCGGCCGGCAATCGTTCCCGAGACATGGGTACCGTGATCGGTAGCCGCTTCCGGATCGTTCGGATCGGGAGGCGTCTCCATCGGGTCGGCATCGTCGTCGACAAAGTCGTATCCCCCTTTATAGGCCGGGGCCAAGCTTGGATGACGGTAATCAATGCCGGTATCCAATACGCCGACCTTGATGCCGGTTCCGTCGAACCCAAGATCCCACAAGTAGCCGGCTCCCATAAAAGGGGCGCTTTCATCCATATTCGGCGTGAAGCTGTCGATGGGCGACACTTTTAATTCCAGATCGGGGTAGACGGCTTTCACGCCCGGCAGCAATAACAAGCCCTCGACTTGATTGCCTGGAATCGTTAAGGAGTAGCCGTTAAAGACTTGCTTATATTGTCTTTTCGGTTTGGCGCTTAATTTGGCCAAAGACGCCTCGAATGCGGTTTGTTCGGCCGATAGCTCGCTTTGATGCAAATCATCGGACTTCATAAGGCCTTTCTTCGTTTTTGTGCGATGGACGGATACGGGGTCCGTCTTCAGCTCGACAATGACGTCGACGGGCTCCGGGCTGTCCGAAGCCGGGACGAAATTTCGAGGTTCGATGATTTTGCTTAAAAGGGAATGGTTCGAGCTGACGGCTCCTTGCTTCAGCGCTTCCCGTTTCAAGGAATGATCGAACGTCGAGGCTATTTTTGCCGAAGGCGGCGTGAATTGGTCCGCATCCAGGGAAGAGTGAAGGCGTTTCGCTTCGGCTGCCGATCCTGCCGCAGGGGAGGCGAGCGAAACTGCGAAAGCCAAAAGAATGGAAAGGGTTAACCATCTTTTTCGAAAACTGGTTCGGTGCATAATCTCCCTCCGATATCGTTTTTTGAAAAACAGGCAACACCGTTCGACCTTTTCTTATCCGGTCCGAATCCACCTCCTTCGCGCGGTCGGTTTGTCACGCCGTTAGTTTAAAGGATGAAATTTAAATTTTTTGTTGAATTTTCTGTAAACTTAAAAAATAAGTAGATTTTCCTATGAAGATTTAAAGTAGGATTTGACAGACGAGAGATACCCTGCGGCGGGGGACGGGAAATTTGCGTCAATTCGTAAGGTTCAGGGTATTAAATAGTGAGTCTTCCTCATCGTAAACGCCTGCCGCCGCGGAAAGCTCAACACTCTATTAGCGCACCGGGAACGAGAACTAGCCGGCTCAGTCATTTCGTAGAAATGGCGCTCATATAATCTACCAGGACGAGATTCTATTCATAGCTGGGAGAAGGGTGGCAGATGGGGATGCGGCGATTGGTACAGGCAGCGATTTGCGTGATGGCGGCGTGGTTTGGGTTGTTCGAGCTGGGGGGCTTGGCGGTGTATAGAGGGGAAGCGGCGATGGAGTCGGCGGCCGTGCAAGTACTGGCGGCGGCGAAGGCTGTGGCGGTGGAAGGTCAAGGCGCGGCGAAGCCCGCGACGGTGACTTATTATGAAGAGCTGCCGCTGCTCGTAGAGCCCGCTGCGCAAGAGACGGGCGAGCAGGCGGACAAGCAAGCGGCAAGCGGGAAAATCGTCTATTTGACCTTTGACGACGGGCCGAGCCGCAACACGGAGCAGGTGCTGGCGATTTTGCGGGAAGCGGGCGTGAAGGCGACGTTTTTCGTGCTGGGCGAGCATGTGAAGCAGCACCCGTCCCTGGCGAAGCGGATCGCGAAGGAAGGCCATTCGATCGGCAATCATACGTTTAATCATAGATATGACAGCTTATACGGCAGCTTTGCGGAATTCGCAAGCCAGGTGACGAAGACCGACGAGCTGATCTATAAAACGACCGGCGTTCGGTCGACGCTGTTCCGCGCGCCGGGCGGGACGTACGGCAATTTTGACAAAGGCTATTTCGAGGCGATGGAGGCGGCCGGCTACCGGGTGCATGACTGGAACGTGGACAGCGGCGATTCGAAGCGGCTCGGCGTGCCGAGCGACGAGATCCTCGCCGCGATCAGAGGCTCCAAGCTGGCGGATAAGCTCGTCGTGCTGCTGCATGACAGCGCGGGCCATGAGGAGTCGGTCAAGGCTTTGCCGGAAATCATCGCCTACTACAAGGAGAAAGGGTATTCGTTCGCGCCGATTACGGAGGAGACGGAGCCGATTCGTTTTGCGCTCGCAAGCAAGGCGAAGTGGAGCCGGGCCAAGGTGACGCAGGCGGAGGCGAAGAAGCTGGCGCAATTCTCGGAAGCGCTCGGACGCGAGGCGCGGCAGGAGCAGGAGGCGATGAAGGAGCCTGTGCTCATTGTGCATCGGGGCGAGGAGAAGCTGGAGCTGACGCCGGAGGAGTACGGGATGCGCAAGGGCTCGATTGAACTGTCGTTGACGAAGCTGATGGATTTTATCGGCGGCAGCACGGTGCTGGATTTGGAGAACGGCGTGGTCGAGGCGAGCAAGGACAATGTGCACGTCATCTGGATGTGCAATCCCGCCGGAGATGCCGAAGCGGTGCAGGAGGAGCGGATCGCGGTTCCCGTGCGCTCGACGCTGCAAAAATTCGGCGTCGGCATTGCCAGCTTCGTCTATGACGACGAGCGGCGCGAAGTATGGTTGACGGAATAATAGAGGGCGCTCTAGCAGGTCTAAAGAGAGTGGAAGCTGGGGAAACTGAAAAGTAGATAGATTTATTTTTCAGGAGGCGAACGTTGATATGCTATCTCCCCAATTTTCCGAGGAACCGAAAGAGGACCGCTTTCGCCATTGGCCGGAGGCGCCGCAGGTGCTGCTGCACCGGCTGCTAGTCAAAGTAGAGGGCGTATTGCTAGGCAAACAGGAAGTCATTAAACATACATTAACCGCGCTGCTCGCCGGCGGCCACGTGCTGCTGGAGGACGTGCCGGGCGTCGGCAAGACGCTGCTGGCGCAGGCGTTCGCGCGAGCGGTCGGCGGCGATTTCAAACGGATCCAATTTACCTCCGACATGCTGCCGGCCGACGTGGTCGGGGGCGTCGTGCTCGATGCGCGCACGGGCGAGCTTGTCTATCGCCCGGGGCCGATCATGGGCAACGTCGTCCTGGCGGACGAAATCAACCGGACGTCGCCGCGCACGCAGTCCGCGCTGCTCGAGGCGATGGAGGAGCGGCGCGTTACGGTGGAGGGCAAAACCCGCCGGCTGCCCGTTCCGTTCATGCTGATCGCCACGCAAAATCCGCTCAGCTTCGAAGGGACGAACACGCTGCCGGAGGCGCAATTGGACCGGTTCATGATGCGGCTTACGATCGGCTATCCCGGCTCCGCGGAGGAGAAGCGGATGCTCGAGCAATACGCGGGCGGAAGCCGGGTCGAGCCGGAGCGGCTGCGCCCGGTCATCGCGACCGAGGAGTGGCTCCAGATGCAGGCGGAGGCCCGTCAGACGCATATGCACCCGGCGCTCCTCGATTATATGGTGCAGGTGGCGGACGCGACGCGCCGCTCGCCGGAGGTCGCGCTCGGCTTAAGCCCGCGCGCCCTGCGCGACTGGCTGCGCGCCTCGCAGGCGATCGCCTACATGGAAGGCCGGGGTTACGCGGTGCCCGACGACTTGCTGGCAACGGCCGACGCCGTGCTGCCGCATCGCTTGTCGCTGCGGCACGGAGCGGCGGCATCCGGCGCAAGCGCGGCGGCCGTCATTCGGCGCGCGGTCCGCGAATGCCCGCTGCCGGCCGCGGCGGGCATCGGCCACGGAGGCGGGAGACGCCGATGAATACGCACGCGACGGAGGATCGGATGCGGCAGGAGGGCTTCGGCGGCGAAGCTGCGTTTCGGCATGCGGGAGCTCCGGAGCCGGAGCGGCGGCAGCCGGAAGAGGCGGTGCGAAAGGACGTCATAGCCGAACCATTGAAGAGGGAGCCGGAAGGCGGCGAATACCGGACGAGATGGCTCGCTTGGACGATCATCGCGGCCGGGTGGGCCGGAAGCTTGGCGGCCATTGTGCTGCGCGGCGGCGCAGCGGAATGGTTTCTAGCTGCGGTTCTTGGCCTCGTCATCATCGTCAGCGGCTTGGCGCCGATTATGGCCGCCGCAGGCTTAAGGGCGGAACGGACGGTTATGAAGCAAGAGGTGCGGGAGGGAGGAAGGCAAGCGGTCCGTTTAACGGTGGGACGCTCCTATTTCGTCCCTTTCGTCTGGTTCGCCGTGCGGGATGCGGCGGTGAACGAGACTTCCCCTTCGAGCCGGGCGATCGGTTACCAGACGGTCGTCGCGCCGCTTGGACGGAAAGAGATCAGCGTTCATTATTTTTTGCATAAATTAAGGCGGGGACGGCATCCGTACGGTCCCGTATCCGTCACGGTCGGGGATTGGCTCGGCCTCACCGCGGTTCACAAAAAAATCGAGGCGGCTTCCGAGTTTATCGTGCTGCCCGGCCTTCCCGCCGAGGAGAGGCTGGACGACGCCGGGCAAGCCGGCATCGCGGCGGCAGGCGAAGCAAGGCGGACGCTTGCCGGAGCGCCCATCGATCCGAGAGGGGAGATGGGCCGCGAGGAGGTGTACGCCGCCGTGCGCGCGGCCGGCATCGGTCCGGACAGCCGGCCTTACCGGGAAGGCGATTCGCTTCGCCATTTGGACTGGCGCAGCGCGGCGAAGGGACGCGGCCTGCAGACGAAGCTGTTCCCGCAGGAGCGGCCCGTCCAAACCTATATCGCGATCGATACGGCGGCGGCCGGTTACGACAAGGACGACCTCTTGTTCGACGCCTGCGTCGGCTGGGCGGCGCTGGCGGTGCGGCAGGCAGTCGCCAGCGGCAATGCCGTCACGCTGTTGACGGGGCAGGGCGCGGCGACTGCGGGCTCTGACGTGAAGGATTGGAGCCGGCAGAACGGCGAAGCGGAGCTGCTGCGCGAGATGGCTTTGCTGCGGGCGGACGGCCAACGTTCTTTGGCCGGCTCGCTTGCGAGCGGGGAGAAGGCGCTGGCGCGCGGCGGCGCGGTGCTCGTCTTCACCGCGGATTGGCAGGGCGGAAGAAGCTGGGGCGAGCTGGCCGGGTACGCGGCGGAGCAGGGCTGCCGGATGGAGCTTTTTATCGTGACGCGCCATCATGCGCCGACCTTCGCCATGCGCGAGCAGCAACAATGGCTGGCGCGCGGCGGCGTGAAGGTCACCTGGCTGAACGTGCCGGACGCCATGGGCGAGCTGCCGTACGCTTCCGGGGAAGGGGGCGAAGCTCATGTCGATGTCTAACGGCGGCCGGACGGAGACGGGACGCGATGCCAGGCCGACCGGCGGCGATGGCGGAGACGGGCCGTTCCTTTACCGGCTTTTGACGAGCGCCCTGCTATTCGGGCTTTTGGCGGAGTGGCTGCTCCCTTGGGCGAACGCCAAGGAATGGGGAATCGCGTATCATCCCGAGCCGCTCTTGCTCGTGATCGGCTGCGTGCTCGGGCTCGGGCTGTTCCGATTGCCGATGGCGTTCACGCTGCCCTTCAACGTCGTTTTATGCGTGCTCAGCCTCATGTGGCTTTATAAAGGAACGAATCAGAACAGCGTGGAGTGGCTGCTCGGTTTTCCCGGCATGATCAAGGAGCATGCCGGCCTGATCTTCCGGCACGGCTTGTGGGCGATGTCCGGGGAGCTGCGAACGATTCTGCTGTTCGTGGGCTGGGCGATGCTCGCGCCGGCGCTGCAGGCGCTCATCTGGATGCGCCAGACGGCGCTCGGCCTTGCCGCCCTTACGGCGGCGTATTTGCTCGCGCTGCATGTGTGGCTTGGCTTCGACATTATGGGCGGCTTGCTGCGGACGGTGCTGGAAGGGCTGCTGCTCGGCGCGGTCGTCTGCGTGCCGAGAGTGAGGCGGATGGTTGCGGGCGGGACCGGGAAGCTCACGAAGCTGGATTTGCGCTGGCTGACGGGAGCGGGCTTCGTCGCGCTTACGATCGTCGGCTGCGGCCTTCTGTTCGCCAGCGGCAAGGAGGCGGAGATGCCGCCCGCCGGTTGGGCGAGCTCGCTTACCGACCGGCTGGAGAACGCCGTCAACTCGATCGGCGGAGGCGACGGCTCCTCCATTACGGTCAGCGGGCAGCCGGCGCTGGAAAGGCTCGGCGGCGCTTTTACCGGCTACGGCTTTGACGACCGCGAGCTCGGCGCGCCGGTCCGGAAGGACGACCGCGTTATTTTCACGGGAAGCTCGCCGGTCAAGGCATATTGGCGCGGGGAAGCGCTGCGGCTGTACGACGGGCGCGGCTGGAGCGGGGAATGGAGCGCCCCGGTGCTGCGCCCGATTCGCGGCGCCGGAGGAACGGCCTCCGTCGAAACGGGAAGCGGAGCGGAGCGGCTGCAGACGGGCCCCGTTGTCCGCCAAACGGTCGTCTATGCGGAGCCTGCGGCGGCGATGCCGTTATTCAGCTCCGGCCTGTCCGGGCGAGTGTCCGAATTAATCGCGGCCGACCCGAGGCGCAAGCTGAACAGCTACGTTGCGGACGAGGAGTCGGGCGCTCTGTTCGCGCAGTCGGAGACGGCGAAGATCGAGCGGTATACGGTGGAGAGCGTGCTAGCGGTGACGGACGCGGAGCAGCTGCGCGCCTTGGGCAGCACCTCGGATAACGGGAAGCTGGCGGAGCGGGATTCGGCGGGCGGCAACGCCGTGGCGGATCAAGATGCCGCGCGGCCGACATCGGCCGATCCGGATTCGGCTTCGGCGGATAGGGGCGGACCGTGGGAGACGGATGCGGAAGAGGGGAAACCGGAAGAGACCGAGTCGGCCTCTGTGGATGATGGAAGACCTGAAGGCGCATCCGTCGCCGATACGGTTGAGGGGAATCCGGAAAACCTAATCGATGCCGATGCGGTTGAGGGGAATCCGGAAAACCTAATTTCCGCCGAGGCGGCTTGGCAGGAGCTGCCGGCCGAGCTGCGGGCGGAGCTTGAGCCTTATTTGCAGCTGCCGGATTCGCTGCCCGGGCGGGTATCCGCCTTGGCGTCGGAAGTCGCGGGCGGCGGCGTGACGAACCGGTACGATCAGGTGAAGGCGATCGAACAGTTTTTGAAACGAAGCTATGCGTACACGCTGGAGGACAGCGCGGTGCCGCCGAAGGGCAGCGACTTCGTCGACTATTTCTTGTTCGAGCAGCGGCAAGGCTACTGCGTCCACTTCTCGTCGGCGATGGTCGTGCTGCTCCGGACGCAGGGCATTCCCGCCCGGTGGGTGAAGGGCTTCACGCCCGGCACGCCGGTCGGCGAGCCCGCCGGGGCAAGCGATGGCGGCGCCAAGCTGGTCGATTACGCGGTGCGCGGCTCGGACGCGCATGCCTGGGTAGAAGTGTACTTCCCTGGCGCGGGCTGGGTGCCGTTCGACCCGACGCCGGGATTCGGCGGCGTCGCCAGCGTCGCGTCCGCCCCTCCGGCGGGCGGCGCTGATGCGGCATCGGCCGATGAGACCTCGGCCGACGAAGGCGTCGCGGCCGGCTGGCTCGCGGCCGCAGTTGCGCGAGCGGCAGACGCGCTCGCGCAGGCGGCGCAAAGCGCCGCCAAGGGCGCGGCGGCGGCATCG
>NZ_JACXIY010000027.1 GCF_014705655.1 Paenibacillus arenilitoris | reverse complement strand
CGCGCGCTGGAAGCGCTGCGCGCGGCGGCGGCTTTGCCGCCGGATTGGCCGGCGCCGGACGGTGTGGCGCCGTGGCCCGGGCCGCGGGAGGTCGCGGCGATGTTGGCTGCGCGGCTGGCGAAGCCCGCTCTCGCGGCTGCTGCTGCCGAGGAGGCTTATGGCCTGGCTGACGCTGCTAACGCCTCCGCGAATGATGCGCGAGCTTACGCTGCTAACGATGGCGCTGCCAGCGCTGATGCGATTGACGCGCGGGCCGACGCTATTCCCGTTACCGCAAACGATGTCCACGCCATCGCTGTTCCCGCCATGACGAATGACCCGCGAGCCACTGCCGTAACCACTTCCGCGAACGACGCCACAGGCGCTAATAACCCCCGAGACGCCGCTCCTCCGGCTGCGGTGAACGAGGATTGCATTCGCGCGCAGCGATTCGACCCGCGGTCGCTCGTCGCGGCGTACTTTCTGCTGGCCGCCGGCGTCTTCGCGCAGCGGTCGCTGGCGGACGTCGGGCTGACCGCCGTCCTGGCTCTGCTGCTGCTTCTGCCGTTCAACGCCCTGCTGAAGCCGTGGCTTGGCCTCGTTCGGGCTTATGCTACGCTGATCGCGATCTTTTGCCTGATCGGCGGGACGTCGCTCGACCCGCTGAGCTTCGATTGGGGGAAGGCGCTGCCGATCGCGATCCGATTCGGCAAGCTGCTGATCGTCATGCTGCTCGGCATGCCGCTGCTCGGACTGATGACGCCGATGAGGCTGCAGCGCGCCATCGAACAGACCTTCGGCTGGCTAAGCCGCCTGCGCGTCCCGGTCCATTCGTTAGCGCTGCTCGTTACGTTGATATTCCGCTTTATTCCGCTGCTTGCGGAAGAGTGGGGAAGATTCGCGAAGCTGGCGCATGCGAGGGGGAAGGCGGCGTCGCCGGTTCGATCGGTGCCGCCGCGGATGCTGCGCTCCATCCTTATTCCGTACGTGCGCTCGATGCTGCGGACGGCGGAGCAAATGGCGGACGCCTTGGAGGCGAGGGGGTTCGGTTACGCGAAACGGAACCCGGTCTACGCGTTTCGTCTCCGTTTCGGCCGGGCGGATGCGCTCCTCCTCGCGATCGCGGCGGCAAGCGCGTCGTTGATGGTTCTGCTTGCGCTCATCCCGTAGAATGAAGGCACCTGCTAAGGTTCAGGTGCCTTCTTCTTTGGAAGCGGGTCGCTGCCGATCCTCCCGCAGCATGGGGAGCACCTGCTCGATCCAGGCGCCTTCTTCGTCGGCCCGAAGGGTGCGCCAGCCGAGAAGGGCCGCCTGACGCAAGTTTTTGTCTTGGTCGTCGACGAACAGGACGGCGCTGCCGGGCGGAAGATGCGGCGTCACGCGGGCAAAGATTTCGGGATGCGGCTTGCGGCATCCGACTTCGCTCGATATCGTCACGCTCGTCCAAACGTCCGCGTAAGGACCGATGACCGGTTCGACCCACGACCGCAGATGGTTGCTCAGCACATGAAGATCGGCCGCCGCGCTCCATTCCCGAAGCCGGCCGAGCGCGGGCAAAGGCTCGAGGCTGTCATCGATGAAGCCTCGAGCCTTCTCATCCGTAAGCGCCGGCGCGTACGACCTCATCCAAGCCCAAAACCGCTCTTCGGAAATCGCGCCCGTCCAGAGCCGGTCGCTCATCTCCTCCTTATACGCGCGGTAGAGCGCCTGTTCGGCGACAGCCGCTTCAACGGCGGCCAGCCGCCAGAACCTCGGCGTCAAGTTCGCCGCGAGTACGCCTCCGATATCGAGCACGAGCTGCGGCCGGCTCATAGGCTCGCCTCCTCGGCCAATGCCTTGCTCTTGCCGGAGCGAACGGCCGTCTTGCGCTCCTGCCTCGACCACGCCCATACGAGAGCGGCCGCCGCCGCGCCGAGAAGAGTGCCGAACCAAAAGCCCCCGTTCAATCCCCAGCTCTCGTTGAGCCAACCGGCCAGAAACGGGCCGGAGAACATGCCGATCGCGTAAAGCGCCTGATACAAGCCCATGGCGGTCGCTCTCGCAGGCAGCTCCACGTCGCGAATGGCAAGCCCGAGCAGCAGCGGCATGTGGAGGCCCTGCGCAAACCCGTTAATCGCCTGCGTAAGAGCTAGAACCGCGATCGAATCCGCAAATGCCATGGCTCCCGTGCAAATCGCGCTCAGCACGAATCCCGCGCCGATCGTTCCCCAATACCCGAAGCGCGGCGTAAACCATCTTGCCGTCACGAGGGAGGCGAACGCGTGCGGCAGCATGAAGGCGAAGACGACAACCGACAGCATGGAGCCGCTCGCGCCGAGCTCCTCCGCCTTCAGCGGCGTGAACCCGAACATCGTAATGAACAGCACGCCGTGCGCGAGAATGGACAGGAGCGATACCTGCAGCAGCGATCTCGTCCGTACGACGTTTTTGACCATGCCGAGCGACATCCCGGGCTGATCGCGCCGGCCTCCTTGCGGCTCGCGAAGCAGCATGGCGAGCAGAAGTCCGGTTGCCGCGATCGCGGCGCCGAGAATGAACGGCGCATCCTCGCTGAACCCTTCCGTCAGCCAGCCGCTAAGCAGCATGCCGACCATTTGCCCCGATACCGTCATGACGCTGATGTTGCCCATGGCGCGCCCCGTCTGCCCGGCGCCGAAGAAGCCGGCGTACATGACAGTGAACGCGACCCACGTCGAAGCGCATACGCCGGCCATCAGCCTCCCGGCAAGCGGCCAAACCCACGAGCCCGGTACAAGGAACAGCAGGCAGCTTAGGCAGGCGGTCAGCATGCCGAGCCAAATGAAGGGCTTGCGCTTGCCCGATCGGTCCGAGAGGATGCCGAGCGGGAACCTTACGAGCATTTGCACGAAGCCATAGCTGCCAAGGACGATTCCGATAAAGGAAAGCGACAGGCCGCGCCCGCTCAGATAGGGCGAGAGGGTCGGCACGTACACGTACATGGATGTCCAGTACAGGACGGTAATCACTGTGAACAGCATTTTTTGCGAAGCCGAAATCGTATTCATAGGACGAATGCTCCTTTCAATCTCACTTTAGCCTATACGCGCTTTCTTTGTCACGGCTTAATTTCAATGGCGATTTGGAAACTTTCTCCACAGCAAGGCGTAATACGTTATGGACTTTTTTATGCCGAGCAAAACAATACGACGAAGAGGTGAACCGACATGAAGACGGAAGAACGTCCGAAAAAAAGCTGGACCCGGGAATTGCGGGAATGGACCGTATCGCTTGCGGTGGCGGTAGTCGCGGCGCTGCTGTTCCAAACTTACATATACGCACAATCGGAGGTACATAACGTATCCATGCAAAATACGCTCGTCGAAGGCCAGCGTCTTATCGAGGATAAATGGTCGTACCGGTTGCATGAGCCCGAGCGCGGGGACATCGTCGTCATTGACGGGCCGGAAAGCGATCTGCGCCTTATAAAGCGGGTTATCGCGCTTCCGGGGGACGTCCTCGACATCCGGCATGGCGACGTATACTTGAACGGAGAAAAGCTGGAGGAGCCTTACGCGAAAGGACGGACGTTCGCGGGAAGCGTCGCGATGCCGTACGAAGTGGAGCCGGGGCAGCTGTTCGTCATGGGCGACAACCGCGAGAACAGTATGGACAGCCGCACGCTCGGGCCGATCGCCAGAGACAGCATCGAAGGCAAAGCGGTGTTCCGGATTTGGCCGATCGGGCGATTCGGCACGCTCGGCGAGTAGCAGAGAGGAGGCCGCCTAGTGCCATTTACGTTCTCGCACGCGCTGTATGCCGCGCCGCTTAAGAAAGCCGTTCCGCGGCTGAGCGCGACCGGACTCATTCTCGGAAGCTTTGCTCCGGACTTCGAATACTTTATCGCCATGGTGCCGTTCCGGTCGGTCGGCCACTCGATCGACAGCTTTATTTTGATGGCATTTCCGCTATGCGTCGCGCTGGCCTTTGCCTTCCACCGCATCGTTCTGCCGTCGCTGCACGAATTTCTGCCCGGTTACGGGAGGATCGACCGGTTCGCGAAGGCGTCGGTCCGCCCTTGGAAGCTTGCTTCGGCGTCCGATTGGATCGTCTTTTTCCTTTCCGCGTTCATCGGTTTCATAAGCCATCTGTTTCTGGATAATTGGACGCATGCAAGCGGCTGGTTCGTCGTAAGGCTGCCGCTTCTACGGGCGACGTTAGCAGGTGACGAGCTTTATCATATCCTCCAGCTTTCGTTATCGGCTTTGGGGATCGCCTTGCCCGCCTATCTTCTGTTCCGGAAATGGCGGATTTGGCAAAGGGCGAACCAAGGGCGTTCGGCAGACGCTGGAGGAAGCGGGATTAAACGTTTCAAGTCGAACTGGCTGCTTCTACTGGCCGTCTCGTTCGCGCTGTTTGCCGGCAAGCTGATCTCGACCGGAGACTACATGATACTGGGCGTATGGATCGTCGCCCCGATTACCGCGTCGCTGGTTGGCCTGTTCGCGGCGTCTTTGCGTATCGCCTCGGCCCGCGCAGGGAAGGAAGCGAAAGGGTGGATCGGCATTTTCGCAATCCTCGGCGCGATTGCCCTGTACAAGCTGGCGGCCGGGTTATTCGGATTTCATCTCTGGTTATGGATCCTCTTTATATGGATCCTATCCGCAGTCATTCTTATTACTACATTAATAATTAATGACAATAACTAATTAGGCAGTTAAATAAATGAGCTTCCATGCAACCAAACGTAATAATTTTGTAAGAATTGGTTCCAAATTCGTTTAGAAATAGCCTTTATGATAAACGATAGATTCAACAAATAAATGCATTTTTGGCGAGGCGGTAACGCGGTTGTCTATTCGAGTAAAGCTGTACATGTCGTATTTGGCGATGGTCATCGTTCCGTTCATCTTAATGAGCGTCGTTCTGCTGTTCGTCGTGCATGCGAACGGGATCGAGGACGTAAAGCAATATTTCGACAGAGTCGACAAAGAGCCTTACGAGCAGGCACTCGTATACGGCGAATTGTCGTATGTGCTTCGCAACGATGCGGGCGAGCTCGAGAAGCCGGCGTACGTAACCGAAATCCAGCAACGGTTAGGCGAGCTGTGGGCAGGTCTGATCATTTCGCGGGACGGCAAAATAACGTCGGTCTCGCCGTTCCTGAGGCAAGCATCCCCGAACGAAAATTGGCAAGGGCTGCTTGCGAATCCGCCCTCCACCGTCACGTTCAACGGCTTTCGCTTCGAGACGAGCGCGATCGCGTTCGACTATCCCGACGGAGGCAAAGGCAGCGCCGTCCTATTTCGAAGAAACGATCCGGTGCCGCTCTACGGTCGGCGCGTCGGCACGGTATTCACGCTCGCGCTGATCGGCTTGACGGGATTGCTGCTGACGTATTTCGTGTCACGGAGCATCATTAAGCCGATCAAGACGCTGGAAGCGGCCGCGCTTCGAATGAAGGAAGGCGACCTGTCGCAGCAGGTCGAGACGAAGTCGAAGGGGGAGATCGGCCAGCTGAGCACCGCTTTCGAGGAAATGCGCGTCCGCCTGAAGCAATCGATCGATCAAAGCCTGCTGTACGAGGAAAACCGAAAGATGCTGCTGTCCCACATTTCGCATGATTTGAAGACGCCCATATCCGCCATTAAAGGCTACGTCGAAGGCATTCTCGACGGCATCGCCAATACCGAAGAGAAGCGAAGCCGGTATATGCAGACGATATACCGGAAGGCGGCGGACATGGACCAGCTGATCGACGAGCTTTTTCTTTTTTCCAAGCTTGACCTTCAGACGGTGGCATTCGATTTCAAGGTCATCGACATTCGCCGGTATTTGCAGCATTTTCTGGAGGAGCAGCGGTTCGATCTGGAGAAATCCGGCATTCGTCTGGTGTATTTGCAAGGCGGCGCCGAGCCGATCCCGGTAGCGGCCGACCCGGATAAGCTAAGCCGGGTACTCACGAACATTTTGAACAATTGCGTAAAGTACATGGGTCAGCAGCGGGAAGAAGCCGCGGGTGAAATTTTCGTCAGGCTGGGTGGGAAGGAGAAACGCGTCGTCATCGAAATCGAGGATACGGGACCGGGCATCGACGAGGAGGATTTGCCGTATATTTTCGACAGATTTTACCGCGCCGAGCAGTCCCGCAACTCCGAGACAGGCGGCAGCGGCCTCGGGCTCGCCATCGTCAAACAAATTATCGAAGGGCACGGCGGGGAAGTATGGGCGGAGAACGCGAAGGAGGGCGGCGCACGCTTCTGCCTCGCGCTGCCGATCGCGGCGCCTGCCGTAAGTGGAGATGATCATGAAGAACATACTTATCATTGAAGACGAGAAGGCGATCGCCGAGCTGGAGCGCGATTATTTGGAAAGCCACGGCTTCGGCGTCCATATCGAGGGCAGGGGAGACGCCGGCCTGCAGAAGGCGCTGGAAGGCCAATACGACTTGATCGTGCTCGACGTGATGCTTCCCAAGGTCGACGGCTTCGAAATATGCCGCCAAATCCGGCAGCAGAGCAACATTCCCGTTCTCCTCGTGACGGCCAAGAAGGAGGATATCGACAAAATTCGAGGTCTAGGCCTAGGCGCCGACGATTACATGACCAAGCCCTTCAGCCCGAGCGAGCTTGTCGCCCGCGTGAAAGCCCATCTCGCCCGTTACGAGCGGCTGACGGCGGACAAGTCCGAGCGGGGCGATCATATCCGGATTCGCGGGCTGTTCATCGATAAGTTATCGCGCCGGGTCATGATTCACGAGGAGGAAGCGATGCTGACTTCGAAGGAATACGAGCTGCTGCTGCTGCTCGCTTCCCACCCGAACCGCGTGTTCGAGAAGGAGGAGCTGTTCGAGCGGATTTGGGGCCTCGATTCGAACGGGGACGCGGCGACGGTAACCGTCCATATCCGCAGGCTGCGCGAGAAAATCGAGCACGACCCGTCGAATCCGCAATACATCGAGACGATTTGGGGCGTCGGCTACCGGTTCAAAGTATAGATAGAAGACGAGGAGTGGACTTAATTTGAAGAGCATTATCCGATTTTCGTTGAACAACAAATTCGCTTTATGGATTTTGACGCTGATCGTGCTGATCGCCGGACTTTATTCCGGCATGAACATGAAGATGGAGACGCTGCCCGACGTTACGGTGCCGATCGTCAGCGTGACGACGGTCTATCCCGGGGCGGCGCCGGAAGAAATCATGGAGAAGGTAACGAAGCCGATCGAGCAGCGGACGCGGAATTTGAAGGGCGTCGACAACGTCAGCTCGACCTCCATGGAGAACGCGTCGTCGGTCGTCATCGAATATACGTACGAAACCGACATGGAGAAGGCGGAGGCGGAGGTGAAGAACGTCCTCTCCGAGCTGGCGTTCCCCGAAGGGGTTCAGGATCCGTCCGTATCCCGGATCAGCCTGAACGCGTTCCCGGTGCTGTCGCTCAGCTTGTCGAACGATAGTCTGAATCTGGAGCAGCTGACGAAGGCTGTTCAGGACGACGTACTGCCGAGACTGCAAGGCATTGAAGGCGTGGCCAGCGTCCAAATGTCCGGTCAGAACGTAATGGAAGGCGAGCTCGCGTTCGACCAGGCGAAGCTGGCGCAGCTCGGCTTGACCGAAGATATGGTCAAAGGAATAATCCAGGCATCGGCCGTTTCCGTGCCGCTCGGCATTTTCGAATTCGGCGAAACGGAGAAATCGGTCGTCGTCGACGGCAACATCAAGACGGAGGATGAGCTTAATAACCTCGTCGTCGTGCCGGGCGTCAAGCTAAGCGATATCGCGAAGCTCAGCATCGTCGGCAAAGCCGAGTCCGTCTCCCGCACGAACGGCAAGGACGCGATCGGCCTGAACATCGTGAAGGCGGCCGACTCGAACACCGTCGACGTCGTCAATAAGGTCAAGGAAGAAATAAAGGAGCTTGAGGACAAGAACGAGGGCTTGACCATTACAACGACGCTCGACCAAGGGGAGCCGATCGAGAAATCCGTCGAAACGATGCTTAGCAAAGCGGTAATCGGCGCCTTGTTCGCCGTCGTCATCATCATGATCTTCCTGCGCGACATCCGTTCCACCGTAATCGCGGTCGTATCGATCCCGCTGTCCATTCTGATCGCGCTCCTCATCCTGAGCCAAATGGACATTACGCTCAACATCATGACGCTGGGCGCGATGACGGTCGCGATCGGCCGGGTTATCGACGACTCGATCGTCGTCATCGAGAACGTATACCGGCGCATGTCGCTTTCAACGGAGAAGCTGAGCGGCAAAGAGCTCATTCTGGACGCCACCCGCGAAATGTTCGTTCCGATTATGGCGTCGACGATCGTAACGATCGCGGTATTCCTGCCGCTCGGACTCGTGTCCGGCATGATCGGGGAAATTTTCCTGCCGTTCGCGCTAACGATCGTTTTCGCGCTCCTTGCTTCCTTGCTCGTAGCGATTACCGTCGTGCCGATGCTGGCGCATATGATGTTCCGCAAAGGCATCAAACCGGGCAAAGAGCATCACGACAAGCCGGGACGGTTGGCCGGCTGGTACAAGAGCGTGCTTCGCTGGTCGCTTAACCATAAGTTTGTCTCGTTCGGTCTTGCCGTATTGCTGCTCGCGGGCAGTCTCTTCATCGTACCGGTCATCGGCGTAAGCTTCATTCCGGGCGACGAAGAGAAAATGATGGTGGTCTCGTATAATCCGGCTCCGGGCGAAACCCGCGAACAGGTGGAAGAGATGGCGCTGAAAGCGGAAGAGCGGCTGCTTGACCGCGAAGGCGTCTCGGTCGTGCAATATGCGGTAGGCGGGCAAAACCCGTTCAGCCCCGGCGCTTCGAAGCAGGCTTTGTTCAACCTGAGCTACGAAGACGACTTTGAGGATTTCATCGCGGAAAAAGACAGAATCGTGCCCCTGCTGCAGGAGCTTGGCGGCAAAGGCGAATGGAAGCAGCAGGACTTCACGGGCGGCGGTCTCGGCGGTTCCGGCATCTCGATGCTCGTATACGGGCCGGACATGGAATCGCTGGGGCCGGTCGTCGACGATTTGACGGCCAAGCTGCAGGATCATCAGGATTTGAAAAACATCAGCTCCAGCCTGTCCGAAACGTACGAGCAGTACCGGATCGTCGCGGATCAGGAGAAGCTGAGCCAAAACGGTCTCACCGCCGGTCAAATCGCGATGGCGCTAAGTCCCGTGCGGGAACGTCCGGTGCTGACGACCGTCGAGAAGGATGGCGAGCAGTTTAACGTGTACGTGAAGGTCGAAGCGAAAACCTATAACGAAAAAGCGGATCTGGAAAACGTGAAGCTGACGAACCAGATGGGAACGCAGGTATCTCTCGCCGATGTCGCAACAATCGAGGAAGGCGAGTCCCCGAACACGATTACGAGAAGGGCCGACCGCGTTTATGCGGAAGTGACTGCGGACGTGACGTCGTCCGACGTGGGCAAAGTATCCGCCGATTTGCAGAAGCTGATTGACGAGAGAGACCTGCCTGCCGGAACCAATATTGAAATGGGCGGCGTAACGGAGCAAATCAACGAATCGTTCACCCAGCTCGGCCTTGCGATGCTGGCTGCGGTTGCCATCGTATACCTCGTACTTGTCATAACGTTCGGCGGAGCGTTAACGCCGTTCGCGATATTGTTCTCGCTGCCGTTCACGGTAATCGGCGCTTTGGTCGGCTTGCTCATTGCCGGCGAGACGCTAAGCGTCACCGCGCTCATCGGGGCGCTCATGCTGATCGGCATCGTCGTCACGAACGCGATCGTGCTGATCGACCGCGTCATCCAGAAGGAGAAGGAAGGCTTGTCCGTCCGCGAAGCGCTGCTTGAGGCGGCAGGCACCCGTCTTCGTCCGATTCTGATGACGGCCATCGCGACCGTCGGGGCGCTGCTCCCGCTCGCGTTCGGCTTCGAATCCGGCGGCCTGATCTCGAAGGGCATGGCGGTTACGGTAATCGGCGGTTTGACGAGCTCAACGCTGCTCACGCTGATCATCGTGCCGATCGTGTACGAAGTGATGAACCGGAAGAAAAAGAAGCTGGCTTCGGAATAAGCGATTTTTAGATGGTGTCAATGACGGTATAACCTTCCCGCAGGCCAGCTTTGGTCCTGCGGGAAGGTTTTTTATCGAATCCATAACGATCATAAATTTCATGGATGAACCGATCGCTTCGCGCGGATGACATCAGCCGATTCGAAAATTAGTTGATTCCCTGAACGATGACGTCTGGTATACTGGATTTGGTTAAACTTGGGGAACTGCCCGTTATTCGAAACGATCGAACAGAGGTGAGACTTTGGCGTTTACACAACTAAACGGGAAAAGGGTTTCGCTGCTGCCGTTGCTGAAGGAGCATGCCGAGCCGCTGTTTTCTTGCTCGTCCGACCCTGCTATATGGTCGAATTATCCGATGGTGATCCGTTCTCTTCAGGAAATGGAGAGGTTTGTCGAAGCCGCCTTAAACAGCAGAAGCGAAGGCGATCAATACCCTTATGCCGTGTTCGACAACGAACTGAACAAAATAGTCGGCACGACCCGCTATTTGCGAATATCGGAGCGGCATCGGAACCTTAATATCGGTTCCACTTGGTATACGCCCGAAGTATGGCGGACGAGGGTCAACACGGAATGCAAATTTTTGCTGCTGCAATTTGCCTTCGAGCAGTGGGAGGCGGTGCGCGTGGAATTGATAACGACCCCGGACAATGTCCGTTCGCAAAAAGCGATTGAGCGGTTAGGCGCGGTGAAAGAAGGATTGTTCAGAAAAAAATACAATCAAAGAAATTACGTCGTTTATAGTATAACCGACGAGGAATGGCCGGCCGCGAAGGACAGGCTCGCCGGTTTTCTAAATCGTTAGAATCGAAGCGGAGGCGGGATGGACATGCAATTGAAATGGCTGGAGTGGGCCAAGCAAATTCAAGCGATCAGCCAAGCGGGATTGGCGTATTCGAAGGACATTTACGATTTGGAACGGTTCGAGCAGCTTCGGCAATTAAGCATCGAGATCATGAACGAATACACGGAAGTCGAGACGGACAAGGTCAAACGGCTGTTCGCCGGCGAAACCGGCTATGCGACGCCGAAAGTAGACGTCAGAGGCGTCGTTTTCAAGGACGGCAAGCTGCTGCTCGTGAAGGAGCGCATCGACGGCGCCTGGGCGCTGCCCGGCGGGTGGGCGGACGTCGGATTATCGCCGAAGGAGGTCGTCAGGAAGGAAGTGAAGGAGGAGGCGGGTCTCGATGTGCTGCCGGAGCGCCTTCTTGGCGTGCTGGACAAGAAGTTCCACGACCATCCGCCTTCCCCTTGGCACACCTACAAAATATTCGTATTGTGCGAGATCGAAGGCGGACAATTAGCCGCCGGCATGGAGACGCTAGGGGCCGATTTTTTTGACGAAACAAGTCTGCCGGAACTATCGGTCGAGAGGAATACGGAAGCGCAACTGAAGTGGCTGTTCGACATTCGGAAGGGCTTATCGCCCGACGTGCGGCTGGATTAGGGAGACGTATCTCATGCATGATTACTCGCGTCTTCGTCCGGTCAAGCGTTCAAGGATTCGTCTCGCCGCCGGGAAACGATGGTTCACGGCCAAACGCTACGCCAGATGGATATTTTCTCGCGGCGCAATCGCCAAGGAAAAATCGGATAAGAGCCTGCCTTGCCGGATTTTTGCGCATGCCACGCCGTTGTACCGCCAGCTTCGGGACGTCGAGCTATGGATGCATACGAATAAAACGGTTAATTTGAAGCTCGCGGCCGAGCGGCTGGACGGCCTTCTGCTGAAGCCGGGCGAGACGTTCTCCTATTGGCGGACGATCGGCAAGCCGACCAAGCGGAAAGGGTACGCGGACGGCATGGTTTTGTTCTACGGCAGCTACAAGGCGGGAATCGGCGGCGGCTTATGTCAAATGTCCAATTTGATTTATTGGATGGCGCTGCACACGCCCCTTCGCGTCACGGAGCGCCACCGGCACAGCTACGACGTGTTCCCGGATGCGGGGAGGACGCAGCCGTTCGGCAGCGGCGCGACATGCGCCTACAATTATCTCGATCTGCAAATTCATAATCCGACGGCGGACGCTTACCAGCTGCGGGTTCGCGTCACGGACAACGAGCTTGTCGGCGAATGGCGATCGACAGCGGAAGCTCGCCGCGTCTACGAGGTATACGAGAAGGATCACCGGATCGAGTCTTTGCCGTGGGGCGGCTATTTAAGAAGCAACCTCATTCACCGCTATGTGTACGGCTTGGAAGGAGAAGTCCTCTCGGACGAATACGTGACGGAAAACCGCGCGCTGATGATGTATTCCCCCTTGCTGGAGCCTACCCGGGAATAGGCTCGCTTCAATTGGGCGACCCTATTACCAACTTAATCGTTAGCAAGGGAGGGATAGGATGCTTCGCCATTTCGTCATGAAAGCCGTATTCGTCCTGCTGAGCTTGACGCATTCGGAAGCGATATCTTCGGAAGAGGCCGCTCTGATCGCAGAGCCTTCGTACGCGAAGTGGGGGAGGCTGGCGATGGAGGAGACCGCAAAGGCATACCAAGGCGCTTCGATCGTCGATTATAAATACGAAGGCCGGACGAAGCTCGAAGGCGGGCAAGCGGAGGAGAGGTTCGTTCTCCGGCTGCAGAAAGGATCGCGCGAATTCGGCATTCGTGTTAGCCTAAAGGTGAATGCGGACACCGATCGTCTTGTTCAGGTTCGAATGATGGAGCTCGCTCCGTGAAGTTGAAACTCGGCAGCCGGGATCGGCGTACTACAATCATGATCAAAATACGCGCTTAGGAAAGCGAAAGGGGTTTATGCTATGCTGATTACGACAACGCCGACGATCGAAGGCAGACCGATTCAGGAATATATAGGCGTCGTAACGGGCGAAGCCATCATGGGCGCCAACGTCGTCCGGGATTTCTTCGCGTCGATTACCGATATCGTGGGCGGCCGGTCCGGCGCATACGAAGACAAGCTGAAGGAAGCGCGGGACGTCGCGATCGAGGAGATGAAAAACCAGGCGTCAAGGCTCGGCGCGAACGCGATCGTCGCGATCGACATCGATTACGAGGTCGTGCGGGAGGGCATGCTGATGGTTGCCGTTAGCGGAACGGCCGTCCGTTATTAATCAGGCTTGAAGGGGATTGGTATCATGTATCCGGAATTATCGACGGCCGAGCTTGAAACTAGGCTGAAGGAAGGCGAAACGGTCAATCTCGTGGACGTACGCGAGACCGACGAATGGGAGGCCGGCCATATCAAGGAAGCGCGCAGCATACCGCTGTCCGAGCTTCTAGAGCGGCTTGGCGAGCTTCGGCAGGGCGATCGGGAGATCGTGCTCATCTGCCGCAGCGGCGGAAGAAGCGGAAGGGCATGCGACTATTTGCACGCCCAAGGCTACAACGTCGTCAACGTGACCGGCGGCATGCTGGCTTGGTCCGGCGACGTCGCGTACGGCGAATAGCCGCAGTTTCAACCGCCAATATTCGATGAATTGTAAGGAGCTGTCTCCATCGGTCATGAGGTGACCTGGAGTCGGCTCCTTTTTCTCGTAGACGTAGTATCCCCGCTATCGCTTGCTCGTCTTCATTTCGCGTCTTATCCTTATGGGCACCCACTTTCGTCCTCCTAATTTTCCGTTCAGATAGAGATGTTGCTTGAAGCTGCAGCGCTTCATATTCGACGGACGGTACTAAGGGAATTTGGTACTATCTACTTTTAGGACCTGATGCTATATTAGAACCAACAGCGCGGAACGCCAGTCGCGCACGATTCGATTTCAGGCAACGAAGAGGTGGTTACCGTGGAAAAGAATAGCCTAACGCAAAATCCGGAGGAGAGCATCTACATCCTGCTGACGGATACCGGCACGCTGTTCACGCGAATGATCAAAGCCTTTACGGGCGCACCGTACAATCACGCATCGATCGCCTTGGACGAGAGGCTTGAGCAATTATACAGCTTCGGGCGGAAGCGCCCGAACAACCCGCTGGCGGCGGGATTCGTCCGGGAATACGTAGAAGACGGCGTTTACCGGAAATTCCCGAACACGTCCTGCGCGCTGCTGCGGCTTCGGGTGACGAAGCGGCAGCGCGAGCGCGTGATCGGCTTCATACGCGATGTCGAGCGGAACAAGGAGAATTATCGTTACAATCTGCTGGGCGTATTGAGCGTGCTTCTGAACATTGATTATCGGCCCGAGCAAGCCTATTTCTGTTCCCAATTCGTGGCCGAAGCAATAAACGGCGGCGGCGTATCGCTCTGGAACCGTCCGTCTGCCCGGGTGACGCCGAACGACTTCAGAGTGCATCCCTCGATCGAGACGATTTACGAAGGACCGCTTTATGCCTATCCGCCGCTGAACATCAATTTCCGCCGGACGCTGGCCGCATCGCCTATAGTCGCGCTCGCCCGGAAGCGGGCGTAGCGTCGTCGGCCGGCGGTCCCACTGTCTATTGGACTTTGGTCTGGCCAGACGTCCTTCCTACGGCCATTCGGGTTTCATTCCCGCGTCGGTGACGGGGAACCATATCGTTCCTGTAAAGTGAATGTATCGAAACTTTACAGGACAGGTGATGAACAATGATGAAAAGCAGCAGCATGATTCCGGACAGAAGGGCAAAGCTCTTTGAAGGGGAAGGATGGCTCGTTGCGGCAGGCTTGCTCGGTTTTTTGCTCGCGGCGATCTGCGGCATATACGTGCTTGTGAACGGGGGAGCGGTCGCTCCGGAAGGCGACGTATCCAAAGCGTTTTCCTTCAACGCCGCGCTGGGCATGTTCCTGATCTCGACGGCGGCGATCGTGCCGCTGTCCGCCATGGGCAAGAAGAGCAGAGCCTTCTTCCGCTGGTCCTATATCGTGCTCGCCCTCTATTCTTACTTCGCCGAGAACGTGCAAAATTTCAGGGGCGTCGATCCCCGCTTCGTCGAGAACGGTTCCGCGTTCGACTATGCCGTCGGCAACGCATTCGCATTCGTTGCCTTTATGCTCGTCTTGTATTATCTCGTTTTCGCGGTTCTCTTCTTCCGCTCGAGAGCATTCCGCCTTCGGCCCGGAATGGTTGTGGCCATCCGCTATTCGATGATTGCCGTCATGCTGTCGTTCGCCGCGGGCATTTGGATTTCGGTCGGGCAAAGCCGGTTCACCGGGATGGACGGCAATATCATTTGGCTGCACGGCCTCGGCTTCCATGCTCTTCAAGCCGTGCCGCTCGTCGCATGGCTGGCGGAGCGTTCCTCGCCGGGCGGAACGGCGCGCCGAAGCGCCATACATGTCGCCGGCATCGGTTATTTGGCCGGAGTGATCGCCATAGGCTGGCAAACGTACTTGGGCAAAACCGTATTCGAATGGTCTGCGCTTCCGATCGCCGCCGCCGTCTGCTTCTTGATCTCCCTGGCTGCAGGGGCGTCGACGCTTCGCAAAGCTCCGTCGTCCGCGGGCTCGATGCCGCTTGCGAAATAATGGAGGCGGGCAACGATAAGGCGAACGCGCCCTTGACAATCGCCGAGTGTTTGCGGTATAACTATTTTCAACTTCATTTACTGAATTTTCAAACAACAACATTGTCGATTGGGACAGTAGCCAAGGCGGATAGTCGCAGCGAGCCGGGTCAGTGGAAGCCGGTACGGACGTCTTGCGCGAAGCGGGCCCATGAAATGGTTTGCCGAACCGACTGATCCGAAGTAGGCGAATCCGGTCAACGACCGTTACGAAAAACGAGTGGTCTGGCTCCGTTCGAGAGTCCGGCACTTAGAGTGGCACCGCGGGAACTACGGCTCTCGTCTCTTTGATTAAGAGACGGGAGCTTTTTTATTTGACCTGAAGGAGGGACGGCCATGATCGGCAATCGGATTACGGCAGCGATCGAAGAGGCGTTGGAGCAATTATTGAAGGAAGGAGGCCGGGAGCGGCCGGCGCAGCTCAAAGTCGCGCTGGAGCATCCCGTAAGCCTCGAGCACGGGGATTACAGCTGCGGCGTCGCGATGCCGCTCGCGAGGACGCTTAGGCGCGCTCCGCTGCAGCTTGCGAACGAACTGCGGGAGAAGCTGCTTAACATCCCGGACCTCGGCGCCGTTGTTAGCCGAATCGAGGCGGTCCCGCCCGGCTACCTTAACTTTTTTCTGGATTGGCCGAAGTGGGCGGTGCGGCAGGCGGAAGCCGGCCGTGCCGCAGAGGTCAAAGGACGGGCCGAGAAGGTCGTGATCGAGCATACGTCGATCAATCCGAACAAGTCGGCGCATATCGGCCATTTACGCAACTCATGCATCGGCGACACGCTGGCGAGAATGCTTGCCGGCGAAGGTTATCAAGTCGAGGTCCACAACTATATCGACGATCTCGGCAATCAGCTGGCCGATACGGTGGTCGGGATTTTGCATACGGAGACGGAGCGGCCGCATGTCCGGTTCGGCGATTTTTGCTGGGAGACGTATGCTCGCGTCAACCGGGCCTACAAGGAGAATCCCGGGCTTCTGCAGGAGCGGACGAAGGTGCTGAAGGGGCTCGAGGAGGGTCATTCCTCAATCGCTTGGCTTGGATTATTGACGGCCGAGCGGATCGTACGCGAGCATGTCGAGGAAATGAAACAATTCGGCATCGCCTACGACGTGCTCGTATGGGAGAGCGGCATCGTCAGGGAGGGCTTCTGGTCAAGCGCCTTCGATCTGCTGCGCAATACGCCGGTGTTCGAACGGGTCGCGTCCGGCAAGCTGCAGGGCTGCTGGGTGCTGCGGCAGGCCGCCCTGGACGGAGGTGAAGCGGATGAGGATGGCGATTATCAGGCCGACAAGGTACTCGTACGGTCGAACGGGATATTAACCTATACGGCGAAGGATATCGCTTACCACCTGTGGAAATTCGGCCTGCTCGGCCAAGATTTCCGCTACCGCAAGTTCGCGGACCGACTCTGGACGACGCATCCGGGAGGCGCGAAGAAAAAGTTCGGCCATGCGGACCGAGTCATCAATGTCATCGATCAGAGACAGCATTATCCGCAGGAGGTCGTCAAGCAGGCGCTGAGGGCTTTGGGCTACGCCGAACAAGCGGACCGCCTCAGCCACGTCGGCTATGGCGTCGTGTCGCTAAGTCCTGATACGGCAAAAGGGCTGGGCATCGATACATCGGACGGCAAACATGCCTACGCGATGTCGGGGAGGCAAGGCATCGGCATTAAAATAGCGGAGCTGCTGGACCGGATGGAACAGACGATCGACCGCAAGCGGTCCCGCAAAGCCGGGCTGTCCAGCCGGGCCATTGCGGCGGCTTCGATCCGGTATTATTTGCTGCGGTTCTATTTGCAGACGGAGATCGTCTTCGACCTGGAGCAAGCGACGGAAATTTCGGGCAATACCGGCGTTTACTTGCTCTATGCTTACGCCCGCGCCTGCAGCGTAATCGACAAGGCGGGGGCGGAAGCCGCTCCCCCGCCGGAAGCCGCGGCCTTCGACGAGCTGGAGCAGCAGGAGCGCAGCCTGCTCAGAGAGCTTGCCTATTGGCCGGACGCCAAGCGGAACGCGGCGAAGGAGCTTGCCCCGAATCAGCTGTGCGCGTACGTCCACGGTTTGTCTTCGAAGTTCAATCATTTTTACGCCTCATGCCCGGTTCTGAAAGCAGACCGATCGCGGCGCGATTTCCGTCTCTGGCTTACCGGACGGTACAGGGACGCGATGCGGGAAGCGCTCGGGCTTCTCGGCCTCCCGGCACCGAGGAGGATGTAGCCGCATATTCCATTCATGCAATCGGACGGCCTGTCATATAGTTTAACGCAGAGGTACAGGCATTAGGCGGCGATGAACGGAAGGAGGCTGCATGGATTGGAACGCGATGCGGCAACGAAGGAAACCGAAGACAGCGTAACGATAGATTTTGCGGTGCAGGGCATGAGCTGCTCGGCGTGCGCGGCCCGCATCGAGAAGGCTGTCGGCCGGATGGAGGGTGTGCAGATGACGGCCGTCAGCTTCCCGCTGCGCACGGCGTGGGTGCAGTATTCGCCGAGGCTGTTAGACCCGAAGCGGATCGCGGAGCGCGTCAAGCAGCTTGGCTTTGTCGCGCTGCTGAACGAGAACGCCCGCGACGGCTTGCATAAGGAGCATAACACGCTTGTGCTGCGTCTCGCGGCATCGGCGCTGCTGACGCTGCCGCTGCTCGCCGGGATGGCGCAGCATATTCCGCTCCTTCGGCCGCTGCTAGCTTTGCTGCCGGCTTGGGTCATGATGCCCTGGCTGCAGCTGGCGCTGGCGACCGTCATTCAGTTCGTGATCGGGATGCCGTTTTATTTCGGCGCCTATCACGCAATCCGGCAGCGGAGCGCGAACATGGACGTACTCGTCGCGCTCGGGACGACGGCCGCCTATTTGTACAGCCACCATGCGGTGTTTCAAAACGGGCTGTTCGCGCCGCTCGCCTCGGCGAATGCCCACGCGCCTCCGCTTTACTTCGAGACATCGGCGGTCGTCATTACGGCCGTGCTCGTCGGCAAATATATCGAAACGGCCGCTTCGCTGCGGGCGCAGGACGGAGCGGGCGGCTACGCTACGCTGAAGAACGCGACGGCGGCGGTCGAACGCGGCGGAGAAATCGTCCGCGTGCAGACGGAATTCGTAAAGGCGGGCGAGATGGTAATCGTCGAAGCGGGCGAGGTCGTTCCCGTCGACGGCATCGTCGCCTACGGTGCGTCGGCGGCCGACGAATCGCTGCTGACGGGGGAGAGCCTGCCGGTCGCGAAGAAGGAAGGCGACCCGGTATGGGCGGGAACCCGGAGCGAGAGCGGCCGGCTGCGCATCCGGACGAAGGCTGCGGGACACGACACGATGCTGAATCGGATCGGGGAGCTGGTCAGGCAGGCGCAGCGCTCGAAATCGGCGATTCAGCGCAACGTCGACGCGGCGGCCGGATGGTTCGTGCCCGTCATGCTCTTGTTCGCGCTGGCAACTCTCGTGCTGTGGGTCGCGGTGCTCGACCCGGGCAACTGGACCAAAGCGTCCGTCAGCGCGATCGCCGTCCTCCTTGCGGCCTGCCCGTGCGCGCTCGGCCTGGCGGCCCCGATCTCGATCGTCATCGCTTCCGGCAGACTGGCGAGACAGGGCATTATTTCGAAGGAAGCCGGCGCGCTGGAGCGGATGGCGTCAATCCAGTCCGTCATATTCGACAAAACGGGGACGCTGACCGAAGGGAAGCCGCGCATTAGCGCCATGCTCGCGGTTAAGGGCAGCCGAATGTCCGTGCTGCGACTGGCCGCGGCGGCGGAAGCGCAGTCGTCGCATCCGCTAGCGGCGGCGATCAAGCGCGAAGCCGCGGGGCTCGGCCTTGCCGTTCCGGAGGCGGAAGAGCTGTCGTTCACGCCGGGCGGCGGCGTCGAAGCGCTTATCGAGGGGCAGCGGTTCGCGGTCGGCAACGCGCGATTCGCGGACGTGAAAGGCTGGCGGCTCGGCCCGAAGGAGCGGGCATTCGCTGCCGGGCGCGAAGCCGCCGGGGAAACCGTGCTGTACGCCGCGCAAAACGGCGACTGCGCCGGCGTGATCGCATTCAGCGATACGGTCAAACCGAACGCGGGCAAGACGGTAAAGGCGCTGAGGCGACTCGGCGTAACGTCGCTGCTGGCGACGGGCGATCATGCTGCGCCGGCGAGAGCGGCGGCGAAGGCGGCGGGCATAGCGGAGGTGCACGCTTCGCTGCTTCCCGAGCAAAAAGTCGCGCTCGTTAAGGAGCTGCAGCGCAGAGGGAAACGCGTCGCGATGGCGGGCGACGGCTGGAACGACGCGCCGGCGCTCGCGACGGCCGACGTTGGGCTGGCGATGGGCGACGGAACGGATGCGGCGCTCGGCGCGGGCCACATGACGCTGCTGTTCTCGCGGCTGCAAGCGATTCCCGAAGCGATTCGCATCAGCCGGCTTACAATCCGCAACGTGCGACAGAACTTGACGTTCGCCTTCCTCTACAACGTCGTCATCATTCCGTTCGCGGCGCTTGGCATGCTGGAGCCGTGGATGGCGGGCACCGCGATGGCGCTGAGCTCCGTCTCGGTCGTCGGCAACGCTCTCCGGCTGACGGGCCGGCTGCGTCGGCAGGCAGGCGGCGGATGACGGTCACCTGGCAGCAGCTTGGCCTAGTCATGCTGACGGGCCTGTTCAGCGCCCCTCACTGCATCGGCATGTGCGGAGGGATCGTTTCGGCGGTTTCGCTGCAAGCCGCGGCGCCGGTCATGAAATCAACGCTGCTCTATAACGCGGGACGGATTCTATCTTATTCGCTCCTCGGCGGCGCGATGGGAGCGGTCGGCTCGTTCGTCGACGTCGCCGGCAGGCTGGCGGGCGTTCAAGGTTTGGCTTCGATCGTTGGCGGCTGCTTCTTGCTCCTGTGGCTGTGGCGCCGATTTCAACTGCCTTTCATGCATCGACTGTCGGCGATGCTGCACGGGCGGCTGTCGCGAGGCACCGGACGGGCAGGGCGCACGGAGGCGCTGCACGTCCTCGCGACGGGCTTGGCGTTCGGCTTCCTGCCCTGCGGCTTGACCTACGCGATGCAGATGACGGCAGCTTCGACCGGCAGCGCTGCGGAGGGAGCGCTTGTGATGGCTCTGTTCGGGCTGTCGACCTTTCCCGCGCTTGCTGCGGCCGCCCTGGTTGCCGCATTCGCCAATAAGCGCTGGCGTAATATCATGCGCAAGGCAGGCGCCGCGACGGCCGTCGCGGTCGGCGTGCTGTCGATCCTGCGAGGGCTGGCGGCCAACGGCATCATTCCGTCCGTTAATCCTTGGCTCTGGTAGCAACGTTAGCGGACGGCCTTCAGCAATCTGGAGACCGTATAGGTTTGACCGCCGCTCTCCAGCGTCGCCGTCGCTTTCCAGGTGCCGGCCATGAGCGGCACGCCGCTGCCCGCATAGGTGCCGGGGGCCACTTCGGTCATCGCGAAATCGACGTCGCCGCAAATCATGCCGAGCATATCCAGATTGACGGCCAGCTTGGCGCCATGCAGCGGTTTGCCGTCCGGCCCGGTGACGGTCACGGTGAACGCATTGTCGCGAAGCGCTTTGGCCGGGTAAGCGTCGATCGTCCAGACGAGCCGCCCGTGACCGAATTCGTGCTCCGTAACCGGCGGCGCCGCTTCCTCGGCGGATCCGGGCCACGAAAGCGCCAGGAGGATGGCGGCTATTCCGGCACCGACCGACAGCAAGAGCATGCGGACGGGAGCAAGCTTCGTTTTTTGCACAGACATGAATGATCCCTCCTTGGGTAGACGGTTGCGCATGATGTTACCTATGCGGCAGGCAAGCACAGCAGAACGTTTATTTTCCTCTCGCGAGAGCCGGATACAGTGGACAAATGAGCGGGCACGGTGTATAGTTACTAACGAATAATTGCATAGGCAAATAAACAGGTGCCGATACGTATGGCGCGGGCAAGGCAAGATTAGCTGTCCGGTCGCGTAGAGGCTTAAAAGGGAAGACCGGTGCAATTCCGGCACGGACCCGCCACTGTAATGAACGGCAGCGCGAGACGAAGCGTCTAAGCGGCTGCAATCGCGTCGATATAAGGTCACTGGGGAGAGAATCCCCGGGAAGACGTCGGACGCGAGTTCCAAGTCAGGAGACCTGCCCGTTTATGGAACGCTTGAACCTACGTGGACTTAGGGAGGTGTTGGAGAAGCTTTTCGCTTAGCCTTGTTTTTTGAGGCGTCTGACGGCATTTCTGGCACAATGGCCAGGGATGCTTTTTTGGTTTGCGCGACATTACGAATTGGGAGTGTAGAGACAAATGATCGGATCGAACAACAAAATAACTAAAGCTTTAGTCGGCATGCTTTTGATGCTGATGCTTGCCTTCACGGCGGCATGCGGGGCAACGAACGACGCGGTCAACGAGCCGAGCGCCCCGGCGGCGAATACGGAGCAGAACGCATCGAACGCGCCTGCGGAAACGTCGGACGCTTCCGTCTATCCGCTTACGCTGAAAGACGAGACGGGAACCGACGTTACGTTCGAGCAGGCGCCGGCCAAAGTCGTTACGCTTGTGCCGAGCGAGACGGAGGCCATCTACGCGATCGGCGGGGGCGATGCGGTCGTCGGCGTCGACGAATGGAGCAACTATCCGGAAGAAGCGCTGTCGAAGCCGAAGGTCGGCGACATGACGACCAATATCGAAGCGGTCGCGGCGCTCGATCCGGACCTCGTCCTCGCCTCTTCTTCGATGAATACGGAAGCGATCGAGAAGCTTCGCGAGCTGGACATTACGGTATTCGCCTCCGATCCGAAGACGTACGACGCGGTAGTTGCCAAACTCGAGAATCTTGGTAAAATTATGGATAAACAAGCCGAAGCGGCCGCGGTCGCGAATCGGATGCGCGAAGTGAAGCAGCAAGTGACGGATGCCGTGAAGGACGCCGAGAAGAAAACCGTGTACATGGAGTTTTCCCCCGGCTGGACGGTCGGCTCCGGCACGTTCCTCGACGAGCTGATCGCGATCGCGGGCGGCACGAACATCGCCGCCGGCAAGCCGGATTGGTACGAAGTGAGCGCCGAGGAAGTCGTAACCCAGAATCCGCAATTGATCATCTACCCTAAGATGGAGGAGGAGCCGAATCCGATTGTGGCCGGCATTGAGAGCCGTCCGGGTTGGAACGTCATCGATGCCGTGAAGAACAAGCAGCTACATGCCGTGGAGAACGACCCGCTCGTGCGCGTGGGGCCTCGCCTGGCGGACGGCCTGCTGGAAGTTGCCAAAGTGATCCACCCGGATCTCGTCAAATAAACGAATGAATGATAAAGGGTTAACGTACGGAGGAGCAGCTTTACTCCTTCTTGCTGTTTCTATCGTCGTAAGCCTGTCGATCGGCTCCGCGGGCATTTCGGTCTCGGACGTATGGGGCATTATGATCCATCAGCTCCCATGGTTCGCGGATGGCACGGCATCGTATACGGACGGGGAAATCGCGATCGTCACGCAGGTTCGGCTATCCCGCGTGCTGCTCGCGGTGCTTGTCGGCGCCTGCCTCGCGCTCGCCGGCACGGGCTTTCAAGGCGTGCTGCGCAACCCACTGGCGGATCCTTATACGTTAGGGGTCGCTTCCGGCTGTTCGGTCGGCGCCGCTTTCATTATTTTGTTCGGCTTGCAGACGGCGATCGGGATGTGGACGATCCCGCTCGTCGCGTTCGCGACGGGAGCGGCGACGCTATTGATCGTCTTCTGGCTGTCCCGCAGCAACGGCGCCATGCAGATCGAAACGCTCATTTTGTCCGGCGTCATTCTTCAGGCTTTTTTGGGCGCGTTCGTGTCGTTCATGGTGTCCATGTCGCAGGGGGTCGTCAACCAGATTCTGTTCTGGCTGATGGGCTCGCTCGCGCTGCGCAGCTGGGACAATCTGTATATCCTGCTGCCCTTCCTTGCGTTCGGACTCCCGATTCTGCTCCTGTACGGAAGGCCGCTTAATTTATTCGTCCTGGGCGAGCGACATGCGGCGCATCTCGGCATCCGCGTCGAGCGGACGAAGCTGGTCGTACTGGTCGCCTCGACGCTGCTTACGGCCGCGGCCGTTTCGGTATCTGGCGTCATCGGATTCGTCGGACTCGTCGTTCCGCATGTCATCCGGCTGATGGTCGGGCCCGACTACCGGCTTATCATTCCGCTCTCCGCGATCGGGGGCGGCATCTTCGTGCTCTGGGCGGATACGCTGGCGCGAATCGCGCTGTCGCCGAAGGAAATCCCGCTCGGCGTCGTCACCGCGCTCATCGGAGCGCCGTTCTTCGCTTATTTGCTTCACCGGCGCAAGCTGAAGCAAGGAGGTGCGGCATGATCGAAGCGAACGGCATCGTGCAGGAGGTCCAAGGCCGAACCGTGCTGAACGGGCTGAATTGCCGATTCGACATGGGCAAAATATACGGAATTATCGGGCCTAACGGCGTCGGCAAGTCGACCTTCCTTCAGCTGCTGTCGGGCGTCGAGCGGCCGAAGGCGGGGGACGTGCTGCTCGAAGGCCGAAGCATCTATGCCTACCCCCGCAAGCAGCTCGCCAGGCGGATGGCGGTGCTGCAGCAGAGCGGCCTTCCGCCTGTCGGCTTCTCGGTGCGCGAGGTGGTCGGCATGGGCAGGTATCCGTATCAAGGCTGGCTCGGAAGCGACTCGGACGATTCGGAAGCCGTCATCGACGAGGCGATCAAGGCGATGGGCTTGACGGAGCTCCGGCAGCGCAAGATGGATCAATTGAGCGGCGGCGAGAGGCAGCGCGTCGCGCTCGCGAAGCTTATGGCGCAGCAGCCGTCGATCATTCTTCTCGACGAGCCGACGACTTATCTCGATATCGGCTTCCAGGTGCAGCTGCTCGATACGGTTCGCGCCTGGCAGAGGGAGCGGAATTTGACGGTTATCGCCGTCCTGCACGACCTTAATCTGGCGTCGCTCTACTGCGACGAGCTGATTGTGCTGCACCGCGGCGCGATTGCCGCGGCCGGCGCAGCGCGAGACGTGCTGACCGCCGAGTTAATCGGGCGGGTCTACGAGACGACGGCGTCGATCGTCGCTCACCCGCTGACGGGCGCGCCGCAAATTATGCTGCAGCCCTCATCCTATAGGGATGACGGGCGCTAAGGGAGACAGAGCATGGGAATGGAATCGGAATTAGTTAAGAAGCTGACGGAAACGGCAAGCCGAATCAAGCCGTTCGACGAAGAGGCGGCGCTTCGCGCGGATCGCCATTCGGACGGGCTCACGAAGCCGCCGGGCAGCCTCGGCAAGCTGGAAGCCGTCGCGAGGCAGCTGGCCGGCATTACCGGCGAGCTGTGGCCGGATCTGTCGCGCAAAGCCGTGATCGTCATGGCCGGGGATCACGGCGTATGCGAGGAAGGCGTCAGCGCCTTCCCGCAGGCGGTGACGCCTCAGATGGTCATGAACTTCCTGCAGGGCGGCGCCGCCGTCAATGTGCTTGCCCGCCAAGCGGGGGCCGATGTCGTATGCGTCGACGTCGGCGTGAACGCGGATTTGGCGCATGAGAGGCTGATCAGCCGAAAAGTCGTGCACGGAACGGCCAACATGGCGAAGGGGCCGGCGATGTCGCGCGAGGAGGCGCTGCGCGCCGTCCTTGCCGGGATCGAGGTCGCGGAGGAGCAAGCGAAGAACGGCATCCGGCTGTTCGCTACGGGCGAAATGGGGATCGGCAATACGACGGCAAGCGCCGTGCTTGCGACCGTGCTGACGGGCATGCCGGCGGAGGAGTCCGTCGGACGGGGAACGGGAATCGACGACGAAGCTTGGCTGAAGAAGGTCGCCGTCGTGAAGCGGGCGATCGAAGCGAACGCCCCGGACGCCGCCGATCCGATCGATGCGCTGGCGAAGGTGGGCGGGGCGGAAATTGCCGGGCTTGTCGGCGTGATCATCGGCGCGGCGGCATGCGGCTGCCCGGTCGTGATCGACGGCTACATCTCGTCCGCGGCCGCGCTCGTCGCGTCGAGAATCGCGGAGCGGGCGAAGCCGTACATGCTCGCATCGCATTTATCGCGGGAGCAGGGGCATTCGAAGCTGCTTGAAGCGATCGGCCTCTCCCCGATGATTCATCTCGAGATGCGGCTCGGGGAAGGCACCGGCGCCGTATTATGCTTTCATTTCATAGACGCGGCGCTGCTTCTGATGCAAGAGATGGCGACCTTCGAGAGCGCCGGCATTTCCAAAAGGTAGGTGAAGGCGATGGCCATTCTCGTAACCGGCGGCGCGCGCAGCGGCAAAAGCGCGTTCGCCGAGCAATATGCGATGCGAGCGGGCACTCGCGGCATTTACGTCGCGACTTGTCAACCCTACGATGAGGAAATGATCGATCGCATCGGCAAGCATCGGCTGGACCGCGACGGTTCGGGGTTTCCGTGGGTAACCGCGGAAGAGCCGTACGACGCGGCGGGACTGCTACATCGTCTTGGCGAGCAAGCGGCGCAGGACGCGAAGGACGGCATTGACTTGCCGGTCGTGCTGATCGATTGCTTGACGTTATGGTTGACGAATTGGCTGCTGCGCATCGAGCAGGATCCGCTCGGGCACGATCGGCTGGCGGAGGAGACGACCAAACTGCTGGACGCCGTTACGCATTTTCCCGGCAAGCTGATCATCGTGACGAACGAGGTGGGCGACGGGATCGTGCCGGCGTATCCGCTCGGGAGGCGATTCCGCGATGAAGCGGGACGATTGAATCAGCGTGCCGCCGCGATTTGCGACCGCGTCTTTCTCGTAACGGCGGGCATACCGGTCGAGCTGAAAGCATTGGCGTATCGCTGGGACGAGCCATCATGATGTTCTATTCGATGAAGGAGCTGCTGCCGCTGACCGCCGCCGCGATCGCGATCGATTGGGCCGTCGGCGATCCGAAATGGCCGACGCACCCCGTTATTTGGATCGGCCGGCTTATTCGCCTGCTGGAGCGGCTGCTCGCTCCCGAGAAGAGGAGCGGTCCGGCGGCGGTCCGGACGTTAGGCGTTCTGTTGACCGTCATTACGCTGACGATAAGCTGGGGCGTCATGTGGGCGGTCGTCTGGGCCGCGGATTACGTTCACGTCTGGCTTGGCTATGCGGCTAGCGCCTGGTTCATCTCGACGACGATCGCCGTCAAAGGGTTGAAGGATGCGGCTATGCTCGTCTACAACCCGCTCGCGGACGGAAGGCTCGGCGAAGCGCGCAAGTACGTCGGCTATATCGTCGGCCGGGATACGGACAAACTGGATGAGCGCGAAGCCGCGCGGGCCGCGATCGAGACGGTCGCCGAGAATACGGTCGACGCTCTAGTCTCGCCCGTCCTGTTCGCGCTGCTCGGCGGCGCGCCGCTGGCGATGCTGTACCGGGCGGCCAATACGCTCGATTCCATGGTCGGTTACCGCAACGACAAGTACCTGTATTTCGGCTGGTGCTCCGCCCGGACGGACGATGTGCTTAACTTTATTCCGGCGAGGCTTGCCGGCGCGATGCTTGCGACCGCGGCAGCCGCTCATCCGGGCATGCGCGCGGGACGCGCCGCGCGGGCGATTCTGGCTTTCGCGAGCCGGCACCCCAGCCCGAACAGCGGCATTCCGGAATCGGCGGTAGCCGGCGCGCTTGGCATCGAGCTAGGCGGGACAAACGTTTATTTCGGTATCGCGAGCGAGCGGGCGAGAATGGGTTGGCCGCTGCGCCGGCTTGAGCCGGTCGATATCGTGCGAACCGCCCGGCTGCTGTACGGCGTCAGCATCATTTTGTTCGCGGAGGTGATCGCCATATGGTTCGCCATGCGATAAAGCGGCATGCGCACGCATGCATCGCCGCCTTTCAGTTTTTGACTCGGCTTCCGATTCCGGTCGAAGTCCCGTTCGTTAACCGGGTGCTGACGCGAAGCGTCATCTACTTCCCGCTCGCAGGCGCGTTCATCGGCGCATGCGTTGCCGCCGCGGCATGGCTGCTGGGGCTTGTCGTGCCTGCCTGGCCCTCGGCCGTGATCCTGCTCGCGCTTTGGACGGCGCTGAGCGGCGGCCTTCATCTCGACGGCTGGATGGATACGGCCGACGGCGTACTGAGCCACCGCTCCCGCGAGCGGATGCTGGAAATCATGAAGGACAGCCGCGTAGGGGCGATGGGCGTTCTGGCGGCGGTCCTGCTTCTGCTGTTCAAAGCTTCCTTGCTCGCCGAGCTGCTTCGGGAAGAGCGCGGCGCCCTCGTGGCGGCGATGCTGATCGCAGGCCCGGCATGGGGCAGAGCCTGGATGGCGGCCGCCATCGCCGCATGGCCGAACGCGCGCAAGGGAGAAGGGATCGGCGCCATGTTCGAAGGGGTGAAATTCGCACAGGCGGCTGCCGCGTTCGCGATATCGCTCGGCGTGACGTGGATCGCGCTTGCGATCGCGGGATTGGACTGGCCGCATGCGACGGCCGCGGCATGCGGCGCGCTTGCGCTGACGCTGCTCGCCGGGGGATTGCCGGCGGCTTGGCTTAACCGCAAGCTAGGGGGCTTGACGGGCGATACGTACGGCGCGATGAACGAAACGGTCGAAGCGGTGCTGCTATTTACCGCGATGCTGTTTGTTCGGGCGCTATAGCATAGAAGGAGTAGGTGGTAGCATGCTGGAAAGATACGGGCACGGGGGCGACCTGCGAACGGCGGAGGAAGCGTTCGGCATGCCCGCGGACGGGTTTGCCGATTTCAGCTCGAATATGAACCCGCTCGGTCCTCCCGCCTCCGTGAAGGAGGTGCTTGTCCGGTACGCGGAGTCGATCGGCCGTTACCCGGACCCGGCCGTGCGCGGCCTTAGGCGGAAGCTCGCGGAGCTGCACGGCATCGGCGAGCAAGCGGTCGTCGTCGGCAACGGCGCGGCGGAGTTGATCGACCTCGTCGTGCGGGCGCTGCAGCCGAAGCTGACGGTGCTGACGGTGCCTTGCTTCGACGAGTACGGCGACGCCGTGCGCAAAATCGGCGGCGAAACGATGGAAATCCGGCTATCGGCGGCGCATATTTTCGACTTGGAGCCGGCAGCGGACCGCTTATGCGAGCTGGCGGCCCCCGGCGTTTTGTTCATGCTGGGATCGCCGAACAATCCGACCGGACGGCTCGCGAAGCCGGAGCTGCTCCTGCGACTCGTCGACCGGGGCGCCGATGTCGTCGTCGACGAGGCGTTCATGGATTTCGTGCCTTGCGAGGCGGAGTTCAGCCTCGTTCGGGAAGCGGCCCGCCATGAAAGGCTGTTCGTCATCCGGTCGATGACGAAATTTTATTCGATACCCGGCATCCGGCTCGGCTATATCGTCGGCATGCCGAAGCCGCTCAGCCGCTTGCGCGCGCTGCAAGTGCAGTGGAGCGTGAACTCGCTCGCGCAGGAGATCGGCGAGGCGGTGCTTGCCGAGGAGGAATTTGCCGGGCGAACGCTGGCATGGCTGGGGCGGGAGCGGGCATCGCTTACGGCCGCGCTTGAAGCGCATGGCTTCGGCGTCGTCCCGAGCTCGGCCAATTATTTGCTCTGCCGCATTCCGGAGTCTGCCGGCCTCAGCGCCAGCATGCTGCAGCTGCAAATGGGCAAGCAAGGCGTGCTTATCCGCGACGCCTCGCGTTTTCCGGGGCTCGATCACACTTATATCCGGGTAGCCGTAAAGCTAAGGGAGCAGAACGAGCGGCTGCTGAGCGCGCTGGAGAGCTGTATCCGGCCAAGCGGCGGAGAGGGGGAAGCATGAGCGACAGGAAACCGAACGGGCGTACGATCATGGTGCAGGGGACGTCTTCCGACGCGGGCAAAAGCTTGATTACCGCGGCTTTGTGCCGCATTTTCACGCAGGACGGCCACAAAACCGCTCCTTTCAAATCGCAAAACATGTCGCTTAACTCCTACGTCACGTGGGACGGCAAGGAAATCGGGCGGGCGCAGGGGATGCAGGCCGACGCCTGCGGCATTCTCGCGACGACGGACATGAACCCGATCCTGCTCAAGCCCTCCGGCGAGATGAGATCGCAGGTCGTCGTGCACGGCAAGCCGCTTCGGGATTACGACGCGCGCGAATACCGCGACGACTATCTGCCTGCGGCCGGCCGCATCGTGCGGGAGTCGCTCGACCGGCTGAGGGAGGCTTATGACATCGTCGTGCTGGAAGGCGCGGGAAGCCCGGCGGAAATCAACCTGAAGGACCGCGACATCGTCAATATGCGCATGGCCGCCTGGGCCGACGCGCCGGTCGTTCTCGTTGCCGACATCGACCGCGGCGGCGTCTTCGCTTCGATCGTCGGCACGCTCGAGCTGCTTGAGCGGGAGGAGCGGGACCGCGTGCGCGGGTTCGTCATCAATAAATTCCGCGGCGACGTGTCGCTGCTGAAGCCGGGGCTCGACTGGCTCGAAGCGCGGACGGGCAAGCCGGTGCTCGGCGTTATTCCGTATTTGCCGGATTTGGAGCTGGAGGACGAAGATTCGTTGTCGCTTTCGAAGAACCGGGCAGCGGTCCCGCATGCGGATGCTGCCGGACATGCCGGCGAGCTCGACATCGCGGTCATCCGGCTGCCGCGCTTATCGAATTTCACCGATATGGATCCGCTGCGGCATGAATCGGACGTGAAGCTTCGCTACGTCGGGCACGCGGGTCAGTGGGGCAGCCCCGATGCCGTCATTTTGCCGGGAAGCAAAAATACGATCGAGGATTTAATCTGGCTGAGGCAATCCGGCCTGGACGATTTGCTGCGAAGCCACGCGGGGGAAGGCGGATGGACGGTCGGCATATGCGGCGGATACGAAATGCTCGGGGCGAAGCTGCGCGATCCGCTCCGCGTGGAAGCGGCGGTGGAAGAGACGGACGGGCTCGGTTTTTTCCCGTTCGAGGTCAGATTCGCGGAAACGAAAAAAACGATCCGGATCGAAGGGATGGCCGGCCTAGCAAGTGGCGGAGCGGAAACGCCGATTGCAGGCTATGAAATTCATATGGGCGAGGTCGTATGGCCGGAAGCGGAGACGCAGCTCCCTCGTCCGTTCCGGATTCGAGCGCAGCATCCGGATGCGGGCGGGAAGGATTACGAACCGGAAGGAGCGCGCTCCCGGGACGGCCGAACATGGGGGACGTTCGTGCACGGCATCCTGCACAACGACGATTTTCGCAGAGCCTGGCTTAACGAGATTCGGGAAGCGAAAGGCCTCGAGCCGCTGCCTGCCGCGCTTCGGTTCTCCGAAAGCCGCGAGCGGGCGTTCGACCGGCTGGCGGAGCACGTGAGGACGCATTTGGATATCCCGTTCCTATACGGGCTGATAGGACTTTCGAAGGAGGAAGAGCGATGACGCAGCCTTTTCGAGGAGGTGGCGATTGCTACCGGTCTGCCGTCTGGAAGGGTGCAACGTTGTGCTTGCTGGAAGACCGGATCGAAGCGGCGTGTCCGGAGAGGCTGCATGCGCTTAGCAGCGCCGTTCACCCCGGCGGTTTCTCCCATGCCGACCGGATCGTGAATTGGAAGGTGCCGCTGACGTATCGCTGCGACGATCCCGTGCGGGATTTGATCGCGATGTGCGGCGAGTGGGGCTGCGATCCGCGGCATACGGTCGGCCTCCTGACGGCGGCCAAGCTGACGCATGCTTCGGTCAAGGAGGTCGAGGGAGACCGTTTCGCGCTGCTATGCTGCGTTACCGTCGGCACGAGGAACGCGGCGAGAGCCGGCATGCCGCGCCGGACGTTTCCGGCTTACGCGCCGGGAACGATCAACACCGTTCTATTAATCGACGGCCGGATGACCGAGTCGGCGATGGTGAACGCGGTCATTACGGCAACCGAGGCGAAGTCGGCGGCGCTGCAGCGGCTTGGGATCGTTGAGCGGGCGACCGGCGAGACCGCGACGGGCACGACGACCGACGCCGTCGTCGTCGGGGTGAGCCAGCATCCGCGCTGGGATGCGGCGCACGCCTATGCGGGAGCGGCGACGACGATCGGCTGCGCGATCGGCGAAGCGGTGTACGGCGCGGTGCTCGAGGCCGGTCGGACACAGCATGAAGATTAGTAAGAATAGCGCATGAATAGACTGCTTGCGCGCCGCGCGCAACGTAGGGCATTTTCGCAACAAAATCGGTCCCGACTGCATGTCCGGCATATAGGGTTAGGGCGATGCGGGTCAGCATTCCAACCTTATGCGGCCGGGCAGCCTGACCGTGCACGAATGCGCCGTCATGCTTCGAGGAAGCGGCTAAATGGAGGTGGAGACGTAGCGGTCTCCCAATAACTGCTTCGCAACATAGAAGATTTGGCCCATATGCTCCGAATAATGAGCGGCGCATTGATGAAGCATGTCCAGATTCGTCCGCTCCTTGTTTCTTACGGTCTGCGTCGCTTCGAGCTCGGCGTCCGATATTCGGTTAACCGTATCGATAACAAGCTGAAGCTTGTCATTTACAATGCTGTGAAGCTCATATTTCGTCGTATGCGAAGGCCGAAGCTCTTGCTCGCGATCTCTAACCGTCTTCCCGCCCAAAATGCCGTTAATCACTCTTTCATTCATGTTTCCTTCCATATGCTTGATGAGCGCCGCGATGCTGTGACTTGCCTCGTTCGGCCTCCAATTCACCTGTTCGTCATCAAGCTGCTCCAATACATTCAGCGTTCGCCTCTGAATTTCCCCGAATTTTGTCGACAGCCATATTCTGTTAAAATGATAAGACATGTTGCCTCCTGCCCCCGGCAAATACCCTGACAATGGATATACCCGGAAAATCGTATCGTATTATACTTAAAATTATTCGTTCGACAAGTGCGATTCCCTGCCGACATCCGTATGAAAACATCCCTAGAAAGGAAGGAAAGGTTGTGCTTAGATGATATCTACTAATCGAGACGGTCTTAGAGATTCTGGCCGAGCTGTTCGTTACCGACGGCTCAAGCTGGCCGGCCCGGCGCGGAAAGAGAAAGCACAAGAAGCGGCTTGCCGCCTTGGCGCGCGATTATGAATGGTTCGAGCTTCTGGTCAAGGATGACCGGTATCGCGAAATTTTGAACGAAGACGGCGAAGTAAAGCGGAAATTGTCGGACAAACGTTATGTTCGCTCGCTGGATTTGAACTTGGAGGAAATAAGGCGGTTCGCGGAGCTGCTGCAGGCGAAATATTCGGACATGCCCGCCGAAACGCAGCCTTAACCATTACAACTCGTCTCTTTTCATGTAAAATAGATTAGTCGCAAGTTCGGACGCTTGATCGGAGGTTAACGCGTTGATTAGCATTATCGGCTATACGAATGACAAAAAATGGCTATCGGATTTGACGGTCGATCAATTGGAAGCGGCCGACCTCGATTGGTTTTGGGTCGATTTTTGCGATCCGAAGGAAGACGAGTGCAAATTGCTCGATACGTACTTCCGGTTTCATCCGCTGGCGATCGAGGATTGCTACCATCTCCTGCAGCGGCCCAAGATGGACCATTACGACGACGTTCACTTCCTCGTTCTCCACGATATCGAAGACAAGCATCTGTCCGTGAACGAAATCAACCTGTTCATCGGGCGGCGGTTCATCGTTACGTTCCATTACGAGCCCTCGGCCGAGATCGAACAGGCGCGCAAGAAGCTGCTGTCCGCCGCGCCGCTTCCGGAAAGAGGGCATCTGTATGCGGCCTATCTCGTGATCGACAAGCTGGTCGACCGTTATTTCCCCGCCGTGCAGGAGCTTGAGGAGCATTTGCTCGACATGGAGATCGGCGGCGACAGCGACCCGTCGCAGAAGATGATGAACGACATTTTCAGCATCCGTTCGCGGCTCCTTAGGCTGCGCAAGACGATCGTGCCGATGCGCGATCTGCTGTACCGGCTGATCAACTCGGACCGGATCGAAGGGCTGAAGCCGTATTTGGCGTTTTATCACGACGTGTACGATCATCTGCTCAAGCTCTCGGAGATGCTCGATTCCTGCAGGGAGATTACGACGGATTTGCGTGACAGCTACATCTCCTACAATTCCCACCGGATGAACACGATCATGAAGACGCTCACGGTCATCACGACCATTTTTATGCCGCTGACGTTTTTGGCCGGCATTTACGGCATGAATTTTACGTATATGCCCGAGCTCGATTGGAGCTGGGGGTATTTTGCCGTCATTCTGGTCATGCTGGCGACAGGTATTTCGATGTACGCTTGGTTTCGGACGAAAGGTTGGTTTAAGTGACGGGAAACGAACAAAAAAATGCCATTCCGGCCGGGAAAGAGGCCGCGCTGAGCGGAAGGAACAAGCTCGCGGCTGCCGGCATATTGGCCGGCATTCTGGCCGTGCTGGCGCTGTTGTTCTACGGGATGGTGCTTCTGCTTGGCAATAAGGCGCCGGCGAATGACGCGAGCCTCGATGAGACGCTCCATTATACGTATTTCGCCAAGACGGCTCCGAACGGGATGAAGCTTCACGTGCTTCGGACAAAGCCGGTCTACGTGACGCTCGAAGCGATCCATGACAATGTGACGCTCGCGAAGAAGGTCGGCATTAACGGCGGTTTTTTTTACGGGAATCAGCTGCTCAGCATCGGAATCGTTAACGGGTTGCCCGTGAACGCGCAGATCGGCAAGTTCGGCGCGGGCGACGAGAACGTCAAATACGCAAGAGGCACGCTGGTCTGGGACGGCGCCGCAGACAGGCTGAGCGTACAGATCGCAAGCAGGGCGTCCGAGCTTAAGGTGAAGGACCATACCCGGTTCTGGGCGCAGGGCGGCATCAGCATGTCGCTCGGGGACGACGCGGGCTGGGCGGAGCAGGCGATGAAGGAGAACGCGCCGTTCCCGGGCGAGGACAGGCTCCGTTCGGCGGCCGTATACGAAGAGGATGGCCAATTGTATTTGATCGTCAGCGAAACGAAAGGGTCGCTCGCGCTGTTCCGGGAGGCGATTATCTCGAGCGTCGGGGACGGCAAGCTGGCGGACGGGATCTTCCTTGACGGCGACGGCTCTTCGCAGCTGCTCAGCAAGGAAGCGTCCTTGCCCGGGGATAACCGGCCCGTCGTGCAGATGCTGCGAATCGTGAAGTAGAGATATGGCGGAACAAAAGGGGAAATCGACATGAAGCAAGATCAGTTGCCGGTCGACGCCGTCATGCCGCAGCTGCTTGAGACGCTGCGCAACGCGGGTAACGCGGTGCTCGTCGCGGAGCCGGGCGCGGGCAAGACGACGCGCGTGCCGCTCGCGCTGCTCGGCGAAGCATGGCTCGGCGGCAAGAAGATCGTCATGCTCGAGCCGAGAAGGCTGGCTGCGCGTTCGGCCGCGCAGTTCATGGCAAAGTCGCTCGGCGAGCAGGCGGGCGAAACGGTCGGCTACCGCGTCCGGCTCGACTCCCGCATAGGGCCTCGTACGCGAATCGAGGTCGTCACCGAAGGCGTTCTTACCCGCATGCTCCAGGAGGATCAGGCGCTTGAGCAGGTCGGCGCGCTGTTATTCGACGAATTTCATGAGCGCCATCTTCACGGCGATCTCGGATTGGCGCTCAGCCTGCAGTCGCAATCGCTGCTTCGGGACGATCTGCGCATCGTCGTCATGTCGGCGACGCTGGATACGGAGCCGATCGCGGAGCTGCTCGGCGGCGCGCCGGTCATCAGGAGCGAAGGCCGCGCCTTCCCGGTCGCGACCGCGTATTCGCCCGCGCGACTATCGGGTCCGATCGAACCGCATGTCGGTCGGGCGGTACTGGAAGCGCTCCGCGCGCATGACGGCGACGTGCTGGCGTTCCTGCCCGGCGTCTCCGAAATTCGCCGAGTCGCCAAGTGGCTCTCGGGAGCCGGCCTTCCGCCGAACGTGCGGGCGGAGGAGCTGCACGGCAGCCTGCCGCTCGAGCGGCAGGACGCCGCGGTGGCGCCCTGCGCGAAGGGGGAGCGGAAGGTCGTGCTTGCGACGTCGATCGCCGAATCCAGCCTGACGGTCGAAGGCGTTACCGTCGTCGTGGATTGCGGCCTTATGCGCGTTCCGCGCTTCTCTCCCCGAACGGGCATGTCCCGTCTGGAGACCGTTCCGGTCTCCAGGGCGTCGGCCGATCAGCGGAGAGGCCGGGCGGGCCGGCTTGCGCCGGGCGTCTGCTACCGGCTGTGGCCGGAGCGGGAGCATCCGTACTTGCCTGAGCAAAGCGCGCCCGAGATGCTCGAAGCGGACCTTGCGCCGCTGGCGCTGGAGCTTGCGGTCTGGGGGATAAGGGACCCGCAAGAGCTGGAATGGCTGACCGAACCGCCCGCCTCGTCGTATGAGCAAGCTTGTTCCTTATTGAAGCAGCTGAAGGCGATCGACGAGCGGGGCAAACCGACGGAAGCGGGTATGCGGATGGCCAAGTTCGGCCTGCATCCTCGCCTCGGCGGCATGATTATTCAAGCTTCCGCGCTCGGCGCCGCACGGGAGTCTTGCGTACTCGCGGCGCTGCTAAGCGAACGCGACCTACTGCAGGCGGAGCGGAACGTCGACATTCAGCTTCGGATCGAGCAGCTGCATCGGCTGGCCGGGGACGGAGGGAGAGCGTATGGGGGAGACCATCCCGCCAGAGGAGCTTCGCTCAGGATTGCGGCTCAGGCCGAACAATGGGAGAGGCTTGCGAAGCAGCTGCAGGCGGCCGACGGATCGGCCGCCAACGGACAGGTGCCCGTCGGCGCCTTGATCGCGCTCGCCTATCCCGACCGGATCGCCCAGCGGCGGAGCGACGGCCGCTACTTGCTGGCAAATGGGAGAGGAGCCGAGCTGCCCGAGCTGCAGCCGTTGTCGCGCTTCGCTTACCTTGCGGCCTGCGAGCTCGACGATGCGGGCACGGAGAGCCGGATCCGGCTTGCGGCGGAGCTTTCCATAAGCGATATCGAGCGGTATTTGGCCGATTACATCGAGAACGAGGATATCGTCGCATGGGACCCCGCTTCCGAATCGGTGCGTTCGCGCAAACGCACGCGGCTCGGCGCGGTCATATTAAAAGAGGCGCCGCAGGAACGGCAGGACGCGGAGAAGGTGGCGGAGACGCTGCTCTGCGCGGTTCGCGGGGCCGGGCTCGGTTATCTGCCAATGAACAAACAGGCTTCGCAGCTGAGAGCGCGAATGCGGCTCATGGCGCGCGGCGGCGGCGACTGGCCGGACGTCTCCGACGAGGCGCTTCTCGGCTCGCTGAACCTGTGGCTGAAGCCGCATATTTACGGGATGAAGAGCCGATCCGACCTGCAGAAGCTGCAGATGCAGCAGCTGCTGGAAGGGATGTTGAGCTGGAAGCAGCGGCAGGAGCTGGACGAGCAGGTGCCGACGCATATCGTCGTTCCGAGCGGCTCGCGCATCCCCGTCGATTACGGCGATCCGGAATCGCCCGTTCTCGCCGTTCGGCTGCAGGAGCTGTTCGGGATGAAGGAGACGCCTCGCCTCGCGAGAGGCACGCTACCCGTCACGCTCCATCTGCTGTCGCCTTCCCAGCGTCCGGTGCAGGTGACGAGGGATTTGCGAAGTTTTTGGGAGAACGCGTATTTCGAAGTGAAGAAGGATTTGAAGGGAAGGTATCCGAAGCATTACTGGCCGGACGATCCGTATACGGCCGTCCCGACGAGCAGGGCGAAGCCGAGGCCGAATTGACGGTCCCGGCCGCGTCCGATCGGGACAATCTCCGCAAAGGACGGTGAAGGACTTCATCATGGCTATATATTTGTTGATCGCGTATTTGATTATTATAAACCTGTGGACCTTTTTTCTGATGGGCTACGATAAGAAGCGGGCAAAGCGCCAGCGCAGGCGGGTGCCGGAGAAGCGCTTGTTCGCGCTCAGCGCCGCCGGCGGCGCAGCGGGCACCTGGCTCGGGATGAGCGCGTGGCGGCACAAAACGAAGCATCGCTCGTTCGTTGTCGGCGTTCCGATGCTCTTCGGCCTGAACGTACTTCTCGTCTGGGGGATCGTCTGGCTGACGGGGCCTTATTCCAATATTTGATTGATCCGCCTGGCCGGTTTATGGTATAGTGGGACTTCGCCTTTTTTACAACATTACGCTTAGGAGGTAACTGAATTGACTGTTCAAAGTGCCTATCAAGAAGAACAGCGGCGGCTTACGGAGTCGCTGCGCGACATCTCGGCCCAGCTGCAGGCGATCGGTCCGCGCTACAAAGGAGACGACTTTACGGAGCAAATGCTCGATCTGCAGCAGGAAGAGCGGCGGCAGCGGCTCGAAATCTCGAAGAAGGAGCCGTATTTCGGAAGAATCGACTTTCAGGAGCTGCCGGCCGGCGAGCCGAAGCCTCTGTATATCGGCAAAGCCGGCGTTGCCAAGCAAGGGAGCAACGAATTGCTCGTCATCGATTGGCGCGCGCCCGTCGCGAGCCTATTCTATTCCTTCACCGGCGGGGACGCGCCGGCCGCCTATGAATCGCCGGACGGCGAAATATCGGGCCACGTTCATTTGAAAAGGAATTTCATGATTCGTCAGGGTGAGATCGTCCGGTTGGTCGACAGCTTCGTGCGCGGCCAGGAGGAAGGCTCGGTCACTGACGAATTTCTATTATACAGACTGGGCGAGAACAAGGATAACAAGCTGCGCGACATCGTCTCGACCATTCAGGGCGAGCAGGACCGCATCATCCGCGCGGAACGCGGCAAAGCGCTGTTCATCCAAGGCGTGGCGGGAAGCGGCAAGACGACCGTGGCGCTGCACCGGCTGGCCTATTTGCTCTACCAGTACGCGGATCGGATGCGGGCGGAGCGGATGATCATTTTCGCGCCCAACCGGATGTTTCTCGATTACATTTCCGGCGTTCTTCCGGAACTCGGCGTAGGCGACATCCAGCAAACGACGTTCGGCGACTGGGCGTTCGAATTGCTGGAGAAGAGCGTCACGCTGCAAGATCCTTCGGAGACGATGGCGTATTGGTTCGAGCAGCATCGGACGGCGGAAGAAATCGAGCATTCCTCCGGCCGCTTCAAAGGAAGCTTGGCCTTCAAAGCGATCGTGGACGAGAAGCTTGCCGATTTCGAGAAAAAGATCGTCCCGGTCGTGCCCTTCGTCCCGGTCGACGGACTCGAGCTGCCGCCGGCGCTTATGCGCGAGTGGTACGATACCGATTACGGCGAAGAGACGCTCATGAACAAGCGCGACCGGCTCGTCAGCCGAATCCGGCGCTGGTTCGAATCGGAGCTGAAGATGAGGAAGATAGCGGACAAAAAAATAAGGTCGAAGGCGCTAGCGAAATTCAATGCATTCACGAAAAAAATCCCATCCTACTCGTCGGTCGAGCTGTACGCGTCGCTGTTCCAGGGCAAGCAGGCTTCCAAGGGCATACCGAAAGCGATTGCCGAGCGGACCGGCGAGCGGCTTGGCAAAAACGCGGCGGCGGCAGAGGATTTGGCGCCGCTTGCCTATATCCAGCTTCAGCTGTACGGCCTGCCGAAACAGGCGTTCGACCATATCGTCATCGACGAGGCGCAGGATTATTCGCCGTTCCAGCTTGAGGTGCTGCGGTTATGCCAGCGCACCGCGTCCATGACGGTGCTTGGGGATCTGCAGCAGGGCATCCACGCCTATGCCGGCATTCAAAGCTGGTCGGAGCTTACTTCGATCTTCGTCGAAGAGCAGGTCGGCTTCTTCGAGCTGAACCGCAGCTATCGATCGACGATGGAAATCATCGAATTCGCGAACAAAATATTGGGCGAGATGACCGGCGGGGTGAAGCCGGCCGTCCCGGTATTCCGAAGCGGCGACCCCGTCGAATCGGCGGAATCGGCGAGAGCCGGATGGCTGGCGGATATCGCCTCGACCGTTCGCTTGTGGCGGGAGCAGGGCCATTACGAGACGATTTCGGTCATCGGGCGCACGGCGCAGGAATGCGAACGCATCCATACGCATCTGCTCGACAGCGGTTTTGACGCCTCGCTCGTCCAGAGCAAGCAGCCTGCCTACGGCGGCGGCTTGTCCGTCGTGCCGGTCTATTTGTCCAAAGGGCTGGAGTTCGACGCGGTGCTGATCGCGGACGCGGGCGAGGAAGCGTATTCGGGCCTTGATGCCAAATTGTTGTACGTCGGCTGTACCCGTGCGCTGCATAAGCTGAAGCTGCTGCACATCGGAAGCCTCACGCCGCTGATCGGGAAATAAGCGCCAATGGCGAATCCGAAAGGCTGCATCGGTCGTATAACAACCTAATCTAAACAGGAGAGTGAACGCCGGTGCAGGATACGAAACAAAATTTGCAAACGTCATTAAAGGAAATCGAGGAATGGGAGCGCGGGCAGAAGGATTTGTGGTTCTGGGAGAAGCTCGGTCGGCTCCCGTTCCTGCTGCTGGATAAGCTGACCCCTAAATTCCTTCAGGAAAAAATCGGCCAAGCGGTCGATGAAGTCGGCGGCTATATTCAAAACGGCGGCAAATATTTGGTGTCCGAGCGCTCGGTTCTGGATCAGCTGCGGCGCCATTCGGTCCCGGCCGGCGAGAAGCGTCCGCTTGAAGAGCCGCTTACGCTCGAGGAAGCCGGGGCTCTGCCGATTGCGGTCATGAATCAGGCGGCTGCAGGGCTCGCTTCCAGCCGCTCGAAGATGGCGACGATTCAAGGCGCGACGACGGGCTTCGGCGGCATGTTCACCTTGGCGGTCGACATTCCGGCGATTCTCGGGCTGTCGCTCAAGATCATTCAGGAAATCGCCATTTGCTACGGCTTCGATCCGAAGTTGAAGGAAGAGCGGATATTTGCCGTCAAGGTGATGCAGTTCGCCTCTTCCGATATCGTCGGCAAAAAAGCGATTCTCGAGGAGCTGAGCGCCTACGATTCGGACGGACGGAGCCGGCAAATGCTGTCGCAGCTGCAAGGCTGGCGCGAGGTCGTCGCCGTCTACCGCGACAACTTCGGCTGGAAGAAGCTGTTCCAGATGATCCCGATCGCCGGCATGCTGTTCGGCGCGTTCATTAACCGCGGGATGCTAAGCGACGTGGCGGAAGCGGCAACGATGCTTTACAGGAAAAGAAGAGTGTTGATCAAGCTGGCGGAGGGCGGTCATTAAACGTGGATTTTCACCTGCAATATTTGTCTTTTTTCGTGATTCATACCGATGGGGAAGAAAGCGCGACGTCGTCCGGCAAGCGGTTCAAGCATTACCAGACGCTTGACGCGGATACGTACGAGGACAGCGAAATTCAGAAGTTTCTGGACGACGAGTTCAAGCGGATCGTGAAGCGAAAGGTCGAGCGCAACCCGAATTCGGCCGGCGCCCCGACGAAGATCGGCCGGTTCATGGTGGAGCCGGGCTACGAGCTCGGCAGCAACCAGAACTACAATTTGTTCCAGCGGCTGCGCGACGCGGATTCGAAGGAGAGGTTCATCGGCATCGCCGACGAGCTCGTCCGCATTTACATGGATACGAGCGCCGTTCGGGGAGGCGCGTTCGTCGTCGCCTTATCGAAGCTGAATACGTATTTCGACGAGCCGTTTTTATTTTTGCTGAAATGCGATTTCGAGCCGAAGATCGCCCGCATCTCCGACGAGCGCAACCTGATCTCGCAGGTGGAGATGGCGATCAGCGCCCGCAGCATCAAGTCGATCCAATATCCGCATATGCCCGAGGAGGGCATGCTGGAGCAGTGGGAGCTGAAGATCCATCAAGCCTCGCATGCCCGTTATTTCGAGGATTTCTTGAAGTACGTCTCGTACGAGAAGCCTCTTCCGGAGGTTATGGGCGAGCAGGTCGTCGAGATGGTGCATCAATACATCGCCGACAAGTGGCAGGAGGACGAGAGCACCGAGCGGCGCGAGGAGGAGAACGCGGTCGAAGTATGGGCGGCCAGCGAGAAGCGCGATTTGCAGGAATGGTGGCCGCAGGAGCAGGTGGAGGTCGCGGCGGCCGCGCTCGTCGAGCAGAAGCCGGATCTTCCGTTCGCGTTCAAGCTGGACGGCGTGACGGTCAGAGGGCTGCTGGCCGATTTCGGGGCTTCGATTCATTTTGCCAAGCACAACGGCCGATACGTCGTCGTCATCGAAGGCGACGCCTTCCAGTTCGACAAAGGCATGTCGCCGGTCGAGCTGCTGCAGCCGCAAGATTTGGAGCAAATCATGCCACTTATCGGCAGCGGGAAGCCGTCCGAAAGCGCGGACGGAGAGGAAGCCGCGGCACAGCCAGCCGGCCATGACGACGAAGTACCCTGGTAACCGGTGCAAATCGTATGAATTTGGTTAATAAAGGAGAGACTGCTTAAGTGGACAACCTATTTTTCATAGAAATCGGCATGGGATGCGACCTGCACGGCCAGAACATAACGAAAGCCTCGATCCGGGCGGTTCAGAACGCCATTCACCACAATTCGATGCCGGGACTTCGTTCCGTCCTGCCGGGCGGCAGCCTGGACAACATGAAGGTGCGGGTGAAGCTGGCGCTGCCTTGCGACAAGGAACTGCTCGACGTCGATCAGGTGAAGGCCGCCCTGCCTTACGGCCAAGTGACGGTCGAGCTGACCGACGGCGGCATGCTGACGACGAGCGGCGTCGTCCTGCCCGAAAAGGAGGACAAGAACGATCTGATCTACGTCGTGATCGCGTCGGTCGAGGTAGGCTACTAAACGCATCACCAACTGCCAGAAGGAGACTTCGATGGTATTAAAGCTTCTGGTGTTCGCCCTGCTGCTCGGATTCACCGCGTTCTTCGTCGCGACGGAGTTCGCCATTATTCGAATGCGGTCAAGCCGCGTCAACCAAATGGTCGCCGAGAAGGTCAAAAACGCGAAGGCGGTCGAGCGGGTCACAACCAATTTGGACGGCTACTTATCCGCCTGCCAGCTGGGCATTACGATTACGGCGCTCGGGCTCGGCTGGCTCGGGGAACCGACGATCGAGCAGCTTCTGCATCCGCTCTTCGACAGGCTGGGCATCGAGGGCGATCTCAGCACGCTGCTGTCGTTCGTCATCTCCTTCGTCATCGTGACGTACATGCACGTCGTACTCGGCGAGCTGTTCCCGAAATCTCTCGCCATCATTATGTCGGAGCGAATCAGTCAGCTTACGGCTCCGATCATCATCGTGTTCTATAAAGTGATGTACCCTTTCATCTGGCTGCTGAACGGGTCGGCGAACGGTCTCGTTCGCCTGTTCGGCTTCAAGCCTGCCCACGAGCACGAGGCGCATTCGGAGGAAGAGATCCGCATTATTTTGTCGGAGAGCTACGAGAGCGGCAAAATCAACATGAGCGAATACGGCTACGTCAGCCGGATCTTCGAATTCGACGAACGGCTTGCGCGCGAGATTATGGTTCCGAGGACGGACATGATCTGCCTCGACATCGAGCGGTCGCGTGAAGAGAACGTCGAGACGATCAAGAGGGAGCAGTATACGCGGTTTCCGGTGGCGAAAGGGAGCAAGGACAATATTATCGGCATTCTGAATACGAAGCAGTTTTTCCTCCATTACGACTCCGACCGCGAGCTCGACCTTCGCTCGCTGCTGCAGCCGGTCATGTCGGTGCCGGAGGTGACGCCGATCAAGAAGCTGCTGAAGCGGATGCAGCAGGAACGCGTTCATATCGCGCTGCTGCTTGACGAATACGGCGGCACGGCGGGCCTCATCACGATTGAGGACATTATCGAGGAAATCGTCGGCGAGATCCGCGACGAGTTCGACGAGGACGAGGTGAAGGAGATCGAAGCGATCGAACCGCAGCGATATCTCGTGGACGGCAAGGCGCTGATCAGCGAGGTGAACGCGGCGGCCGGCACGCAATTGGAATGCGACGACGTCGACTCGATCGGCGGCTGGCTGTTCAATCAGAAGCCGGAGCTTCCGGTCGGCGAGCCCTGGACGTTCGACAATTTGACGTTTATTATTCGCGAACGCGACAATAACCGGATCCGGAAGATTGAAATCCATACCGATTTATCGGAAAATGAGATTGGCGAATACGGACATGCATAAGCATGTATAGAGAAGCCGACATTGCAATCGGACGGAGAAGGAGAGTGGAGCGTTGGGCGATTTAATTAATGCCATAATCATGGGCATCGTGGAAGGCTTGACGGAGTTTTTGCCCGTATCGTCAACCGGTCATTTGATCTTGACGGCGGACCTTCTGAACTTTACGGGCGAGCGGGCGAAGACGTTCGAGGTCGTCATTCAGTTCGGGGCGGTGCTCGCCGTGCTCGTGCTGTACCGCCAGCGGTTCGCGAGCCTGCTCAACTTCAAGTTCGGGAAGGGCTCGGGGCTCAACGCGTTACATATTCTGCTTGCCTTAATCCCCGCCGGCGTCTGCGCCGTGCTGCTGCACGGCTTGATCAAGCAGTACTTGTTCGGTCCGCAGACCGTGCTGATCGGGCTTGTCGCGGGCGGCATCCTGATGATCGTCGCGGACCGGGTGAGGAAGAAGCCGTCCGCGGAGGAGCTCGACGACATCACCTATAAGCAGGCGTTCGCGGTCGGCTGCTTCCAGGTGCTGGCGCTGTGGCCGGGCTTCTCCCGTTCGGGCTCGACGATTTCCGGCGGCATGCTGTTCGGGGCGAGCCAGAAGGCGGCGGCGGAATTTACGTTCATCGTATCGGTGCCGATCATGGCCGGAGCAAGCGGCGTCGATCTGATCAAGAGCCGCGAGTTTCTAACGATGGCGGATCTGCCGCTGTTCCTCATCGGCCTGATCGCCGCGTTCGTCGTCGCGATGGTCGCGGTCGTCACCTTCATCAACCTGATGAAGAAAATCAAGCTTTCCTGGTTTGCGTATTACCGTTTCGCGCTTGCGGCCCTTTTTTATTTCATTATTTTGTAACGGACGCCAGGACAAAGCTTTCACCGAAACAAGCGGACCCGCTTCTTGGAGGCGGGTCCGCTTGTTTTGTCGTTGCGGCGGCTATTTCTCTTCCCGCAGCAGCTTCCGGTCGAGCACGAACGGGCCGAACGGGAGGAAGGCGGCGATAAAAGCGAGCGCGACCTTACCGATCGACCAGCGGTGAACGATCCAAACGTGAAGGCCGGCCAGCATGTAAAGAATAAATAACGCCCCGTGCAGGCTGCCGGCGATCATGACGGCGTCGGGCATATCGGCCCAGTATTTGAGCGGCATCGCGATCAGAAGCAGCACGAGGAAGGAGATCCCTTCCAGCAAGCCGACGATGCGAAGCCGGCCCAGCGCGGTTTTGAGCATAAACTAACCTCCGAATGTTAGGATGTCGTTCGGGGGACAAGCCCCGTCATCAATAATTTTACGATTTCTTCGGCCGCTTGTTCCGCCGATTTGTGAACATTTACGATCTCTTTGCGGTTTTTTACGCTCAGCATCGCCGTGAACAGGTGTGCGCAGAGCAGCTCGTCGCCGCGCGTAATCTCGCCGGCTTCCATCGCCTTGCGGAATACGCCGGCAAGCAGCTCGTGAATGGCCCGCTCGCTGTCGCGGATGCGGGCGATTTGCTCCGCCGACAACCCTTCGGCCGCTTCCCGCATCATTGTTTCGAATTCGAGGTGTGCATTGCTCATGTGCCTGCTCGCCACGACCGTCAGCCGCTCTTGCAGCGTCCCCTCGCCGTTTATGATTTTTTCCGTGTGATCGTACGCCGATCGTAGCACGAACAGGAGCGATTCCGTGAATAGCACGCTTTTGTTATCGAAGTAGTAGTATACGCTGGCTTTCGTTACACCGCAAGATTGCGCCACGCCTTCGAGCGATACCTTCTCGTAGCCCTGCTCCATAAACAGGTAAGCGGCCGCGCGCAATATATGCGTCTGCGTCGAACCGGCCCCTCCTTTGGGGCGTCCGGGCTTCCGTTTTTGATTGTCGTCCATGTCGGTCATCCTTCCATTCCATACGTCGCAATAATGAGATTGTAAAATTAACCTTTCGGTATATATAATTAATTTATAAGCATCTGTCTATTGTAATCGAAATCGAAGGACAAGGAAACGGAGGATGGCCAGTCATGCTCGAGAAGCTTGCCGGGCTCGTTGCCGGCAGAACAACCCGCTTCGTCACGCTGGTTGCATGGATCGTCGCGGCCGTATGGCTTAGCATCGCGCTGCCGCAAGTCGGCGATCACGAGAAGAACAATGCGTTGAATTTGGAGGCGGACAGTCCGTCCGTTCAAGCCGAACGGATCATGAAGCAATATTTTCCCACCGACTCCGGCATCCCCGCCCTCATCGTCTGGCACCGGGAAGGAGGCTTGACGGAAGGCGATTTCGAGGGGATCCGGTCGTTGTCGTCGGCGCTCGCGGCCAAGCCGCTGGAAGCGCAGCAAGGATCGCTCCCGCTGCATGAAATGCCGGCAACCTCGCTGCTTCGGTACGCCTCCGAAGACGGATCGACGCTCGTGCAGCCGGTTACGTTCGCAGAGCTGACGGAGACCGGGCTGCTGAAGCAAAATTTGGCATCGATCCAGTCGATCATTCGCGAGCAGGCCGGAAGCGACCCGTTCGCGGTGCCGGTTGACGACGAATCCGAGCTGAGCGTTCGCATTACCGGACCCGTCGGCATATCGGTGGACGCCACGGACTTGTTCATGGGAGCCGACGTATCGCTCCTGATCGCGACGGTGCTGCTCGTCCTCATTCTGCTGCTCCTTATTTACCGGTCGCCGATCCTCGCGGTCGTGCCGCTCGTCGGCGTCGGCTTCGCCTACGGCGTGACGAGCCCGCTGCTTGGCTGGATGGCGAGGGAAGGGTGGATTACGGTCGACGCGCAGGCGATATCGATCATGACCGTGCTGTTGTTCGGAGCCGGAACCGATTATTGCTTGTTCTTCATCTCGCATTTCCGTCAGGAGCTGCTGCGGGAACACGATAAAACGAAGGCGCTTAAGCAGGCGTTCAAGGATTCTTCCGGCGCCATCGCCATGAGCGGGTTCACGGTCGTGCTGTCGCTGTTCGCCTTGCTAGCGGCCAAGTATGGCGCTTATCACCGTTTTGCCGTTCCGTTCAGCCTGTCGATCCTGATCATGGGCATCGCCAGCTTGACGCTTATTCCCGCCTTGCTGGCCATCTTCGGCCGCGCCTCCTTCTTCCCGTTCGTCCCTCGAACCGAAGCGATGGAGCAAGCGCGCGCCGCGAAGACGGGGAAGCCTCATCGGAGCAGAGCGAAAGGCAAAGCAACGTTTGGCTCGAAAATCGGGCAAATCGTCGTTGCGAGACCATGGACCGTCGTTATTTCATGCGTGCTTGTTCTCGGCTTGCTTGCGGGATTCACGCCGCAAATCAAGTACACGTATGACCTGCTGTCCTCCTTCCCGGAGGATATGCCGTCGAGAGAAGGCTTCTCGGTCATCTCCGAAGCTTTCGCTCAGGGCGATCTGGCGCCCGTTACGGTCATCGTCCGGATGGACGAAGCGGGCTTGCCTGGAATGACGGATCGGCTTGCGGCATTGCCGATCGTCGATCATGTCCGGGAGCCGCAATTAAGCCCCGTCGATCCTCAATACGCCGCGTTCGCCGTCGTGTTGAACGACAATCCGTATTCGGGCGAGGCGATGGAAGCGATCCCGCGTCTCTTCGAAGCGGCGGAATCGGCGCTCGCGATCGAAGGATCCGGCGAGCCGGCGAAGAACGTATGGATAGCCGGGCAGACGGCGGCGCAGTACGACGCGAGGGAATTGACGAATCGCGACAATGGCGTCATCATGCCGCTCGTCGTCTTGTTGATCATGATCCTGCTGCTAGCCTATTTGCGATCCGTCACGGCAACGGCCTATCTCATCGCTACCGTGCTGCTGTCGTACGGGGCGGCTCTTGGACTCGGATGGATCATACTGCACGAGTGGATGGGCGCGGAAGCGATTCAAGGCGCGATCCCGCTGTATGCGTTCGTCTTCTTAATCGCGCTGGGCGAAGATTACAACATTTTCATGATATCGAGCATCTGGAACAAACGGAGAACGATGCCGCTGCGCCAGGCGATCAAGGAAGGCGTAAGCGACACCGGGGGCGTTATTACGTCGGCGGGCCTCATTCTCGCCGCCACGTTCGCCGTACTCGCGACGCTGCCGATTCAAGTGCTCGTCCAATTCGGTGTCATTACCGCCATCGGCGTGCTGATGGATACGTTCATTGTCCGGCCGCTCCTCGTGCCGGCCGTCACGGCGCTGCTCGGAAATCGGGCTTTCTGGCCCGGCAAAGCCGGGCTGGCCGATAAGCCCGAACAAACCGCAAAAGCGAATTAAAGAAGGACGGGAGCTCAGGCAATGCGTTGCCCGAGGATACCCGTCCTTTTCCATTTTTGGCATGATGCAACTTTTACGGCGATTTGGCCGTCTTTACCTTAAGTCGAGTTTGTCTAAGAAGGCGGAAGGGGGAAATTCCATGATGCTAAGAAGAGGGACGCTGATGCTGCTCGCCTTGCTAACGCTGACGGTCGGCATGGCGATCCTGCCTGCCCAAGCTGCCGCATGCTCGTGCGCGGAGCCCGGAACGCTTACGGAACGCAAGGATCGGAGCCATGCCGTGTTCGAGGGAGAGGTCGCAGCCGTTAAATCGTCCTCCGCTTCCTTGTTCCAACCGCAGGTTCGTACGGTGAAGGCGACCTTCAAAGTGAACGAGGTATGGAAGGGACAGGTCGCCCGGACGATCGAAGTGATAACGGCGGAAGACGGGGCAACTTGCGGCTTCCGCTTCGAGGAAGGGGAGCGGTATCTGGTCTTTGCCAATGCGAAGGGCAAATCGCTCGAGACCGGCCTGTGCAGCGGGAACGTGAAGCACGACGGCTCCGCCGCTTATGCCGCGCCGCTTGGCAGCGGCTCGATTCCGCCGATGGCGCGGGCGGCCGACCTCGTTCACTCGGCGTTTCCGTCCCGCGCCGTCCTATGGCCGATTATCGCCGCCGTATTTGTTTTAGTTTGCGCCTATTTGGTTTACTATAAGAACAAGAAAGCTAGATAAGGAACATCGCGACGATCGTCGTCACGAAGAGGCCGATGAGCACCGGCTTCAGGTTGCGGCGAGCAAGCTCGAACGGATCGACGCCGCAGATCGCCGCAGCCGGGATGAGCGCCCAAGGAATGATGGTGCCGCCGCCGACCCAGATGGCCGCTACTTGACCAAGCGCGGTTAGCGTCGCAAGGCCCGAGCCGATCGCATGGCCGAACAATTGGGCGATCGAGCCCGCCAGCGAGATGCCGGAGAAGCCCGAGCCGTCGAGGCCCGTCACCGCTCCGACGATCGTCAGCGTGATCGAGCCGATTGCGCCGTTAACGGGGACGACGTTCGCCAGGGCGACCCCCAGATCGTTGACGATGCCGTGCGAGGCTTCGGGGAGCTTCTCGCCGAACATCGCCAGAAATCCGGAATCGCCGAGGTAGAAGAACGCGGCGATCGGAATGACCGGCCCGAACACTTTGAAGCCGAACAGGAAGCCTTGGACGAGATAGCCGGTCGTTTTCTCGAAGCCCTTGCCCCTGTGCGTGAGCATCGTAATGAGAAGCATGATGAGGATGGCCGTGCCGCCGATGAGCGCGGTCGCGTCTCCGCCTTGCAGGTTCAGAACGAACATGGCGACGACATCTAATGCAAAGAGGAAAGGGATTAGGACGGCGAGCCATTTTTTTGTCGCATGCGACAAAGCCAGCCGGTCCGATGCCGCTTCGGGATCATCGTTCGGCGTCAAGGGGGAGCCCGTCGACGCGATCAGACCGTCCTTCCAAGTGCCAAGCTTCTGATCGCGGCGCATCATCCAGTAGGCCGCAACGGTCGTAACCGCTCCCATAACGATGACGAGCGGAATGCTGGCTTGCATGACCTCGTTGACCGGGAGGCCCGCCGCGTCAGCCGTCAGCTTCGGCGCTCCCTGGATGATGTAGTCGCCGGATAACGCGATGCCGTGGCCGAACAGGTTCATGGCGACCGCCGCCCCGAGTGCGGGCAGCCCGACGCGCAGCGCAACCGGCAGCAGCACGGCGCCGATGAGCGCGACGCCCGGCGACGGCCAGAAAAACCAGGACGTGACGAGCATGATCAGTCCGATCCCCCAGAACGCCTGCGCGGGCGTCCGGAAAAAACGGGTGAGCGGCGCGATCATATATTCGTTGATTCCCGTCCGGATCAGCACCCGGCTCATGGCGACGATGATGGATATGATTAATATCGTGCCGATCAATTCCTTAATGGCATAAATAAAGCTGTTGAAAATTCCGCTTACCGATCCGCTGGCCGAGGTGGTGGCGAGAATGCCAAGACCCAATATCCCCGCGATGCAGACGAGCGTCGTATCGCGACGCATCAGCATGAAACCGATAATGGCGACGACGAAGACGAGATAAATCCAGTGAAGCGCCGACAATTGAACTTCCATTCCGATCATCTCCTTGTGACGTCCGCGAAACCGGCACGGGGCCGGTATCGTATTGTAATGTATGCCGAGAGGCGGATAGGCGTTCGTCTGTGGCGATCGGGAACGGACGAGGGGATGAATTATTTTTCGAGGAGTGATGGGATGATCAGAAAGAGCGTTACCCTGATGATGCTTTTCATAATGCTTCTGACCGCGGGCTGTGGTATTATGGACCAAGTGGGACAAACGGTAAATTTTGCTACCGAAACGACGAATTACTTGCAGACGCTGACGGACTTCGGTCAAGACATGAACGGCCTGGCGGAGCAAGCGATAAACGACCTGAATGCTCGAACCGACCTTAAGGAGCGGCTGACCGCGCTGCAGGAGCAGATCGCGCAATATAACGGGCTGCAGGTGCCCGACTATGCGAAGGAGCTGCATCAATCGATCGCGGGCTACAATGAGACCCTTCAGCAGGGGATCGACCAGGCTTTGACCAACATCGAGCAAGGAAGAGCGGCCTTCGAATCGACGGGCATACCGGATACGATCGCCAAAATTAACGAGCTGCTTGCGCAGATCAATCAGCTCGCGCCATAACGAACAGAACAGGAAGGAAGCGTGCTTTTTGTGATTAACATCAGCATACTGGACGCCTCGATGACGTACTCGAAGGAAGACGGTTACGTTGGCAAGGTGCAATTTGGGGTGGAAGGCCATTCCAACGAATACGAGATTACGCTTCAAAGCAAGAAAGGAAACGAATGGGGCTACGGCTTGTTTTTCCTTCACGAATCGGGCAAGGAGGAGCAGCTGCTCGAGCTGGAGGACCTGATCGAGGAAGACGACGAGCTGTTCGACTTTCTGGTCGAGACGGCCGAGGCGAAGCTGGAGAAGCAGTCGTGACGCAGCAGCTTTCCTGACGAAGAATGGCGGCGCCAAGGGACGATCCCGGCGCCGCCATTTGTTGCCGTTTAAGCCAAAAAAGGAGCTGCCTCTCGGGTCGCCGCTTGACCTCTTGAGACAGCTCCTTGCCTGTGGATGGAATGACTTCCGGGCGGCTAACGCAACCTAGTATCAGAATCCCGAATCTGCCGTCCTACATCGGGCGTTCGATCTGTTCCTTCCGGTTCCGCTTCTTCAGATACCTGTAGGCAATAAAGCCAAGCAGCGCGGCCGCGAGCGCGAGCACGATCCAAAGGCCGTATTCGTAGATGTCGTTCGCGAGCATCTGAACCCGATCGCCGACGAACGATCCGACGATAAAATAAATGAGCGTCCAGACGAACGCGGACGGGTAAGCGAAAAGGATAAAGCGCCGGAACGGCATCCGGTTCAGTCCCATGACGTATGGCGTCGCGTGCCTTAGAAACGGCAGGCACAAGCTCATGCTGATGGCGTATCCGCCATATCGCTCGCTCAGCTGCTCGGACTTGGACACGAATTTGGCGATATTTTTTTGGCTGCGGAACCAATTCGACAATTTGCTGCCCGCGAACCTGCCGATGCTGTATCCGAAGGTCATCGCCGAGCAAATGCCGAGGCAGGTCATGACGAATGCGGGAACGGGCTTCAGAACGCCCGAAGCGGACAAAGCGCCGCCGGTCATGACGACCGCTTCGTTCGGAATCGGAAGGCCGATGAGGCCCAGACAAAGAACGAGAAATAACGCGAAGTAACCGACTTGATCGATAATATTCAATAATACGTCGTACATGCCGCAACATCCTATCGTATCGAAAAGTATGATTTTAGTCCGAAAGCTCAATAGCAAGAATAACACAATCGAAAAAGGTTGGATACTGGACTTACGCAGGGGCCGCCGAAAAGGTTGCGCGCTTTAACCATTTCGTAACGAATTTTCAAATCCGGTCGGCTACAATAAGGGATAGTTTGCGACGATTGTCTGGAGGCGGCTGTCCCTATGGTTGGATTTAAGGAAAAGGTTGAAGAGCTAAGGCGATTCGAATCGCTTTGCTATACGATTTGCGTAACGCTGCTGAAGGAAGAGCGGGAAGCCTGCGCGGCCGCGGAGCGGACGCTGTCTTGGATATTCGCCGATCCGGCGTTCTGGGCGGCGGAGGAAGCGGCAAAGCCGCGGTATGTCATGCGAATTTGCATGCGGGTCATTTCGGAGCGGGGGAAGACCGGATTGGCGAATAACGTCCCAAGCTTGCAGCTACGGGCAAAATGAGCCGCGTCGTTACATAAAATGAGGCATGCGCCCACTAACTTGCGGGAGAGGTCGGTTTGGCAACATGGAACGGTTGGACTTGGAAAGCCGAAGCGCGCATCTGAAGGAATGGAACATGAAATCGGTGCTCGTCCTGAGGGACGGGTTGGTTGTCTCGGAGTGGCACGATCGCGGGAAAGACTCGATCGGGCCGCTCTTTTCTTGCACCAAAAGCGTCTTGTCCGCCCTGATCGGAATCGCGCTCGACCGCGGCGACCTGACGAGCCTCGAGCAGCCGGTAACCGATTTTTTGACCCCCCCGGAAGGGAGCGGAGCGGCTTTGGCCAAATTGAACATCGGCCATCTGCTGACGATGACGGCGGGCTTCGATTGGCCCGACTTCGACAAGCCGTACAAGGCGTTCCGAGCGTCGGGCGACCCGGTCAAATTCGTCTTCGATCAGCCGATCATCTCGGAGCCGGGCACGGCGTTCGCCTACAATTCGGGCGGGTCGCATCTGCTGTCGGCCATCCTGACGGAAGCGACGGGGATGTCGGCGCTTCGTTACGCCGAGGAACGGCTGTTCGGGCCGCTTGGCTTCCGCGCCGCCAGGTGGATGGAGCGCGGCGGCGTCAACGAAGGCGGAACGGGGCTTCACCTGTACGGCCGGGACTTGGCGAAGTTCGGTCAGCTGTACGCGCAGGAAGGCATCTTCGATGGCCGCCGGCTGTTGTCCGCGGAATGGACCCGCCAGTCGACGAAGCTTCATCATCGCGGCCTGCTGCAGTACGAGCCGCCGATCTACGGCGGCTACGGCTATCACTGGTGGCATTCGCCGCAAGAACATAACGGCCATGCCGACTGTTATTTCGCATTCGGCCACGGCGGCCAATATTTGCTCGTCTTGCCCGGGGACGGGCTCGTTATCGTCATCCGCAAGCAGGTGACGAAGCGCAATGACGCGATTTTGTCCAGGCGCCTCATTTTCGAACATATCGTCCCGGCTTTGAGGGCGCATCGATAACGATGCTTTAGCCGCGGTCGTTGTCCCTGTCATTGGCGTAGAGCTCGCGGTACAAGTCGCTAAGCGTCGGGGGGATCGAGCCGCGCTTCCCCGATCGGCGGGGTGGGCGGTAATAAAGTTCGTAACCGATGACGGCGACGATCAGCACCGATGACGAGACGAGCATGACGGTGCCTGCCTGAACCGAATCCGTTAATCCGAGCACGAGGACGGAGAAGAGGATGGCCGGGAACAGAATCGTTAGCGTGAAGATCAACATCAACCTCCGTAGGCAGCGCATGGCATTCTCCTTAAGTTAATAAGCTTCTCCTTCCCATTGTATGCGGCAACGGGTTTTCCACATTTCAAGACAAGCATGCCGATGGCTGCGAGCAGGTATTTCTATCATCCCATCGTCCCTTGTAATGTGCATGTCATGTTTATCCCAATACAAACCGTGTCAGCGTCTGAAATTTTCTATAAAACGTATTGCCTAACGTCAGCTTCTGCATTATTATGTTAGTTAAACTAACATCAAAGAAGATTAGAGCTCGAATCGATCCGCGATTTTTTGCATGGCGGTTTTCTTTTCATTAATGTCAGAATATTCAATAAGTTATAGCCGTATTGGAAATCCAATTTTGAAAATCGGTGCATATCATAGGTAGCGGGTGACGCAGTCGGCCGGTCGCGGGGAGGAGCGGAGCAATGGCGAGCATACTTATTCGGGGCGCCGTCGTCATGACGATGAACGAGCGCGATGATATTTTTACGGGCGACGTGCTTATTGAAAATAACCGGATCGCGCGGCTTGGGGAGCGACTGGATGAAGTCGCGGCCGATAGGGTAATCGATGCGGGCGGCAAAGTGCTGCTGCCCGGTTTCGTGCAGACGCATATTCATTTGTGCCAAACGTTGTTCCGCGGAAGGGCCGACGACTTGTCGCTCATCGAGTGGCTGAAGGAGAAAATTTGGCCGCTCGAGGCGGCGCACAGCGAAGATTCGGTCTATTATTCCGCCATGCTCGGCATCGGCGAATTGATCCGCAGCGGCACGACGACGATTCTCGATATGGAGACGGTGCATCATACGGAATCGGCTTTTCGAGCGATCGAGGAAAGCGGCATTCGGGCCATATCCGGCAAAGTGATGATGGACCACGGCGAGGAAGTTCCGATCGCGCTTCAGGAGAATACGCGGCAGTCGCTGCAGGAAAGCGTCGATCTGCTCGAAAAATGGCACGGCGCGGCAGGCGGCCGCATCCGTTACGCATTCTGTCCCCGCTTCGTCGTCTCCTGCACGGAGGAGCTGCTCATCGGCGTGCGCGATTTGTCCGCCGAATACGGCGTCATGGTGCATACGCACGCTTCCGAGAATTTGGGGGAAATCGAGCTGGTCGAAGCGGAACGCGGCATGCGAAACGTCGTTTATCTCGACCATATCGGCCTCGCGAGGCCGAATCTTATACTGGCTCACAGCATATGGCTGGATGAGGAGGAGAAACGGATCATTCGGGAACGCGGCGTGAAGGTGACGCATTGCCCGGGGTCCAACTTGAAGCTTGCATCGGGCGTGGCGGAGGTTCCCCTCCTGCTGGAGAGCGGAGTTGCCGTAGGTCTGGGCGCCGACGGGGCTCCGTGCAACAACAACCTGGATATGTTCCAGGAGATGAGGCTGACCGCCTATATGCAAAAGGTGCGGCACGGACCGACCGTCATGAACGCGAGGACGGTGCTGCGAATGGCGACGATGGGCGGCGCGCGCGTGCTCGGCATGGAAGCGGACATCGGCAGCATCGAGATCGGCAAGCTGGCGGACTTGCAGCTCCTTGACCTGGAAGATTTCCACGTCTACCCTTCCTTCGAAGCGGATTGGCATTCGAGGGTCGTGTACGCGGCGACGAGAGGCGACGTCGATACGGTGCTGATCGACGGGCGGATCGTCATGGAAGGCAAAACGGTGAAGACGGTGGACAAACGGATCGTGCTGAAAGAGGCGGACCGCTCCTTGCGCAGGTTGATCGGGCGGTTGTAGGGAAGACCGCCCCGCCAAGGTACCGGAAGCTTCCGACTGTCCGCGGGCAAGGTATGTTGCAGGAGGGAGGGCTTCGGGATGGATATGCATGAGGTGCTGGAGGCGGTTAGCGCGGAAGCGAGGCCCAGCGTGCTGGCAACGATTGTTTGCGCGGAAGGCCACTCCTACCGCAAGTCGGGCGCGGCCATCCTGCTGAGGCTCGGCGGCGGGCAAGTCGGCGCGATCAGCCCGGGCTGCCTGGAGCAGGATTTGATCGAGCGCGCGCCGGACGTTTGGACGTCGGGCAAGCATGCATTCGTCGATTATAATATGAATCCGGACGAAGACGCGATTTGGGGAGAGGCGGTCGGCTGCGGCGGCAAAATGCGGCTGCTGCTCGAGCCGGTCGACGGCAAGCTGCGCAGCTTGCTGCTCGAGATTCGCGAACGCAACGCACAGGGAGAAAGCATCCGGCTCACGAGAAGCTGGGACGACGAACGAATCGAGTATTCGCTTGACGGCGCGGAGACGGACGGCGGCGCTGCAGGCGGCGACTCGCCGGGTGACAGGCGGTTGCACCGGATGTCCGTCGCGTTCGATCCGAAGCCGCGCTTGGTCGTATTCGGCGCCGGCCAGGATGCCGAGGCGATTTTGTCGCTCGCGGGACGAATCGGTTTCCGTCCCGTTCTTGCCGACTGGCGGCCGGCGCTTTGTTCGCGGGAGCGGTTCCCCGGGGCGGATATCGTCGTCGGCGATCCCGGGAAAATCGTGAAGCAAACCGGCCTGTGCGCCGAGGATTACTTGATCGTATGCAGCCATAATCTTCGCCAGGACAAAGAAATGATCCGCCTTGCGCTGCCGCTTCAATTGGCGTATATCGGCGTAATGGGCTCCAAAAAACGGATCCGGATGCTGTTCGAGACGTTCCTGATCCCATCGAACGTCAAAGCGCCGATCGGTCTGGCTATCGGAGCCGACGGACCGATTGAGATCGCGGTCAGCGTCGCCGCGGAGCTCGTTGCCGTTCGCGCCGAGCGGAGAGCCTTATCGGACAGGGAGGCGGTGAACGATGTCCGTAGCGGGACTCTATTTGGCGGCGGGGCGGAGCGCAAGGATGGGGATGCGCAAGCAGGCAATGGAGCTGTCGGCGGGCATTCCGCTCGGAAGCCTGGGGCTGCGAGCGCTGTTGTCCAGCCGTCTTGACGGCGTTGCGGTCGTCGTCCGTCCGGACGATCCGCTCAATTGGCTCGAATCGATTGGGATGGAAGCGGCAGCCGTCGCGCATGGCGCCGGGGCGGCACCGCGCATTGTCGTCTGCGCGGAGGCGGAACGCGGCATGGCGTTCTCCATCCGGCGAGGGCTGGAAGACGTGCTTGAAAAACGTCCGGAGACCGAAGCCGTCGTTATCGCGCTCGCCGATCAACCGTTCATTACGGCGGACATGATTGACGAGCTTATATGCCGATGGCGCGAGCATCCGCGGTTGGATTACGTGGCAACGGCCGGATCTGACGACGGTCGCGGCGAACCGCTGCTCCTGCCTCCCGCGCTCTTGAACCGTTCGATGTTCGAAGCGCTGCGGCAATTGGAAGGCGACGCGGGCGCGCGCGGCTTGTTCCGCTCCTCCCGCTATCGCGGGCGCGGCCTGCCCGCGCCGAGCGGGAAGACGCTGCTGGATGTCGATACGCTGCGGCAATACGACTTGGCCTGCCGTCTGTTATTGGACGAAACCGGTCTGCCGTAGACGGATAGGCAGCCGCTAGACCGACCATGTTCGCCCGAATTTGCGGCTTGCCGTACAGCCGGGAGCTGCTTCTACGGACAATCGGGGAGGGAATTGCGATGGGCTTGAACTTGCGGGAGACCGGATCGACTCCCAAGGTATGGCATCCGCGCACGGCCGCGGAAGCGTGGGCGTACAAACGGAACTTCGGGCCCGATGGCGTATACGTCGCAGGCGGGACGCTGCTGCGGACCCAGTGGGAAGCGGGGATCGTCCGAATGCCGGCGAACTTGATCGATCTGAGCGGCGTCGGCGGCTTAAGCGACATTCTTATCGGCGAAGACGGGCTTCTCCTCGGTTCGCAAACGACGCTGCAAGCTTGCCGCATGCATGCTCTCCTTCAGCGAACCTTTCCGATGGCGACGGATGCCGTCCGCTCGATCGCCGCGCCGTCGGTCCGCCATTTGGCGACGATCGGCGGCAACGTCGCGTCGGTCGTGGGAGACGCGGTCACCGCGCTGCTCGCCTACGACGCGTCGCTTATTTGGCATACCGGCGACGGAGAGCGGCAGGAGGAACTCACGGATTGGCTGCTGACTGCGTTTCAGCCGGGATCCTTGAACGACCGGCTGCTGCTTAGCGTCAAGCTGCCGTTTCCGGACGAACAGGACCGAGCGGATTCAAGTGCGAAGCGCGTCAGCGCCTATCATAAGGTCGGCCGGCGCGAAGCCTTCACGCCGTCGCTCGTGACGGCGGCGGTGCACGGATTCCTCGATGCGTCGGGGACTGTCGAATCCATCCGGCTCGCGGTCGGAGGAGGCCAGACGGTGCCGCGAAGACTGGAGGAAGCGGAGCGCGAGATGACCGGTCAGACGCTGGACGCGAAGCTGCTTAAGCACGTTCATGCGCGGATTATGGAGCTTTACGAGCCGAGAGAAGACGTGTTCGCGGACAGCGCGTACCGGAAACGGACGGCCGCGAACGTCATCGTCGCCGAGTTGTGGAGAGCGTCAAGGACTTCGACATAAATACAGGGGAGGGGAAGGAACATGCTGTTAAATCGCGCAAGCGTCGGCGAACGATGGCGGATCCGGCCCGACGGGCCGGCCAAAGTGACCGGCTCCCTCGAATATTTGACGGACATGGCCAGAGAAGGCATGCTGCATGGGCTCGTCCTGAGAAGCGAGTACCCGCACGCCCGCATCCGCTCGATTCGGACGGATCAGGCGAAGCGGCTGGAGGGCGTGCACGGCGTGCTTACGTATTTGGACGTACCGGGGCTTAACGCCTTCGGCATCGCGCGGCCAGACCAGCCGGTGCTGTGCGAGGACCGCGTCAGGTATGTCGGCGACGCGGTGGCGTGCGTCGCAGCGGAAACGCCTGAACTAGCGGCCCGGGCGCTAGCGTTGATCGAAGTCGATTACGAATTGCTGCCGGTCGTCGCCGGCCCGATCGAGGCGCTGCGGGGCGACGCGCCGCAGCTGCACCCGCAGGGCAACGCGCTCCATCGGACATCATTTCGCAGAGGCGACGTCGAGGAAGGTTTCAAGCAATGCGCGCATATCGTCGAAGAGACTTACGAGACGCCGCGCCAAATGCACACGTACATGGAGACGGAGGGCGGATTGTTCGTTCCCGAGGCGGACGGCAGGCTGACCGTCTATTCCCCGACGCAGCACGGATTTATGGACCGCATGCAGCTGTCGCGCATATTGGCGGTTCCGCAGCAATCGATCCGGGTCGTATCCAGCCCGATCGGCGGGTCGTTCGGCGGCAAGGACGAATTGAACGTGCAGCCGTACGGCGCCCTGCTGGCGATGCATACGGGTCGGCCCGTCAAAATCCACCAGACCAGATGGGAATCGGTGCGCGCGGGACTGAAGCGGCATCCGATGCGCATCGCGATGAAGACGGGAACGGACGCGGCCGGCCGGTTGATCGCCCATCGGGCGAGCATCGTGGCGGACACGGGTCCTTATTCGACGCTTGGCGCCGAGGTGCTGAATTTCGCGACGGAGCATGTTATCGGCCCTTATCGTTACGATCATGTGGACGTGGAGGGCGTATCGGCCTTTACGAACAACGGCATGTCGGGCGAGTTCCGCGGCTTCGGCGGCAATCAGGCGATCTTCGCGCTTGAAGGGCAGATGGACCGGCTGGCCGAGCGGCTCGGGATGGACCCGTGGGCATTCCGCAAGCTGAACCTTCGAAGGCCGGAGGATCCGGGGCCGTTCGATCAGCCGATCGCCGCGACGGAAGGCGCGGTCAAGGTGTGGGAGGCGATCGCCGAATGCTCCCTGTGGCTGGAGAGAGGGGCGCCGGCGGAATCAGGCCAGGCTATGCTCGAGCCCTGGATAAAAACCGGCATCGGCGCCGCCTTCACGATGCACGGAGCGGGGCTCGGCGTCGGCATTCCCGACCCGGCGGGAGGGCGGCTGACGCTAGCGCCGGACGGAAAGATCGAAGCGGCGTTCGGCTACGAGGAATTCGGCCAGGGACTGATCGCGACGCTTGAGCTAATGCTGATCGAACAATTCGGATTCGCGGCCGACGATATTCGCATTATAATTGGCGATACGGATGCCGTGCCCGACAGCGGCTCGACGACCGCGTCCCGGGCGACGTCGATGATGTGGAAGTCGCTTCGGCGGCTTAAGGAACCGTTCGCTTCGCGTCTGCTGGAGCGGGCCGCATCCGTCCTTGACGCCGAGACCGGAGAGCTTCGGCTCGGCGAAGGCGGCATTCGGGAGCGGGCCGGCGAAGCGCTGCTGCTCACGTACCGGGAGCTGGCAGATGCGGAACAAAGTCCGATCCGCTGCGAGACGTCGTTCTCGTTCCCGACATCGCCTACCGATCGGGTCGGCGCGCATTTCATGTACACCTATTCCGCCGTTGCCGCGAAGGTGGAGCTCAACGTATTGACCGGGCGGGTCAAAGTACTCCGGCAGTTCCACGCCGTTGCGGCTGGACCGGTCATGAATCCGCAAGGCTACCTCGGCCAGATCGAAGGCGGGAGCAGCATGGCGCTCGGCTTCGCGCTGCTGGAGGACGCGGTGATGGAAGAGGGGCGCTACATGACGCGGAATTTGGATACGTATCTGGTGCCGACGATCGCCGATCAGAGAGGGGCGGTCGACGTTCTGCCGATCGAGCATTTGCCGGAAGGCGACGAGCACGGTCCGCGCGGAATTGGCGAAGTCGGCTCCGTCACCTTGGGGCCGGCCATCGCCGCGGCGATTCGGCAGGCCAGCGGGAAGTGGGTAACGAGGCTGCCGGTCGATCCGGCCAGCTTGCAGGAAACGCCGGTTTTTCTAAGCGAGGCGGTGAACGGGGGATGAGCGAAGGGGAAACCGTAAAGAATGAGTACGACGAGCTGAGGTGCACGATCAACGGTACGGACTATTCGATAGCCGCCCCGCCTTCCGAGCGGCTGCTTATGATTTTGCGGGATAGACTAGGACTGACGGGGACGAAGCGTTCCTGCGATATCGGGCGATGCGGCGCATGCATGGTGTTGATCGACGGCAAGTCGGTGAACGCATGTCTGGCGATGGCGTACCAGTGCGGCGGCAAACGCATCACGACCATCGAGGGCGTCGCCGCCGGCGGAATCGATCCGATCCAGCAGGCGTTTCTGGAAGAAGGCGGCTTCCAATGCGGCTACTGCACGCCGGGCATGATCGTGTCGGTCGCGGCGCTGCTGGGCGAGCATCCGGACCCGACCGACGATGAAATCGCCGAGGCGCTATCCGGCAACCTATGCCGGTGCACCGGATACGGCGGAATATGGCGGGCCGTTAAGCGCGCCATCGAAGCGCGGAGATCCGCTGCTACATGATGGTCGCCGAACCCTTGCTCGCGCGGCGCAGCAAACCAATTCGAGCGGCCGGTCCGAAACCGAATGCGGAGCCGGCCGCAGCACACGAGGAGTAAAGGAAATGGCGATATCGATCGAACAAATGAACGGCCTCGACAAAGAACGATTCGTGGTGCTGCTCGGCACGATTTTCGAGCATTCGCCTTGGATTGCGGAGGCAGCCTGGCCATTGCGGCCGTTCGCTTCGGCGGAAGAGCTTCATGCGGTGATGATGAATATCGTAAGGGAGTCGCGTACGGAGACGATCGTCGACCTGTTCCGTTCCCACCCGGATCTCGGCACCCGGCTTGCGGTCGCCGAATATTCGGCGAAGGAGCAGCAGGGCGCAGGGCTTCATCGGCTGACGCCGGAGGAATACGGCCGATTCGACGAATTGAACCGGACTTACGTGGAGAGATTCGGTTTTCCGTTTATTTTGGCGGTGAGAGGGAAGACGAAGGAGGACATACTCGCGTCGATGGAGGAGAGACTGCGCCACACAGCTTCCGAGGAAGCGGAGACGGCGCTGTCCGAGATCGCGAAGATTACCGGATTCCGCTTGAAGGATTTGATCACGGAGTAGGAATAGGGGGAGACGCGATGCTGAAACTGCGCGGCGGAAGAACGTTGTACTACGGCAAGGGGGACGTGCTCAGCTACCGGACTTACGCGGCCCCGCTCGCGGTCAAGCCGATACCGGAATCGCCTTACGCGGGTGACGAGAACATTATTTTTGCCCACAACATCAAGTTTTCCGTAAGCGGCGAATCGCTGCTGACCTCGTTCACGGAAGGGGATAATTCGCAAGTCGTCGCAACCGATTCGATGAAAAATTTTATTCTCAGGGAAACCTCGAATTACGGCGGATGCACGACGGAGGGGCTGCTCGCCTTTCTAGCCGAGCGATTCCTCGAGCGGTACCCGCACATCGACGAGCTTGCGATCGAAGCCGACCGGCTTCCGTTCAGCGCCGTGACCGTTGCGGACGGGGGTGGCTGGAGCGCCAGCGATCTTGTATTCCGCCGCTCCCACAACGAGCACGCGGGCGCCAGCTTGCGCTGGCGGCGGGAGGATGGCGGGGCGAAGCTGCTGAAGCAGGAGAGCGCGTTATCCCGTGTCCAGCTCATCAAAGTAAGGGGCAGCTCGTTCTACGGCTTCGTGCGCGACGAGTACACGACGTTGCCCGAGAGCCATGACCGTCCATTATTTATTTTTCTGGACATATTCTGGACGTATGAGAACGCGGCGGACGCGATCGACGGCGGGCGCGGCAAATACGTTCCTTCCGAGCAGGTGCACGATCTTGCGCACACCGTATTCCATTCTGTCCATTCGCCATCCATTCAATCGTTGATCTATGCCATCGGGCAGCGCATTCTTGTCAGCTTCCCGCAGCTGTCGGAAGTGAGGTTCGAATCGAATAACCGGACATGGGAGACGGTCGTCGAACCGGCCGATCCGGCATCCGCCGGCGTGTATACGGAACCGCGGCCGCCTTACGGCTTTCAGGGCTTCACTTTAACGCGGGAGGACCTTTCCGAAGGGAACGGCCGGACATGAGCGGCCGGATCACGACGCATGTGCTCGATCTGTCGGTAGGCGGTCCGGCCGCGGGCGTTGCGATCGAGCTATGGTTTTTTGGAGAGCTGGGCGGTATCGACGCCGCTCGGGATCCCTTGCTGCTCGGCACTTTCGTCACGAACCGGGACGGCCGCGTCGACCGGCCGCTTCTCGAAGGGGATGCGATGAAGCCGGGCGTCTATGAACTTGCGTTCGCGGCCGGAGATTATTTTCGGAGCGGCAATGGGTCCCGGCTGCTGCCCGAGCTGCTGTTCGACCGGATCCCGATCAGGTTCCGCCTTCGGGACTGCCGGTCGCATTACCACGTGCCGCTTCTGGTCGCTCCAGGCGGCTACAGCACGTATCGCGGAAGCTAGACGAGAAAGGGGGAGGACCGCTATGATTGAGCCTATCGTACAAGCGGCGGAGGAAGATCGTCTTCTGATAGAGAAGCTGCCCAAGGTCGATTTGCATGTGCACCTCGACGGCAGCGTCAAGCCCGAAACGATCAGGGAGCTCGCCGCGGCGCAGCAACAGCCTCTCCCGACCGCTTCGGACGAAGCGCTTCGCGCTAGCATGCAGGTCGACGAGCATTGCGAAGATTTGACACAATATTTGAGCAAATTCGGCTTCGTCCTGCCTTATTTGCAGACCGGCCCAGCGCTCGAGCGCGTCGCGTACGAGCTTGTCGGGCAGGCGGCGGAGCAGCGGGTCAAATACGTCGAGGTCCGGTTCGCGCCGCAGCTTCATCGGCTGAAGGGCTTATCGATCCGGGAGGCGATCGGCCGCGTGACGGAAGGATTAAGGCATGGCGAGCGGACGTTCGGGACGGTTGCACGGGCCATCGCAATCTGTATGCGCAGCCATTCTGATGAGCTGAATAAGGCGGTCGTCGAGGAAGCGGCATTGTTCCTTGGAAAAGGGGTCGTGGCCGTCGATCTGGCCGGCGACGAAGCGTCGTTCCCGCCGGAGCGGTTCCGCCGCTTGTTCGCGGATGCCCGGCGGCTTGGCCTGCCGATTACGATTCATGCCGGCGAAGCGGCCGGCGCGGACAACGTGCGGGAGGCTGTTATGGGACTCGGCGCGCAGCGAATCGGCCACGGCGTACGCATGCTCGAGGATCCTTCCGTCGTCAAGCTCGTCAAAGAGATGAAAATTCCGCTCGAAATGTGTCCGCTCAGCAATATCCAGACGAAGGCCGTCAAAGGATGGGAGGCTTACCCGATCCGGCGTTACATGGAGCAGGGGATCATCGTGACGGTGAACACCGATAACATGACGGTGTCCGGTACGACGATTCAGAAGGAGTTCGATCTTCTGGCCGAGCATTTCGGACTGACGGCGCTCGAGGCGGCCGGGCTCGTCATGAACGGGGCGAGGGCGGCGTTTCTCGAGGAAGAGAAGAAGCGCTCGCTGATCCGCGGTTTCGAGGACGAGCTGGCGACGCTCGGGATCGGGCCTGAGGAGGCGTGAGTCGGTGCGGTATGGCTAAATATACGGGCGGTATATGGAGACTCGGCGTCTGCTGAAGACGCGGAGTCTCTTTTTTATGATCAGGCGGGGTAGACTGGGAGGACCTTGTCTATTGTTTCCAAACGCGGCGCAGGTTGCTATACTTAAAAGGACGGCAATCATCTCTTCGTACGCTTCGTACGTTTAAGTTAGGAGGCTGCAAGAGTGAAACAGAGCAAGGTGCGTGACGGGGTATTCGGATTCTGCGTCGGGGACGCTTTGGGCGTGCCGGTCGAGTTTTTGTCGCGGAGTTCGCTGACCAAGGATCCGGTCGAGGATATGATCGGTTACGGCTCCCACTCGCAGCCGGCGGGCACATGGTCCGATGACAGCTCCCTGTTGTTCTGCTTAATGGAAAGCGCGGCCTTGTATCCGCAGATCGACTTGGTGGATCTGGCCGACCGCTTCACGAAATGGTACAAAGAAGGCTACTGGACGCCCCACGGGGTCGTGTTCGATGTCGGAATCGCTACCGCCGAGGCGATCGGCCGGTTTAAACAGCATTGCATCCGACCGGATTTCGCGGGCGGCGCCGATGAGTATAGCAACGGGAACGGGTCGTTAATGCGGATTTTGCCGCTGGCTTATTTGTTAAAGGACGAAAGTTTCGAGGATCGGGCGGCGATTATCGCGCAGGTATCCTCGCTGACGCACCGGCATCGGGTTTCGATCATCGCGTGCGTCATGTACGTCGAGCTTACGCTGCATCTGCTCGAAGGCGCGACTCCTTCGGAGAGCGTGTCGCGCATGAGGGAGACGATTCTATCGGCTTACGGCTACGAGGAGCGTCAGGTGATGGCCCGGTTCGACCGGCTGCTGAAGGACGATCTGGCGGCGCTGCCGATGGAGGACATCGAGTCGTCGGGGTACGTGATTCATACGCTCGAAGCGAGCATCTGGAGCTTGCTTACGACGGAAAGCTATAAGGACGCCGTGCTCCGCGCCGTCAATCTGGGCGACGATACGGATACGACGGGCGCCGTTACCGGCGGGCTGGCCGGCATCTATTACGGCTTGGAGAGCATTCCCGCCGAATGGATAAACGATCTGGCGAGGCTGGGCGATATCGAGGATCTGTGCAGGCGGTTTGAAGCCGTTGCCGGTTGACGAACCGGAGCAACGCAGATTTTGTACAGCCCAGTGGAACGAGCTTTATCGGAAATGGAAATCGGGCATCGCCAAGCGGATCTTGGACGCGCTCGAAGCGAAGGCGGCGGACTTGAACTACCGGACCGTGAAGCTGGAAACCGGCGAAGCGCAGCGCGAGGCCGTCGGCTTTTATAAGAAAAACGGCTATCGCCTAATCGATAATTTCGGCGAATATGAAGGCTGCGACTTTAGCATTTGCTTTGGAAAAACATTGTAACATCGAGCGAGGTGCGAACATGCGAAGCCGGCTTGCAGAGCATAGGGATATCGAACACCTCATGCAAATGAGGTTTGATTTTACACTGGAGCATAACAAGGAACTCATCCTGACCGAGAAGGAGACGGAGGAATACCGGAACGAGGCTATGCAATTTCTGCGGCGGGCCATCGGTTCGGAGCAGTGGTTTATTTGGGTGGCGGAGCTGGAAGGCCGCGTTGTGTCGCACATCTTTCTCGAAGCCGTACATAAAGTTCCGCGGCCGGGGCGAACGACGAATCCTTTTCTCTACATGACGAACGTCTATACATTGCCTGCTTATCGAGGTCAAGGGGTCGGCAGTGCGCTGCTGGGACATATCGAGGCATGGGCGAAGGAGCGGAAATTCGAATTCGTTATCGTATGGCCTAGCGAGGAGAGCGTAGGTTTTTACGGAAAATCCGGCTATGCGCGCTGCTCGGAGCCGATGGAACTCATGCTTTCGTAAAACACGTAAAAAACGGAGCCGGAGAGCTCCGTTTTTTGTTCGGAGGGAAACGGTTTCGATGAACGCTGATTGGACGCTGCTGGAATACGGCGTTTAGCCGCTTGCCTTCCCGATCACGCGCGAAGGAAAGGAAGTTCGACTTTCGTGCGACTGCGTAACTTATGTTTCGCTGCGCGCATGAGTGAGAGGCGTGCAAGCCGTACTCGTGGAGATGGTCAGAATTGAGACTATATTTTTCGGTCCTTATTGAAAGGGGAACTTCATGCGTATAAGAGAAGCTCGCGTAGATGACGTCGAGAAAATCGCGGGGATCCACGTAGCAAGTTGGCAATCTACCTATAAAGGCATCATTTCGGAGACGTATTTGTCGAATTTGACCATCGAGAGCAGGGTTAAAAACTGGTTATGGACATTTAATAACTTGAACGATTTTGAAAAAGTATTCGTAGCGGAAACGGAAGAAGGAAATATTGTCGGTTTTTCCAACGGCGGCCGCAGCCGATATCATGAATATAAGCACGATGGGGAATTGTATGCCATTTATTTGTTGAAGAACTATCAACGATTAGGGATCGGAAGGATGCTTTTCCGTTCGGTTGTCGAATCGCTAAAAGAAAACGGCTGCACTTCGATGATGCTGTGGGTTCTGGAAAACAATCCGGCGGTATCGTTCTATAAATCGTTAGGCGGTCGGTCGATCGGCCGGAAGACGATTACGATCGGCGGGGATCGCTTGGTCGAACTTGCGATTGGTTGGGATAGCTTATAATGTGCAATGAACAGGATGATCGCTTTGAAAAAAAATTTGGTCCGAATGTTACTCGGGATAACCACGCTGCTCGCGGCGTACGTTTGTTATTCGGCTTATGAAATCTGGTCGTTCGGCAAAATCGATCAGCTCCGGAAAGCCGACGCGGTCATCGTACTTGGCGCAGCGGCGTGGGGGGACGAGCCGTCTCCGGTGCTGAGGGAGAGGATTAATCATGCGATCCGGCTTCATGAACAGGGGTATGCGGATAAGCTCATCTTCACGGGCGGCAAAGGCGAAGGCGACCGCTATGCCGAGTCGGAAGTTGCCAGGGCGTACGCGATCAAGCGTGGCGTTGGCGCCGAGCATATTGTAATCGAGACGGAATCCAAAATAACGGAACAAAATCTTCAGTACGCGAGCAGACTCGCATCGCAGCATCGGTTAAGCTCTTTCCTGGTCGTAAGCGACCCGCTGCATATGAAGCGGGCGATGCTGATGGCCGAACATGCAGGGCTGGAAGCCTATTCGTCGCCAACCCGAACATCGGCCTATCAGTCGTGGAACAGCCGGATTCCTTTCCTGCTCCGGGAGCTGTTTTTTTACGTCGGCTACAAGTGCAGCCGGGCGTTCCGGTAAGGCATAGAAAATGCGGAAATGCGCAATCTAACTATTGGTCTATAGGGACTGGAAAATAGGTTTAAGGAGGAGTGGCCAATGATGAATCGGAATTTACAGCAAATCGCCGCCGACGCAAAAGAAAACGAGCAGCTGTTCCATGCGCAGCAGGAAGTACAGCGGGCGCATGAGCGCCTGCAGGAAGAAAACGAAGAGCTGTTGGAAGCCGAGCAGGCTCTCCAAGCGAATATGCAGCATGTGCTGCAGGCGCAGCAGCAGGTCCGCAAGGAACAGCAGGATGTTCAGCAGGCGCAGCAGAACCTTCAGCAAGCGCAAGCGAATGCAAGAGCTTATCAAAATCAGCCGCTTCAATAAACTATCGCTTCAAAAAAGCCGTCGATCGTTAAAATCGGCGGTTTTTTTGTCTCCCGAGTATGGTACGATTTGGGTAAGGATGCGAAAAACGCCTATTTTTAAATGCGACAATCGATCGTAAGGGGGAGCCTCGATTGAAACCGAAAGCGGTATTGTTCGATTTGTTCGAAACGCTCGTCACGGAATTTCGGGACGGCCGGCGGATGACGGAGAGAAAGACGGATTACATGGCGCTAATCGGATTATCGAACGAAGAGTTCAAGAGGGAATGGGGGAGCAGGGCGGCCCGGCGGATGACCGGCGAGCTTGCGGACTACCGCGCGGTGCTGGCGGAGATGCTGGCAAGCCGCGGCTTGCCTAATCCGAAGGATACGGTCGAACGGCTCTATGAAGCTCGCATTCAAGAGAAGACGCTGCCCTTCCGGGACATTCATCCGGCGATTACGGAGCTGCTGGGCAGCTTGCGCGAGCAGCGTATCCGGATCGGCCTCATCAGCAATTGCACCGAAGAAGAGGTGCGCTTCCTGCATCAAAGCGAGCTGGCGCCTTATTTCGACGATATCGTGCTCTCCTATGAGGTCGGCTTGGCCAAGCCGGATCGAGAGATTTATCGGCTTGGGTGCCGCAGGCTGGCGATCGAGCCCGAGGAAGCGGTCTTCGTAGGCGACGGAGGCTCCCGCGAATTGGAGGGCGCACGCGAAGCGGGCATTCGGGCGCTGCACGCCTGCTGGTTCAACGCGCATATTCCGAGCGGCTTCGAGAAGCTGCATGCCCCGTCCGAGCTGCTGGACCGAATAAGGAAATCATCATAACCGAAATTTCACTTTTTGTTACCGATCGTATACGATTTAATAAAAGCATAACGACTAATCGATAGGGAGGCGCTTTGGATGAAGCTGATCGACCAGCAGATCAAACAATTCGCGCATATTCATTGGGCGGACAACGAAGCCGTTCGCGCGTTAAAGGAAGCCGGCATAACAGGCGGCAAACCGTTGTCGCTGCTCGGCCACATCGCCGCGGCGGAGAAGGTGTGGCTCGGCCGAATAAACGGATCGGAAGGGGCGCCTTATCCGGTATGGCCGGAGATCGGCCTCGCGGAATGCGAGCGGCTGCTCGCCGAAAACAAGCAAGGGTACGACGATTTGCTCGGGCGGCTGACAGACGAGAGGCTAACGGAGACGATCGAGTACCGGACCAGCATGGGGACGGAATTTCGCACGTCCGTCATCGATATTCTGACCCACGTATTCCTGCACGGAAGCTATCATCGCGGGCAAATTGCGATGCTGCTTAGGAATGAGGGAGCGGATCCCCTCATTACGGACTATATCCTGTTCGTGCGATAGTACGAGAAATAACGGCGGAATCGAGGTTGAACGATGGAGAGGATATCGTTTAGTATAGGAAAGGGCCGTTTGCCGCTGCAAGGCGAGAGCCATGATCGCGCGGATTAACGGAGCGTTCGGCGCTTGGTGTACGACCGCGTCGCGACGCAGACCGGGCCTAATCGGTATGAATGAAATCGCATTTTACTACCAGGAGGATCAGCATGTCTAACTTAATGGAGAACAAAGTCATCGTCGTCATGGGCGTCGCGAACGACCGAAGCATCGCTTGGGGAGTCGCGAAATCGCTCCATCAACAGGGAGCAAAGCTCATTTTTACATATCGGAAGGAACGTTCGCTCGAGAAGCTGCAAAAGCTGCTGGAGCAGCACCAGATCGCTGCGCTGCAGACGGTTTCTTGCGATGTGCTCGACGATGTCAGCATTGCAGAGGCTTTCACGCAAATCGAGCGGTCGACGGGCGCCATCCACGGCGTCGTCCATTCGGTCGCGTTCGCCGAGAAGGACGAGCTGCAGGGCGAATACGTCGATACGACGAGAGAAGGCTACAACCTTGCGCAGAACGCCAGCTCGTATTCGCTCGTCGCGGTTGCGCGGGAAGCGAAGCGCCTGATGACCGAGGGCGGCAGCATCGTAACCCAGACGTATATCGGCGCGGAACGCGTCGTCAAAAATTACAACGTCATGGGCGTGGCGAAGGCGGCGCTCGAAGCGAGCGTCATGTACCTGGCCGAAGATTTGGGCAAATACGGCATTCGCGTCAATGCGGTGTCCGCGGGTCCGATCCGCACGCTGGCGGCGAAGGGCGTATCGGGTTTTAACGACATCATGACGACGATCGAGGAGAAAGCGCCGCTCAGACGCAACATCGATCAGGACGAGGTGGGAGACGCGACGATGTTCTTGCTCAGCCGGTTGTCCAGAGGCATTACCGGCGAAGTGCTCCATGTCGACGCGGGCTACCACGTTTTGGGGATGTAATCGGGTCCAATCATAGAAACGCAATAGAATTGCGATAGAAAACCCCGTCATAATGAGGTATGATCATGAATGGAACGATATCCCATTCATGGAGGGCGTTTAATTGATGGAACAATTAGATGTAACGAATGCGATGAAGCGGATTGCGGTTACGAACGCATGCGTAGCCGGCTCGACCTTCGTCAACGTGGATGCCGGACGGCTGCATATGGAGAACATTAATTTATCCGGCACGAAAATTACCGACGCGAACATGAGCGACCTCGAGATCGACGGCGCGCAGCTCGGCGGGGCATACATCCATAATATCGGGCTCCCTCCGGAAGGCCATCCGAATTACGAGCCGGGCAAGACGCAGCGGCCGCTGCGGTTCGAGAATTGCATGCTGAACGGGAGCACGATTGCCGATTGCGACTTAAGCGGCGTTGAACTAACGAACTGCACGATGACGGGGCTGACCATAGACGGAATTCCGGTCGAAGAGCTGCTGGAAGCGTACAAGAAGCTTAACCGATAAGGGAAAAACGGAAAGGGCTGCCCATTCGGGTCAGCCCTTTCCGCTTGCCAGCGCTCCCTCGATCGTCCGGTTTACCGCCTGTACGTCGACATCCGCCGTGACGATATCCTTCAGATCGTATTTCGTTTTCAGCTTCAGGATGCGGTACACGCTTTCGTCCAATCGTTCTTCGGTTAGCTTGCCTTCCTCCACGCTTTTTTTAAGCGCCTCGAGCACTTCCACCTGCATGCCATGATCATGACCGATCAGAATGATATCGCTGCCGGCCAGCACCGAGCGTACGGCCGAATCTCCGATGTCGTAATGCTTCGTAATGCCGCCCATCGTCATATCGTCGGTTATGACGACGCCGTCGTAGGCGAGCTTATTCCTTAACAAATCCGTAATTACCTTCCCCGACATCGAAGCCGGATAGTTCTTATCGATAGCCGGAATCAACAAATGCGCGATCATGATCGCGTCGGCCTGCCGCTTCACCGCCTCGGCGAACGGGAGCAGCTCGAACGCTTCCAGCTCGCTTAAGCTTTTGCCGACGACCGGCAGATCGAGATGGGAGTCGACCGACGTATCGCCATGTCCGGGAAAATGCTTCACGACAGCGGCTACATGCTCGGACTGAATCGCCTCCATCGTCGCGAGGCCGTGCCTGATGACCGTATCCGGATCGGCGCCGAAGGAACGGTCCCCGATGACCGGATTCATGGGATTGCTATTAATGTCGAGAACGGGGGCAAAATCCATGTTGAACCCGAGCGAACGCACCGCTTCGCCGATCGCCTCGCCGACGCGCTTCGTATACGCTTCATCGTTCGCCCCGCCGATCAGTCCCGCGGACGGAAGCTTCTTGAACTGCTCCTCCGGCAGCCGGTTGACCTTGCCGCCTTCCTGATCGAGGCTTAGCCAGAGCGGCGTCTTGTTGGAAGCGTTCGCAGCCTTGAGCTGATTAAGCATAGAAACGGTCTGCTCGGCGTTCTCGATGTTGTTTTTGTACAGGATGAAACCGCCGACCCGGTATCGTTCGATCATTTGTTTCGTTTCGTTCTGAATGGACGTGCCTTCCAGGCCGACAAGCACCATCTGTCCGATCTTCTCGTCGACGGACATGCCGCCGACGACGTCCTTGATCGGGTCGGCCGGCTCCGGCGTAGGGGTCGGAGAAGGTTCGGGTGCCTGCGACGCTTCGGCGGTCTGCCCGGGCGTTGCGCCCGGGCTCGGCATGTTTCCCCCGCCGCCGGGCGGCGCGGCCTTGCCGCAGCCCGATAATAAGCAAAAAACAATGATGGCGAGTGCTGAAGCGGTTTTTATTTTCATGGAAAATCCTCCTTTTTGTGCAATATCCCCATGAACCGGATGCTTCATACTTCCATTGCTATTATATACCTCTCGATCCGGAAGACCCGAATAATTGCAAATTTCTAATCATAGAATGAAACGTTTGGTAGGCATCGGCTTGCATCCAAGGTGAGAAGAGGAGGAATTCGCATGGAAAATACGCCTCGGTCCCCGTTCATCGTGAACCGGGTGCCGCAGCCCATTCGCAGCGACGGTGCGGGAAACGTCGACCGCGGCCCCCGCGACGTCATGCGAGACATCGAAAATCCGGATATGCTCGTACCGCCCGAAACGGATGCCGGGCTCGTTCCGAATCTTAAATTCTCGTTCTCCGACACGCATATGCAGCTGAATCACGGCGGCTGGTCCAGGGAAATTACGGTTAGGGATTTGCCGATCGCGACGACGCTGGCCGGCGTTAACATGAGTCTGACCGCCGGAGGCGTGAGGGAGCTGCATTGGCATCAGCAGGCGGAGTGGGCCTACATGCTGCTCGGCAAGGCGCGGATTACGGCGGTGGATCAAGCGGGGCGCAATTTTATCGCGGACGTAGGAGAGGGCGACTTATGGTACTTTCCGGCCGGTATTCCGCATTCGATCCAAGGCCTCGAAGGCGGCTGCGAGTTTTTGCTCGTCTTCGACGACGGAAGCTTCTCCGACCTCAATACGCTGTCGATCTCGGATTGGTTCGCGCATACGCCGAAGGAGGTGCTCTCCGCCAACTTCGGCGTCCCGGAAAGCGCGTTCGAATACATTCCGAACCATCAGGTTTACATTTATCAAGATTCCGTGCCCGGTCCGATCGCGAGCGAAGCGGTGCAGTCGCCTTACGGAACCGTTCCGCTCAGCTTTACCCACCGGTTATTGGCGCAGCCGCTGCTCAAGACGCCGGGAGGCAGCGTGCGAATCGTCGATTCCACGAACTTTCCGATATCGAAGACGATTGCCGCCGCCCTCGTCGAAGTCGAGCCGGGAGGCATGAGGGAGCTGCACTGGCATCCCAATCAGGACGAATGGCAGTATTACCTCGCGGGCAAAGGAAGGATGACCGTATTCACCGGTAACGGCACGGCACGCACGTTCGATTACCGGGCCGGCGACGTCGGCTACGTGCCGTTCGCAAACGGCCATTATATTCAAAATACAGGCGACCAGTCGCTCTGGTTTCTCGAAATGTTCAAGAGCAACCGGTTCGCCGACGTCTCGCTCAACCAATGGATGGCGCTGACGCCGCGGCAGCTCGTCCAAAGCAATCTGAGAGTCGGCTCCGAGCTGCTTGACGCGCTGCGCAAAGTGAAGTGGCCCGTCGTGAAGTATCCGCAGCAAGCCGAGAACCAGGAAAAAGGCGAAAAGGGCGAATAAGCGGGAGGCAAAGAAGCTCGGCTTCTTTGCCTTTTTTTTCATGTTTATGCCTCCCGCCGCATCGTGGTAAAATATTCCTTGTTCATGGAAAGCTTAAGAGACTTAACGATATAAGGACGGGAGAGCGGCAAGATGCTTAAATATACGATATGCTTCATTCGGCGCGGAGAGGAAGTGTTAATGCTGAACCGCGAAAGGCCGAGCTGGATGGGCTGCTGGAACGGCATCGGCGGCAAGCTGGAGCCAGGCGAGCAGCCGAGGGCTTCGATGATTCGGGAACTAAGCGAAGAAACGGGCATCGAAGCGTACGAGCTTCATTTTAAAGGAATGGTGACGTGGTCGAGCAGCGAATGGCCGTTCGGCGGGATGTACGCTTATGTGGCGGAAGTGTCGGCCGATATGCCGTATCCGACACCCGTCAAAACCGATGAAGGCATCCTGGATTGGAAAAAAATCGGCTGGATCTTGGACGAGCAAAACGTCGGCGTCGCTTCCAACGTGCCCAAGGTGCTTCTCGCGATGCTGAGGGATCCGTCCTGCTACGACCATCATTGCGTCTATGAGGGAGATCGGTTAGTCAGCTATGCGCCACGCATCGTCCGGCCGGAGCTGGAGTTCGATGACGCGGCCAGAGATGCGTATTTCGCGGCGTATGCCGCGTTGCAGGGGACGCCTAAATGAGTGAGGATGGTGACGGATATGGCCTTATCCGGATTCAAAAGAGCGACCATAGCCGCGTTGATCGGCGTTATCGGCCTCGGATCCGTCTTCGCGGCGAGTCAGCTTCGCAAGGACAGATTTGAAAGATCGTTCGTACTAACGGCAAGCGAGCCGGTTTTTGAAGGAATTGGGCTTATCGGTTGCGCGAGAAGCGGCTTTCGGTTATTTTCATATAAGGAAGGGCCGCTAGGTCTATCGAAACTATACAGAATCGAGGAATCGCGTTGAAGTTCAGACCATGTATCGATCTGCACGACGGGAAAGTGAAGCAAATCGTCGGCGAAACGCTGAATACCGAAATCATCGAAAATTTCGTATCCGAGCAGGATTCCGCTTATTACGCGGAGCTGTTCAAGAAGGACGAGCTGACCGGCGGTCATGTGATCATGCTTGGAGGCGGCAACGAGGAGGCGGCCGTGCGGGCGCTCCGGCAATATCCGGGCGGACTGCAAATCGGAGGAGGCCTAACCGCGGATAATGCCGCGACTTACTTGGAGCACGGCGCGTCGCATATTATCGTCACGTCGTACATCTTCAAGGACGGCCGTCTGAACGAGGATCATCTGGCGAAGATCGTGGCCGAGGTCGGCAAGGACCGACTCGTCATCGATTTGAGCTGCAAGGAGAAGGACGGCAAATGGTTCGTCGTCACGAACCAATGGAAGCAGTTCAGCGACTTCGAGGTGAATCCGGACAATGTCCGCTACCTCGAGCAGTATTGCGTTGAATTTCTCGTGCACGCCGTCGATGTGGAAGGCAAGCAGAGCGGCATCCAGCAGAGCCTGGTCCGCGCGCTCGCCGATTGGGTGTCGATTCCGACGACGTACGCGGGCGGTGCGCGATCGCTGGCCGACATGGAGCAGTTCGACAACCTGTCCGGCGGACGGCTCGATCTGACGATCGGCAGCGCGCTCGATATTTTCGGCGGCAGCCTCTCTTATAAGGAAGTCGTTGCTTACAGCAAGGCCAAGCAAGCTTAAATGCCGTTAGGGGGCGCTGAAGTGAAGGAGTATCGATTCCAAGCCGTTATCCAAAAGCACGAAGGAATGGACGCGGCGTATATTCTGTTTCCTTATAATGTGGAGGAACAATTCGGAACCAGGGGACAGGTAAAAGTCAGAGCCGTATTCGACGGAGCGGCCGAATATCGCGGCTCTCTGGCGAACATGGGCATGGACGCGCACTGCCTGGGCATACCCCGGAAGCTCAGGCAGCAGCTCGGCAAGCAGCCGGGCGACGTCGTTCAAGTCCTGCTATCGGAGGATAACGAGCCACGCGAGGTGACGGTTCCGGAACCGTTCCTGCAGGAGCTGCTGAAGCACGGCGCCTGGGATCGTTATGAAGCGCTGTCCTACTCGAGCCGGAAGAAGCTGGCGGATTCGATCTCCGGCGCGAAGAAGCCGGAGACGATGGCGAAGCGTATGGAGGCCGCCATCCGGTCGCTGACGGAATAGCGGCACCGCGCTTCACCCGCCTCGTCAAGCTTCTTGGGCGGTCAATTCTCGGAGCAGCGTCTCCGCCGCCAGCTCCCAATGACGCTTCATGATCTCCCGCATATAGAGATCGTCCAGCTTCTCCTGATGGAAGGCAACGGTCGTTTTGCCCGCGCCGGACGAGAGCAGATAGATTTGCAATGTCGACGCGTTCTCCCAATCCTTGCGCTGCCACTTCATCCGCAGCTTCTCCGGAGACTTGACGACGCCAAACTTGCCGGAGACGCCTTCCTCCGAGACGAATGCGCTGCCGACGGCAATCGGAAAAGGGGCGATCGTGCCGAGCCAGAGCTTCAGGCCTTCTCCGGAAGTTAAATACCGCCAGATCGTTTCCTTCGAGGCGCGTACGGTCCGGCGCACGCCGATCTGATAGCCGGCATCCGCGGTCAATCCGATGGGCTTGCGGCCGAGCAGCTGCTCGTACATGCCGATGACGATCGGAATCCACGACTCGTCGAGCTCGGCGTCTTCCGATAAGAAGCGCGCAAGCTGATCGTACGTGCAGTCTCTTCCGCCTTGTTCCTCCAGCAGCTTGACCCATGCTTCCCACGTACGACCCGTTTGCTGCTCCAAATCTTTCTTGAATAACGCTCCGGCCATTCCCATCATCTCCTGTGGCAGTTTATTTACGGTAAGAATAGCGGACAAACACTGACAGTTGCAGGCAGTGTTTATTTGTTGTCCCGATATCGCTTGTAGAGGGCGAGCGACAGGTCGGCCAGACAGGCTCTAAGCTCTTGCGGCTCGGCCACATGCAGGCTGCCTCCGTAAGACAGAAGCACGCAAGGCACTTGACCGTACAGCTTCTCTTCGTCGACGGCCAGTTCCAATCGTTGCAGCAGGCCGGCTTCACCTGCCGGCATCTTAAGCAGCCATAGAATAGCCAGCATTTGATCCGCTTTGGACAACTTCGTTCACCTCGTCTTCATCCAGTATAAGGGGGATGGTTGCTGGTGGCAAAGGCAATTGGGGTACCGAATTTTGAATCGGTTGTGGTAAAATATTCCTGATCCCATAAAAAGGCGATATTTGGAACGGAGGAACGACGATACGAGCGAAAAAAACGAAAATAGCCATTATCCTTGTTGCGATTTTGGTCGTCCTCGGTTATTTGGAATTCAAAGGGTATATTTGGCACAACAGCATTTTCGCGATGAATTACAAGGTAAGAGGGTTGGACGTGTCTCATTATCAGGGGGACGTCGATTGGCGGGAAGTGGCGCGGTCGGGCCGTTACCAGTTCGTTTATATGAAAGCGACGGAAGGCCACGACTTCGCCGACGATACGTTCGAGAGCAATTGGAGCGAAGCGAAAGCAAACGGGATGCTCGTCGGCGCTTACCATTTTTTCTCATCGAGAAGTAGCGGAGCGCGGCAAGCGGATCATTTCATCAGCGTCGTGCCGGTCGAGGAAGCGAGCCTGCCGCCGGTCATCGATCTGGAGATCGCGCTCGACCATGACGTCGGGACGATTCAGGGCGAGCTGAAGGCGATGATGGACAAGCTGGAGGACGTCTATGGGAAAAAGCCGATTTTATACGTCACCTATGCGACTTACAACGCTTATACGTCGGACGGGTTCGAAGCGTACGATATTTGGATCCGCGATATCGTCAAATTTCCGACTTTGAAAGCGGACAGGGAATGGACGCTCTGGCAATATTGCAACAGGGGAAGAGTAAAGGGCATCGACGCTTACGTGGACATTAACGTCTTCCATGGCGATCAGGACGCGTTCGAGCGGCGATTCAAACGAACGGCGCCGATAGGCTGATCTGCGGTATAATGGATTATGCGAGAAAGACCATACCGGACAGGAGACTTGACCACATGAGAGAGGATCACTATCAATTGCTCTACCAATTCGTCAAATGGGCCGGCGAGCAGCCGCATATCGAAGGCGTCGCGTTAATCGGCTCCTGCGCGGATGACGAGAGCGAAGAAGACTCGCCGCTCAGCTTCCTTATCGTATCGGACCGAACGAACAAAACGGCGGAAGCGATCGTTCGCCGATTCCCGTTCGAACCTGCGCGGCTGGCAACGAAGGAGGAGGCGGGACCGCTCACCTCGATTCGCATCGAATACGCCGGCGGGCTTGAGGCAGACTACGGCATCGTGGATGCTGCAAGGCCTCTGGAGCCGCTCCATGAAGCGATAGCGGACGCCGCACTCAAAGGGTTTAAGGTATTGTGGGAAAACGAGGAGCTGTTCGGTCCGATTGCCCGGTTCGTCGCCAGGTCATAAGGCTTACATATGGGAGGAATCAATATAACGATGGCTAACCATTACGACGTCTACTATAAGGACAACGAGTTTATGAACCGGATCCGCGAGATCGGACTATCCTTCCCCGGCGCGGAAGAAAAGCCCGACGAACTCGGACATATTACGTTCAAGGTGAAGGACAAAACGTTCGTACGCGTCGGAGAAAGAGAAGGCGTCTACAGCGCGAGCCTGAGAACGAGCAAGGAAACGCAGTCTTTCGTGCTTAGCGACCAGTCTGCCCCCTACTACAGGACGCCTTACGTCGGCCAGCACGGCTGGATATCCGTCGCCTCGGACGCCGACATCGATTGGGAGCACGTAAAGCAATTGGCCGAAGAAGCCTATCTTCGGACGGCGCCCAAAAAAAAGAAAGCCTAACTGACCGATGAATGCCAGTTAGGCCAGGCGTATGCCCTTCAGACCGGGAGCCGGACGGTGAACGTCGTGCCATGACGGACGACGCTTTCCGCCTCGATCGTTCCGTTGTGCGCGCGGACGAATTCCTTCGCGATCGCAAGGCCAAGCCCCATGCCGCCGCTGCTTCTGGCGCGCGCCTCGTCCGTCCGGTAAAACCGGTTGAACAAATAAGGGAGCTGCTCGGCCGGAATGCCGATTCCGGTATCCTTGATCCGAACTTGAAGAAGCTTCCCGGCTCTGCCCGGATCGGTTAAGGCCGCGACGTCGATATCGATGGCGCCGCCGCTCGGCGTATAGCGCAGGGCGTTGACTAACAGGTTGAGAAAAACTTGCGTCAACCGGTTCGGATCCGCGACGATCAGAGGAACTTCGTCCTCGGCGGAGAGCCGGACGGCAATTTGTTTGTCTTCGGCATCCGGGCCGATCCGCTCTACGACGCGCCGAAGCAGCTCGGGGACGGAGGTCGGCGCGAGCGTCAGCGGCAGCTTCCTCGCCTCGGCAAGCGACAATTGGTGCAAATCGTCGACGAGCCGGGTTAAGCGGATGAGCTCGTCCTGCAGCGGGAGCAGCGTCTCGGGCTCGACCGGCTGCCCGCTCTGCTGCGCCAGGTCCAGCTTGCCCCGAATAATCGTAAGCGGCGTCCGGAGCTCGTGCGCGACGTCCGCCACCAAATTTTTGCGAACCTCCTCGGTGCGATGCAGCTCTTTGGACATTTGATTGAAAGCAACGGTAATTTTGCCGTACTCGTCCTTGCCCTCGACGGGCGCCTGTAGGCCGAGCTCTCCCTTGCCGAGACGGTCGAGGAACGGGATCAAGCGGCGGATTGGCGCCGTCAACCGGCGAGAGAGCCAGAACGCGACGAGAAGCGAAACGATCGTAAACAAGATGGCGGCCATGACGAGAACGACGGTAACCGAATTTTTCACGGCATAGCGAAGCTGGGATAAGTAGCCGATGTCGGGATCGTAATAATAGAGCCAGCCAACCGTGTTTCCGCCAGATTCGATGAAGGTTCGGGCTCCGAATCGTTTGACCAAAGCCTCCTTCTCGCCGCCGGCCCGGTACAGCAATTGCTTCCCGTCCGACAGCAGGATGAAGCTGGCTTCGCGATGGTGCTTCCATGCGCTGTCCGGCACTTCCAGCGAATCGACGCCCTCCCACGATTGTCCGTTTGTTTCGTAATATTGCAGCAGCCGTTCGGTTAATTCGCCTACGTCCTGCTGCGACATCTCGCCAATCATGACCTCCAGTATGTCTCTCAGAACGAGCTGCGTCATAAAGGCGAATACGAAGCACATTGCGACGATAAAGGAGGCCATCGCCAGAAACAGCTTGCGGCTGACGCTCATTCCAGTATGCCTGGATTATAGATCGATCTTGGCATTTGTACACCCGCCTTTGCTATGCGCATTCCATAATTGAATCCCATTATACACGGAATGGAAGCGGCAACGGAATTTTTCAACGAAATAGAACCCTTTCTTCATAGGTTCGCAACATTTCGATGCATGGGAAGGAGAGTTGGCTGGACGATGATACGGATCAGGACTTTTGAAGCGGACGATCTTGCCGCGGTCGCCGGGTTGATGCGCGATCTTGGATATCCTTCGCCGATCGAACGTCTTAGAAGCAGAATGGACGTGATCGAACGAATGCCGGACTATTTCACTTTTGTCGCGGTGTACGAGGAACGGGTTGCCGGTATGATTGGCATTCGTCGGTTGTTCTCCTACGAAGACGACGGATGCGTCACGCAAATTTCGTTATTGGTGACGAAGAAGGAGCTGGAGGGAAGGGGCATCGGATCGGCGCTTGTTCGATATGCGGAACAATGGGCGCTCGAACAAGGCTCGCATGTTCTTTATTTAACGAGCGGAATGAGGCCGGAGCGGCAGCGCGCGCATGCGTTCTACCGGTCTGCCGGATTCGAAGCGACGGGCTGCCGATTCGTTAAAAAAATAGGGGAGGGGAAAGGTCTTGAACAACGTGAAAGCGATTATATTTGACCTGGATAATACGCTGCTTGACAGGACGAATACGTTCAAAGCTTTCGCAGAGGGGTTCGTCGCCCGTTACTTCTGCCATTCGAATTCGCAAGATGAGATCGTTCGGCTTATCATCGAGCTTGACGAAGACGGCTATAAGGATAGGCGGATTTTATTTCGCGAATTGCTGGAACGTCTGCCGTGGCTGGATAAGCCGGAGCATGACGAGCTTATGGGGAGCTATAGCACAGCATATATTACGAAATCGGTGCTGATGGAGCAAGCGTTAAACGTTATCCGCCGAGCGCGAGCGAAATATAAGACGGCGCTTATCACGAACGGTCGGAATGAGATTCAGTACGGGAAGATCGACAGGCTCGGCATCCGTGATGAATTCGACTTCATTCTCGTTTCGGAGGAAGCGGGCTGCAAGAAGCCGGACAGGCGCATCTTCGAAACGGCATTGAACAAGCTGCGTCTGCGACCCGAACAATGCATCTATGTCGGAGACCATCCTGTTAACGATATCGAAGGGGCGTTGAACGCCGGAATGGGCGCGATTTGGATCAGAGCAAATCAGCCTTGGCCCGATGGGTTGACGGCGAGGCCGCTGTATGCGTTCGACCGGATAAGCGAAATGATGGATCTACTGGGGGAGGAATAATCAATGCTCACGTATCAGAACGAGCCGCAGCTGGCGGCGGCGGAACTGTCGGGGCTATTCGAAAGCTCGGGCATCAAACGGCCGTTTCAGGATTTGGAGAGACTGCAGAAAATGATCGACAACGCCGATCTCGTCATCACCGCGCGGGATGGCAAGCGATTGGTCGGAATCGCCCGCTCGGTGACCGATTTCTCCTACTGCTGCTATCTATCCGATCTTGCGGTAGATCGCGCTTATCAGCGGCAGGGCATCGGCGAACAGCTGGTGATGCGAGTCAGGGAAGCGATTGGACCCGAGGTGTCGCTCGTGCTGCTATCGGCACCGTCCGCGGTGGACTATTATCCGCGCCTCGGGTTCGCCCGCAGCGACAAATGCTTCTTCATTCCGAGAGAACGCTGAGCACGCGCTTCACGGGCTGTGTGCCCAAAAATTAATCGGTTGACAATGAAAATGATAATTGTTATCATTTAAAAGACTTTGAAAGCGGACGTTCTTTCCCTTTCAAACCGAATTGATACGTCCTACGAGGGGGAACCGGATTTGTATTCACGGAAAGGCAAGAAGTATGCATGGGTTTTGACGAGTTTAATGTCCTTATCGCTCATTCTGGCGGCATGCGGAGGCGGCAACGAGAACGCGCCGGCGAATAACGCGGCAAATAACGGGGCGGCCAACGCATCGGCATCGAATGAGCCGGCCGCGGCGGAGACGCCGAAGGAGCGCATGATGACCGACGCGCTTGGCAATGAAGTGACCATTCCCGCGAATCCGGAACGCGTTATCGCGTCATATCTGGAGGATCATCTGGTCGCGCTCGGCATCAAACCGGCCGCGCAATGGTCCGTAGCGAACGGGATTCAACAATATTTGCAGAACGAATTGAAGGATGTGCCGACGATTCCTTACGATCTTCCGTTCGAAGCCGTCACAAGCTTTAACCCGGATCTCATTATCATTGGCAGCAATGCCGCGGTCGAAGGCGACAAATATGCGCAATACGCGAAGATCGCGCCTACATACGTGCTCGGCGACGAAGTGAACGCCGACTGGCGGCAAGCGCTGCTGAAGGTCGGCGAAGTGTTCGGCAAGAGCGAGGAGGCGCAGAAGGCGCTCGACGACTATGAGGCGAAAGCGACGGAAGCGAAAGAGAAGCTGCAGGGTATTGCGGCCGGACAGACCGTTGCCGCGATCTGGCTCGTACAGGATTCTTTCTTCGTCGTAAGCGAAAAGCTGTCGAGCGGCGCCGTGCTCTATCACGACCTTGGTTTCGAAGTGCCTGAAGTCGTAAAGGAAATTTCAGCGACAGGCACCGGCAACTGGAACGCGATTTCGCTGGAAAAACTGGCGGAACTCGACGCCGATCATCTGTTCTTGGTGAACAGCGACAAGGACTCGGGGTCCAAAGCGCTGAACGATCCGATCTGGCAGTCGATTCCGGCCGTCAAGAACGGCAACCTGTACGAATATACAAGAGACGCGAGCTGGCTGTACTCCGGCGCGATCGCGAACTCGCAAATCATCGACGACGTATTGGAAAGCATCGTGAAGTAATCACGATACGAAATAAAGGCGATGTCTACCGAAGCTTTGCTTCGGCGGGCATCGCTTTTATTGCGTATGTGAAGAAACGACGAGGCTGGCCTACCTCGCTGCCTCTTCCGGTTATGCCCAATCCCATGTATAATCATGGAAGTAAATTCGAATGGGAAGCGAGTGAACATTTAAGATGAAGATGACACGGTCCGTGCCGATCCTGCGCATATTCGACGTGGACAAAGCAAAAGAGTTTTATTGCGGCTTTCTCGAGTTCGCCATCGACTGGGAGCACCGTTACGAGCCCGAGCTTCCGCTTTACATGCAAATCTCGAACGGTGACTGCGTCATTCATCTGTCCGAGCATCACGGCGATTGCAGCCCGGGCTCGGCGGTCCGGATCGAAATATCCGATGCGAAAGCTTGGCAGGAGCGTCTGATTGCAAAGGCGTATTCCTTCGCAAGGCCCGGTTTCGACGAGGAATGGAATCAAGTGAGCGTCATGGATCCGTTCGGCAACCGGCTGCATTTTTATACCGCAAAGGATTAGGAACGGAGGAGCTACGATGGAGCGAGAAACCGTATTGCGCGCAGCCAGGGAGACGGCCGTCGCGGCAGCGTACGAAGCGGGAAGGCTGGCGAGGGAAAGGTTCGGCACGCTTGACCGCTACGAGGAGAAGGACGATCACGGCGATATCGTGACGGAGGTCGATCATTTGGCCGAAGCGATTATTTTGCAAAAGATAGGGCGCGTATTCCCGGACCACCGGATCCGATCCGAGGAATTCGGGGAGAACGATCGGCGAAGCGATTGGTTATGGCTGGTCGATCCGCTCGACGGTACGAACAATTTTGCCGTCGGCATGCCGCTGTTCGGCATTTCGATAACGCTGCTCCACAAACAAATGCCGGTGATGGCCGTAATCTACGAACCGATGACGGACCGGCTGTATGCCGCCGGCGCCGACGAAGGAACGACATGCAACGCGAAGCCGGTGCGAATGGACCGCGGGCAAATCAAACCTTTAGCAAAAGCTAGGGTCGGCTGGATTCAAGGGCATGCCGTTCAGAACGAGCCTAGGGCAGTGACGCTGCGCCATTACATCGACGTGAATACGAAGCGGATGATGCGCCTTTGGGCGCCGACCCTGCAATGGTGCATGCTCGCAAGGGGCGATCTGGACGGGATCATTGTCTACAATTCCGAAGGAGAGGATCTGTACTCCGGGCTTCTGATCGCGAAGGAGGCCGGCGCAGCCGTTTTCGATTACGAAGGCCATCCATTTGCCGGAACGAGCCCGCAGCCTTATTTGATTGCGTGCCACCCGTTGCATAAACCGTATTTTATGCAGATGGTCCAATCAGGGCTGGGCGGCTTAACGGATACGAATGCGGGAGAGCGGTGAGCGAATGGTCGTAATAAAAGTTTAACGAGCCGTACCTCTTCGTCGATGAAATGCAAAATGGCGCATTCAAGAGCTTGAAGCATACTCATTCGTTCAAGCGGAATGGGGATGCTACCATCATGGAAGATATTTTGCAATTCGAAGCGCCGTTTGGCTGGTTGGGCTGGATCGTCGAACGATTGATTCTCATGCCTTATATGAGAAGATTTTTGACTCATCGAAACGAGAACCTGAAACGTTTGGCTGAACATTCATAGGGATTATACAGGCGGCCGTGGATGTACTTGCCGTAATCGAGCAAAATAAGGCAGTCGAGATTCGCGTAAGTTCCGGCTGCCCGGTAAGGAGTTGACAACATGACGGAAGCGCTCATCGGCAGCTTTATTTCGGCAATGGCAACCGTTCTCGGCGCGGTTCCTCTGCTCTTCGTCAAAAGTCTGTCCGAGAAATGGAAGGACGTGCTGATCGCGTTCACCGCCGGCATCATGGTGTCGGCGTCCACGTTCGGCTTGCTGCCGCAAGCGCTCAAAGAATCGGGATTGGTTCCGCTTACGGTCGGGCTATTGATCGGCGTGATCCTGCTGGACCTGCTTGAGAAGAACATTCCCCATATCGATATCGAGCAGAAGAGGGGGATCAGTTCCTTCGACTCGAAGTCGCTGCTCGTTATCTTCGCGCTATTCATTCACAACATCCCGGAAGGGCTAAGCACGGGCTTCAGTTACGCCAGCGCGAACAGCGGCCTCGGGCCGATGGTGGCGATCGCGATCGGGGCGCAGAATATGCCGGAGGGGCTGGTACTTGCCGTCTTCCTCATCCACTCCAAAGTGAGCAAGCTGAAGCTGCTCCTGATCGTCGCGTTGACGGGATTGATGGAGGTCGTCTCCGCTATCGTCGGTTATTTTGCGGCTAGCTATATCGAGGCGCTGATCGGTTACGGACTTGCGTTCGCATCGGGGGCGATGCTGTTCATCGTATATAAAGAGCTGATCCCGGAGACGCACGGCCACGGTTACGAACGATCGGCGACCTATTCGTTTATTATCGGGTTATTGGTCATGATCTATATCAGTCATTTCTTCGGCTGACCTTCGTGCAGCCGGTGCCGCCTATAAGAGAGGAACGATGACATGGAGAAACGATATTCCCGCGAGTCCAGATGCTACAAGACGTCGAGGGTTTTTCCGCCGGACGTCAACAATCATAACACGCTGTTCGGCGGCAAGCTGATGGCTTACATCGACGACATCGCGTCGATTGCCGCGACGAAGCATTGCAGGCGGCCGGTCGTCACGGCTTCGACGGACTCGGTCGACTTTCTTCATCCGATCCGCCCTTCGGATTCGGTAAGCCTGGAGTCGTTCGTAACCTGGACGGGCCGGACCTCGGTCGAGGTGTTCGTCAAAGTCATCAAAGAGGATTTGCTCAGCGGCGAGAGAACGGTTGCCGCAACCTCCTTCTTGACTTTCGTCGCGCTGGACGAGAACCGCAAGCCGATTCCGGTGCCGGACGTCATTCCCGAATCCGAGGAAGAGCTGAAGCTGTTTGAAACGGCTCCCGGGCGCGCGGAGATGCGCAAGCGGAGAAGAGACGAAAGCAAGAGGTTCGCCGGGTTTTTATCGGTTAATCAGCCATGGGACTAAGCCGCTAATAAAAAACGGAGTGCAGGGGCCAAGTCGGCGCGCACTCCGTTTTTTATATTAGCAGTCGTTGCGGTTCGTCTTGTCCGGCTTCTTCGGGACATGCCCCGAGTTGTCGGACATCTTGTCTCCGAACTGGTCCAGCCGCGACGGACTTGCCGCAGGCCCGTCATTATCCGGCTTGTTGTTCCTTCCGGTCATGATTATCACCTCCAACGGTCATAGCTTGAGCATGGAGTAAAGTTTTCATTCGGCGTGCAAAATAACGATGAAATGGAAATTTTACGAATGAGAGGTGCTGAACCATTGCGCATAGACGGCAAATATCTCTTGGTTGCGGTTATCCTTACGCTATGCGTCGGCTGTACCGGCCATCCTGCGGCGCCAAAGGAAAATGACCTGCTCCGCATGCAAGCCGGAAACGGGAAAAGCTCCAAAAAGGTCATCTTCATACTGGTCGACTCGCTCATGCATCGATCGATCGACCTCGGCATTAAGCAGAAGAAGCTGCCGACCTTTCAATACTTGATCGATCACGGCCAATATTACAACGATCTCGTCAGCTCGTTCCCGACGATGTCCGTCACGATCGACAGCACCTTGCTTACGGGGACGCATCCCGACGAGCATCGGATTCCGGGACTTATATGGTTATCCTCCAAAGAAGGCAAGATGATCAACTACGGCACGGGTCCGGCAGAAATCATGAAGCAGGGGGTCGGCCCGGTGCTTCGCGACGCGCTGTTCCATTTGAACGAAAACCATCTGTCTCCCGGCGTCGAAACAATCTTCGAGCGGCTGCATCGCGCGGGGATAACGAGCGGATCGATCAACGGGCTAATCTACAGGGGGAAAGTTCCGCATGCGCTGTCGTTTCCCCGCTGGATCGCCGGAGCGGCTTCCTTGCCCGCCGAGCATCGGGTGAAGGGGCCCGATTTTCTGGCATTCGGCGCTTTCTCGAATCCGTTTGAGGGGAGAACGAACTTAACCGACCGGTTGACGAAGCGGTTCGGCTTCAATAACGATTACGCGGTGGAGGCTGTGACGGAGCTGATTCGATCGGACAAGCTGCCCGATTTCCTATTCGTCTATATGCCGGATATGGACCGGACGATTCATCGGAGGGGGCCCTCCGACCTTGAAGGCGTCCAAAGCGTCGACCGACAGCTGGGCGCGCTGCTGCAAGCTTTCGGCTCGAAGGAAAAAGCGCTCGAGAAATCGGTCATCGTCGTTGCCGGAGACAGCGGCATGAGCCAGTTATTGCCGGCCGCCGAGCAACCGGTCGTCGATCTGACGGCGATTCTGGACGAATACTCGGTTCTGGCGCCGGGGCAACCGGCGGGAGCGGGCGCGGAGATCGCCCTTGCGGTGAACGAGACGATGGCTTATGTGTATAAGCTGAGCGCCGGGGACTCGCTGCGCGATATTGCGGGCCGTTTGAACGAGGAGGCGCGAATCGATTTTACCGCATGGAAGGAAGACGGCTGGATTCAGGTCATGCAGGCCGGCGCCGACGGCCGAAGCTTCAGATACCATCCCGGCGGGGGATACAAAGACCGTTACGGACAAAAGTGGACGGTGGAAGGGGATGCGGCGGCATTGGATGTTCGTCTGAACGAGCGGGAGCCTAGCCTCGCTTACGGCAATTATCCGGATGCGCTTCGCAGGCTGTTCGGCGCCCTCCATTCGCATGAAGGCGAATATCTGGTCGTCGCCGCGAAGGAAGGCTATGAGCTGTCCGGCCAATCTTCCCCGACGCACAAGGGCGGCGGAGGGCATGGCGCGATGAACCGAACGGAGTCGCTCGTGCCTCTTCTTATCGGCGGGACGAAGGAGAAGCCTTCGTCCATGAGGATCGTCGATTTGAAAGATTACGTCTTAAAGCTGCTCTTGCCTTGAATCAAGGGGATGGCCGAATAGCGGACATTTCCAATGATGATCATTTATTTTTATATAGCTGATACAAATGTTAGTGTTTTGTTTATTGAATCGACCTGTTATGCTGATGGAAAGTGTTATAACAGGGAGGAATTGGCAATGAAGCAGGCAAGCGTTAGCGGATTGGAAGGCGTCGTGGCGGCCGAAACGAAGATCGGCTTGGTAGACGGGGAAATCGGGCAGCTGGTCTATCGGGGGCATTACGCGAGGCGCCTTGCCGTATCTCGCAGCTTCGAAGAAACGGCTTATTTGCTCTGGTACGGAGCGCTGCCTGGGAAAGAGCAATTAACGGCGTTCAAAGCCCGGCTGGCGAAGCATCGGAAGTTAACGCCGGAGCTGAGACGGTTGATGGATGCCATCCCGGAAGAGACGCCGCCGATGAGCGCCGCGATGTCGGTCGTTGCGGCGCTGCAAGGCTCGGAAGGCATGACGGCATGGCCGCCAAGCGCGGAACAGGCCGAACGGCTGACCGCGGTGCTGCCGGTCATCGTCGCTTATCGGCACCACCTGCAGAACGGCACCGAATATCCGGAACAAGCGGCGGAGACGGATCATGTCGCCCATTATTTGCATCTGCTCTTCGGGCGTCCCGCATGGGCGCCCCATGTCCGCGCGATGAACGCGTACATGGTGCTCGCGATGGAGCACGGTCTGAACGCGTCCACGTTCGCGGCGCGCGTCGTCGCTTCGACCGGGTCGGATATTCATTCGGCGGTCGGCGCGGCCATCGGCGCCATGAAAGGGCCGCTGCACGGCGGCGCTCCGTCGGGCGTCATCAAGCTGCTCGAGGAGATCGGATCGAAGGACAACGCGGAGCCGTATATGCGGTCGCTGCTGGAGCGGGGCGAGCGGCTGATGGGCTTCGGGCATCGGATCTACAAGACGAGCGACCCTCGTGCCGAGGCGCTGCGCGAAGTGACGGCCGGACTGGCGAAGGACGATCCGTGGCTTGATCTGGCGCAGCACGCGGAACGAGAGGCCATTCGGCTGCTGGAGGAATATAAGCCCGGACGCAAGCTGTTTACGAACGTCGAATTTTATGCGGCGGCGGTCATGCGCGCCGTCCGAATGCCGCCGGTCCTGTTCACCCCGACCTTTACCGCCGCAAGGGTAGTCGGATGGACCGCGCACGTGCTCGAGCAATCGCAACACAACCGTATTTTTCGTCCGCAATCCGTCTACATCGGGCCCGCGCCGAGCGGCGATTAAGCTCAATAAGGAATGATCCATCCACGATTTGGGAATCGTAATCGGATACGATCCCGGAAGGAGGATGGAGAGGCATGCAAGAAGAACCGAAAATTACCGTCATTCAAGCCGCCGCCGTCATCATCAGCACGATTATCGGCGTCGGCGTGCTCCCTCTCCCTCTGTTCGCGGTTCGTGCGGCGGATTCCGGAGCTCCTCTCGTTACATTGCTCGGAACGATCGTCGCCGCCGTTGGCTTGTTTATTATGACGAGACTCGGCATGCGGTTTCCGGACAAAACGATTATCCAGTACGGCGAAGATCTGATCGGCAAATGGCTTGGGCGGCTCGGCACCGTGATCCTTTTTATCTTTTTTGCCGTCTTGACGTCGCTCACGGCACGCGAATTCGGGGAAGTCGTCGTGACGTCGGTTTTGCAGAAAACGCCCGTGGAAGTAACGGTCATTATTATGCTGCTGCTCGCCGCCGTATCTTCAAGATGCTCGATATATACGTTCGTCTACCTGCATCACTTTTACTTTCCGGCGCTGATCGTACCCGTGCTCCTGATCGCCGCGCTTTCCTTTAAAAATTCGGAAGTGATCAATTTGCAGCCGATTTGGGGCAATGAGCCCCATAATATTCTGTCCGGCGTCATGACGGTCGCCGCTCTATTCCAAGGAAGCTTTATTCTGACGCTTGTCATACCGGCCATGAAAAACCCGCAAAAAACGATGAAGGCAAGCGCGTGGGCCATGGTCATAGCCGGAGGTCTGTATGTCATCATCGTGATCGCGGCGGTCAGCGTATTCGGGGCGGAAGAGGTCAAAAATCTGCTGTGGCCGACGCTCGAGCTCGCCAAAGCTACGTCGCTGCCGGCCAATATATTGGAACGGCTCGACGCTGCCTTTCTTGCCGTATGGGTTACGGCCGTATTTACGACGCTGCTCTCCAGCTATTATTTGACGATTCATACGGTCAAGCATCTGCTCAGGGCAGACGATCACAAAATGTTCGCTTTCTTCTGCCTTCCATTCGTCTTTGTCATGGCGATGTTGTCCAAAAATATTGTTCAGCTGTACGACACGATTGAGCTATTCGGCCGGATCGGCCTGATCGTGACGATCGGCTATCCTGCATTGCTGCTTGCGGTTTCCCTCATCCGGGGCAAGAAGGAGACGCGGCGACGGGATGTTCCCAAGGAATAGGACGGCTAATGGACAATACAAGCCCCTGTCTGCGTTCGGCAGCCGCGAATTCGCGGCTTTTTTTTGTTAGGCGTGAGTCGGGCAGACGAATTGGAAGGCATGACATTGGAAGACATGCCTAATTGACATCCGGCAGAAGGCAAGGTATGATGGGTTTGTGATTTAGTAATTTAGTAAATTAGTAATTTAGTAAACGAAAAGTGGGGATCGCGATGAAAATTCCAACGACGTTAAAGCATAAGCCGGTCATCGTATCGGACAATTACGAGCAGGTTGACGGCCGTTACGCCCGCAATACGGACGCGAAAGGGCTGTCCTTGGGCCTGGCACAGTGGAACGACCGGGGCAAAATCGATATTTCCGCCAAGGTATGGCGTCATACGGGGGAGAAATGGTCCCGCCAATCGGAGGAGCTTCCGATGCACCGCGTGCTCGATCTTGCGATCTTGATCTGCCGAAGCAGCTTATATTTCCAGGACGCTTACCGGTTTCCGAAGCTGTACGACCCCGAGAACGGTTCGATCGACCGCATCGGGTTGCAGGGCGATGCCATGAACGTAGCCGTCTGCGACGAGAATCCGAAGATCGACGAAGATATCAGGCTGTTCGCCCAGGCGTTAAGCGACGACGGCGAGATGATCGGCGAACGGCTGCGAGCGTTGTCGCGCCTGTTGAAGGAAATGGGATACTAAGGAAGCTGGGGATGGGTGAGGCAAGATGAGTATCGATGACCGTTACCGGTTGTCTCCGGGGAGAAGGCTGACCGACGAGGAAAGGGCTTCAATCTGGAAGAGGCCGGACTCGCATCGAATCGGCGAGGAGGAAAGGCGCATCGTCGAGGAAGTCAAACGAAGCTGGAATCGCGGAGAAATGAAAATCGCCAACCTTCTGCTCGAAGGCGACGCCGGATCGGGCAAAACGCAGCTGGCCAAGGCATTGTCGGCCCATTTCGGGCTGCCTTATACGAAAGTAACCTGCTTTGCCGATATGGACAAAACGGATATTGTCGGCGCCATCCTGCCGGTGCTGTCGCCGGAGAGGCTGGAGAAGCTGGACGCTTCCGATCGCGTTGCATTGAAGGCTTTGTACGAAAGCGAAGGCTTCCGCAGCGCAACCGGCCTGCTGATGGAGGCGCTGGAGCTAACGGAGGAAGATGCCGGTTTAAAGATGAAGCGGCTGCTCAGGCTGGCCGCGGAACAAACGGCGAACGAAACGGTGGAATACCGCTTCTACCCTTCCGAGATCGTGAGGGCGTATCGGCACGGCTATTTGCTTGAAATCCAGGAGCCGACCGTTATACGGGATGCGGCCGTGCTCATGGCGCTCAACTCGGCTTTAGAGCAGGACGGCAGCATCAACCTTCCGACGGAAGTCGTTCGCAGGCACCCCGACTTCATCGCGGTATTAACGACCAACCGGAGCTACGCCGGATCGAGGCCTCTCAACGAAGCGCTGCGCGACAGGATGCAGCATACGGAGAAGATGGACCTGCCGGCCAAAGCGGTCATGATCGAGCGAGCCGCCGCGAAGACCGGCTACCGCGACCTCAAGATGCTGGACTTGCTGGCGGAAACCGTCATTTTATTGGACCGGACGGCCAGAGCCCATGCCATAAAAGGAGTTGCAGGCATGCGCTCGTTCCTCTATTGGACGGATGCGGTGGCCGAGGGGGCGTCCGTAAAGCAATCGCTGTATCATAAAGTCATCTATAAAATGACGACGGACGACGAAGAAGTTCGCCGCCTGGAGGAAGCTTTGGAACGACGCGGCCTCGCGGCAGCGTTTGAAGAAGCGGATCTCGCGGTAAAAAAAAACGAAATGACGAGTCCTTAGAAATCCGGACATGGGGGAATATCGACGACGCCTTGTTCGAGGCTGACCGCAAGGCGGAGGAAGACGGGATCGCGCTAGCGAAATCGGCCGACAGCGACGACAGTACTTCGAAAAACGCGGGCGATTCCTCCGGCAAGCGGAGCTCGGACCTGGGGGAGGACGGTTCGCCAATCTACCACCCCGCCGATTCGAACCCGTTGGACGAAGATGCGGAACGAGCGAAACGGGATTTTCGAAAAAAGCTGAACCGGGACGCAAGGGAAGCCGTCGCGGCTTCCATTCACCGAGGCGTGAGGCTCATCGTCCACCGGCCGGACTATACGCCGGAAGACGAGCGTGAGTATGATCGCTTGAGACGGGAATTGCAAGCTGTCGTGCGTGAAATCACCGATAAGGCGCTCCCGCTGCTGGAGCACGAGATTTCGGCTGAATTCGCAAGAAAGAAGCAATACGGGGGCAGATTTGCTGCCGATAGCGTTGCGAACCTGGATTTCAGGCACTTTGCCAAAAAACGGCCGCCGACGGAGGCGCCGTCGCTCGCGGTCGCCCTCCGGGTCGACGAGTCGGCGTCGATGGCCGCTCACGGCCGGCTTGCGGCGGCGAAGCGCGCCGTCGCCGCCGTCTATGATTTTTGCCGGCGCTGCGGCATTCCGATCATGATCTACGGCGATACCGCGGATGCGTCCAGGCTTGAGCAAATGTCCGTGTATGCGTATGCCGACCTCGATCGGCCGGATGATACCGACCGATACAGGCTGATGAAGCTGCAGGCCAGAAGCAACAACCGCGACGGAATGGCCATCCGAATCTTGGGGGAACGGTTAGCGGCCGCCCCGCAGCAGACGAAGCTTCTGATCAGCATTAGCGACGGCCAGCCGAAAGCGATGGACGATTACGCAGGCGAGCCGGCGATTCGGGACATGCGGCAGACGATCGCCGAATTCGAACGGAAAGGCGTCAAATGCCTGGCGGCCGCGATCGGCCAGGACAAGGAAGTGATTTGCCGGATTTACGGCAACGAGCGGTATTTGGACATGTCGGATTTGAAGGCGTTCCGGGCGGAGCTCGTCCGGCTTATCGCGCGCTTTCTATAACGGTGTCCGATGGAAGAGAAGGAAGGGAGAGGAACATGGACAAGAGCAAGCGCAAGGAATTGCAGGAAGCGTACAAGCAATTGAAAACCTATATGGGCGTCATCCAAATTACGAATATGGCCAGCGGCAAAATGTATTTGGACGTCTTTCCGAATTTGAAGAACAAATGGCTGACGCTGCAGATGCAGCTGGACATGGGCAGGTTCGCGAACGCGGAGCTGCAGAAGGATTGGACGGAGCTGGGGAAGGAAGCGTTCGCCTACGAAGTGCTGGAGCGGAAGGAAGGGGACGAGGTGACCGACATGCGCTGGGAAATGAAGCAAATGGAAAAAGCTTGGCTAGCGAAGCTGCAGCCATACGGCGATAAAGGATACAATAAGCCGCCTAAGGAATGACGGCATGCCGCGAATTAGCCGCTCTCTGACCGGCAGCCCGGTTCTCGTCCGATCGACGGGAACTGGGCTTATTGTCGATTCGAGGTATAATGGATCATAGAACGGAACGGTTCATAAGGGGGGGCTTCATCTTGACCTTGCAGCAATTAAAATACGTTATCGAGGTGGCGACCCGAGGCTCGATCAACGAGGCGGCCAAGCGGCTGTTCATTTCGCAGCCGAGCCTGTCGAACGCGATTAAGGATTTGGAGAACGAGCTCCAGCTGGCGATATTCGAACGATCGAACAAGGGCATTTCCTTATCCAAGGAGGGGGTGGAGTTTTTAAGCTACGCGAGACAGGTGGTCGAACAGGCGGAGCTGCTGGAGAGCCGGTATTTGAACGCCAAGCCGTCGCCTCAGCACTTTTCGGTGTCGACCCAGCATTACGCGTTCGCGGTCAACGCATTCGTCAGTCTGGTCAACGAGCATGGCCAGGACGAATACGAGCTGATGCTGCGCGAGACGAAAACCTATGAAATTATCGAGGACGTCAAAAGCTTGCGAAGCGAAATCGGCATCCTGTACGTGAACGAGTTCAACGGGAAGGTGATCAACAAGCTGCTCAAGTCCGCGAATTTGCAGTTCAACAGCTTGTTTACGGCGAAGCCGCATATTTTCATCAGCGTCAAAAATCCGCTCGCCAAGCAATCGATCGTGACCATTGACGATTTGCAGGATTATCCTTATTTGTCCTTCGACCAAGGCGAATACAATTCGTTTCACTTCTCGGAGGAAATTCTGAGCACGCTGTCGCATAAAAAAAGCATCCGCGTCAACGATCGGGCGACGCTCTTCAACCTATTGATCGGACTTAACGGCTATACGATATCGACCGGCGTGCTGAGCGCCGATCTGAACGGCAACGAGATCATCCCCGTTCCGCTGGACTGCGAGGAGACGATCAACGTCGGCTGGATTTCCCATAAGAACAGCACTTTATCGAAGCTCGGCGCGGCCTATATCGAATCGCTGGAGCGCGCCATCGCCCGGTAGTATCTCCGGTATAGCCGCAGGCTATGACTGGATATAGTTTAATTCAGTTACACTATATCCAGAAATCCATGCTATCTTTCTTGTAACAATTCGTATAGGAGTGTTGCAGGATGGTTAAAAGCAGTGTGCTAGGTTACCCGCGCATCGGCGCGGACCGCGAATGGAAGAAGGCGCTCGAGGCGTTCTGGTCGGGCAAGCTCGAGGAGGACGCGTTCCACGAACGCTTGCGCGGGATCCGGCTCGATCATTTGCGCAAACAGCGGGAGAAGGGAATCGGGATCATTCCGGTCAACGATTTCAGTTATTACGACCACGTGCTGGACACGGCGGCGATGTTCGGCATTATTCCGAAGCGGTTCGCCTACGAGGACGGCCCGGTTCCGCTGTCGGTGTATTACGGGGTCGCGCGCGGGACAAAGGACGCCGCGGCAAGCGAGATGACCAAGTGGTTCAACACGAACTATCACTATATCGTGCCCGAGCTCGACGGCGCCGCGCCTGCGGTTACCGAGAACAAGCCGCTTGCGGCGTATCGGGAAGCGAAGGAGGCGCTCGGCATCGAAGGCAAGCCGGTTATCGTAGGGCCGCTTACCTTCCTCAAGCTGTCCAAAGGATATCGTCCGGCGGAGACCGATGCGTGGCTGGACCGCCTTCTGCCGCTCTACGTGCAGATTCTGAAGGAGCTGGAATCGGAAGGCGTGCAGTGGGTGCAATTCGACGAGCCGATCCTCGTGACGAAACTGGGCGAAGACGACGTTCGGCGGCTCCAAACCGTCTACGCGACGTTCGCCGACGCCGCTCCAAATGTTAACCTCATGCTGCAAACGTACTTCGAATCGATCGGCAACTACGAGGACGTCGTAGGGCTGCCGGTCCAAGGGATCGGGCTCGATTTCGTACACGGCTTATCCGGAAACCTGGCGTCGGTCAAGAAATTCGGCTTCCCTGAGGATAAGGCGCTCGGTGCAGGCGTTATCGACGGCCGCGGCATTTGGAAAGCATCGCTTGGCGACAAGCTGGCGCTGCTTGACGAATTGAACGAGCTCGTACCGGCCGAGCGGCTCATCGTGCAATCGTCGTGCAGTCTTCTTCATGTGCCGGTCACGGCGAAGAACGAAAGCAAGCTCCAAGCCGAGCTGAAGGACGCGCTCGCTTTCGCGGACGAGAAGCTTGACGAACTGGTGCTGCTCGCGAAAGCCGCCGCTTCGGGCAAATCGGCCATCCAAGCGGAGCTTGCGGCATGCGAGCGGGCGCTTCAAGCGCTTAAGCAATCGGACGATCGCAATCGCGCGAACGTGCAGCTTGCCGTCGCCGAGGTAAGCGCGAAGGATGCCGTCCGCAGCAAGCCTTTTGCCGAGCGTTACGTTGCGCAGCAGAACAAATGGAACTTGCCGATCTTTCCGACGACGACGATCGGCAGCTTCCCGCAGTCGGCGGACGTTCGCAAAGCCCGTCAGCTGTGGCGCAAGGGAGAATGGAGCATTGATCGGTATGCCGGCTTCATCCGGGATCAAATCGATACTTGGATCAACCTGCAGGAGGAGATCGGTATCGATGTGCTCGTGCACGGCGAATTCGAGCGGACGGACATGGTCGAATTTTTCGGCGAGAAGCTAGCGGGCTTTGCCTTTACGCAGTACGGATGGGTACAGTCGTACGGTTCCCGCTGCGTGAAGCCGCCGATCATTTACGGGGACGTCGCGTTCGAGGGAGCGATGACCGTCGAGGAAACGAAGTATGCCCAGTCGAAGACCGGCAAGCCGGTCAAAGGGATGCTGACCGGTCCGATTACGATCATGAACTGGTCGTTCGTCCGCGACGACATTCCGCGCGAGCAAATCGCTTATCAGCTGGCCTATGCGCTCCGGCAGGAGGTCGAGGCGCTCGAGGCTGCAGGCATCGGCATGATTCAGGTCGACGAGCCGGCGGTTCGCGAAGGACTGCCCCTCAAGGAGGAGGAGCAAGCGGCGTATCTGGCCTGGGCGGTCAAAGCGTTCCGCTTGACCACGTGCACGGTGCAGGACGCGACGCAAATTCATACGCATATGTGCTATTGCGAATTCCATGACATGATCGATTCGATCGAAGCGATGGACGCGGACGTCATCTCGATCGAGACGTCCCGGAGCCACGGCGAGCTGATTCACAGCTTCGAGGAGAATACGTACAAGCTGGGCATCGGCCTCGGCGTCTACGACATTCACAGCCCGCGCGTGCCGGGGGTCGAAGAGATGACGGGCATGATCGACCGCGCCCTGCGCGTGCTGGATCCGAAGCTGTTCTGGATCAACCCGGACTGCGGCTTGAAGACGCGCGGCGCCGAGGAGACGGTCGCCTCGCTTCGCAACATGGTCGAAGCGACGCGGATCGCCCGCGCGAAGCATGCGGCGGAGGCGTAATCGCCTCTGAATCGAGGCTTGCAAAGTCTAACCGGACTTTGCAAGCCTTTTTTTGTCAGGTCGGACGGACCTGAGCGCTCTTATTTCGATGAAACGGACACTTTTTTAATTGTAACGGACGACAGAAACGCTATTGGTACGAAATAACCGATTTATCGCCTCAAATAGGGGAATAAGGTCGCTCAGGTCCGTTACATTTCTCAAAAGCGCAATCCCGGTCGAATAACGGCAACGGTGTCCGTTAGGAATCGAAACAGTGCCGCAGCCGACGGAAACGCCCCGACCGGGCGTTTTTTGTTTTATCTGGCGGTTCTCATGATATGCGCGATTGACTTTGGCTAAAGCCGCACCTATAATCGGTATATTAGAACTGTTATTATAATACTTTTAATAAGTATTGAAAGAGGTGAGCCATCCCATGCAGCCCGTGTCGCACAATACGGTACAGCTGAAAAAGATGAACGTGGAGTTGGTGAAAAACACGCTCAAATCAATCGGAGTCGGCACGAAAGCGTCCATAGCCCGATTGACCGGTCTCAGCGTGGCTACATGCGGCACGATCTTAAACGAGCTGCTCCGGACAGGCGAGGTCACGGAATCGGATCCCGAGGAGACAAGCGGCGGACGCCCGGCCAAACTGTACAGGTTCAACGCGGATTATGGCTGCGTCGCCTGCTTATTCATCCGAACGGAAGGCGGCATCCATTCGATTGCGTATGCCGTCGCGAATCTGATCGGCGAAGTCGCGGAAGAGAAGACGCTGTTCTTCGATAGCATCGATGAAGGCACGATATACGGGCTTCTCGACGCCGTCGTGGAGCAGCATAGCAGCGTGAAGGCGATCGGCATCGGCATTCCCGGCGTCGTACAGGGCGGCAGCATCGGGATTTGCGACGTGGCCGCGCTTGCCGGCAAGCCGCTCGGACCGCGGCTCAAGGAGCGTTACGGGGTCGAAATTACGATCGACAACGACATGAACTTGACGGTGTACGGCTTCTACACCGGGCAAAACTTCGAGGAACAAAAAACGTTCGCCGTCGTCACGTTTCCGAAAGATCATTACCCCGGCGCGGGCTTTATCGTGGACGGACGGATTTTGAACGGGACGACGAATTTCGGCGGCGAGGTGTCCTATCTTCCGTTCGGGATGTCGCGAGAGGAGCAATTGAAGCTGCTGCGGAGCGGGGGCGACGGTTTCGTGCCGCTGGTCGTCAAGACGCTCGTCTCGGTGATCGCGATTCTGAACCCGGCAGCCATCGCGCTGACCGGCGATCTGTTAAGACCGGACCTCCTTCAAATGGTAAGCGAAGAAACGATGAAGGAGATTCCGAAGGCGCACATGCCGGAGCTGTTCATCCAAAAAGATACCCGGCAAGAATATGTAAACGGATTGATTTCGGTAACGTTGGAAAGTTTGACCTACTCGCTTCAGCTGGTTGAAAAAAGATAACGAGGAACCTGCGGCTAGAAAGGAACATCGAAATGGCGACATTTTTTCTTCTCATCATTTATCTTGCTTTTATTAGCCTGGGAATTCCGGACTCGCTGCTTGGCGTCGCCTGGCCGGTCATGCAGCCCGAGATCGGGGCCCCGTTCGAATCGGCGGGACTGCTGTCCATGGTTATCGCGGGAGGGACGATCGTATCCAGCCTGCTTAGCGGAAGCGTCATCCGCAAGCTCGGCACGGGCAAGCTGACGCTTGTCAGCTGCTTGATGACGGCCGGGGCACTGCTCGGGTTTTCCTTGGCGCCGTCCTTGTTATGGCTGATCGCTCTCGCGATTCCGCTCGGCCTAGGCGGGGGAGCCGTTGACGCGGGACTTAATCATTACGTGGCAGCCCACTACAAGGCGCATCACATGAGCTGGCTGCATTGCTTCTGGGGCGTTGGCGCGACGCTCGGGCCGATCATTATGTCCGCTCACATCGCAGGCGATCAATCGTGGCGGAGCGGGTATATGACGGTTGCGCTCATACAGTTCGGCCTTGTCGTCCTGCTGTTCGTTACGCTCCCGCTATGGAAGCGCGTCGCCGCGCTGCATCATTCGGCCGGGGAGCAGGTTCCGGCGGAGTCCGGGTCTGACGGCGAACAGGGTCGACGGGAGCCCGCGAATGACGGCCGGCATCCGCTTCGAATGAAAGGCGCCAAGGTTACGATGCTCGCCTTCTTATTTTATTGCGGCGCGGAATCGACGGTCGGCTTGTGGGGAGCAAGCTTCCTGGTCGGCGCGCGCCACCTATCCGCCGAAACGGCGGCGACCTGGATATCCCTCTATTACGGCGGCATCACGCTCGGCAGGTTCATTGCCGGATTCGTGACGCTTACGGTCAGCAACCGCGCGCTGATCTTGATCGGCCAGCTCTTCGCGCTTGCGGGCGGGCTCATCGTGCTGTTCCCGCTGCCGGGCGCGCTGACGCTGACGGGATTTATGCTGATCGGCCTCGGGCTGGCGCCAATCTATCCGTGCTTGCTTCACGAGACGCCTGCCCGGTTCGGCAAAGACCAATCGGCCAAGCTTATGGGCTACCAGATGGCCGTCGCGTATACGGGAACGACGGTATTGCCTCCGCTGTTCGGCGTCATCGCCTCGGGGACAAGCGTCGCATGGTTCCCGGCGGTCGTCATTCTGTTTATTTTGTCCATGTTGTTCGGTTCCGAAAGCGTGAACCGCGCCATGAAAGCGCGGCAGGCGGGAATCGGGGCGTAGCTGCCCGGTTCCCGATTATTTTGGGCGACTGTATTGACATTGCCCGCCCGTCCCATTATATTGAACCTAAGTTAATAAGCGTGACGGAGAGAAGGAGATCACACGAATGCCATCCCATTTATCGGGGCTGTTCGTATGATCTTTTTTTGTCCGGAGGAGCGTAATCGCATCATGCACCGACTATTTATTTCGAAGCGAAGGAGGCGGACGCATGGCTTTACCGATGAGCCAGCTTATATTGCCTGCCGCCCGAAAGATAAAGGACGTCGAGAAGCTGATGGAGATGTCGTACGAATATATCGTGATCCTCGACATCCATCTCAGCCAGCTGAAGCCGATCGTCGATCTAGCGAAATCCCGGGGCAAGAAGCCGCTGCTCCACGCGGATTTGATCGAAGGCTTGAAGAACGACGACTACGCGGCGGAATATTTGTGCCAGATCATTCAGCCAGCCGGCCTGTTGTCCACCCGGACGGGCGTTATCGCCAAGACGAAGCAGAACGGGCTGCTCGCGGTACAGCGCATGTTCCTGCTCGATACGGGAGCGCTCGACAAGAGCTATGCCATGATGGAGAGGACGCGTCCCGATTATATCGAAGTGCTGCCGGGCGTCATTCCCCATATGATCGCGGAAGTGCGCGATCGGACCGGCATCCCCGTGTTCGCAGGCGGCCTGATCCGCACCGCGGACGATGTGGAGCGGGCGTTCGGCGCGGGCGCGTCGGCCGTCACGACGTCCAACAAGGAGCTATGGCGGCACTATGAAGGGAAGGAGGCCAAGCGATGATGGAACAATACATGATGGCGCTCGACCAAGGAACAACCAGCTCGCGGGCCATTATTTTCGACCGGAGCGGAAGGATCGTCTGCTCGGCCCAGCAGGAGATCAAGCAGTATTATCCGAATCCGGGCTGGGTCGAGCATGACGCGAACGAAATTTGGGTATCCGTCCTCGGCGTCATCGCAGGAGCGTTGTCGCGGGGCGGCATCCGGCCCGAGCAGATCGAAGCGATCGGCATCACGAACCAGCGGGAAACGACGGTAGTCTGGGATAAGGATACGGGACAGCCGATCCATCGCGCGCTCGTATGGCAATCCCGGCAATCCGCAGAAATATGCGAGGAGCTGAAGCGGGACGGCCGCGAAGCGGTAATCCGGCAAAAGACGGGGCTGCTCATCGACCCCTATTTCTCCGGCACGAAAATCAAATGGCTGCTCGACAATGTCGAAGGCGCGAGGGATAAGGCCGAACGCGGCGAGCTTCTGTTCGGCACGATCGACACCTGGCTCGTCTGGAAGCTTAGCGGCGGGCGCGCGCATGTAACGGATTACTCCAACGCATCGAGAACGCTGCTGTACAATATCCACGAGCTTAGCTGGGACGAGGAGCTGCTTCGCATCCTTGACGTCCCGCGCGCGATGCTCCCCGAAGTGCGATCGTCCTCGGAGGTGTACGGGACGACCGTGTCGCATCACTTCTTCGGCAGGCAGACGCGGATCGCCGGCATTGCCGGCGACCAGCAGGCAGCCTTGTTCGGCCAGGCGTGCTTCGAGAAGGGAATGGCGAAGAGCACGTACGGCACCGGCTGCTTCATGCTCATGAATACCGGGAATGAAGCGATCGCGTCGACCCATGGCCTGCTTACGACGATCGCCTGGGGCATCGGCGGCGAGGTCGAATACGCGCTGGAAGGCAGCGTGTTCGTGGCGGGCTCGGCCGTTCAGTGGCTGCGCGACGGGCTCCGCTTGCTTAAGCACGCGGCGGATAGTGAATCGTACGCCACACAAGTCGCATCGTCCGAAGGCGTATACGTCGTGCCGGCATTCGTCGGCCTCGGCACGCCTTATTGGGACAGCGACGTGCGCGGCGCGGTGTTCGGGCTGACCCGCGGGACGACGAAGGAGCATTTCGTCCGCGCCACGCTCGAGGCGATCGCCTATCAGAACAAGGACGTGCTCGATGCGATGGAGGCCGATTCCGGGCTCAGGCTGAAGTGCCTGCGCGTAGACGGCGGCGTCGTCCGCAACGATTTCCTGATGCAATTCCAGTCCGACCTGCTTCGCGCGTCCGTCGAGCGTCCGCTAGTCAATGAAACGACGGCGCTGGGAGCCGCTTTTCTGGCGGGGCTTGCCGTCGGCTTCTGGAAGGACCGCCAGGACATCGCGGACAACTGGAATTTGGACCGCGCCTTCCGGCCGGTTCTCCCCGCGGAAGAAAGCGACCGATTGTACGCGGGCTGGCAGAAAGCCGTCAAAGCCGCGATGGCGTTCAAATGACCATGCACGTTTAGCCTCGAATTGTGATATACTAATGACAAGTTGATAAATGGATGGAGAATCGGAGAATCCGCGAGCGAACTCGCTGCCCTTTTTGAGCAGCGGGACTTGTTTGCGGATTTTTTGTTTTTCTGCCACATGAAAGGAAGAAAATGGCATGAAGAAAGGTTTCTCAAGCATGGAGCGAATCGCACAATTAAACGAAATGGCCGGCCGCGAGTACGACGTGCTCGTCATCGGAGGCGGCATTACGGGCGCCGGCATCGCGCTGGACGCGGTTACACGGGGGATGAAAACGGCACTGATCGAGATGCAGGACTTCGCGGCGGGGACGTCAAGCCGGTCGACGAAGCTCGTCCATGGCGGTCTCCGCTATTTGAAGCAACTGGAGGTGAAGATGGTTGCCGAGGTCGGCAAGGAGAGGGCCGTCGTCTACGAGAACGGTCCGCATGTGACGGAGCCGGAATGGATGCTGCTGCCATTCTACGAAGGCGGCACGTTCGGCGCATTCTCGACCTCGCTCGGACTTCGCGTCTACGATTATTTGGCGGGCGTGAAGCGAGGCGAGCGGCGGCAAATGCTGACCCGGGAAGAGGCGATCGCGAAGGAGCCGCTGCTGAAACGGGACGGTCTTAAGGGAGGCGGCACCTACGTGGAATACCGGACGGACGACGCGCGCCTCACGATCGAGGTGATCAAGAAGGCGGCCGAGCTGGGCGCGGATGCGGTCAACTACGCGAAGGCCGAGTCTTTAATCTATGACGGGGACCGAATGGCCGGGGCGAACGTAACGGATCGGATCGGCGGCGGATCGTACGCGATCAAGGCTCGCAAGGTCGTCAACGCTACCGGACCTTGGGTCGACGGGCTTCGCGAAATGGACCGTTCGAAGCAGGGCAAAACGCTGCGGCTGACGAAAGGGGTGCATCTCGTATTCGACGGGTCGAGATTCCCGCTTCGGCAGGCGGTCTATTTCGATACGGAGGACGGGCGCATGATCTTCGCCATCCCGCGCGAAGGCAAGACCTATGTCGGAACGACGGACACGGATTACACCGGCGACATCGCAAGCCCGCGCATGACCGAAGCGGACCGCGACTACGTGCTGGACGCCATCGCTTATATGTTCCCGGAGCTGAAGCTTGCCTCGGCTGACGTGGAGTCGAGCTGGGCCGGTCTGCGGCCGCTTATCTACGAGGAAGGCAAAGATCCGTCCGAGGTTTCGCGGCGCGACGAAATATTCCGTTCGCCGTCGGGCATGCTGACGATCGCAGGTGGGAAGCTGACGGGCTACCGGAAGATGGCGGAGTCCGTGACGGATCGGCTGGCCAAGGAATTGGAAGAGGAGTTCGGGCGGGCGTTCGGTCCATCCGTAACGAAGAACTTGCCGATCTCCGGCGGCGATACGGAAGGTTCCGCCGGGTTCCCGGCATTCGTGGAACGGATGCGGGCGGAAGGCATGCGGCTCGGGCTGTCCGGCGAAGCGGCGGGCAAGCTGGCACGGCGTTACGGCACGAACGTCGGCGCGGTCTTCGGACGGCTCGAAGCGATTCTGAATGCCACTGGCGGGCAAGGGCTGCCGCCGGAATGGCATGCCGCGCTTCTGTACGGCATCGAGGAGGAGATGGCTGCGAAGCCCGTCGATTTTCTGATCCGGCGCACCGGCGCGCTTCTGTTCGATATCGACGCCGTCCGCCTCTGGAAGGACGATATCGTCCGCATTATGGCGGAGCGCCTCGGCTACTGCGCCGAGGAGGCAAGCCGTTACGCAAGCGAGCTGGACGAAGAGCTGGCTTCCGCGACGCTGGCCGCCGAAGCGATGACCCTCGTATAGCCCGCCGCCCACCGGGCCGATCCTTTTATTCCGGATCGGCCCGATTTTTTGTTGCCATTTCCTTAATGTTATTTTAAGGTTAGCTTAAGATAACGTTCAGGGAAGGTCCTTATACTAGGGAAAGCAGAGGCCGTAAGACTTCCCGCCTCGTTACACTACAACTAGTAGTGAAAGGTGAGACGGAATGAAAAAGAAGCTTAATTTTAACGGCAGGGGCTTGGAACTGTTTTTCGGGCCGCTGGAAGCGCGAATTATGGACATCCTTTGGACCGTCCCCGATCTGTCCATCAAAGACGTGCAGGCAAGGCTTGGACAAGACAAGGATTTGAACTTCAATACCGTCATGACCGTGATGAACCGGTTGGTCGACAAAGGTATGCTGACCAAGTCCGCCGCGGGCCGGACGTCGATATTCCGGCCGGTGGAATCGAAGGAGCGGTTCCTGGAGAGCCAGTCGAAAGAGATTTCCCACAACCTCGTCGAGGACTTCGGACCGCTCGTCGTCTCCCACATGCTCGACGGCTTGGACGAGGCCGATCCGGAGCTGCTCGATAAGCTGGAGCAAAAAATAAAAGCGCTCAAAAAGGGACGATGAAAGATGTGGAAACGACGATCGAAAGCTTTAATTATGTCGAGCACGGCGATTTCTCTGTTTATTATGATCCAAATGGGGATGTATGTAACCGAGAAGCTGTCAGGCGTCGCCCTACGGAACGTGTTCGACCATTGCACCAGCCTGCTGCAAAAAATCGGCATGCCTTGGCTCGCTTTCGCGGTCGATCTTCTGGTCGCGACTACGCCGCTTCTGGCCGTTGCGCTTCTAGGCAACCAGCTGTATTTATCCCGCCGTGCGTATCGGAAGCTGTCCGCGCTTCGGAACGAGGCGCTTGCCGCCGATCTGAACGAGGCCTACAGCGGCGGCAAGGACGAGATTCTCGTCGTTTCCCATCCGGATCCGATCGCGCTGACGATGGGCTTCGTCCGGCCGAGAATCGTGTTGTCCACCGGCCTCATTCAGCTGCTGGACGAAGGCGAGCTGGAGGCGCTGATCCGGCACGAGCAGTTCCATCTAATCCATAGGGATCCGCTCAAAACGTTCCTGATGGTCGTATGCTCGGCCGTCATATGGTACGTTCCGATACTCAAGTGGAGCCGCAAGCAATATACGGCCGCAAGGGAAGTGCTCGCCGATGCTTACGCGATCGATGCGACGGGCTCCGCGGAACATCTCGGGAGCGCCTTGCTGAAGCTGCTGCGCAACAACCGGACCAAGCGTTATCCGTTCGCCTACGCGTCTTTTGCGGAATCTTCGATCAATTACAGAATCAAACATCTGATCGATCCGCAAGCCGAGTACGCGTTCCGGCTCCCCGTCAAGCGAACGATGCTTTCCTTGCAGGTGGTCGCCGCATTGTCCGTTCTTTTGATCGGCGAGCTCCTGTAATTTTTTTTGAACATGTACACTACGTGTCGTAGTGTACGCTGCGAAGGAGGCTGATACGAACATACCTGACGACCGGCACCGCAAGAAACGCATGGACGACACCTTTACCATTTCATTAGGAGGACAATTTCATGAAGATGAAAAAAACGGCAATTTCTTTAGGAGCACTGATCGTACTGGCTGGAGGAGGATATTTCGCTTACGATTATTTCGCCGGCAATCACGTCACGATCGAGGAGGTCATTCCCGCGGACGCACAGGCGCAAGCCGGAGGGGCTGCCGTCGAGTCGTCCGAGCTGAACGGCGAATGGACGATACAGCCGGATTCGAAGGTGTATTTCTCCGTAACGACGTCGAAGGAAACCGTCAACTTCGAAGGAGCCGAAGTCAGCGGAAGCTGGACGGTCGATACCGGCGACCAGACGAAGATGAGCGGACAGGGCGTCGTCGACATGAATGCGGTACAGTCGGGCAACGGCCAGCGGGACGGCCATATTAAAGGGGCGGAATATTTGGACGCCGCAGCCAATCCCGAGGCGACGTTCACGGTTACGTCGTTCGAGAACTTCCCTGCGGAGTGGACGGAAGGCGCGGCTGCGGCCTTTACGATGAACGGGACGCTAACCGTCAAGGGCATTTCGAAGGATGTTAAGTTCGACGCCGAAGCGCTCTATAGTGGGGGCACGATCAAAATGGAAGGCAGCACGGTCGTCGCCTTCGACGATTTCGGCATGAAAAATCCGCATACGGTCATGCTGGACACCGAAAATGACGTCACGGTGCAGCTCCAGCTGAATTTGGATAAAGAACAAGCATAGCACCAGGATCCGAGCAAAACGAAGCCGCCGGCAACCCGTCCAGCGGCTTTTTTCTCGTTTGCCTAAATAGCGTCGATGCGGCTTAGGGTTGAATCGGGCGTAATAAAGCGATATCTTTAGAGTTAATTTCATCGTGGGAGAGTGCGGAATGAAAATGACGACCTACCGGAAAGTAATCGCTCTGATCATCGCTTTGCTCGTTCCGATTATCGCGCTGTACGGGTATTCCAATCAAGTAAGCATTAACGTCGTGAAAGCGACGATCGAAGACCAGAACCGGAATCGTCTAGCCTTCTCGGTGAACCAGATGGATATGATGATCGATCAGCTGATGAAGCATTCGATCTCGGCCAGCCGGGATTACAGTATCATGGAATACATGAACGGCCGCGGCGGCAGCGATTCCCTTAAGCAGCTTCAGCGGCATGTGCGGATCGTCGATATGCTGAACATGCAGACGACGACGAGCGCATGGAGCAATCAAATCATCCTGTACTTGCTCGATTCGAAGGAAGTCGTCTCGACGGATTATTCGGCCTCGTTCGACGAGGAGAAAATAAACGGACGCGAGCTGGGCGAATGGACGCACGAAAGCACGATGACGTTCGGCATCAAGGACACGCTCTTCTCGGCCGTTCAGCGATCCAGCCTGCCGGGACTGCTCGTCGAGGTCCGGTTCAACGACGTGAATTTGAAAAATATGCTGAGCTCCCTGCAGCAGGGAGAAGCGAGGGAGCCTTTCCTGTACAATGCCGGACAAGCGCCGATCCTCAATTACAACGCAAACTTTCAGCTGGTCAACGAAGCGGCTTCCCGGCTGGACGGCATGCGGCTGCCCGCTAGCGGCAGTCTGAACATGACCATCGCGCGGCAGCAGTATATCGTCAATTATATCCGCTCCGAGAGCATCGGATGGTATTTGGTGGACGTCGTCCCGCTTGAAAGCGCATTCGCGCCTATTCATACGAGCCGGAATCTGTTCTATATGTCGATCGGCCTCTTGATGGCGCTTGGCGTGCTGGCGACGCTGCTGCTGTACCGGAACGTGCAGCGCCCGATCCAACTGCTGCTGCGGGGCGTCCAGCGAATCAAGGACGGCCAGTTCTCGGCGAGGCTGAAGCAGAGGCCCCATAACGAGTTCGAATTTTTGTTCAGCAGCTTTAACGAGATGGCCGAGCAGATCGAGGGGCTGATCGACAAGGTGTACAAGGAATCGCTCCGCGCCAAGGAGGCGACGCTTAAGCAGCTGCAATCGCAGATCAATCCCCACTTTCTCTATAATTGCTTGTTTTATATTAAAAATATGGCGAATTTGGGCGACAAGGAAGCGGTAGTCGCCATGTCGCTCAATCTCGGCGAGTATTACCGGTACACGACCCGCCTGGAGAACGCGATGACGACGCTCAAGGAGGAGCTTGCGCTCATCGAAAACTATTTGAACATCCAATCGCTTAGAATCCAGCGCTTCCGCTTCGAAATCGACGTGCAAGACGACATGCTGGCGCTGGAAATTCCGCGGCTGCTCCTGCAGCCGCTGGCCGAAAACGCCGTCATCCACGGCGTCGAGAATTCGCTTCGATTCGGCGTCATCCGGATTAAAGGGGAGTCTGAAGGAGGCGTCCACCGCATCATCGTCGACGACAACGGCCCGGGGCTTTCGATGCAGGAGCGGTATGAGCTGCAGAAGAGGGTGGCGATTCCGATGGACGAGCAGTCGGGCTGCGGCTTGTGGAATATCCATCAGCGGCTGATCCATTTGTACGGCGGGAAATCCGGGCTGTATTTCTCGGAATCCCCGTTAAACGGTTTACGCGTCGAAATGGTGTGGGAACGGAAGGAGGAATAGGCGATGAGCGGACACGCCGATTATCAATTGCTGCTCGTCGACGACGAAGCGAATGTCGTCGACGGTCTTGCCGATACGCTGCCCTGGCACGAGCTCGGGATCGCGAAAGTATTTAAAGCTTACTCGGGCGTCGAGGCGCTGGAAATATTGAAGACGAATCCGGTCGATATTCTTATTTCGGATATTAGGATGCCGGGGATGACCGGATTGGAGCTGCTTGCCCGCGTGAGGCGGAGCTGGAAAAAAATCAAATGCATCCTGCTGTCCGGGCATGCCGAATTCGCATACGCGCAGCAGGCGATCGCCCATGAAACGTACGATTATTTGCTGAAGCCGGTCGGCGACGAAGAGATCATGGCGAAGGTCGGAGGCGCGATCAAAGCATTGAGCGAGGAGCGCGACGAGACGCGGTTCCGGCAGCGGATGGCCCGCGCGTTTCAGGAAAGCTTGCCGAAGCTGCGCGGCGAGCTCCTGAACGAGCTGCTGCAGGGGCTGAAGTACGCGCCGGACCGGCTGACGGATAAGCTGGAATCGCTGAAATTAAACATCGCCCACGACGAGAGCTTCGCCTTGATGCTGGTGCGACTCGAAGGCCATCTGCCGAAGCTCGACTTCTACAGCCTGTCCCTGATGGAGTACGCGGTCGCGAACATGGCGGAGGAGCTGTTCAAGGATTCGTTCCGTCTCTGGAATTGCAAGAGCGTCCACGGGTATTTGGTCTTCGTCGTTACGGTGCCCGAGGAGAAGCGCGAGACGTTCGGCTCGCCGGAACATTTCGCGCGGACGGCCGAAGGCGAGCTGCAGCAGAAGGCGGCCCAGCTTCAGCTGAGCGTGAGCCATTATTTGAAAGGGTCGGCTTCCGTGCTGATGAACAAGTGGGGAGCTTTCCCTCATGACGTAAAACGGCTATACGAGGACGTGCTGATGGCGCTGCGCAGGCAGGTCGGGAACGAGAGCGAGCTGTTCGTGGAGGTGTCGGGCAACCCGGCGCAGCCGCCGGTCCGTTCGCTGCAAAGGCTTCACGAGCCGCCGATGCTCGTTCATTTGCTCGAGTCGGGCAATTTCGACTTGGCCCGGGAGAAGCTGACGGCCGTTTGGGAGGAGCTGAACCAGAATTGGGCGAATTCTCCGGAGCACGTGCTTGAAGTTTTTTTCTCCGTCTATGCGTCCTTCAGCTCGTTCGCGCACAAAAACGGCAGGGAGCTGGCGGACGTGATCGGCTCCGCTCTTGCCGACGTCTCCGGATTGATGCCGGGACGCTCGGCGTCGTCCCTATACGGCTGGATGTTTGAAGCCTTGCAATTGCTCAGGCAGAGCATGGAGAACGAAACGAGGAACGACCGGGATATTACCGTGAACCAAATAAAGCAGTTCGTGCAAAAGCATCTCGTGGACGACGTTTCCCTGCAGGCGATCGCGGACGACCTGTACATGCATCCGGTTCACGTGTCCCGCGTCTTCAAGCTAGAAACCGGAGAGAACCTGAGCGATTACGTGCTGCGCCTCAAGATGGAGCTGGCCGCTTCGATGCTGGCCGACCCATCCTTGAAAAGCTACGAAATCGCGCTGAAGCTCGGGTATCAAAACCCGAATTATTTCAACAAAGTATTCAAAAAATATTATTCGCTGACGCCTCAGGAGTACCGACAGAAGCAAGGAAACGGGGGAGAGGCGTAAGCCGGACGGTCCTGCCTAAGCAGGGCCGTTTATGTTTACGGCGAAGCGTATCCTGTTAAATTAGTATCATCCGGATTAAGATGTTGCCATGTTATCAAGGCGGAAATCGCTTTAAGATAGACGTATGGCAAGCCATACAACACCTAACACGACTACTCAAACGGAGGTCACCTGCTTATGAAAACTTGGATCAAAAAGTCGGTAGCGGTATCGCTTCTGACCGTGCTGGCCGCGGGCTGCAGCGGCGGTAACGGCGGTACGGCCGGCGGGACCGGCGATGGCGGAAAGCCTACCTTGACGCTGTGGATGAAGAAGCAGCTGTTCGAGGACCAGAACACGATGATCGCGGAGCGCGCCAAGCAGTTCGGCGAAGAGAACAACGTGAACGTAAACGTCGAGATTATCGCTTACGAAGATTTTTATCCGAAATGGACGGCCGCGATCGAGTCGAAGTCGGTGCCGGACGTATCGTTCTTCGGCTATCAGGAGATCGGGCAATTTTACGGCAAAGGCGTTCTGGAGGATTTGAGCGGGTCCATAAGCGAATTGGAGTCCGCGAACGGCGAGATCGTCGCGAATACGAAAAAGGCGGTTACGTTCGACGGAAAGCAATACGGCGTGCCGTTCTGGACCGAAACGCAAGTGCTCTACTACCGCAAGGACCTGCTTGAAGCCGCCGGCTTCACGGCGCCTCCCGCGACGTGGGAGGAATTCCGGGAGATGGCCAAAGCGCTGACCGATACGAGCAAGGGTTTGTACGGCGCGGGCATGGGCTACGGCAAAGGCAACTCGGACGCGGAGTTTTTAACGAGAGGCATTATATGGTCGTACGGCGGCTCGGTCGATACCGAGGACGGCAGCGACGTCATCGCCGATTCGCCGGAAACGGTGCAGGCGGCATCGTTTATCCGCGATATATTCATGACGGACAAAAGCGTGCCGCCGAGCGCGCTCGGCTGGGATGACAGCGGAAACAACAAAGCGTACCTGAGCGGCCAGGCCGCGATGATCTTCAACACGGGAAGCGTGCTCGCTTCGCTCAAGAAGGACAACCCCGACCTGTACGAAAAAACGGGGATCGCGCCTTATCCCGCGGGGCCGAAGGGGCAGTTCATTCCGGGCATCAGCAATTACCTCGGCATCTTCAAGGATTCCAAAAACAAGGAGCTCGCGCAGTCGCTGATCGAATACTTGCTGGATGACGAATGGTACAAAACCTGGATCGAGAAGGGCGCGCCGCTGACCGCGCCGGTGTATGCCGAGCTGTCAAAGGAGCCGATCTGGCAGGACGAGAAGAACAAGGCGTTCGTCGAGTCGGTGGAAGGCTTCTACTTCCTCGGCCACCCCGGCGAGTACAACCCGAAAGCGGGCGAAGCGTTCAACCTTCGCATCGTCAACGACATGTTTCAGAAGCTGCTGCTTGAACCGAGCTATACGCCGGAGGCGGCGGTGAAGGAACTGGACGCGAAGCTGCAAGAGATTTACGGCAATTAAAATTTACGCCGGCGACGGAATATAACGCTTCGCGCGTTCGATCCTTCGCCGGTTTCGCAAGGCGGGAGGCGTCATGAGAACGAAATACGACAACAAGCTGGCTTATCTGCTAATGAGCCCCGTGCTGGTCTATCTGCTTGCCGTGATGGTGCTTCCGTTCGGCTGGGCGCTCTATCTCAGCTTCACGAACAAGGTCGTCGGCATGCCCGCGGTATTTACCGGTCTCAGCAATTATGCGGAATTGGTCCGGGATTCCTTGTTCTGGAAGGCGACTTGGAATACGATTCTTTTTACGGCGGCGGCCGTGTTTTTCAAAACCGTGTTCGGCATGGTCATGGGACTCGTGCTGAACGAAAAAATCGTGTTCCGCAACCTGTTCCGCGTCCTGCTCTTTCTGCCGTGGACGATTCCGACGATCGTGTCGGTGTTCACATGGCAATGGATTTACTCCGACGTGGGCGGCGTGCTTAACTTTCTGCTTCTTAAATTGCATGTGATCGACCGTCCGCTCGGCTGGCTGGCCACCCCGGATCTGGCCATGTTCTCGGTCATCCTCGTCAACGTGTGGCGCGGCATTCCGTTCATGGGCATCGCGATTCTGGCCGGTCTGCAGACGATATCGAAAGACATCTACGAAGCGGCGATGCTGGACGGCGCCGGGGCGATCAAGCGGTTCATCCATATGACGCTGCCCTCGGTGAAGGAAGTGACGATTATGGCGGCCGTCATGACGACGATCTGGACGCTGAACGATTTCGAAATCATCTGGCTTCTGACGCGCGGAGGACCGTCCAACGGCACGCAAGTCTTGTCGACGCTCAGCTACACGATCGGATTTTTGAACATGAGTCTTGGCAAAGCGATCGCCATCGCCATTATGACGATGCCGCCGTTGATCCTTCTGATCAACTACGTGACGAAGCGTTCGCTAACATCCGGAGATTAGGTGATGCATGATGGAAAATAAATCGATAGGCAAACAAATACTCGTCTACGGAACGCTGGCGGTCATGTTGGTATTCGCCTTGTTCCCGCTGTACTGGATGCTCAATACGTCGTTCAAATCGCAAGGCGAGATATACAACCTGACGCCGACCTTCTGGCCCAAGGCGTTCGGATGGGAGGCGTACGACAAGCTCATTTCGGAGAAAGGGTTTCTCGGCAACGTCAAGAACAGCCTGCTTGTTTCGCTTAGCGTTTCGCTGTTCTCGATTTCCATCAGCATGTTCGCGGCGTATGCGATATCGAAGCTTCATTTCAAGGGCAGGAACTTGATTTCGCGCGGCATTCTGTACGCTTATCTGATGCCGAGAGCGGTATTGTTCATCCCATTGTACATGCTGGTTTCCGCCATCGGCGCGAGCAACTCGGTCTACGGGCTTATGCTGATCTATCCGACGATTACGATTCCGTATGCGACCTGGATGCTGATTTCGTACTTTAAATCGATTCCGGTCGAGATCGAAGAAGCCGCGATGATCGACGGCTGCAGCAGGGCGCGGACGCTGCGCAGCATCATTTTTCCGCTGGCGGCTCCCGGACTCGCGGCAACGTTCATCTTCTCCTTTACGCTTTGCTGGAGCGAATATTTGTATGCGCTTGTCGTCGTGACCAAAAGCGCGGACAAGACGATCACGCTCGGCTTGTCCGAGATGATCGTGGGCGACGTATTCGCCTGGGGACCGCTCATGGGCGGATCGATCATCGCATCGATTCCGGTCATCGTCATGTATCTGTTCACGTCAAAATTTATGGTCAGCGGGATGACCGTCGGAGGCGTAAAATAATGGAAAAAACGAAAAAGGTTTTGGTGACGGCAACGAACTATTCGGCGCTCTGCCCGGAAGCGAAGCGGCTGCTCGAGGAAGCCGGTTGCGAAATCGTCGAGAACCGGCTCGGCCGGCCTCATGCCCGCGAGGAACTGATCCCGCTCGTAACCGACATCCACGGCGTCATTGCAGGCGTGGACACGTGGGATGAAGAGGTTTTTCGGCTTGCGCCGAATTTGAAAGCGATTGCGCGATTCGGCGTAGGGGTGGATAACATCGATTTGGCGAAAGCTTCCGAGCGCGGGATCAAAGTTTCCAATGTTCCGGGAGGGAACGCGAACGCGGTAGCCGAGCTCGCCGTCGGGTTGATTTTGTCGCTGCTTCGAAACATTCCGGCGTTGCAGCAGTCCGCAAAGCGCGGGCATTGGGACCGGCGCGTGGGCGAAGAGCTGGCGGGCAAGACGGTCGGGCTGCTCGGCTTCGGACATATCGCGCAGATGGTTGCCCGCAAGCTGCAAGGGTTCGAGGTCCGGCTGATCGCCTTCGACAAATACCCGAATGAAGCCAAGGCAAGCGAGCTCGGCGTCGAACTGGCGTCCTCGGACCAAGTGCTGCTCGAGAGCGACATCGTGAGCATGCATCTTCCGAGCCTGAAGGAAACGCGCCATATGATGAGCCATGCCCAGTTCGCGATGATGAAGTCTTCCGCTTACTTCATTAATACGGCGAGGGGGGCCCTCGTCGACGAAGAGGCTCTCTATAAGGCACTGCATGAGCGAATGATCGCAGGTGCGGCGATCGACGTATTCGAGGTCGAACCCGTATCCGCGGACAACCCATTGTTCCGGCTCGACAATTTGCTGGCAACGCCGCATACGGCTGCCGAAACGGCCGAAACGTACCGCCGGGTAGGTCTTGTGACGGCACGGGCCTTGCTGGATGTATTCGCCGGGAAGGACCCCGCGAATCTGCTGCGGGCATGACCGGATGAAGGGGAGCGTTCCGGTGGAAGAAAAGGTTGTTGTCGTAGGCAGTCTGAATATGGATATCGTCGCGCATGTCGACAGGCTGCCGAAGGAGGGAGAGACGATTCAAGGCTTCGGTGTCTATGAGGCGCCTGGCGGGAAAGGGGGCAATCAAGCGGCTGCGATTGGGAAGCTTGAGGTGCCCGTATCGATGATCGGCAGAATCGGCTCGGACGCGAACGGCGACAGCTTGCTTGCCTCCCTTCGCCAGTCCGGCGTGAATACCGAGGCCGTCCTGGCAACGGAGAGCGCTACTGGGCTTGCGTTCATCGCGGTGGACGAAGCGGGGAGCAATCAGATCATCGTCGCGCCCGGCGCCAACGGCGAGCTGTCCGCAGCCGATATCGAGGGGCAGAGGCAGCTGTTCGAACAATGCAGCCTCGTCGTCCTGCAGCTGGAAATTCCGCTGGAGACGGCGCTTTATGCGCTCAGGCTGGCGAAGCAACTTGGCAAGACGACGATACTGAATCCGGCTCCGGCCCGACGGCTGGATGCGGAGTTGCTTGGCTGCGTCGATTATCTCATTCCGAACGAGCATGAGCTGCTGGCCATGACGGGCAAATCGGAGCTTGACGAGGCCGGGCTTTCGTCGGCCGCTGCGGAACTGCTTGAAAAAGGAGCGAAAGCGATCGTCGTGACGCTCGGGGATAAGGGCTGCTTTTACACGGACGGGGCGGTTTCCGAATATTTCGGCGCCATCCGAGTGGACGCGCTGGATACGACGGCGGCGGGCGACAGCTTTATCGGCGGTTTTGCGGCCGGCTATGCGGTAGAAAGGGATGTTCGCAAGGCAATCAGGCAGGCGATCGCAGCCTCGTCGATTACGGTGACGAGGCGCGGCGCGCAAAGCTCGCTGCCGTCGAGGGACGAAGTAGACTCGCAATTAAATAGAAGAAAGGCAGGGAAACGGGCATGAAACGATTATTTGGGGTTACGACCGCCATGGTCACGCCGTTTACATTGGATGGGCAAGTCGATTTGAAGAAGGTGGAGCAATTAACGGAGTTTTTGATCGGCAATGGCGTACATGGCCTGTTCCCGCTCGGTACGACGGGCGAAATGATCCGGTTGTCGGTAGCGGAGCGCAAGCAGGTCGCCGAAACGGTCATACGGACGGCGGCGGGCCGGGTAACGGTGTTCATTCATGCCGGCGCGGCGACATTGGCCGACACGGTCGAGCTTGCGCTGCACGCCCATGCCGCAGGCGCAGACGGGATCGGCGTCGTCACTCCGTTCTTCCTCGGGGCGAGCGACCTGGAGCTGGAGCGTTATTACGTAACCGTCGCCTCCACGCTTCCGGACGATTTCCCGATTTACTTGTACAACATTCCGCAATGCGCCGCAAACGATCTCAAGACCGAAGTGGCGGAGCGGGTGCAAGCGGCTTGCAGCAACGTGGTCGGCATCAAATACAGCTATCCGGATTTCCTTAGGACGAATGAGTACTTGAGTATTAACGGCGGAAATTTTTCCGTCATGCAGGGAGCGGACCGCTTGTTCCTTCCGGCGCTCGCCATGGGCTGCGATGGCGTTATCTCCGGCGTGTCCTGCGTCTATCCCGAGCCTTTCGTCGCCGTATATAACGCTTATATGAACAAGGACTTGGAAAGAGCAAGGGAGCTGCAACGGATAGCGATCCGATACTGCGAGGTGCTAAAGAGCGGCAGCAATATGTCCTATTTCAAGGAGGCGCTGAAGCTGAGAGGCATCGACGCCGGGTTCATGCGCGCGCCGCAGCTGGATTTGGACAAGGCGGAAGTACGCGAGCTGGAGCGAAAATTAAGCGAGCTTCCGGCATGGAGCTAGCGGGATGACCGGATCGTTTCTCCCCTAATCTATCGGCCTCGGCTGAGGGCGGCGTCGATTTCCTCTTATTACCATGGAATCTACGATTTGGCTTATAGTAGAGTAGGACAGGTAGGAGGCGATAGATTAGATGGTGAAATTATCCGGAAAATTATTGGCGGCCTGCCTGGCGGGCATGCTGCTGCTGCCGTCCGGGCTGCATGCCGCGGGCGCTTCCCAAACGACGATTTACGTGGACGGCAAGCCGTTAAAGACGGCGGTGTCGATGCAGAACGACCGGCAGCTGGTGCCAGTCGCGTTTTTTCGCAGCGTGAAGGCCAGCGTCGGCTGGAGCGCGAAGTACCGCTCGGCGGTCGTTAGCAAAAACGGCGTAACCATCGGCTTCCCGTCCGGCAAGCGCTTCGCTGATTACGCAGCGGGGCAATCGGGGCAGTGGCAGCGCGATTACTTAATGACCAAGACAATGAACGCAGGCGGCAGCGTCTATGTTCCGCTCGCGTATACGGCGAGAAAGCTGGGGCTTGCCGTCCGATACGACGCGGGTTCCAAAACGACCTCGATCAGCACATCAGGCGTGAACAAGCTACATACGCAGAGCGCCGCCGAAACCGCCGTAAGCTTGGGAGCGGTGTCGCAGGAGGACTTGAAATGGCTGTACCGGATTACCGAAGCGGAAGCGGGCGGCGAAAGCTATAAAGGGAAGACGGCCGTCGCCGCATCGATCCTTAACCGCGTCAAGAGCCCGGAGTGGCCGAAGACGATTAAGGATACGATTTTCCAAGTGACGAAGTTTAACGGCGTATCCTATTATCAATACTCGCCGGTACTCGACAAGCGGATCTACGAGGTGACGCCCAGCCGAGAAACGAAGCAAGCGGTGCAGGCCGCATTGGACGGGGAAGACCCGAGCAAGGGAGCGATCGTCTTTTACAACCCCGACAAAACGGATAACAAGTGGGTACGCACCAAAGACGTGACCGTCGTTATCGGCAATCATGTTTTTGCTAAATAGCGTGCTTGTAGGGAAAGAAATGGCGGCGCCAAGGAGCGCCGTCATTTCTTGCTTTATTCCTTGGCGCGATCCGGTGAATTTTATAGACCTGATCTGTCACGCGGCCGCCTGATGAGCTTATTTTCGTCGTATCCGAACAGAGCTTGCTACGTCTTGCACGGCCTGCCACACCGCACAAACGCCAAAATAAGTGCTTTTTCGCTCTTATTGGCTGTTGACTGTAGTTACTTTGCCGCAATTAGCGCGATTTTCGCACTTATCGTGTTCATTCGCCCAGCCTGCCACGCAACACCACTCTAATGAATATGTATTCGCTCTTATCGGAAACTCAATATCGATCGTTTAATGGTGGCTGCGCCCTGGGGGTAATTTCAAAAATTGAAATTAGAAACGAAGGAGCAGAATGAACCGGGGAGTTAGTTTCAAATTTTGAAACTATACCATATAATTTCGATGTGAGTAGCTTAATTCGCGCTGTTTAATTTCAAATATTGAAACTAAATCGGGGTAGGATGGGATTGGAATCGGTTTAGTTTCAAATATTGATATTACAATCGCCTTCAAGAGGCCTGTCGTCGTCGAAAGTTATCGAAAACGCGTATGCGAGCGGCAGGCGCGAAGGAGTGAAGGGAACGGGGGCGAGCGGGCGAACGGGGACGAACTAGCGAACTGGCGCGAAACCAAAAATCAGAGCTGTCTCCCAGGCCGCTTCGCGACCTAGGAGACAGCTCCATTGTTTGTTTATACGCTGCCGGAGGGCGATCAGTAGCCTTTACCTGTGCCTAAGCCTCCAACTCCGTAAGGGCCGTAACCGCCGCAGAAGAAGCCGCAGCTACAAGCGATGATGACCAACAGGATGAACAATACAAGAATGACGCCGATGCTCGTGTGAGCACCGCCTACAAGTCCGGACATTGATCCTTGCACCTCCTTGTTTCTTGGGTACATTGTAAATTATGCATAGGTATTCATCCTTGCTTGGGTGTTTATCCCGTATGGATATTCACCCATACCCATATGGCGCAATACCGGCCGGCGGCTGCTTGGCATGCCGCTGGCTTCAGCCGTCCCAGACGTCATGCGCCGCAGGACGCTTGGCAAACGACGGCCGGTATGCGATTATGGGACTGTCAATTTATGCGTTAGCGGGAAAGGGGAATGCCGCATGAAATGCGCGGTGCTGGACGATTATCAACGAGTCGCCATGTCCATGACGGATTGGTCGACGCTCTCGGAGCGGATCGATATTCAGGTGTACAACGAACATTTCGAATGCGAGGAAGAGCTGGCCGCCGCGATCGGCGACTGCGAAATCGTGGTCATTATGAGGGAGCGGACTCCGTTCCGCGCTTCGCTCTTCGAGCGGCTGCCGCGCCTGAAGCTGCTCGTGACGACGGGCATGCGCAACGCCTCCGTCGATCTGGCCGCCGCGGCGGAGCGAGGCGTCACGGTGTGCGGAACGCGCGGGGGAGGCGAAGGGACGACCGAGCTGACCTGGCTGCTCATCCTCGGTCTGGCGAGGAAGCTGACGCAGGAGAACGGCGCGCTGCGAGAGAACGGGCCGTGGCAGAGCACGGTCGGCGTCGACCTCTGCGGCAAACGGCTCGGCCTGCTCGGTCTTGGCCATATCGGAAGCAACGTCGCCAGAATCGGACAGGCGTTCGGCATGGAGGTCTCGGCCTGGAGTCCGAACTTGACCGCGGAGAGAGCCGCGGCCGCAGGCGTTGCGCTTGCTTCGTCCAAGGACGAGCTGCTCGCGGCCAGCGACTTCGTCTCGATTCATCTCGTGCTCGGCGATCGAACCAGAGGGCTGATCGGCGCAAGGGAGCTCGGACTCATGCGTCCCACCGCTTATTTGATCAACACGTCGCGGGCGCCGATCGTCGATCGCGACGCGCTGATCGACGCCCTTCGCCGCGGAGCGATCGCCGGCGCCGGGCTGGACGTGTTCGAGCGGGAGCCGCTTCCCGAGGACGATCCGCTCCGCCGGCTCCCGAACGTGCTGGCGACGCCTCATATCGGATACGTGACGGAAGCGGCGTACCGCGGTTTTTTCCGCGGGGTAGTCGAGGATATCGAAGCCTATTTGAACGGCTCGCCCGTGAACGTGCTCGGCTGACGGATAGCCGAACGAATCGTCCGCCTCGCGGCATTGAAGCGATCATGCACTTCAATGCCGCGAGGTTATTTGGCGTCCGGCAATCCTAGCTAGCGCACCAGCTCGATAAATTTGGTCGCCGAGCTCGATAGCGGCATGTTCCGCATCGTCATGATGCCGACGTGGGAAGGCGGCAGCTCCACGTCCAAATGAATTTCGAAGAGCGAGCCTTCTTCGAGCTCCTTCGTAACGAACTCCCTGGTTACATAGGAGATGCCGAGTCCCCGGCGCGCGAACTCGATCAGCAGATCGACGCTTCCGACCTCGATCTCGGGCTTTAGTTTGTAGCCGTAGCTTTGGAACAACTCCGTAATGGCCATCCTGGCCCGGCTGTTGCGCGAGAAAAGAATGACGGGATGCTCGAGCAGCCGGTCGAGCGACAGCGCTTCGTCCTTAAGCTCGGCGTAGCGCTCGCCCGCCACGAAGCAATCCTTCAGCTGAATGCTCTCGCGCACCTCCAGCTGGGGATCGACGATCGGCATGCGGACGACGCCGAGATCGATTTTGCCTTCCTTCAGAATAGCCATGATCTCCGGCGTCGTCCCGTGGTTGAGGTGGAGCCGGATGCCCGGGAACCGCTGGTGAAATTCTTCCAGGTACGGCAGCAAATAATGCTTGAACAACGAATCGCTGCCGCCGATCCGCAGCTCGCCGCTGTCCAAATTTTTGAGCGCGGCCATCTTCTCTTCGGCCAACGAAATTAAAATATGGGATTGCTCAATATAAGAATACAGAATGGCGCCCTCCTGCGTCAGGGCGACGCCCTTCGACGTCCGGTAGAAGAGCGTGATGCCGAAGCTGTCCTCCAGCTGCTTGACGGCGTGGCTGACGCTCGGCTGCGTGAGATACAACGTTTTGGCGGCTTGGGTCAAGCTGCCCGTTTTGGCGGCCCAATAAAAGACTTTGTACAGCTCGTAATTGTTGGTCATAGACGTCATCTATAGCTCCTGTGAAATATATTAATTACTTGTATGGCTGCTATCCGTATTATAGTGGAATTACGAAAGAGAAACCAGAGCTTTTGGAAGGAGAAGGAAGATGGAGCCAATTACGTTTGTTTTGTTTGGCGCGACAGGGGATTTAGCCAAAAGAAAAATATACCCGGCCCTGTTCAATTTGTTCATCGACAAAAAGCTGCCGCAAGCTTTTAACTTGATTGGCCTCGGACGAAAAGAGCTTTCCGACGCGACGTTCCGGGACAACGTCGGGAAGTCGATTCGGGATTTTTCCAGACGCCAAGCGAAGGACCCCGCGCTCGTCGACGAATTTTTGCAGGCGTTCCGGTACAGCGTCCTCGATATCGGCCGCAAGGAAGATTACCGGAAGCTGCTGCTGCTCATCGAACAGCGGGAAGAGGAGCTGAAGCTCCCGCCGAATCGCATGTTCTATCTGTCCGTAGGACCCGAGTTTTTCGAAACGATCGCCGAGAATATCCAGGACAGCGGGCTCGGTTCCGCGCAAGGCTGGAAGCGCCTCGTGATCGAGAAGCCGTTCGGACACGATTTGCAGTCCGCCCGTCAGCTTAACCGGAAGCTGAGCGAGGCCTTCACCGAAGACGAAATTTTCAGAATAGACCATTATCTCGGCAAGCCGATGGTGCAGCGGCTCGAATCGTTGCAGCAGACCAATCCGGTCATCCAGGCGCTGTGGAACAACCGCCATATCGCCAACGTGCAAATAACGGCGGGCGAAACCGTCGGCGTGGAGGAACGCGCGGGCTATTACGACCATGTAGGCGCCGTCAGGGACATGTTCCAGAACCATATGCTTCAACTGCTTATGATGACGGCGGTTCAGCTGCCCCACAAGAGCGGCTCGGACAAGGTTCGCTTTAAGAAAAAAATGGTAATGGAGGCGCTCGAGCCGCTGCAGAAGCAGGATGTCGCCGCAAGCGTCATCCGCGCGCAGTACACGGCGGGCATCATTCAAGGCAAGCCGGCGGCCGGATATACGTCCGAGCCGGGCATCGCGCCTTCCTCCATGAACGATACGTTCATAGCCGCCAAATTGCATGTCGACGATTATTTCTGGCGGGGCGTTCCTTTCTACATCCGCACGGGCAAACGGATGAAAGAGAAGGCGACGCGGATCGTCATCGAATTCAAGGAACCGGCCTTGCAGGCCCAGCCTTCGACCGACGAGCGGACCGAGCCGAATCTTCTCGTCATCGAGATGAGCCCGAGCGAGAGCATCACGCTTCAGCTTAACGCCAAGGATTCCCGGAACAAAGGGGAGTTCAAGCCCGTTCAAATCGACCTGCATCCGAACAAGGTGGAGCTTCCCGAGGCTTACGAAAATTTGATTCACGACGCGCTGCGCGGCGACCCGACGTTCTTCGCGCACTGGGACGAAGTCGAATTGGCCTGGGCGTGGGCGCAGCCGATCCTGGACGCTTTCGAAGAAAACCTCGTTCCGCTTCGCTATTATGAGGCGGGCACATACGGCCCGGCCGAGTCCGACGCGCTGCTCGCGCAGGACGGCTTCCGCTGGTGGTTCGATTCCGAACCCGAGCAGCAAAACGAAATTGAAGCAGAGGAAGGGAAACAATATGCCTACAACGCAAACCATTGATCAACTCGCGATCGACACGATCCGGACCTTGTCCATCGATGCGATCAACAGCGCCAATTCGGGTCATCCGGGACTCCCGATGGGAGCCGCGCCGATGGCGTACACGCTTTGGTCCCGATTTTTGAACCACAATCCGGGCCACGCCAAGTGGTTCAACCGCGACCGCTTCGTTCTGTCGGCTGGCCACGGTTCGGCTCTGCTGTACAGCCTTCTGCATTTGTTCGGCTACCAGGTGTCGATAGACGATCTGAAGCAATTCCGCAAGCTGAACAGCAAAACGCCCGGACATCCGGAATTCGGCCATACGGACGGCGTCGACGCGACGACCGGGCCGCTCGGCCAAGGCATCGCCAATGCCGTCGGCATGGCGATGGCCGAAGCCCATCTGGCCGCGAAGTTCAACCAGGACGGCTTCCCGGTCGTCGATCATTATACGTACGCGCTCGTCGGGGACGGCTGCCTGATGGAAGGCATTTCCTACGAGGCGATGTCGATGGCGGGGCATATGAAGCTGGGCAAATTAATCGTATTGTACGATTCCAACGACATTTCCCTGGACGGGGATCTTAACCTTTCCTTCGGCGAAAACATCCGGAAGAGAACGGAATCGGCCAATTGGGAATATTTACGGGTAGAAGACGGCAATGATATTTCTCGAATCGCCGATGCGATCGCGGCAGCCAAACAAAACGTTTCGCAGCCTACGCTCATCGAGATCCGGACGATCATCGGTTACGGCAGCAAAGCGGCGGGCACGAACAAAGTGCACGGCAATCCGCTCGGCAAGGAAGAAGCGAAAGCGACGAAGGAAGTATACGGCTGGCAGTACGAGGAAGAGTTCGCCGTTCCGGCGGATGTCAGGGCGCATTTCGAGCAGCTGAAGCGCGATGGCGCGGACAAGGAAGCGGAATGGAACAACCTGATCGCCTCGTATACGGCGCAATATCCGGAGCAGGGCAAAGTGCTCGCGCAGGTCATCGACGGCAAAGTATCGATCGATGCGGCGGACATCCTGACGTTCGACGCTTCCAAAACCGTCTCGACCCGCGTCGCCAGCGGCGAAGCGATCAACCATTTCGTCAAAACCGTTCCTTCGATCTTCGGGGGCAGCGCCGATCTGTCGCATTCGACGATGACGGATATTAAAGGGGAACAAAAATTCGCCGTCGAGTCCTATTCGGGAAGAAATATTTACTTCGGCGTACGCGAGCATGCGATGGGCGCCGCCGGCAACGGCATGGCGCTGCACGGAGGCGTCAAGCCGTTCGTCAGCACGTTCTTCGTCTTCAGCGATTACCTGCGCCCGTCCATACGGCTCGCCGCGCTGCAGAAGCTGCCCGTCACTTATGTGTTCACCCATGACTCGATCGCGGTCGGGGAAGACGGACCTACGCATGAGCCGGTCGAGCATTTGGCCGCGCTGCGCACCATTCCGGGCCTCACCGTCATCCGGCCGACCGACGCCAACGAAACGGCAAGCGCATGGGCTTACGCGCTGCAGCAAAACGACGGACCGGTCGCTCTGGTGCTTAGCCGGCAGAACCTCCCGATCTACGAAGCGACCAAAGCGAATGTAGAAGGCGTAGCAAAGGGCGGTTACGTCCTTGCGGAAACGAACGATTCACCTGACGTCATCCTGATCGGCACCGGATCCGAGGTATCGCTTGCGGTTAACGCCAAAGCGGAGCTCGAGAAGGAGAATATCTCCGTACGCGTCGTGGCGATGCCGAGCCGGGAGCTGTACGACCGCCAGCCGGAAGCCTACAAACAAACTGTGCTTCCCGAAGCCGTAACGAAGCGCGTCGCCATCGAAGCCGGCATTTCGCTCGGCTGGGACCGCTATGCCGGACCTGGCGGCAAAGTCTTGTCGATCGACACGTTCGGCGCATCCGGCCCGGGCAATCAGGTGATGGAATATTTCGGTTTCTCCGTAAGCAACGTGGTTGACCTTGCAAAAGGCCTTTTGAAATAAAAAGCTCGATTTTTTCAAAAAATAAACCCAATAATCGGAGGTAGTGTACAATGAAATTTTTTATCGATACCGCAAACGTGGAAGACATCAAAAAAGCATATAAAATCGGCGTCCTGTCCGGCGTGACGACGAACCCATCCCTGGTGGCGAAGGAAGGCGTGAAATTCGAAGACCGGATCGAAGAAATTTTGAAAATCGTGCCGGGCGTCGAATCGGTGTCCGCGGAAGTAACGCCGGACGCGCTTACGGCCGATGAAATGATTGCGCAAGCGAACGAATTGATCAAAATCAACAATAACGACAAAAACATCACGATCAAGCTTCCGATGACGCTAGCCGGGCTCGAGGCTTGCCGTTACTTGACCGAAAAGGGCGTAAAAACGAACGTGACGCTCATTTTCACGGTGAACCAAGCGCTTCTTGCCGCGCGCGCGGGCGCTACGTACGTCTCCCCGTTCCTTGGACGCCTCGACGACATCTCGGAAGACGGCGTGCAGCTCGTGACCAAGGTCGCCGAATTGTTCCGCATCCATAACCTGGACTCGCAAATCATCGCCGCTTCCGTCAGACATCCGGATCACGTCACCCGCGTCGCGATGGCCGGCGCGCATATCGCAACGGTGCCGTTCGCGGTCATTGAGCAAATTTCCAAGCATCCGCTGACGGATCAAGGCATGGAGAAGTTCGCCGCAGACTGGAAAAAAACGGTTCTATAAATAAAAAAGCCTTCGGCAAGTAGAAGGCATAGGGGAGATGGAACAGATGGCCATCACATTCGATTATTCGAACGCATTATCTTTCATCCAGCAGCATGAAGTGGATTATTTCGGCGAGTTCGTGAACACGGCACACCGGATGCTCCACGAGAAGCAAGGCCCGGGTTCCGACTACTTGGGCTGGGTCGATCTTCCGCTTGCGTACGATAAGGAAGAGTTCGCCCGGATCAAGCAGGCGGCGGAGCGCATTCGCGGCAATTCCGACGCGCTCGTCGTCATCGGCATCGGCGGTTCGTATCTGGGCGCAAGGTCGGCGATCGAAGCGCTGTCCCATACGTTCTACAATCAGATGAGCGGAAATACGCAGGTTTATTTTGCCGGTCAGAACATTAGCTCGACGTACATTACGCATTTGCTTGAGCTGCTCGAAGGGAAGGACGTTTCGTTGAACGTTATTTCCAAGTCGGGAACGACGACCGAGCCGGCGATCGCCTTCCGGATTTTGCGCGATTACATGGAGAAGAAATACGGAAAAGAAGAAGCGAAAAAACGGATTTTCGCGACGACAGACGCCTCCAAAGGCGCTTTGAAAAAGCTGGCCGACGAGGAAGGGTACGAAACGTTCGTCATTCCCGACGACGTGGGCGGCCGCTATTCCGTCCTGACGGCGGTAGGACTGCTGCCGATTGCCGTCGCCGGACTGAACATCGACCGTATGATGGAGGGAGCGGCGGCCGCCGCCCGGAAATACAACAATCCCGATCTCGCGACGAACGAAAGCTATCAATACGCGGCCGTTCGTAATGCGCTATACCGCAAAGGAAAAACGATCGAGCTGCTCGCGAACTTCGAACCTGCTCTGCATTATGTCTCCGAATGGTGGAAGCAGCTGTTCGGCGAAAGCGAAGGCAAGGACCAGAAGGGACTGTACCCCGCATCCGTCGATTTCACGACGGACCTTCACTCGATGGGGCAATATGTCCAGGAAGGCCGCCGCGATCTGATCGAGACGGTGCTCTCGGTGGCGAAGCCGCGCGTTGAGCTCTCGATCGAGAAGGATGCGGGCAATCTGGACGGCCTTAACTTCCTCGCGGGCATGACGATGGACGAAGTGAACCGGAAGGCGGCGGAAGGAACGCGTCTTGCGCATGTCGACGGCGGCGTGCCGAACCTGATCGTCGAGCTGGACGAATTGAACGAATACACGTACGGCGAAATGGTGTACTTCTTCGAGAAGGCATGCGGCGTCAGCGGCTTGCTGCTCGGGGTGAACCCGTTCGACCAGCCTGGCGTTGAAGCATACAAGGTCAATATGTTCGCGCTGCTCGGCAAACCCGGCTTCGAAGCGCAGAAAGCCGAGCTTGAGAAGCGGCTATCCGGAACCGGACAGGAATAAGAGGGAGAGAGAAACCATGAAAAAACAACAAATCGGCGTTATCGGACTAGCCGTCATGGGCAAAAATTTGGCCCTTAATATTGAAAGCAGAGGCTTCACGGTATCGGTATACAACCGTTC
>NZ_JACXIY010000026.1 GCF_014705655.1 Paenibacillus arenilitoris | reverse complement strand
CCCGAAGAAGCCGGCTTCGGAACGAGAAAAACATGGCGATCTGCCTCGTGACGCTCGCCACGCGGGCGGCGATCGACGGCGGCTTGAACCCCGAGACGGCCTACACCGCCAGCGACCTCTGGATTCAGCATATCGAGGAGTTGAAGGACGCGGACGAGGTCATCAAGGCCGGCCAACAGATTATGTTCGATTTCGCCGACCGCGTCGCCCGCCAGCGTCTGTCCCGTCATTCGAAGCCCGTCGTCGTCTGCCAGAACTATATTTTCAACCGCATCTACGAACCGATCGCGCTCGGCGGCCTCGCGCAAGCGGCCGGCGTCCATCCGGCGTACTTGTCGAAGCTGTTCAAGCAAGAGGTCGGGATGACGGTCACCGAGTATATCCTGCGGCAGAAAGTCGAAGAAGCCAAGAAGCTCTTGGCTTTCTCCGACGCTACGCCGCTGCGCGCCGCCAATCTGCTTAATTTCCACGATCAGAGCCATTTCACGAAAGTGTTCAAGAAATATGCCGGCGAAACGCCGAAGCAGTACAAAGACCTTTTTGTCTGAAGCTCGCTGCCAAGCCGCGGCGTAACGAAGGCCGGTCTTCTCTTCTCGAGAAGACCGGCCTTTATATTCGCTCATTCATTCCGTTTTCGACTGCTCTTCCCCAAAGCGGCCCATCTTTTGTCGTAATCCAGTCAGGTATCAATCTCCCTGCTTTCTGCGATATTCGGACGGCGAAATACCGTTGCGCTTTTTGAACGCCTTACTGAATTGGTAGAGGTCGGAATAACCGCAGGCCTTCGCTATATCCGTGATAGAATCGCCCGTGAATCGGAGTCGGCGGACAGCATGCTCGTTGCGAAGCTGATCCAGGTACTCCTTGGGACTGCACCCGTACCGGGCCGCGAAGGTTCTGCGCAAATAGACGGGAGAGAAACCGGTCTGCTCCGCCAATTCGGTAATGCGAAACTCCGTGGCAAATCCCGTGTCCAGTTTCTCCTTGAACCTGCGAAGCGCCGCTGCTATTCCTTCCTCGCCGCTGTGCCTTCCGCCTGCTTCCGCCGCCTCGTGCACCTCTTGCACCAAGCGATACCAGACAGATTTCACTCTTGCCTCTCGCACGAGATCCCCGGGTACCCATTCTCGCTCCGCCTCCCGGAGAAGTCCCCCGATCTTTCCCATACGCTCACTCTGTAAAGGCATAAGAAATGGCAGCCGCAGCCGTTCAATAGGCTCCGGGGCATCCCATCCATTCTCACTCTTCCTTAGCGAAGCGCAATCGAAGAGCAGCATCGTCATTCGAAGAGGATGCGCCTCGGAAGACTTCATGTAGAGAGGCAATCCGGGCCAAAGGTACACCAACGTGCCTGCCTCTACTTCCCGATCCTCCTCCTCGCAACGGAAAATTCCCTTACCGCTATAGATATAGTAAAAGGTATGCCCGGATACGGTCTGCCGGATGTCCTCCCAGCCTGGCAGCGCCGGCTTGTCGAGTACCCAATGGATATGCACCACCATATTTCCCAAAGCATATTCCATAAGTCTTCCTCCTATAAATCTCTTTTGTATCATTTATGATAAACGATTAGGATTGTTTTTGCCATTGTCCCTCCGTTGCGATCGATGCTACACTCCGAACATAAAGAACATAAATGATAGATGAATCGTAGAAAAAGTATTGGAGATGATGATTGTGATCCGAACGTTTCAACAGCATCGACTTCGGGAATGCCAATTGCTTGACGGATTATGGGATTTCGTTTTTGATAAGGACAATATCGGGTTCTCTGAAGGGTGGCACACAAATTTTCCTTCCGGCCACGATCGCTTGCCGGTGCCGGCCTGCTGGAATAATGAGCTCGGCAAGTTCGACTACGAAGGGGTGGCATGGTATCGCACTCGGATAACACTCGAGGAAAGCAGCCATCTCCGTCTTCTGTTCCACGCCGTGCTGGGACATGCCGATGTGTACTGGGACGGAAACCACCTGGGATACCATTACGGTGGATATACCCCTTTTGACTTTACGATCCCTAACGTCGCTGCCGGGGTTCACGAGCTCGTCGTCCGCACGAACAGCACGCTGGAGCGCAATACGATACCCTACCACATTGTGGACTGGTTTCATTACGGCGGAATGATCCGGCCCGTGGAGCTTCAGCTCCTGCCTGATGTCTCGATCGAGGGTATGCGTATCACCTATGGCATGACAGGAGATTCCAGTGCTGACATCCAGGTTAAGCTCAAGCTCCGTTCCATGTCGGATACCCCTGTCGAAGTGCCCGTATCCCTCTATCGGAACGGGGAGATCTTCCACGCTGAAACCGTTTACCTTCATGCCATGGGAAGCACGGAACTAAACGTGGAACAGGCCTGGTCCGGGCTCCGGCGATGGGAACCGGAGGATCCCGCTCTCTACATGATCAGAGCCGTTGCCGGCCGGGATGACCGGGCAGACCGCATCGGGTTCCGTACGGTAGAGACCCGAAACAAGAAAATTCTGCTGAACGGCAAGGAGCTCTACCTTCAGGGAGTTAACCGCCACGAGGAGCACCCGGAATGGGGCTTTGCTTTCCCCAACAAATTGATGACCAAGGATCTGGATATTATCCTGCAGATGGGATGCAACGCCGTACGCGGTTCGCATTACCCCCAGAGCGAATACTGGCTCGATCTGCTGGATGAGCGAGGCGTGCTCTTCTGGGGCGAGATTCCGATTTGGGGCGCCGCATTCCCGGCGGAGGTCACGGACGACCCCATCTTCGTACAACGTGCGTTAACGATGATGGATGAGATGATCGAACGGGATCTTCACCATCCCTCGATCCTGTTCTGGTCTATCCATAATGAAATCGATACGCGCTCCAAGCAGGCCTATGAGCTGTCCGTCAAGATGACGGAACTCGTAAGAAGCAAGGACCAGTCAAGGCTTGTGGCTTATGCCACCATGCACCCTATGAAAGACATCTGCCTTGGACTTTTCGACGTTATCGGAATTAACTATTATGGCGGATGGTATTTCGGACATGTCGAGTTCGAGGAGATGCTTGAAACCTTCCATGAGCGCTGCAAGGAATATGGAGCCGAGAACACCCCGGTGCTTATGACCGAATTTGGAGGAGCAGGGGTATATGGCGACTCCGGCTGGGAACCCCGTCTATTCAGCGAGGACTACCAAGCCGATTTGCTCAGCAAGTCCCTGAAGCTCTTCCGAGACGACCCGAAGATTAGCGGTACTTACGTTTGGCAGTTTGCAGATACTCGGGCCGACCTGCAGAGTCGTCGCCCCCACTTTAGGGACCGCGCACGCTCCTTCAACAACAAGGGGCTGGTCAACGAATATCGCAAACCCAAGCTTGCCTATCGTGTGGTCAAGAGCATATACACGGACCAGCATGATCCCTTCGGCTGGGGCTCTACGCTGCAATGATCGCATAAGGGTTATCTCAGGAGGGATGGCCCCCGGATTAAGGCTCGTCATTCCAAATGGATTCCTATCATGATTTAGAATGGGGTGGATAATTTGTTCATGTCAATGAGGAGAAAGATGAGTGGGTTTGCAGCTGTATTCATTATCCCGGCATTGTTTGCGATTGCTTTAGCCGCGTGCACCGGAGGGGAATCAACACGGTCAACGGGATCAACATCAGAAGAACAAGATTCAACGGAGCAGACTGAACCATTAACGAAAATAACGTATTGGGTGGAATTGTTTCCGGATGCTGCCGCCATAATGAAGAGTTACGGAGAGGTTACCGCTTGGAAGGAAATCCAGGCTAAAACCGGCGTACAAATTGAATTCCAGCATCCCGCGCAAGGTCAGCTCGGAGAACAATTCAACTTAATGGTCGCATCGAATAAGCTGCCCGATGTTGTTGAATATGGATGGAACAGTTACCCTGGAGGAGCCCGGAAAGCGATCAGGGACAAGAAAATCATCCCCCTAAACGATTATTTGGATAATGCCCCCAACCTAAAAAAGCTGTTAGAAGATCATCCGGAATGGAGAAAAATGATGTCTACGGACGATGGCGATATCATTGGCTTCCCGTTCATTCGTGAGGATGTCACGCAGCAAGTGTTCCTGGGACCTGCAATACGGAAGGATTGGCTTGATAAATTAAATTTAGCCGTACCGACAACAATTGACGAATGGTACACCGTTTTGAAAGCGTTTAAAGAACAGGACCCCAACGGCAATGGTGCAGCGGACGAAATTCCGATTCTAATTCCTGCAGGGGAATTAGCTTTCGCTGGCGCCTTCGGGACGCCAAACGATTTCTACCAGGAGAATAATACCGTCAAATACGGTCCAATTGAACCGGGGTTCAAGGAATACCTGGCCACAATGAACCAATGGTATAAGGAGGGCTTGCTCGACAAGGACTTCGCGACAACGGACAGCAAAATGAAAGATGCAAAAATTACGGGCAATCAGGTTGGTTCGACGGTTTTGTTTCTCAATGGCGGAATCGGAAAATATATGGACTTAATGGCGCAAAGCCAGCCGGAATTCCAGATTGTCGGAACCCCCTATCCGACATTAAATCCTGGCGCAAAGCCGGTATTCGGATATCTTGACAATTCCGTCACGGGCATCTTCGCGGCGGTAACCGGGAGCAACAAAAACGTTGTTGGAACCGTAAAATTCCTGGATGACTTGTACAGTGAAGAAGGGAAGCTCATCATGAACTTCGGAAAAGAAGGAGAAACGTACACTTTAGTTGACGGCCAGCCAAAGTATACGGACGCTGTATTGAAAAATCCGGACGGATTGCCGATTTCCCAAGCCTTTAGAAAACATATCATGGGCGCTACATCAGGTCCTTTTGTGCAGGATGTGCGTCACACAGAGCAGTATACGACCAAACCGGAACAAAAAGAAGCCATGGAGCTTTGGTCAGCCCCAGCACATGAAAAAAGAATGCCTCCGGTTAGTATCGCCGTAGAAGATAGCAGCCGATACGCCTCGATCATGACCGACATCAATACGTATAAAGACGAAATGATTTTGAAATTTATTATTGGAGCAGAACCGCTGGATAAATTCGATGAATATGTAAAGGCGTTAAAAGGATTAGGAATCGAAGAAGCGCTCCTCATTCAGCAAGCAGGATTAGAACGCTACAACAATAGATAAGCATCGCCAAATCCGGAGTATGGCGGGTCGACGGCTTGCCATATTCCATGAATCTGGGAGGGATAAATTCCGTGCCTGATTTGGACAAAAATTTGGTACAAGCAGCAGCCGGAATACCGGTGGAAAGCAAAAGGAGTATCATAAAAAAGGACTTGATTCGGAATCGCTACATCTATCTTATGCTTCTTCCCGTTATGGCCTATTATGCCATTTTTCATTACGGACCCATGTACGGTCTGCTCATTGCTTTTAAAGATTATGGTATAGCAGACGGAGTTTGGCGAAGTCCTTGGGTCGGTTTCACCCACTTTCACCATTTTTTTGAAAACCCTTACTTTTGGCGGCTTATTCGAAATACGGCTTTGATCAATATCTATGAATTGCTGTTTGCGTTTCCCGCCCCTATCCTATTGGCTCTATTGCTTAATGAGCTTCGTCGTATCGTCTTCAAACGAGTCGTACAGACGATAAGTTATCTCCCCCACTTTATTTCGATCGTGGTTGTCGCGGGAATGCTTGTCGATTTTGTTGCGCGCGATGGTCTGATCAATAACATCCTCGGCTTGTTCGGAATGGAGCCGATCGCTTTCCTTCAGGAGCCGGGATGGTTTCGTTCCATCTATGTATCCTCAGGTATTTGGCAGGGAGTTGGCTGGGGGTCTATCATCTATCTCGCCGCAATGTCCACGATTGATCCTACCTTGTACGATGCGGCTCGTATCGACGGTGCAGGCCGTTGGAAGCAAACCTTGCATGTAACCATTCCAGGCATCATGTCAACGATTGTCATCTTGTTTATTCTTAACATTGGGTCAATGCTTTCCGTTGGAAGTGAAAAAATCATCCTGCTGTACAACCCGCTAACCTATGAAACGGCAGACGTCATTTCAACCTATGTCTACAGAAAAGGCATTCTTGGAGCCGATTTCGGGTACTCCGCTGCCGTCGGTTTGTTCAATTCGGTCATCAGCTTCATTTTGCTTACTCTCGCCAATACGATTAGCAAACGAGTAAGCGAACACAGGTTGTGGTAAAGGGGGATCGACAGTACAAATGACATTTAAACGATCACTGGGTGAACACGTATTTTCATGGTTTAATATCTGTTTGATGTTATCGCTTTGTTTCGTTACGCTTTATCCATTTATTTATATCCTCTTCGCATCTCTAAGCGATCCTACGGAGATGGCCCGATTTCGCGGCATGTTATTCTACCCGCAGGGGTTTAGCTTGGATGCCTATAAAGCGGTACTGGAAAATCCCATGGTTGCAACCGGCTACCGGAATACGCTCTTCTATGTGACGGCAGGTACAGTCATCAACTTGATTATGACTACGCTCGGCGCCTATGCCCTCTCCCGTCGTAACGTTTATTTCAAAAACTCCATTATGCTCATTATCGTTATCACGATGGTGTTCAATGGGGGACTTATTCCGTCTTTCCTGCTGGTTAATAACCTTGGCATGTTAAATACGCCTTGGGCGCTTCTCCTGCCTGGAGCAATCAGCTCGTTTAACTTAATCATTATGCGAACCGCATTTCAAGGCATTCCCGTAAGTTTGGAGGAATCCGCACGCATCGACGGAGCGAATGACTGGATCATTCTGAGCAGGATAATTATCCCGCTTTCTCTGCCCGTGATTGCCGTCATGATTTTATGGTACGCCGTCGGTCATTGGAATTCGTATTTCAGCGCATTGATCTATATGCGTGATCGGGATTTGTTCCCTCTTCAGCTGGTGCTTAGGGAAATTCTTATTTCAAACAGTACGGATAATATGATGACCGGAGCGGCGACCGGCGATCGTCTGGATATTGGGATAACGATTAAGTACGCGACGATCATTGTATCTACATTGCCAATTCTGGTCCTGTATCCGTTTCTGCAAAAATACTTTGTGCACGGCGTTTTGATCGGTGCGCTAAAAGAGTAGAGCCCGTTGGGCGCAAAGGTGGAGCAGTGGTACAAAGACTGGTACAATGAAAACAAAAGCAAGCCGATCTATTAGGAAATGCTCCCAAACCAAATTGATACGCAAGGACGTGAACTCGGATGAACATTATATACATGCATTCCCACGACACAGGCCGATACATTCAGCCTTACGGCTATCAAGTTCCGACGCCGAACCTGATGCGGCTGGCACGGGAAAGCACCCTGTTCCGTCAACAGTTTATCGGCTTCGGATAGCGACTACGAATAAATAGCAACAATCCGTGACGTGCAGCCGTTCCTGTCCTTATCGCTGCACGTCGCGGTGCAACAGCAGACACGCCATACTGAACGAAGAACAGCACGAACAATTGGCTGAATGGCTGATCCATAGACGGCTGACGGCCTGCGGATATCGGCTTTGAGGCGCGTGAAAAATACTCCTACCATTTTATTCTTAACTTGAGAAATGTTTTGTTCAACTCCTCCAAGTAGCTTGTCCCGTTTCATCTCCTCTACGACAAAGATTCATAACAGCAAGCTCCTCCTCCGTTGGCAGACAAGGAACCTTTCTTTCGCAGCACGATGAATATCTAGCAGCTTGCATAAGCTGTCCGCCAAAAATTCCGCAGTTTGAAAGCATGAATCTTCAAAAACTGGTAGACTGGGCAAACCAAACCTGCCATGACGGCTAAAAATTAGATCGCTATTTTCTCGCTTCTGATTTTGATCCATGCAACCCCTCCTTCAGCCGGGACGATAAGAATACAAATTTGTGACCGTGATCCTCCAATATGTGAGAGGCTTAGGCATTCGGCCCGCCTACTACCGCTTGCAATTATCATGATATTGATAATTTGAATTAACTTCTAACTGAATTTTGATTATAATTGACTCCATATTCAAGGGAATGTCTCCCTCTGCCTTCATACGCCGGCCAGACTTGGCTTCGGTCTCGAACGGCAGCATGCTACTGCGCTCGCAGCTCTCATAAGGAGGAAAAAAATGTACAAAGTGCTGATCGTGGACGATGAGGTTTTTGTTCGTAAAGGACTAATTGGACTGATGGACTGGTCGCAGCTGAACTTTGAAATCTGCGGAGAAGCGGAGAACGGAGAGCAGGCTCTGGAGCTTATCGAACGGTTGACCCCCGAGCTGGTCATCGTCGATATTCGCATGCCGGTGCTTGACGGCCTGGAGCTCATCCGACAGGTCAAGACCGAGGGCTTGCACCAGCCCTTGTTCGTCATTCTTAGTGGCTACCCCGATTTCTCCTACGCTCAACAAGCGTTCCGTTATAATGTATCCGATTACATTCTGAAGCCGGTGGATGAGCAGGAGCTGACGGCCGCGCTCAAAAAAACCGCCCATACGCTCAATCAGAAGCAGCTATTGCTTATGACGAAAGAAAAGCCTCTTGTCGCAACCGTCATTGAAAGTCTGCTGCAATCGGAGCCCGACGAGCAGGTTCTGGCGAGTATCGTCCATTCGTTGGAGATGCCCCTTGCATCGTCGTACACGTATGTCATTGTGGAGATTCAGGACCTCCTTCCGAATGGGACCGTCGATTATATGCCTGCCCTTCAGTCCTGCCTGATGCGATTTTTCCAACAAGAGGGACAAACGTTGCTCCTTCATGTACGCGCGTACAATCAATATGGGCTTATCGTGCCTCAGCTGTGGATGAGCAAGCAGATTACGGATGAGCGGACAACCTATGCCAGGCTGCTTTATCTCCTGGAGAAGGAGTTAGTCACGACTATCGCGTTGTTTATCGGCTTGAGGGCCGATCATTTAAAGCAAATCTCTTCTTCCGGCGCCAGTGCCGAGGAGTGTTTGAATTACCGATTCACCAAGGACTTCGACCGTATTTTTATTGCATCCGAGCTGCGAGAGCTCCCGCTCTATTATTTTGACGTTGATGAAGAGCTGCACGGCAGGCTGATGTATGAAGTTGAAGCCAATCGACAGGAAGGATATGCGCCTGCCATCGAATCGATTTTCATGGTATTCAAGGAGCGGCACTTCGCTCACGGAGCGGTTACAAATACGATAAGACGCATTCTGATTGCGGTCATTAATCTCATTCGACAATTGGAGGGGGATGAAAAGGAGCTTGCCCTTCTGGAAGATCTGCTCGATTGGCAGAAGAAATATCGGAATTCCAGTCAGCTTAAAGAAGTCTTTTTGCAATTTATAGAGGAAGCCGCCGCTTATATCGCCGGCAAGCGGGGAGAGAAAAGCGAAGGCAATATCGAAAAAATAAAAAAATATATCGACGGCCATTTCAGAGAAAACATTTATCTCAAAGGGATTGCCGCCGATTTTCACTTGAACCCGGTATACCTGGGACAGCTGTTTCGCAAACAGTACGGCGTCTACTTTAATGAATACCTGCTGTCGCTTCGCGTCGAGGAAGCAAAACGGCTGCTGCGGCAGACGAAAAGACGCGTGTATGAAATTGCCGAGACGGTTGGTTTCCATAACGCGGATTACTTTGCCACTCAATTCGAAAAGCTGGAGAACATGACGCCAACGGACTATCGCAATAAAATGTTCCATTCCAATTGAGGAGGCCTCCCTTGTGTTCAACCTTCGCTTGCATCATCTGAAGCTCAGGAGCAAACTGATCTTTATTTACGTCATATGCGTGTTCATCCCGATCGTGTTAACGAATGTGATCTTCTACCAAGTGACGACCGCGAATATCAAAAATCAGAAGACGGCAGACGCGGAGCGCGCCATTTCCTTGCTCCAGGCCGAATTAGGAGTATTAATCGACGATGCTGCCGGCATTTCCTATTTGTATTCCATCGATACGGGGCTCAATCATCACTTAAATACCGACCATGCTTCGTTCGATCAATATATCGAGTCCCTTTCCGCCGTTTCGAATTTGTTTAATCGCGCCAACAAGGAGTATAAAACGATCAGCTCCGTCAGGATCATGAGCGACAATCCTACGATTCTGGCCTCGGCGGATATTATTAAGCTGGATGATGAAATTCGAGAGACAGACTGGTTTCGTCAAATTAAAAACCATAACAATACGTATCCGCATTTGTATGTGACGCACAACAGCATCAGTATCATCCAGAAGCTGCTGGATCACCGATTTAACGCTTACGAGAATGTCGTGAAAATCGACTTGAATATTAAATATGTGAATCAATTGCTGGATTTATCGGGATTCGAAGGTGATATATACATTCTGGATCCCGCCAATCAAGCACGGTACGGCCGATTGGCGAACGGCACGCCCAGCGAACTGATCACTGCGGATCGGACACTGGGCATGGAGGAGATACCCAAGCCGAATAAAACGATTGTCATCGCGAAGCAATATCAAAAAAACCGTTATTTGGGGATCTGGACGGTTTACGGCGTGCTCGACGAAGAAAAAATATTATACGATGTCAGACAATCAGGCCAATTTATACTATGGCTCGCCGGCATTAATTTCCTTGTTCCGACCATCGTCATCATGATTATTTCCCGCTCCATCCATAAGCGGATACAGAATATTTTGAAGCATATGAAATCGATAAAGGGCAAGAACTTTGAACGTATCCCTTATTACCGGGAACGGGATGAGGTCGGAGAGCTTGCCGTGGAATTTAATCGGATGAGCGAAAGAATCGAAAATCTGATAAATGATGTGTATGTAGCCGAAATTCAAAAAAAGGAATTGGAGCTGCGGCAAAGGCAAGCCCAGCTTCATGCGTTGCATAGTCAGATCAACCCCCATTTTCTGTTTAACGCGCTGGAAACGATCCGGATGCGGAGCCTCATGAAGGGCGAAGCCCAGACAGCGAAGACGATTCAAAATATGGCCAAAATCTTTCGTAAATCGATTCTGTGGAAGCGCAGCTTCGTTACGATTCGCGAGGAGCTCGATTTGATCGAAAGTTTCCTTGAAATTCAAAAGTATCGCTTTGACAGCAAGCTGGAGTACCATATCGAAGTCGATCAAGCTGTAATGGATATCGAAATCCCGAAAATGGCCTTCCTGCCATTTGTCGAAAATGCGAGTATTCACGGCATTGAGAATATACCGGGCATTGGTTATATCACCATTCAGATTGCACAGGAGCAGGGGCAAATCATATTTAGAATCTCGGATAACGGAGTAGGCATGGATCAAGCCAAGATGGATGAACTTCATCGATACATTGGCGAGGATATGGCCATGGGGGATTCCATCGGCATAAAAAATGTCTTGACTCGTCTAAAAATATGTTACGGAGAGTCGTTTAGCTTTGACATTGTAAGCGAACAGGGCAAAGGTTCACGGATCACGCTACGATTGCTAAATTCTTAACTATTCAAAGATCGATATAAGGTTTGCCGTATAACAAATGTCTGCTCTTTCTCCTATACTGAAAGTGCTTACAATCATAGAAAGAAGAAAGGGGCTTTTGAAATGCGTAAGAAAAAGTGGCTGAACACCAGCCTCGCCGTTATAACGGCCGTGTCACTCCTGCTTGCCGGTTGTTCATCAAACAATAATGATGGAGGAAGCAAAACCAATACAAACGCCAACGATTCGACAGACGGAAATGCTGTAGACAATACAGATCCGGTAACGTTCAGTTATTTCGGCTTCGGAACAAACATCGACGTTATGGCTAGCGAAACGACAATCGGCAAAATTCTTCAGGAACAAACCGGCGTCGACTGGAAAATGGAATACGTCGTTGGCGATCCTAGCACGAAGGCAGGCGTTATGATTGCCGGCGGCGAATACCCCGATGTTATTTCGCCTGTTGGCGAGCTTTCCAAGCTTCTGAATGCCGGCGCTTATATCCCGCTCAATGATCTGATCGAGAAGCATGGTCCTAATATTAAGCGTGTTTATGGCGAATACATGGACAAGATTACGCATGAGGACGGCAATATTTATATCCTTCCCTTTACAGCCAACGTTGGCGGCTATTTGAATGACCCGGATGCAGGCAGCAACATCTGGATTCAACGCCGCGTGCTGAAGGAATTCGGTTACCCTGAAGTCAAGACGCTGGATCAATATTTTGATCTGATCGTCAAGTACCAGGAAAAATATCCGTCCGTAGACGGAAAAGAAACGGTGGGCTTCGTAACATTCGCCGGGGAGCAAGGCCAATTCTATACCATTACTAACGCCCCTATGCATCTGGCCGGCTACCCGAATGACGGCAATGTCCTGGTCGACATGGAAACGCACGAAGCCAAGCTTTACATGGCTACCGAGCACGAAAAGAGATGGCTGAAAAAGCTGAACGAAATGAACGCAAAAGGATTGGTGGATCCGGAGACCTTTACGGCTAACGGCGACCAATTCAAGGCCAAGCTGACCTCCGGACGCGTGCTCGGCTTTGTCGGTTACATCTGGCAAATGGCCGATGCGATGAACAACCTGAAGACTGCCGGCAATGACGATCTGCGTTACGTATCGCTCCCGATCGTATTCGACGAAAGCATTACGGACGCCTACATGGATCCTCCTTCCTTCGTTAACAACCGCGGTCTTGGTATCAGCGTAAGCGCCAAGGATCCAGTGCGTATTATTAAATATTGGGACAACCTGTTGAAAGAAGAGAATCAAAGGCTGGTTCAATGGGGTGAGGAAGGCGTCACTTATTCCGTCAACGAAGAAGGACGTTTCATCATGAGCGCAGAGCAACTAGCTAACCGCAATGACAATGAGTTCAAGCGCAAATACGGATGGGCTTACTTCGATTATGAATGGCCGCGTTACGGCGACAACTCGGTCTATGAAGACGGAAACGCGCATCTGCCAGCGAGACAGCCGGAAGTAGCCAATGTCAACTATACGGACGGCGACCGCGAGCTGCTTAATGCTTATGGCATTGAAACGTTCTCCGGGTTCTTCGCCCAGCCTGTGGAAAGACCTTGGTACCCTGCTTGGAGCATCGAGAAGGAGCAAGGTTCGCCTGAACAAATTTTCAACCAAAAGGCGGGAGATCTACAACAGAAGTTCTATCCTAAACTGGTATTCGCCACGGAAGCGCAATTCGAATCCGTATGGAACGATTATCTTGCCGAATTCGGCAAACTGGATGCCGCCGGCTTCGAGAAATTCATGACCGACAAGGTTAAAGCTCGCATTGCGGGAGTCTGGTAATTAAAGGCTTCATACAAATTGGATAGGAAACCGGGAAAAGCGAAGCCTCCTTCGCTTTTCCCTTCTAAACGATGGATAGACAGACTAGATCTGCCGGAAGGGAGACGAATCAGGTGGAGAAACATGCGGTGCAGCTGAGAGGATCGACTGCTGACGATTCGCGCTTAAGAGCTTTTTTCAAGGTGTTATCCAGACAGAAAATGCTGATGCTGATGTCGTTGCCTTTTCTCGCATGGGTAATCGTATTTAAATATGTACCCCTTTGGGGCTGGACGATTGCGTTTCAAAAATACAAGCTGGCTAGAGATTTATTCGACCAGACCTGGGTTGGTTTGGATAACTTTGCTTTTTTGTTCAGGGAAGAGCAGTTTTACTTGGTCTTGCGCAATACGCTCGTGATGAGCTCCGTTAATCTTGTGCTCGGATTCGTAACGGCTATCCTATTGGCGCTTCTTCTCAACGAGCTTCGGAGAGTTTACTTCAAGCGCACGGTGCAAACGATCAGCTATCTGCCTCACTTCATTTCATGGGTCGTCGCGGCGAATATCGTTCAAACGGCGCTTGCTCCCGAAGGTATCTTTAACGTGCTTCTTCTCCAATTGAATATTATCGATAAACCCGTCTTGTGGTTAGGGGTCGGCGAATATTTCTGGGGTATTCTTGGCGCAACTGAAGTGTGGAAAAACGTGGGCTGGAATACCATTATCTACTTGGCGGCAATCACGACGATAGACCCTACCCAGTACGAAGCGGCGGAAATCGACGGCGCGTCGCGCCTTCAAAGGATGTGGCATATTACGTTGCCAGGCATAAAACCCGTCATTGTCATTTTGCTTATCATGAATTTAGGCCATATCCTGGAATCCGGATTCGAGCCGCAGTACTTGCTTGGCAATGGCATGAATGTTGAATATTCGGAGAATCTTGATATATTCGTATTGAAATACGGGATCCAAATGAATAACTTTGGTTTGGCGACAGCTGCGGGCATGTTTAAAACCGTGGTCAGCTTCATCTTCCTCATCGTTGCCAACAACCTCGCCAAACGTCTTGGCGAAAGCAGATTGTATTAAAGGAAAGAAGGCATACGCGATGTCAAAAACCAAATCCAAGCGTTATTCGTCGATGGGAGATCAAATTTTCGATGTTTGCAACTACATCTTTATGTTTGTTTTAATCCTATTCACCTTGTATCCCTTCATTAATATGTTAGCCTTGGCGTTTAACGATGCGAACGACTCCATTAAAGGCCACATCTATTTATGGCCGCGCGATTGGACGATTCAAAACTTTCAGTACGTCTTCAGTGAATCCAATATCTTCTTCGCGACCTTCATCTCCGCTGCCAGGACGATCGTCGGCACGGTCATCTCCGTCTTTTGCACGGCGATGCTGGCTTATACGATTAGCCGTTCCGAGTATGCTTTAAAGAAGTTCGTATCCATTACCTTCATCTTTACGATGTACTTCAGCGGCGGCTTGATTCCGAGTTACCTGCTCATCAAAGAGTTGAATATGTTGAACAGCTTTTGGGTCTATATTATTCCTGGCATTATCGGCGTATTCAATATGATCGTCATCCGCTCCTTCATCGAAGGCCTGCCGGAGGGCATTATGGAATCGGCCAAAATGGACGGAGCCGGCGATTTTATCACCTTTGTACGGATTGTGCTTCCGCTGACCGTTCCGGCTCTTGCCACGGTATCTCTGTTCGTTGCCGTATACCAGTGGAACTCCTGGTTCGATGTTTTCCTATACAACTCCTCCCGACCTCATCTAAGCACCTTGCAGTATGAGCTGATGAAGATCCTGTCCACATCCAATACGACGGCATCTGCTGCCGACGCCTTTGCGAACGCGCAGGGCAACAAAACGGTCGTTACGCCGACATCCATTCGCGCGACGATGACGATCGTAGCCAGCGTGCCGATTATTATGGTCTATCCGTTTCTGCAGAAGTATTTTGTCAAGGGCATGGTTGTTGGCGGCGTGAAGGGCTAAAGGCCAAATCGATAGAAAAAACGGTACAAAAAGACCCAATCTTAACGGATTGGGCCTTTTTGATGACGAAGACCCTATGAAGGACTACGAAAATACTGCAACAACGAATTTCGATATGATTTTTGGTGCATTTTTAATCGTTTTTTCTGGAAGGGCACACTGTTAAAATATAGATTAAACGCATTGCCCTCGAATGGCTTTCCATCGTCCAGAACAGTCCTTTGGCTATTCGGTGAAGTAGGAATAGATAATAATTTACTAGAGGAAGTTAAGATTTTACTTTCAACCGTTTGCTAGAATCAGCTTATATCAAGAAATAGGAGGCAAGCCATTTATGGTTAAAGCGCAAATCGCCAAGGGTCCTTTCGAACCCACATTTGAATCGCTCTGGAAATTCGAGTGTCCGGATTGGTTCCGTGACGCGAAGCTGGGCATATGGTCGCACTGGGGCGCACAATCGGTTCCGATGTACGGTGACTGGTACGCCCGGAACATGTATTGCGAGGGTTCCGAGCAATACCGGTACCATATTCGCCACTACGGACATCCGTCTAAATTCGGCTACAAAGATATCGTTCAGCTGTGGAAAGCGGAAAAGTTCGATCCGGAATCGCTGATGGATTTGTACGTGGCCGCAGGCGCCAAGTATTTCGTCGCGCAGGCGATGCACCACGACAACTTCTTTAACTACGATTCGAAAATCCACCGCTGGAACTCGGTCAACATGGGACCGAAAAAAGATATAGTAGCGCTATGGAAAGCCGCCGCATCCAGTCGGGGACTTCCTTTCGGGCTAACCGAGCATATGGGAGCGACGTTCAGCTGGTATAAATTCAATAAAGGTCAGGATAAGGAAGGCCCTTACGCGGGTATCCCTTATGACGGCAACGACCCTGCATTCGAAGATTTGTATTTGCCGAACCGCGAGCATTACGATCCGAATAATCTGTCGTCTGAGCTAAAGCCTTGGTATACGGATAATGCTTGGTGGCATCAGCGCTGGTTCGACGTGATGAAGGAAGTCATCGATCTGTATCAGCCGGATCTGCTGTACTCCGACGGCGGGCTGCCGTTCGCCAGCGCATGGGATAGAGCGTGGGCTCCCCTGGATGACCCTCAGTTCTCAGCCGGACTGCAAGCGGTCGCGCATCTGTACAATACAAATGCAGCGGCAAACGGCGGGGTGAATCGTGCGATTTATAACCAGAAGGACCGCAGACAGGACGTTTACCGCATCGGAATCCTTGACATTGAGCGCAGCCAGGAGCCTGACATCAAGCCTGAGCCATGGCAGACGGATACTTGTGTCGGGGATTGGTTCTACCATGTAAAAACCGAATACAAGAAACCGGGGCACGTCATCGAAATTCTGGTCGATATCATTGCCAAGAACGGCAACCTGCTCCTCAATATTCCGCAGAAGCCGGATGGTACGATTGATGACGAATGCAAGCATATTCTTCAAGAGATGGCCAAATGGATTCGGGTTTGCGAGGAAGGCGTATACGGCACAAGGCCGTTCCGCGTATCGGGCGAAGGTCTTTCCCGCGTCGTCATCGACCATTTCACGGAGGACAGAGTAGCTTGGAACGCCGGCGACTTCCGTTTCACACAAAAGGGAAATACGCTGTACGCCTTCCAAATGCGGTGGCCTGAGGATCATCGCGCCGTCATTCGCACGTTGACTCCGGCAGACCAAGTGAAGTCCGTCCGGTTGCTTGGAGTAGGTGAAGTGCCATTCGAACAATCGTACGGTGCTCTGGTTGTTTCGCTGCCGGACAGTCGTCCGACTCCGTACGTTAACTGCCTGGCGATTGAGCTGAATCGTTAATCCTAAGTTTAATAGCAAAGCCGGCTAACGTTATCGACGCAGCCGGCTTTGTTGTTCATTATGGATGTAAGCTTTCAGTCCTATTATACTCAGATCATCTTATCGATTGGACAAAATTATTACAACTTTAACGTCCATACCGGCATTCAGCGGTATACGAAGATATTTGCCAAATTCATCGTTATATCCCTCTGCTTCCTTGTCGTTAACGATTCCTTGTATCCAAGGTAGGCCAGCTTTTACTTTCATTTCTTTATGGTCTGAAACGGATTTCAAGGTAAAGGATACGACGTTGGTGTCCCAAAACAACTCTGTGACCTCCACCCCCGTCCTTGCCATCAGTCCGTTGATCGACCCCGATTTCCATTCGGAAGGCAGCGCCGGAAGGACCTCGATTTCACCGGTATTCGAGAAAAGCAGCGCCTCATTCACGGCTCCCACCGTACCGAATAACGTATCCGTGCAATAGCAGTCGTTTCTTCTGTTCGTGTCATGGTCTGTCATCAAGGATGTGTAATAGCCGGAATCCGTCATCATCGGCAGAAGGGAAGAGACAACACCGTCGCCGTCCTTTAATCTGGCGCAGACCAATGCCTTGTGCATCCAGCCGTGACCCGCTGTCGCATCCGTCGAATTATATTGGTTTCTGTTCTCCACAGCGATAATTGAGGCTTTCCTCAATTCCAAATTGTTCTGCGTTTCATACGCAGGCCATGCCGGGTAGAGATGGCTCAAATGGCGGTGATCGTTGTTTTCCGTATACTCATTCATCGCCCACTCGCGCAGCGCGCCGTCCTTGTCAACCTTATAATCCGGCAGCAGCGCCAGCAAAGCCTCCCATTTGGCGACCGCAGCTTCATAGCCTTCGCGTTTTATCGTTTTTTCTATGGCGATGACCATATGCAGTCCATCCCGGGCCGCTGAAATATCCATGGTGGCATTAGCCGTAATCGTACTATTGTAACCGATCGGGTGATTTTCCGGCGAATAGGTAGGGATCAACAAATATTTTTCGCCTGGCTTCAGCGCTGTTTTGCCTTTCTCATAACATGCATGGCCGCTTAGATCGGTATAGTACTCCGGCGTACATAGCTGTTCCCAGAAATTCGCCTGCTTTGTAAGCAGCGGCAGCAAAATATCCTGTTCCAAATCCAGGTATCCCTTGTCGACCAACCGTCTGAACTCCTCATCCGTCAGTCCTCCGTCCCTTACGCTAAGAATTTTCTTCAAATCTTGAATCCTCATATTGGGTTGAATCGGCATTTGCCGGTTGCCGTAGCACTGCCAATACTCGAAGATCGGAAGCAGGCACCAGCTTGCCCCGGCGTTCCAATATTGGAAAGGATAGGCATTGTCGTATTCCACTTGCATCCCGCGGTCGCCGTCCGAGTTGACCGACACCTGAATCGCATCATGCATCCCATAAGACATTCGCGCATTGTATTCGAAATCCGATGTGTTCCTTAGGAAGAATGCGATATACCCAAGCTGCGCGAATGTGAGATGGCCCGTGTTCATAGGAGAAACCTGCAAATTCACGTTGGCATCGAGCGTATAGATCGCACGCCAGCCGGGGTTCCACTCCCCTGTCCACATCCCGTACAACCTCGGCGCGCTCGAACCGCTGCAGCAAATCAAGGCATACCGTCCCTGATTGTAAATCTGTTCCATAAAGGCATGATTGATTCTGGATTTCGATTCCTTCTGCGCGCGGATAAGCGTCTCGTTGTCCGAGCCCTTGAAGTCCTCGTCGCCTTCAAGCGTAAAACGTACGGCGTTAAATTCTGCGGCATGCTTAACGGCATGCGGCGCGAGGGCGGCGTCATAATCGAATTGACCGGAACAATCCTGATATTTCTCGGCAACGGCATTCGTATTTTTGAGAAGTTCATTAACTAATGCGTATTGCATCATTCCGGCAAAATCTTCGATTTTCCCCATATCGAATGCTCTGTTCGATTGCGTGATGAGATAGACGGCGTCGGCCTCTACCACTTCAATGGCCGGGTTCTGTACCGCGCCGACGTTCATCGGTTCATTCGTGTCAGCGAGCTGCACCCGCTTCTTGCTTCCATTAACGACAATAACCTGCGTAAGACCTGCGTATCCTCCATCTATCAGCTCGCTGCCCGGGTAAGACGGATAATGGGCAACCTGTGCGATATAGTCGGCATTCGGGTCCACCAGCTTTTTGTATTGGAGCGCCGTGATCTCAGACATCCCGTCCTGGGCTTTGTACATGCTCGAAATGTCATCGATAGAAATCGTCATGTTAAGCTTGGCGCCGGCAGAGGATCGTTCAATCTTCATAATCGAGATATTGTCTTCTCTGGAAGTAAACGAAGTTCGAATCCACTCGCCGAATTCGTCGGCATAACGCACACCGGTCTCGGCCGTCTCATAATTCGTCCATCGCTCATATTCGGTTACGGTGCCTTTATTCGTCATGTTTAGCCTGAGCTGATGACCCGGATGATAGCCATAGAAGAAGGTTCTCCGCCTTGTCCTTCCGTCCGCGTGGGTTATCTTCCATTGATCGTTCAGCTGAAATACATTCCGTCTCGCATCGGCAAGCTGTCCCGTCAATTCTTCCGGGATCTCCCTTGGATCCGGGGACGGGAAGTTGAACCACATATATTGGAAAATAATGCTATCCGTATACGGCGATCCTGACATGATGTAACCGTTCTCGCCGTTTCCGCTAACCATCCCTTCCCGCCATGCCCGTCCGGGATCTGAGCTTGGCACCTCTGTATAGGTACGAGAATAATTTCCTTTATCGTACATTCGTTTAACATCAGCCGCTTTAGCCATTCCATTACTCCCCTATCTGAAATTAATAGCTTTGGACCTAATTATATCCGGCGGCAGCAGGTTCATGAATCGTTCAAAGCGACATCATGAACAGCAAGATGTCGCAATCGCGCAGGCGTCGTATTGCGTTAAGAATATAACACCTTTAATATGAAAATAAATGAATAAAACCAACAATATCGAATGGGGGAAAGCCCGAATGGAGCTCCCAAAAATAAATGTTGAAAACATGAATGTCAAGCTTTCTTTAGGCGGTTTATTATTAAATGTTTTGTATGTCCATTACGGGTACTTCCATCAATCCTATGTGGAACACAGCCACAGCATGAAAAGCTACGAGCTGCATTATATTCCTTGCGGCCAGGGAATCCTTGCAGCAAACGGCCATAAATATCCGATCTTGCCCGGCACGCTATACATGACCGGTCCGGATATTGTTCATGAGCAAATTACGGATCTCTCCGACCCAATGGCAGAATACTGTATTTGCTTTGAAGTGCTGGCCCATACGGCTGGCGATGATCCGGATCTTTCCTACATTGCAGAACAATTCGTTCATACGAGCTTCTGGTTCGGTCAGGACAAGCAGAATTTGCTGCAGCTGTTCGAACAGCTCTCCAGCGAAACCTCCAACCGGTATATCGGCTGGTATAAGACCGTTCAGAATATTATGGAACAGATCGTCGTCAAGCTTGTCAGAAATTATACAAATAACTATCCGACAACCACTGTCATGCCCCTAAAAACGCTGGATGACGAGAGAGTCGTTATCATTGAAAACAGCTTTCGGTCAGGCTTTCGTGACATAACCGTTCGGACACTCGCACAAAAGCTTGGCCTAAGCGTAAGACAGACGGAGAGAATCATTCATCATTATTTTGGCATGTCGTATACGCAGATGCTGACAAAGGCAAGAATGACGACCGCCGCCCATCTTCTTCATAAGACCGCCATGTCCGTGAGCGAAATCGCGCAGCATGTCGGCTTTTCCTCATTGGAACCATTTTGCGGCGCGTTCAAGAAGTACTACAACGTCTCGGCAGGGGACTTCCGCGCCGCGAATCGAAGCGATTCTTTAACCCCCTCGTTTCTTGCTTCCGAAATCAGCAGAGAGGACTGACCCGCTGCCATTATGCAAAGGCCAGTCCTCACGTTGTCTTTATTTCATGCGATCTGCCGCCCGGTAAATTTCATGGACCAGCTCGGTTGCCCGTGAGCCGGAAGCGCCTGTAACAACAGGAGCTCTGCCCTTCTCTATGGCTTGGTTGAAATCAATCAGCAATTGTTGAAATAATATATTATATTCTATTGAAGGAGTGCGAAATTCCGGAATCTCTACGCCTGGAACATCCAGCTCCAGTAACCCGCCAAAGTCGGCGGAAACCGAGCCGAACGTTCCCGAAATTTCAAGCCGCTCGCTGCTCATTCCTACGCAGGCCGTAGAAGCCGCAATGCTCCCTACCGCTCCATTCCGGTATCGCACGACCGCATAACCATGATCCTCCACCTCGATATCGTGATGGAGGGTGAAACAAGCGGCCGAAATCACCTTGTCCCATCCTCCGCATAGCCATTGAACCATGTCGATCAAGTGAATCCCTTGCTGCATGAAGGGACCGCCGCCATCGATTGCACGCGTTCCGTGCCAGTCATCTTCATAATATGCCGGGTCGCGGTAATGCTTGAGGGAGATGTCGGCCACTGTCACTCTCCCTAATTTGCCTGCTTCCATTAATGCCTTTATCCATAATAGATGGGGCGTGAAACGCCGGATATACGCGACGCCCAGGACGACGCCTCTTTGCTCGCAGCGCTTCACCATCGCCCTTTGCCTAACAGGATCGATATGAAGCGGCTTCTCGCAGAGTACGTGCAGGCCAAGATCGGCAGCGGCCATAACGCCCTCTTCATGGATGCCGTTAGGCGTGCAGACGATAACGGCATTGGCCCCCGAAGCCGTCGCGACCTCCGCCAGCTTCGTACCGCTGCAGGGAATCCCGTGCTTCTCCGCGAATTTTTGGACACGTACGGCATGTCTCCCGACAACGCCTACAATTCGGCAGCTTGCCAGATGTCCCATCGCTTCCAGATACGTCCTTGCAATCGCTCCATGACCGACCAATACGAATCGTTGCTTCAAGGTGATCACCGCCGGAAATAGGATTTGACGACATCGTACGCCAGCTTGGGACGACGATAACGATCCACGATTCCTTTGCTGTTCTGCGTCCCCGCTCTTGACAGCAGCCAGCCAGTCCCTTCTGTTACCCTGCAGTCGCTGAATTGCCAGATGAGCATCCCCGACAAGTACGAACGGGCGGAATAAGCGGCAAGGTTCGCTTCGATAATGTCCGCTTGACGCTCCTCTGTCCCTCGCACACGGCTGGCATCCCGATAGCCGTAATAACCGTCTCCACCGAATTCGCTCATGATTATGGGCTTCCCTGCTCCTCCGCCTGTTTCGGCCCACCCGCGAGCCTGGTCGACCAGCTCTCCCGGATCCTCGTCGCCGTACCAGCCGGGATATAAGTTGAACGACACGATGTCGACAAGATCGAAACACATTTCCCGATCCCGATGATGGGATGCGAACGTCAATGGGCGGCTGGGATCCATGCTCCGGATCTGATCAAGCTGCCGAATGTAATGAACTCTTCCTTCTTCACAATCGCTTGCGCATTCGTTCAGAATGCCCCATACGATAATCGATGGATGATTCGCGTGCTGCTCTACCATCTCACGGTTTACGTCTTCGCACTGTTCAACGAATTTCGGATGACGCATCTGTTCAATAGAGAATCCCCTGGCATGGTTCTCCTCCCAGACCAGGATACCTCGCTCGTCGCAGAGATCCAGAAATCGCTCGTCATTCGGGTAGTGCGAGGTGCGGACTGTATTGGCTCCCATGTCCTCCATCAAATCCAGGTCATGAACCATTAGCGCTAGCGGCAATGCGCATCCGGCCATGGGATGATCCTCATGCCTGTTAAACCCTTTCAAAATGATGTCTTCGCCGTTCAACTGAATCTTGCCGCGCTCGGTCGTTAAGCTCCGAAAGCCGACGCGTTCGATTAGGTCGTCGGTCGGCAACACAGCATCGTCAAGAAACAGTCTTGCCTTCAATGCATACAGATTCGGCGTCGACACGGACCACGGCCGCGCCCCCGGGATCTTCGCCGAACCATGCAGAACGGTGCTCTGGCCTCCTCCAACGCTTCCCATCTCCAGCTCGAAGTACACGCCGTCAAGCTCGCAATGGACTTTTGCACGGCTTGTTGCCTCTCCATTATTAGTAACGAACGCCTGGACGTCGGCTACCCATTCTCCTTCGACCCGTCTTGGAGTAAATTGCAGTCTTTCCAGAAAGACATCCGGCACTTCCTCCATGACTACCGGCCGGGTAATGCCGCCGTAAGAGTAATAATCGTTCGGCTGGTGAAGGGAAGAGTGTTCGTGAAAGGAGTTGTCCGCCACAACGATGAGCTCGTGCTCGCCGGCAGGCACCTCCCGAACAATCGCCGAGAATGCCGTGTAGGCATTGTAATGGGAGGCAACCTGAACGCCATCCCAGATTACCCGTGCCGTATGACTTACCCCTTTAAACGTAAAGCGAAGATTCGTCGCTCCATTCTTCACTTGTATGCGTCTACGATAAGCGGCAGCCCCGCGGTACGTTTTGTATAAAGGATGATTCTCCCAGCATCCCGGTACCGGCAGCCGCCGTGGATATGCCGCGGGGATGGCATGGCCCGACTCCATCGTTGCAAATTCCCACATGCCTTCGAGTTCTTCCACCTTACGAATATCATTGGTTTGAAACAAACGGATCATATCGTTCCTCCTCTGTTTGCCCTTCAAGCTATTCCTTGACCGCTCCGATCATAACTCCTTTGACGAAATAACGCTGCAAGAAGGGATACAGGAACAAGATAGGCGCAGTCGATACGATAATCGTCGCATATTTGATCGTCTCTCCAATCTGCATCTGATCGCCGGAGGCAATGCCGACCGACATCGAGCTCGTATCGTTGCTTATCAGTATTTCCCGTAAAATCAACTGCAGCGGATACAGCTCTCTCGTCTGCAGGAACACGGTAGCCAGGAACCAGGAATTCCAATGGCTGACTCCGTAGAACAAGATCATAACGGCTATGACCGGCATCGACAGCGGAAGCACGATCCGGAACAATACCGACCAGTCGTTGGCTCCGTCGATCTTCGCCGATTCTTCAAGATCATAGGGCACGCCCTGGAATGCGGTGCGCATAATAATGAGGTTGAACGCGCTAACGGCCGTCGGTATGATGAGCGACCATCTCGTGTCGAGCAGCGAAAGGTTCTGTACCAGCAAATAAAGCGGGATGAGTCCGCCTTCGAAAAACATCGTAAAAACGATCAGAAACATGATCGGATTTTTCAGCATCAGCTTCCTTCTGGATAGCGCGTACGCGCCGAGCGCCGTTAACAGGATGTTAAGCAGCGTCCCCACGATGACGTAGAACAACGTATTGGCGAATGCGCCGAGAATATTCGGATTTTTGAATACCATCTCATAAGCGTCCAGCGTAAAGCCAAGCGGATAGAAGAGGGCCCCCCGATTCTGTATGATTCGGCTCGGGTCGCTGAACGAGGCGAATACGACATACAGAAGCGGATATATCGTCACGAATGAGAAAAGAAGCATGCCTGCTGCATTGGCGACGTCGAATATCCTCTCCCCTAGCGATCTTCTGATTAGCATCGGTATTTCTTCCCCCTTACCATAGTTTCGTCTCTCCCAGCCGCTTGGCGACCGTATTCGCGAGAACAAGCAGAAGAAAGCTGATCGCCGCGTTGAACAAACCAACGGCCGCGCTATAGCTGAAATTCGCTTCCAGTATGCCTTTCCGGTAGACATAGGTCTGGATGACATCCGCCGTTTCATAGATCACCGGGTTATACATCAGAATGATCTTCTCGAAGCCGACGGTCATGAATTTGCCGATAAACAAAATAAGCATGATCGTAACCGTCGGCATGATACCGGGCAGCGTAACATACCAGATTTGCTTCAAACGCCCCGCTCCGTCCATCCGGGCAGCTTCGTATAGCGAAGGATTGACGTTGCTGATCGCCGCCAAATAAATGATGGAGCTCCATCCCACGTTCTGCCATATATCCGAGCCGACGTATATCGTACGGAACCATTCGGCCGCGCGCATGAACGGTATGGGCTCGATGCCAAGCGAAGCGATCAGCTGATTAATCAGACCGTCTCTGGCCAAGAAGTCGAACAATATGCCTACGATGACGACCAGCGATACGAAATGCGGCATGTAGGAAATGGTTTGAACCGCGCGTCTCAGCCGCTCGCTGCGCAGCTCGTTGAGCAGAAGCGCCAGGATGATGCCGGCCGGGAAGAAGAACAATAGGCTGTATAGGCTTAACAGCAGCGTGTTGCCCAGAATCCGCAGGAAAAACATGCTTCCGAAAAACTCTTCGAAATGCTTGAAGCCGGCCCATGAACTGCCAAGGAAACCACGGGCAGGAGAATAATCTTTAAAGGCGATTTGCAGGCCGTACATCGGCCCGTAATGAAAGACGACATAATAGATGACTATCGGCAGCAGCATGATATAGACATGCCGGTTAATACGAATGTCACGAGCCAGACGGACGAACCAACGATCGGACATCTTGATCTCCCTCCTTGCGGATGCAATAGCTTGTCGAAATGAAGAACCGGGGGACCTATCCCCTCCCCCGGTTCTTGCGTTCTCAAGGATTAGCGATTATTGTAACGATCCAAGGCGGCTTGATAGACGCCAATGGCTTCCTCTACTCCGAATTGCTTCAAGGTGTCCACATAATCGGCGAAGTTGCTCATCGGCTCTACGCCCATAATAAATTTAATGATCATCTCATCCGAATACGTATTGACGTCGTTCATGATGGAAGCGACCTTGGCGCTCTCCTCTGCCGTCAGCGTAATTGGCGGAAGCTGAATCTGATTCTCGGCCTGCGCCCACACATCCACCGCTTCGAGCTGCTGCGGATATTTCATCTGCTGCAGGAAGGAATCCAGATCCTGCAGGAATGGTCCGCCGAAGTGGGTACGCATATACCGGGCTTGAGCTTGCTTGAACGCAAGTCCGTCCGGGTTCTGCGTAATGACTTCCGTATATTCGGGTTTGCCGTCCTTCATAGCATAGCTTTCCCCTTCGATTCCGAAGTTGAAGAGCATGTGACCTTCCTCCCCGTATCCGAGATCAAGCCACTTCACAATTTTCTCAGGGTTCTTCGCTTCGCTTGTAATCACTACTGCATGCTCGCCAGGATAGGTCGGACTAAGCTGACCTGCCGCCGATACGCCGCCTGCCTGCAATGCGGGATGCGAGAGCGCCGACAACGCAAACGTTGGATGATCCTTCACAAGATCCAGATATTTGCCAATGCTTCCGCTGGCAAAGCCGTAGAAGGCTCCAAGCGTGTCTCCCGTCACCTTGGCATCCTTCAGCTTGCCGTCTACCGCAGGGAAATCTTTATCGATTAATCCCTTCGCGTACCAATCGCTGAGCGTGGCCATGAATTGCTCATATTCCGGCTGCAGCTCGCCGTATTGCACCTTGCCGTCCTTCTGGTAGAATTTCGCCAGGATTCCCCAAGCGCCGATAAGCTGATTCAACGATTCGTTGCGGACGGCTCCTGTCTCGAGCAGGAACGGCACTTCGTCCTTCTGACCGTTGCCATTCGGATCCTGGTCGCGGAACGCCGTCAGCGTCGCTTCCCAATCGGCAATCGTTGCCGGCTTATCCAGACCCAGCTTGTCAAGCCAGTCCTGGCGCACGATCGGACCATAATATACCTTGAGCTGATCAGCCTTGCGAATAAACGGGAAAGCGTAGATATCGCCTTTATCCGTCATGATCATATTGGCGATATCCGGATTCTCGTCAAGAAACTTCTTGAAGTTGGGAGCGTGCTCGTCGATTAACTCATTAAGGCGGATAATCGTCCCTTCCTCAATGGCGTTCTGAGGCCCCTTCGGCACTGCCAGCCAATTCGTCTGAATCACGTCTGTTAAATTTCTTGAAGCAATCATGAGATTGAACTGTTCTTTCACCTGAGCGCCATCTCCGCCCGGATGCTTGAATTCGACCTTGGTGCCCGTTATCTCTTCCAACTTCTTGTACGCGGCTACCTCGGAGAAATTCGTGAGCGAAGCCGCGGAATCGCCATCGAGCTCTACCCAATAGCTGAACGAGCTCGGGTATTCGGCGACAGCGCTTCCGCCATCGGTCCCCGCCGATGGAGTCGATTGGACGCCAGGCGAATTGCCCTCTCCGTTACTCGAACAACCGGAGATGGCTGCGACCATAACCGCCGCGGCGGCGATCGCGGAAACATGCTTCCAATGTCTGTTTTTCAATACGTTAACCCTCCCTGAACGTGTATGTGCTGCAGGAACGCCTCGTCCGAGTCGCTGCCTGCATCTGTATTCCACAATAAATTCTGATGGGGAAAATGAAAATAATGCGCTTTAAAGACGCATTATTTCGATTGAAGATATTCGGTTGTTTAATCTTAAGATCCATACACCAGGTTTAAGCTTCCTTGCGGAAACCCGCGTCAGTCCTGGCTTTTCCTGGCCTGTTCCCGGAAGCTGCCAGGTGTGATGCCTTCCAGTTTTTTGAATACCTTGGTCAACACGATATTGTTCGAATAACCGACCCGGAGCGCGATTTCATTAACGGTTAGATCCGTTTCCATCAACAGCTGCTTCGCTCCGCCGACTCTTATTCTGGTCAGGACGTCGGTTACGTTCTCCCCTCCGTGTTTCTTGAAGAACGAAGAGACATATACCGGATTCCGGTTGAAGCGGTCGGCCAGCATCGTCAGGCTTAAATTGTTGTCCGGATAATGCTCCTCCAAATATTGAACCATCTCCTGGTACAAGGATTTGCTGTAATCCGTCCGATCCTCCTTGACGGATCGGCACGCTTCCACAAATCTGCCCTTGATCCGCTCGTGCAGCTCGGCCGCCGTCGCCGATTCATCAAGTGCTAGAGGAGGGCCTTGCTCTTCGGAGAAGAACTGTCTGTAATCCAGCCTAAGCTGATCCATCGCTTTCAGAAGCGTTCCATTCAGCTCCATGTACAAATACTGCGCCATATCCGGAGAGAGGTCCTCATGCTTGAAATTCAGTTCGTGGAGCTGATCCAGCAACCGAATGGCATTCCCCTCGTCGCCATTCTTCACATAGTTGACAAGCTGCACCTCGGTGTCCATCGGGAATCGATAGGTACCGCTTCTCGACGCCAACACCTCGTTATAATGCAATATCGAACGTTCGCTCGCCACCATTCTGTAGCTAAGCGCCAGCATCGCCTCATCGTAGCCCTCCGCTATTTGGGCAAACCCATGCTTCGCCCCTCCGATACCGATGGAGATCGTCGTCTTGAACCTCGCGGCCATCGTCCTCACGACGGAATCCGAGAACCCGTTGACCTCGTGCAGCATATCCTCCCGATCATCTGTCTTATTCCATAGGACGACAATCCGGTTTTTCTCCGTCTCGAACGCGTATCCCTGCTCGTCCAGCAGATCCCTGCACAAATTCATGAGCACGAAACGAACAAGCGCCCATTCTCTCTCCGAGTCTTGCCTCATAAACCCTTCGCTATACTGCAGCTCCATGACGAGCACTCGAAACCACGGCTCCTCGAAAGCGATTCCCATAAAATTCAAATCTTGAGCCGTGATGGAATCGGCGTCAACCTGGCCTCTGATGAGCCGGGACAGAAAATCGGCTCGCAGCGTAGGAAGCTGCTGCCTCAGCTTTTCTTGCAGACGATTTTCTTCCCCGAACAACTCCTCCAGAGTATGACGGATGAGCTCGACCTCGTTCGCGTTCGTTGCCTCGCTGCCCTTCGCTCCCCTTCCGATCATCCGCACCACATCACGGATCGGACCGTATTGCTTGCGAGTCAGGTACACGCATGCTCCTATGCCCGCCAATACGCATAGGAGCACCGTCAAGAGGCTCCAGCGCTTGATATCATTCACCTGTTCCAGCACGACGCTCTTCGGGAACACGGACAAATAGGTCCAGCCGTTTTTGGCCGAAACCGTATACGCCACAAACTGATCGCTCACCTCCGAGTCGTCAAAGAATCCTGCCGATTGTCCATCCTTCAAACGATTCAAGTAGACCTCTGCGGATACGAGGCTTTCTTCGGGACCGAGAAGCAGCTGGTGCTCTCCGCTATAGATATAGATGTCCCCATCATGCAGACCTTCGATTTCCATCAGCGTGTCCCGGAGCTGCCGATCGTCAATGAGGATGACCAAATTCCCTGTCACATCGTCGCGTTCCCCTAACGGCAAGGATTGCATATAAGCAATCTTCCGTTCCTTCTTGAGCCCGTTCACCTGCAGCTGCACGGGTAGGTACGTCTTCGTATGAGGGCCGAGGAGCACTTCTTGTTTGTATTGATCGAAAGTTCGGTCAAGATCCTTGTAAATTTGATGGTAGAAGGTGACGGGGTCCGTCTTGAGCGTAGTCGTTATGATGGAATCCGCTTCCACGAAATAAATGTAGAAGTCATAAAGCAGATTGTTAAACGCGCTGTATCTCGAAAGCTCCTTCATAAATTCAAAAAACGGATATTGCTCTCTGGCCGTATCGGCGCTGCCGTCAAGCAGCAGCTCCGCCTTCGGATGGAAAACGATCTGATGCATGAGATTATCGATTTCTTGCGTACGTCCATCCATCACATGCTTCATCTGCTCGAGCAATGCGGCGTTGGACCGGTAAGCGTTGTCGATCATGATCTGTTCGATTCGGACATACACGACGCTCCCGATGATAACCGGAATCAGGAATACGCCCAAATAAGACAACAGCAGCGTAATGAACATGCTGCGACTCCGATGCGTTCCTTTTCTCCTAACTCCCCGATGCTGCATCTCCGTTCATCCCTTCATTCCCTGATTACAATGCTTCATTATATCATAAGGATCTATGACGGACATGCCTCTGACAAAATGGTCAAACGCAAAAATCGGCCTTTGCCCCGATAGCATTCGGAGCGAAGGCCGATTCTCATGAAGGGATTGGGTTGCGAATGCGAGTGCGCTACGGTCTTACTCCGTATCTGATCGATCACGCAGGTTTATTCGACGATTTCAACCGCATAGGGATCCATGTGTACAGTAGGACCGACGCTCATCTCTTGCAGAAGGCTCCTATATGTACCCTTCAGCATGACCGTCTGCTGCTTTGGCGTCAGATTCAACAGGAACAAATAATTGGCGTTTCCTCTCCGTCGAATCGAAATTTGCACGCCCTCCGGCAAACCGGTAAATCGGGTTAGCCCAGCGCTATCCGCAGCCTTCCCGAACAATTCCAGGTAGAAGCTTTCCTCGACAACGGTTCCAATATAATACACTTTGCCCTTCCCATAGGAATGAACCGTCGCAGCCGGTTTGCCCGCGTAGAAATCGTCCTCATACCAGGCAACCGCCTCAGCGCCCGCAGGCTCCAGAACATCGCACCATTGACTGCACGAATAGGTCTTCCCGTCCTGCGTGCGGATCGTATGAACGTCATGGCCGACGGGATCGTATTCCGCTACGGTTACGCCCGCAGCCTCGGCTAAGTGAGCAGGCAGCGGATGCATCCAACATACGTTGCTCCTATTTTTGACGCCGGTACGATTCGTCAGGATGAGAGTGGCTCCGTTCTTCGCGCAATTTTTCAGCTTGTCCGCCAGTGTTTCATCCAGCAAATAGAGCGACGGCGCAACGATAAGACGATACTTGTCCAGATCGTCCGCAGTATTCACGACATCCGTCAGAATGCCCGTTTTGGTCAAAGCCCGCCGATGATAAAGCTTCAGATTGTCGAAATAATTCATGCCTTCTGCTTGAGGTTGAATCTCGAACGCATTGTACAAATCGTGCGAGTGGAGGACGGCAGCCTCCCCAAGCACCTCTGATCCCTCCAGGAGGGGAGAAAGCCGGTTCACTTCATCGCATAATATCCGGTATTCCTCGAATCGTCTGCCGGGAACATTGCTATGGTCGATTAATCCATGCCAGAATTGTTCGGCGCCATACGGAGCGCTTCGCCACCGGAAGTGAACGAGCGTGTCGGCGCCGCGGGCGATGCATTGCCACGCGAAGGCCCGGATAAATCCGGGCTGAGGGGTCCGCCACATCGGGAACCAGCATCCGGGAGGGCCGCTTATCGTTTCCATGATCCAGAAGTTTTGCCTCTTGATCCCCCGGGTCAGATCGAGCGTTAACGCCCCGCCGTATCCGCCCGACACCGCTTTATCGGGGCTCGTGCTCGGGTAATAATCGAGGGAAGCAAAGTCCAGTTCCTCGCAAAGCTTGTAATAGTCGAGGGACATCGGATAGCTCCAGATATTATGCGTCACAAAATGATCCGGGCAATATTTTCGCAGAATATTCGATTGCAATCGTTGAAATTCCACGACGGAATCGGTTTCGAACCGCTTCCAGTCGAGCAAAAAAGACGGATTCCTGAATTTGGCGCCGCCTAGCGGCGTCGTGATTTGCTCCCAAGAGCTATATTCGCCGCTCCAGACAACCGTGCCCCAATCCTGATTCAAGGCTTCCAATGTATCGTACTTCTTCGACAGCCATTCGCGGAACCGGATATTGCAATTCTCGCAATGACACTCGTTCAGACCGAACTCATTATCGATCTGCCAACCGATCACTGCAGGGTGATTGGCGTAATGAGTAGCCAGCTTCTCCACGATTCTCGCCGAGAAGATACGCATGGACGGACTGTTATAACAGCGATGTCCGCGAATGCCCGGATATCGCGGATGCAGCATGGCGTCGAGGGGAAGCACATCCGGAAAGCGCTCCACGAGCCAATTGGGAGGCGTGCAGGACGGCGTGCCGATGACGACCTGGATCCCGTATTTATAGAAGACATTGATTGCATCATCCAGCCAGCCGAACTCATACCGGCCTTCCTCCGGCTCCAGGCGCGACCAGGCGAATTCGGCCACGCGAATCAGGCTGACTCCCGTCTCCCGCATCAGCCTCGCATCCTGCTCCCACATCGAGCGCTCCCAGTGCTCCGGATAATAATCCACACCCATTTTCATTTCATATCCACCCCTATATCCTGATCCTTTCCGTGCGTCATTTATTTTCATCCTGCAACACGGTTTCGTAATTCTCTAATGCTTGTCAGTCATAAGCTGCTCAAGCAGCACCTTATCATTCATTTCGTTTGTATTTCGGTTGTAAAATACATTTGTAACATCCCATAAAACCGGGACAATTCCTCGGGAATATGCGGCCTTGTTCACCGACGTAAGATAAAGCCGTATCATTTCTTGCGTCTTATTTTTTGTAGCTAAACCAAACTCACCCATGATAACGGGGATGCCTTCGTCGATGAAACGTGTTTTCACCATATCCATGAGCTTATTTAGCTCGGCGAGGTCTTCATCCGTTCCCCACTCCGCACGCGCTTTTCCCCATTCCGCATCCTCATCCAGGATGGCGAAGGTTGGAGGCGTGTAATAATGGATCGATACCGCACTACGATTTTGAGGATCGTTTGGCATCTTATACAATTCATCAACGGTCTTCTCGATATCCGTTATATAACCGGCAATCAACAGGTGGCGTCGTTCATTGTTGCCTCCGGAACCGCGCACAATATCTACAAATGTCTGATTGATCTCGTTCAGCAGCTCATAAGCTTCTTCTTTGCCGTTAGTGCCGGCGTAATAATTCCATAAATCAAGCCAATTACCTTCCTCATTGAAGGACTCGAGCATTAGATAATCGTCATAGCTTTTAAAAGAATCCGCCAGCTGTGTCCATATGCGTGTATATTTATACATGGATTCTTCTTTTTCTGTCGGAAACTTCTCAAACCAGCCGCCATCCCAATGAAGATTCAGTATAACATACAGACCGCTGTCCAGTGCCCAATCTACAACTTCCTTTACCCGGTCCAGGTAGTCAGGATTAATCGTGTAATCCTCGCCCATCATATTGGACCACGATACGGGAATTCGAAGGACGCCAAAACCTTCGCTCGCATAACCTTTAATCATTTCCTCCGTAATAATGGGACTGCCCCAGGCCGTTTCATAACTTGTAACACTGAAGCCGCTAATCCAGTCGCCTGTGGACTCAAATGTGTTGCCCAAATTAATGCCGATTCCCATTTCTTTGACAAGCTCCATTGTTGTAATTTCGCGCATTTGCGCCCCTTGTTCATCCTTGGAGCAAGCCGATAACAATGAAAGCGCTGTAATGAATAGGATGATTAAAATCGTTTTCTTTTTCATTTTTCTCCCTTTCTCGAAGCTTTTTAAAAAATTATAATATGCGTCGTTAGTAGGCCCGATAGCTAAACGCGCTTATTAGGGTATCATTTTCTGCAGTCCTATGAATTTATAATGCCTATCATTGTTGCTATAGACTAAGTTCGTCATAGCGGAACGTGCAAATCGATGCTATGCTAAATATATAGGATGAAAGGAAGCGGTTTTCATGGAATTACACGTGATCGGACATCATCATTCCCATGACAAAACCTTTGCGATCGATCGCCCATTCGGCATTGGAAGCTGTTGGATTCTATTGCTAATCAAAACGCCAGCCGTCTTTATGCAAGACGGGAATGAAGCGATCGCGAAGGAAAATTCCTTTATTCTGTATACCAGCGATGCTCCTCAGCATTATCGTGCATATGGCGATAAATACGTGGACGACTGGTTCTACTTCAGCGTAGACGACGAGGATAAGGAATTTATCGGCAAATTAAATATTCCCCATAACACGGTTACGTGGTTAGGAGATATTTCCGAGATATCGTCCATTGTACAGAAAATGACTTACGAATTTTATACGGCGGGCCCTCACAGTATAGAGGCTATCAAGCATTATCTGAATATTTTCTTTATTATGCTCAGCCGCAAACTTCATATGGGGCTTCACTTTCCTTCGATCAAGGTTTCTGCAAAATATACAAATTTGATTAACGTTCGCATCCGAATTCGCAGCAACCCTGTGTCAATCCCCTCTGTCAAAGAGTTGGCTAATGAACTATCCATGAGTTTGTCGAGTTTCCAGCATACCTACAAAAAAATATTCGGCGTCAATGTTATGACCGATATCATTCATAGCCGCCTTCAATGTGCCAAAGCTCTGCTGGCAACAACAGATTTAACGCTGGACTCGATCGCTTCGCAAAGCGGATACGGCAATGCCTTCCATTTGATGAGACAATTCAAAGAGAAATTCGGGCTTACGCCAACAGAATATAGGAAGCAGCACAAATAAGCCCCGTCCATTCGACGGGGCTTTGGTTTGATCCGACCCTGATCCCTATCATTCATAGTTATTTATGGACTGTTGAAAGAACTCTTGTTCTCTCCATTGCGTGGGGGTCATATTAAAGTGTTTTTTAAACAGCTTCGAAAATTCCATCTGATTGTCATATCCGACGCTATGGGCAACTTCTTTAACCGTCATGCTGCCTTTTTTTAGTGATTGAGAAGCCGTCTCCATTTTAAGGGAAATGATAAACTGCTGCGTGCTTTTGCCGCAAATGCTTTTGAAGATACGCGCCAGGTGACTGCGGTCTATGTTTAAAAAATGGGCAATCTCGGAAACGGATACCCTTTTGTGCACATTGCTTCTTATATAGTTTTTGGCATAAGAGACGTAAGTCTCCGCCGCATTCTCCTCTTTCTTCAATAATTTACCCTTCGTAAGCGCCGCAATAAACGGCCAGAAGTGGCTCATGATCGTTTCAAAGTCGGTCCAGCCTAAATCTATGATGTTCCTAAGCGCGTTCCCGACGCCGTTATCATCATTTATCACGTGGTTTTCGTGCGAGAAGCCTGTCACGGACATCATCTTCTCCGAGAAGCTGCCGTCAAACTCAATCCAGCGATACAGCCACGGATCATGGTCATCCGCCTTATAATAGGCGGTTTGTTTCGGATAAATCAGAAAAAACTGTCCTGCGCGTACTTTATAAACTTTTTTATTAATATGCAATTCGCCTTGCCCGCCGTAAATGTAATGGATGAGATAGAAGTTACGCACTGCGGGCCCAAAGGAATATCCGCGATCGCACTGCTGTTCGCCATATTGCATGGGATAAATATCGGATGAGATTAAAGGGCTTTTCGCATAATAGAGTTTCATTGCATTCATCTCCCGAAACTACTATATCACATTTCCCCATAATCACTCGATAAAAACACATTTATCGACTTCATGATTTGTCCTATCATTACATTAAAAACGCGGCTTGCGAGGAGGATTTATTATGGACAAAGTATCGGCTAGAGTTACATCAAGGACAGCGCCGGACGAAATCGCGAATCCCGACTATATGTTTCCGGCTTTCTCGAACGGCAAGGTGCTTCTGAATAAAAAGCAGGGACGTCTCCCCGCCATGGGCTGGAACAGCTGGAATGCCTTTGGCAGCAAGAACAACGAGGCGCTCACGAAGGCAATGGCAGACGCCATGGTTGATTTGGGACTTGCGGAGCTGGGATACAAGTATGTCGTGCTCGATGACGGCTGCTATAAGTCCGAACGCGTCAACGGATTGCTTTCAAATGAAACGATTAAATTCCCAAGCGGCTTTAAGGCATTATCCGATTACATCCGCAGCAAGGGACTTAAATTCGGCATGTACAACGATATAGGTACCCATCTTTGCGCTGGCTCCGCGGTAGGCACTTGCGGCTTTGAGGACGTCGACACGAGGTCTTATATAGACTGGGGGGTCGACTTTATCAAAGTGGATAATTGCTACTACCTCTGGGACAACGCCACGTTCTCGGACTCCACAAACGCCAAATATTCCTACGCCCCGAATATCAGAAGCATAACGGTTACGGGCGAAGAACTGAAAATAACATTAAATGCAGTTAAGGACGGTGTCCTATTAGGCCAGGGCGCATCAAAAAACAGAGGCGACTATGTGACCCATATCGGTACATTCGACGGAACAAACGTTGGTACAACGCCTGTAGGCGACCGCTGGAGCGAGCTTGCGTTTACCGTGAACGCGCCGGCAAGCGGAAAGTACGCCCTAACCGTAAATTACGCAAGCGGCGAGCAGGATGGCACGGGACGCTGGCTTCAGCTGGCGGTAGGAAGCGCAGAGAACGAAACCCGATATTTGGATCATCTGCTTCCTCTTACCGAAAGTACGGCTGTCTTTGCGGATTCGGAAGAAATAACGGTATTCTTGAATGAGGGAGAAAACATCATACGTCTAATGAACCACAGAAGGCAGGAAAACACCCTTAATTCCTATGCGGTCTTGCTCGAAGGCTTGAACGTGGCCGACCCTGACCATGATATTGTATTCTCCATCTGCGAATGGGGTAAAACGCAGCCGCAAAACTGGGGATATAAGGTTGGAGACTCCTGGCGCATCCTTAATGATATAACCTTCAGCGTCGGCTCCGATGGCCATCCGGGCTCCGCCGAATGGAGCTCAAACCATACCGCAAGTATAACCTCGCAGTACAGCAAGGCGGTTATTATGGACGAGTTTGCCGGACTTGATAAGGGGTGGAACGATCCCGATATGCTAGTCATCGGCATGAACGGAATCACAACGACCATGAGTAAAACGCATATGACGATGTGGTGCATGATGAACGCTCCGATTATGCTTGGAATGGATTTAAGACGGGTTGCAAACGGTGACGAGCTATGGATGATCATTGCGAACAAAGAGGTAATCGCATTGAATCAGGATCCCCTCGGTATTCAGGCCAAAAGAATTTACTGCTCAATCGATAATGCCAATCCCGATACGGCCTATATTGCTAATAACAACCGTGTTGATATTCTTGTAAAGCCTCTTGCGAACGGAGATATTGCCATATCCTTTATCAATCTCAGTGACTCTAGAGATACGAAGGAGCATTCCGTTGATGTAAGCCGCATTATCGATTATCTTGGGCATAAAATGGTGGATGCCGAAAAGTTTAAAAATGCAGCAAGCTATTCCCTAAAGGATTTATGGACAGGCGAGGTTACAACGAGCCATTCAAGGACCTTCTCTGTTACAGGAATTAACGCTTATGACAATGTTACTATTAGAGTTACTCCTGTTTAATATGATGATTGAGGATTATGTTACGACTGAACAGTTTGTGACCCTGGTCATTAGAAGCAGTAAAGGCCATATAGAGCCAACGCGCGGCAGCCCATCATCAGGGTATATGGATTACGCGTTGTATAAGGGAATAATAGAGGACTATGATCTTACAAACATAAGCAAACCCATTGAGCGCCGTTCCGCTGCAAGAATCGTTCATGAGGCGCTGCTAACCGAATTCGGAGAAAGAGATGAGCATGATTGGTCGTCGGCAGAAAATCTTAGGGACTTATATGACTGTCCTACCTGCGTTATGCATATCGCGCAGGTGTATGTGAAAGGGATAATGCTCGGGCGTGACCATAGCCTATTCGACGCTGTGGGTGGCTTAACTCATGCGGAGGCTGCTGCAATTGTTGCAAGAATGCTTGATAAGGAGCAGCGTATTCCTCAGACTGGGGGCAGAGTATTTCAAAGTAAAAGTCTGACCCCCGATGAAGCGTGTGAGCTGATGTTAAATGATCCTACTGCCAAGCTTGTCGATGTACGGACTAATGAGGATTATCAAACAGGGCATATACAGGAAAGCGTTTGTATACCGTTACATGATATATCAATTAACCCGTTCTCGGTATGTGTGAGAAAGGATACGCCAATAATCCTTTACTGCCAAAAGGGGTATAAGAGTTCTGTAGCGGCACAAGCCCTTATAGATGCAGGCTATAGCAGAGTCTATACGATTCCAGGTATAGATCAGTATCCGTATACAATCTGTCGAGTACAAAAATAACATCCATCGTAATAGCCCCATCTTAATGTCAAGGTGGGGGCTGCTGCGTCAGTTCGTTCAGGCGCTCGGCGAAATAAGTCTATAATTTGCTAAAAGATGGCTATATAATCAAGGCGGACTCTAACTGACCTCGAATATAATTTGAATTGCATAGAATTGAAAGCGCTTACTAGAAGCGGTTACTATAGCTTCTGTAAAAGCGAATTAAGAGGTGATAAGCGAAGTATTATTCTTTTCCAACTACATGAAGAGAAGAGGTGCCATTTGATGACAAAATTTACGTTCAAGTCCTGCAAGCTAATAATGATCGCATTTGTTTTTATGTTTACCGCCGTTTTTACAAGCTCGGGTTCTGTAGCATCAGCAGCCGATATGACATGGGATTTCACGCAATATAACGCCGCTCAAATTACTTCGGCAATGGGTGCAGGATGGAATTTAGGAAACGCATTAGATGCTAATATTAACGGTGTTCCTAGCGAAACAGCTTGGGGTAATCCGGTTATCACAAAAGCGTTAATTCAAAAGGTAAAAGCAGCAGGGTTTAAATCCATTCGGATTCCGGTGACATATATGAAAAAAATCGGTCCTGCTCCGAATTACACTATTGATTCTGCGTATCTGGCCAGAGTGAAAGAGGTTGTCGATTATGCTTACAGCGAAGGCCTGTTTGTCATTCTCAATATTCACCATGATGGCGCGCACTCTACAACCCCCAATACTCCGTCAGATAATTGGCTGTTGCCGAATGCAAGCGATCAAAATACGATTCGAGACAAATATAAAAAGGTTTGGCAGCAGATTGCCAATACATTCGTTAATTATAACGAGCATTTGATCTTCGAATCAATGAACGAAGTATTCGATGGGGTGACATATGGCGGGTCACAGCCTGACCTCACGATTTATTCAAACATTAATGCATTGAATCAAATCTTTGTGGACACCGTGAGACTGTCCGGCGGAAACAATGCGGCAAGATGGCTCTTGATTCCAGGCTGGAATACGAACATTGATTACACGGCAGGCAACAATGGCTATACAGGTTTTGTGCTTCCAACAGACAATAACAGATCAAGTACTGTTCCTAGTTCCGAAAAGAGAATCATGATTTCTGTACATTATTACGATCCTTACTTCTTCTGCCTAGTAGAAAACGAAGGCGCTACCCAATGGGGTGCAACAGCAGACCCTGCCAAAAGAGACTCTGGGGGACAGGAAGCCCACATGGAGTCACAATTCAAATCCATGTACGATAAGTTCGTAACACAAGGGTATGCTGTAGTCATCGGAGAATACGGTGCAATCGATAAGTCGGCTCTTGACTCGTCCAACAATACCTATCGTGCAATTTGGACAAAAGCAGTTGTCTCAACAGCGAAGAAGTATAGCTTAGTTCCTGTATGGTGGGATAATGGATCTAATTTTGGATTGATTAACAGAAATAACCTTACAATAACACAACAAGGAATCATCGATGGCATCATGAGCGGAATAGGTAATTATTATAGGATCGTCAACCGCAATAGCGGCAAGGTGCTGGATGTAAATGGCTACTCAACTGCTGATGGCGCTGCTGTAAATCAGTATGCGTATACTGGCGGCTACAATCAGCAATGGGAATTGCTTAATGTCGGACTTAACAATTATCAACTCATAAATCGTAATAGCGGCAAGGTTCTGGAAATCGGGGGTTGGTCTTCTTCTGATGGCGCTACAGCACAACAATGGGCACATTCTGGTCTTGGCGGCTATAATCAACAGTGGCAGAAGATTGACGTAGGTGATGGTTATTTCGAATTTAAAAATGCTGCTAGCGGCAAGTATCTGGAAGTCTTGGGTTGGTCTACTAATGATAGTGCGCCAGTTGGTCAATGGTCTTTAGGCAATCAGTATAACTTTAATCAGCAATGGCAGCTGGTTCCGATTACCTAAATAAAACCCAAAGAAACGCAAAACAACGAGTGTGGAAGATGTAGCGAACGTAAGCGTCAAATAGCTCCCATTGCCAGGCTAGGTGGGGGCTATTTCGTATTATTAGGTCAGAAGCGCGTAGCATCATGAAAAACCGAAATCCGGACTGCGCATGGAATTCGACCGAACGAGAAGCTCTCTCCTAGGATTTGTTCGGGTAAAAACGAAAAAGGCACCAGGGCTTCGCAAGGAAGCGACCCGGTACCTTGCCAAAATTTTTGTTTTTTTTAGAAAACTTTCGCTTGCTATCGCAGCCTCTTCGTTTCGCCTGCCGCAATACGGACGGCTTCGCCGTCTGCGCTAACCCAAACCTCAAGGGCATTCGGATTATGCACCACGCTTCGATCAACCGAGAAACGGAGCGCTTTGAGCGCATTCTGGTAGGATACAATATCCGTCATCGACGCTTTCCAGATCGACTCCTCGCCGCCGAGCAGTTCGCCTGCCCTATCCATCAGCTCCCAGTTATCATCGTGGTCGAATTCGTAGCTATGGCCCCAGATGAACAATAGCTCCATGCGGCTAAACCAGCTATTAGAAGCCAGCAACTGTTCGATTTTCTCCAACATCTCCTTATGATGGCAGGTCGGATGCCATTTCAGCGGATCATCCGGCATGTGGAAGCCGCCGTGGCTCTGGACGGTGCGGGCATATTCGATACCGAGCACCGGCAGCGCGCGCACAACGCGGTCGTTGTAGGTGCCGAACGGATAACTCATACCGCGTACAGGATATCCCGTGATCGCCTCCAGATTTCGGCGATCCGCGATCAGCTCCTCCGCAATCTGGTCGTCCGGGGACTGCTCCAGGAAGGGATGCGTGACGGTATGGGCCGAAATCTCGTGGCCGCGAAATAAGTCCGCCACTTCTTCGGCATTGATATAGCCTTCCTGACCGAATTTGCCGGAATTCAGATGGAACGTTCCTTTGAGGCCATATCGGTTAAAAGCCTGCACCAGCCTCCTGTCTTGATCGCGGCCATCGTCGAAACTAAACGCGACCGCCTTGCTAAGCCCTCCCGGAAACCGGTCGAATCGAATGCTCACGTTTCCCATTATAACTCCTCCTCGAGTGAGTACTGCACTAACGATAATAACACACTACTAATCGTAGACCTTGATTTTCAAGACATGAAACAGCATGATATAGACATTGCACCTGAAATACCTCCGAACCATTTCGGTCGGAGGTATCCAGTTCCTATAGAGGATTATTTTTTTCCTTGATCATGGGGAACCTTAACGGTGGCGGATGCTTCCGTAACATTCCCTGCTTGATCTATCGCTTTATAAGTAATCGTATAGACTAGAGGCTCTTTACCCTTTGCTTTTTTGGCCAGCAGCTTGAATTCCGTATCGAATGTGCCGAATTCAGCTCCTTGTACCATAGATTCGTATCGGTCGACTTCTACGCTCGGCGTAATGGAGAGCAATTCCACCTGAGACAGCTCAACATCCGTCTCAACAGTTGCCGTTACTTTAACCAGCTTGTTGTTGGCCGGCCACAAGGTCTCCTTATCCATGAAAACATTCAGGGTTGGAGGAACCGTATCAATGACCAAGCTTCTGTACGCCCATTCCGACCAAGCGCCTTGATTATCTTTCACACGAACCTTGATCGACCAGGTTCCGTCTGCCAATTCGTCCAATGTGTAAGAATTCGTTGCGCCCTCAAGTTCCCCGCTATCCACTGCGACCGTCTCCCAAGCATCATTCGAGGCTTGCACCTGATAAGCGGCTTGAACGTCCGAAGCATCTTCGTCATGGGACATCCAGTCGATCTGCGGACTATTCTGATTGATCGCTTGGCCATCCTCATACGAGGTGATCGAGGCGGATGGAGCCGAATTAGGCATTGGCTCCGTCGTATCCTTGACAGCCATAAGCTGCTCAAGCAGCACCTTATCCATCATTTCATTTGTAGTTCGGTTGTAAAATACATTTGTAATATCCCATAAAACCGGGGTAAATCCCCTTGAATATGCGGCCTCGGCCACCGACGTAAGATAAAGCCGTATCATTTCTGGTGTCTTATTTCTTATTGCTACACCAAATTCCCCCATGATAACGGGGATGCCTTCGTCGATGAAACGTGTCTTCACCATATCCATGAGCCTGTTCAGCTCAGCGAAGTCTTCCTCCGTTCCCCATTCCGGATCCGCTTTTCCCCATTCCACATCCTCATCGATAATAGCAAATGTTGAAGGATGGTAATAATGGACCGATACCGCAATGCGATTTTGAGGATCGTTTGGCATCTTATAGAGTTGATCAGCGGTTTTCTCAAAATCGGTTCCATAACCGCCAATCAACAGATGTCGTCGTTCATTGTTGCCTCCGGAACCACGCACAATATCTACGAATGTCTGATTGATCTCATTCAGCAACGCATAGGCTTTTTTTCTGCCGTCGACTATGGTTTCTTGACCGCTGTAATAGTTCCATAAATCAAACCATATGCCTTCTTCATTGAAAGACTCGAACATCAGATGATCGTCATAGTCTCTAAATGCGTCTGTCAGCTGCGTCCATATGCGTGTATATTTGTACATCGATTCTTCTTTTTCTGACGGAAACTTCTCAAACCAGCCGCCGTCCCAGTGAAGATTCAGAATAACGTACATACCGCTATCCAGTGCCCAATCCGCAACTTCTTTTGCCCGGGCCAGATAGTCAGGATTGATCGTGTAATCCTCGCCCATCATATTGGACCACGCTACAGGAATTCGAAGGACGCCAAAACCTTCGCTCGCATAACCTTGAATCATTTCCTTCGTAATAATGGGACTGCCCCAGGCCCTTTCATAATTAGAAACACTGCTGCCATCAATCCAGCTGCCTGTCGATTCTAACGTGTTGCCCAGATTAATGCCGATTCCCATTTCTTTGACGAGCTCCATTGTTGTGATATCTCGCATTGGCATGGCCGGCGTGACTACCGGCGCACCCTGTTTAATATCGCCGCGGACGATGCCCATACCGTTCGTTCCGATATAGACCCGGCCGTATACTTGTCCATCGCCGGTAATCGTCCCTCTTGCATTCGCGAATTGATGCTGATCGTCATTCATGCGGATCCAGCTCGCTCCTTCGTCCTCCGAGCGGTAGAACCCGTACTTGCCGCCGTTTACTCTCAGTCCGGCATAGATCGTCTTATACGTTTTGCCCGGCGCTTCTTTGCCGAAACCGACGGATACCGCCGCATCAACGCCCGTTAGCTTCTGGAAGCTCGCTCCCGAATCCGTCGAACGGAATAGTCCATTCTCGCTGGCAAGCCAGATATCGCCTTCAGCCGTAGGAGCAGCCTTGAACTTGCCACTCAGATTTTGCGGCAGTCCGGTAGCAGCCGAAGCCGTGAAGCTGGCGCCGCCGTCCGTGCTGACATAGAACGTCCCCTCATGGAACCCGTAGAATTTGTCCGGATTGATACGGTCCGAAGAGACGACGGAGCCTTGCGGGATGCCTGTCGAGGCTGTCCACGTCTGGCCAAGGTCGGTAGAGTAGCTTACCGGCCGGTCGCCGTCGCCATCCGGAGCCCATAGAATCGTATCGCCGTTCGCGCTGACCGCGACCCATTCTCCGCTCGTATGGTCGCCATCCGCCGCCTGCCAGGCATTGGCCGCCGGCGTCCAGGTGACGCCGTTGTCTGTCGATACGCCCATCCGCGCGTCTAGGTTCGATGCATGGCCGACGCGCACGATCAAGTTCGGATTCGTCTCCGCGTAGTCCAGATCGGTGCTTGATACGATATAAGGATTTGTGATCATTTGCGGCGCCTTATTCAGGTCTTCATGACGGAACCCGCCGATATCGCCCATTGAGCTGATGAGCGGCGCCCCGGATGGAGGACTGATCAAGCCCAGAATCGCGGTCTCTTCAATTCCGTTCGCCATGACGGAGATCCCGATTTTCTCGCCCTTGTCGAAATCGGTCATGTTCTCGGAGCCGAACAGCGTCGCACCGGTACCGTACATGATCCGGTCCGAGTTGAACGGATCGATCTCCAGGTCGCCGATCATCCAGCCAAGCTTCGGCGAGGTTTCCGGGTCAGTCTCCGGGTCGCGCTGAATGCCCCAATCGAGCCATGGCGAGATCGAGTAATCGATCGTGTACCGGTTGTCGCGCTTCGGATACTCGGTGAACTGCCACAGGTTCTTCCATGTTTGCCCGCCGTCTGTACTGCGGTAAATGAAATTGTCCGGCCACCATACGTTCATCGAGGCAACCATCAGCGTATCGGGATTTTGAGGGTCAACGGCGAGACCGCCGTACGGCTTGCTCGTATTGCCGACTCCGTCCGGGGTGATGTCCGTCCACTCGCCCGTCATCGTATTCAGCTTCCAAACCGCGCCAGTGCCGGCGTCGTACGGTCCGATGGACGAGTTGTATGTTACGTACAGCATGCCGTTCGAACCCAGCGTTCCGTGGTGGGGCAGGAAGCCCTGAGTCGGCTGGCCCGCTACCGGCTCCCAGGTCGCGCCGCCGTCGACCGACTTATAAATGCTCGACTGCGTATCCGCCAAGCCGACATAAATCGTCTGCGTCGCATGGCCTGCTGAGCCCGTCGAAGGATCAAAGGTGATCCATACGGGGCCGACATTGCCGCCGTAGCTATCATTCACGTTGCCGACCGAAGTGAAGCTGCTCACCTTATGCCATGTCGCTCCATAGTCCTCGCTCTTCCACAATCCGTTCCCGTTGCGGGCTCCCAGGTAAAGGATCCGGTTATCGTTCGGGTCGACAGCCAGACGTTCGCCCATGGAACGGCCGGGCATGTTGCCGCCGAATTTGAACGGCATTTCGGTCTTCTCCCACGTTTGCCCGCGGTCCTGCGAACGAAGAATGTAGCCGTTCGACTGCACCCAGTCGTTCGAGTAGGTGCCGGCCGCAATATAGACGCGATTCGGATCGACAGGGTCGGTAGCTATACTCTCTACGCCCGACAGGTTCCAGTCTTCCAGGCTCACCCATTCCAGCAACTGAATCCATGTCTTGGTCGCCGGGTCCCAGCGATACGCGCCTCCCATGTCCGTGCGGGCATAGATGAGATCCTTCTCCTTCTCGTTGAAAATAATGCCCGGAATGAACCCGCCTCCGACGATCTTCACCCTGCCCCAATCATAGGCTTGCGATTTCACTGGCACGATATCCGACTGCACGGCCGCTGCTTCGCTTCCGGTCGAATCCGCTGCGAATGCCTTGTCGGGTACCTTCGAGAACGAAGGGCCCATGCTTACCGTCAATGCTGCGGCCGTGACCAGAAGTGAAGCGGACTTACATAAGGAAATCATTTTTTGGGTGAAGCCACGCGACTTTCTCCTTGTTTTCATCAAACTAATCTCCTTTTTCAATCGTTTTCTTCTTGCGTTCATACCGCTAGCTCTTGTTGAAAACATTTGATGTAAACGTTTTCATGTTTTCAACAACCACTCCTCCTCATTTCACATATTTTGATACATCATTACTTTATCAACAGGTTGAATAGTGAACCTTGATTTTTTGGACATGGTATAGCATGATTTGGTCTAGTTAATTTTTGTTTTTTTTACAAAAAAAACAAACAAAGCACCATGGCTTCGTAAGGGAGCGGCCCGGTGCCTTGTTGTGATCTATCCTTTTCTGTGCTTTTTGCCTTGTCGATTAGTCATCTCCCATTCCATACCATGCCAAGAATGCCAGGGCAACAGCAGCCCCTGCTTCGCCATTCGGATGCGCGTCGAACTCGTTCGACATATATTCGGGAATAAGCAGGTTATCGCGAGGAGCCTCCTGAGAGAGTACTTCCGCAATATCGAATATACGATCGACTCCAGTAATAGCACGGCTTCGTATGGCCTGATTCACAATTCGCCAGACAAGCTCTTGCTCCTCGGTAAAATTGAATGTGGGTACCGTGCAAAGGATGACCGACATCTCGTTATGGCTTCCTTTAAGGCTGGACACAATGGTTTGCAGATCCCCGAGCAGTTGAGAGGCGCTTCGTCCGGTCGTACCTATATCGTTGACCCCCAAAGCAATGACAACCTCATCGTTTAGCTTGGCTTTGCTCAGCCAAGCCTTGTTGGTTGCAGCATCGTAAGCTCGCGCCCATCCCGAGCCAAGATTCCATACACTGTTTTCGGAACCAAGCCCCTCCGCAATGCGGGCAACCCAGAATTCATAGGCGTCAGGGCGCGTTCGCACGCCTTGAGTGATGGAATCGCCCAAGAACGCAATACGCTTTGCTGCCTCACGCTCGCAGCCGATGAAATCCGGCAGAAATAGACAATTGCCTGATTGCTGGAAACCATCGGCGCTGATTTGACCGGCCGCATGCCCGGGCGCATCGTAGGCGGACACCAATGGGCCTTCCGTATTGTAGGGAAAGCTTACGCCGGCGGACAATGTCGTAACTGTCCACGAATATGCCAAATAATGATCCTTCGGAATATTGATCCGGGCGGCATCGCTCCAAAACTGCTCTCCCGGCATAACCAGCCTGGCGACCGACGAATCGAACGTTACCGGAACTTGCGTCCCCTCTACTACGCTTCCGTCAGGCAGCCTCCCGCCATCGGCAATGTATGCGGACTCGATTTTCCACGTGCCCCCAATCAGATTGGCGCTCGATTCAGAGCCGTCTGCCCATGTAGAATCCACCAGATTGCTGCACCAGAATCTCAGCTTTAATTCCCCGCATTCCGTTGTCTTGATATAAGCTCTGTACGTATGAGTAAAAGCGGAATCGCTACTCCTAATAAAATTTTTGGCCGTAGATTGAACCGTCGCCGAAGCATAAGAGTTCCACCACATAAATATATTTCCCCCTGTCTAGTGTTCCGTCAACACATAAAATTTCGTTTTCATAGCCATGCCTCGCAGAGCTCCGGCCAAGCCTTCGGGGTATGCATGCAAGCTCGGACATCCCTGGTTCACATCGCCGATGCTTTCTTCGGATGCGCCCGGCCATAATTCAATTGTACGCATATGGCCTCCATTCTTCACTCGTTTATCGTAATGCCCTAATCGAATACTTCTCCCCTGCGACCGCTTGAAGCTTCACGATCGACGCTCCGTCGCTTTCAGCCAGCACAGAGCCGTCTGCCCGCGTGACGCGAATGGCGCTCGGAACGCGTATGCTGCACAGAGCATCCCGCGTCGCTCTCAGTTCGGCATCGACTATATGACCGTCTGTCCATACCATATCAACCTCGAAGCCGCCCCGCGCTCGCAGGCCGCTGACAAAGCCGGTCGACCACGCTGCCGGAAGTGCCGGAAGCAGACGGATTTCGCCGCCATGACTCTGGAGCAGCATCTCCGCGATACCGGCGGCGCCGCCGAAATTGCCGTCGATCTGGAACGGCGGATGCGCATCGAACAAATTCGGATAGGACGACTTGGCGAATAAGGTTTGCACATACCGATACGCGTTCTCTGCATCCGAGAGCCGGGCCCAGACGTTAATGATCCAGGCGCAGCTCCATCCGGTATGCCCGCCGCCGTGCTGCAGACGACGTTCGAGAGAGGTGCGCACGGCCTCCGTCAGCACCGGATCTCGGTGCAGATCGATCTGATCCCCAGGATAAAATCCGTACAGATGCGAGATATGACGGTGGCCCGGCTCGTGCTCCTCGAACTCGCGGAACCATTCCAGCAACTGGCCGTGCCGGCCGATGCGATATGGCAGCAGACGGGCAAGCGCGGCCTCCCATTCGCTTCGCAGCTCGGCATCTGCGTTCAGCAGCGCGCTCGCTTCAATGCAATTCGTGAACAGCTCGCGGATAATGGCGGTGTCCATTGTCGTCCCCATGCTGACCGCACACGCTCTGCCTTCGACATCGAGAAACATATTTTCCGGCGATGTAGACGGCGACGTAACCAGATGGCCCTCGCCGTCTTCGATCAACCAATCGAGGCAGAACAAGGCAGCCTCCCGCATGATGGGATACGCTTTGTCGGCAAGAAATTCCGTATCTCTTTCGAACAAATACCGCTCCCACAGATGCCTGCAGAGCCATGCGCCGCCCATCGGCCAGAACGCCCAGCTTGCGGAACCGGCGGCGGGCGTCGACATTCTCCACAGATCCACGTTGTGATGGGCAGTCCACCCGCGGCAACCGTAATGAATTTCCGCCGTTCTTCGGCCGCTGACGCGGAGACCTTCAAGCAGATCGAACAACGGCTCGTGGCATTCCTCCAGGTTGCACGTCTCCGCCAGCCAGTAATTCATTTCCGTATTGATGTTAACGGTATAATTGCTTCTCCATGCCGGGTCTACGTCTTTGTTCCAAATCCCTTGCAGATTCGCCGCTTGCGTGCCTGGCCGGGAACAAGCGATAAGCAGATACCGGCCATATTGGAAGTACAGGGCCGACAACCCCGGATCGCTCTCTCCTTGCTGCACGCGAACAAGCCGTTCGTCCGTCGGAAGCCGGTCGGCATCGGATTCGCCCAGATGAAGCTTTACCCTGTCGTACAGCTTGAGATAATCCTTCAGATGACGGCGTTTCAATTGCTCGTAGGAGAATCCGGCGGCCGCAGCCAGCGCGAATCGAACCTGATCGACAGGGTCTTTGCCCTCGGACTCCGGATTTTTATCGAAGCCGTTAAAGCTCGTTCCAGCCGCAAGCAGGAACGTTACGGCGTCGGCATTGACCGCTCTCAGCTCGGCATGGCTTCCGCTCTCCTTCGTCCCCCCCTCGATGACAGCCAGGAGCTGCACCTCAAAACGCACGCCTTTATGTTCTTCGTAAATGAGCTTTTCGAACGCACCGGGTCCCGATTCCGGATTCGGATGCGTGGGACCGTTTCCTTTCATCGTCAGAATGCCTCTATCGGCTTCCAGGCTGACAGCCGCCGAATGAGGCGTTTCAAGGGACGCCGTCACATCGATACTCCCCGGACGATCTGCGCTCAATCGGATCGCCAATACCTGATCGGCGGCGGAGATGAATGATTCCTGCGTATAACGGACGCCTTCACGCACGCATGTAACACTGCTTACAGCCGTGTCCAGATCGAGCTGCCGTTCATAAGCTTCGACGGAGCCTGAGCCATCGCCGAGCTTAAGCTTTAAATCGCCAAGCGGCTGGTACGCTTCCGTTCGAGGGCCGTGCATGTGCCGCTCGATTATTTCCTGTGCCTGCATGTACGCACCGCTTGTAATAGCCTCTCTCGCAGCAGCGAGGTAAGCCGCCGTGCCATAATTCACCGGATCTCGCGGCTGGAATGACCATAGAGTATCTTCATTTAGCTGAAACAGCTCTTCGTCCGGCCGACCGAAAACCATAGCTCCGAGCCGGCCGTTGCCTAGAGGCAGAGCTTCGGTCCACTCAACAGCCGGCTGTCTGTACCATAAACGCATGGGCGCTTGTATGAGTTTGTTGTTTTCCATGTTATTCCACCTATCTGCACTAGAGACATTATAACTTTCTGACTGTTCAGATTCATTCTGACGATTTCACAAGCCGATAAAACACGGCATAAACCATGCACCTTGATTTTCAGGTCATCGAATAGCATGATTTAGCCCTATGTATGTCAAGGGCATGGTTTAGCAGAAAAAAAATCCGCGAGCCTATTACTCTCGCGGAATTTGAATATATTTATTCCGACCAAAGCTCAACGCGGTCCTTCACCATCTTTGTAAATTCTTCATTCATCTTCGCAACGCCTGCTTCTTCCAGGTCCTTCAGGAACTGATCGTAGACCTTATCGAAATCTTCCGGCTTCGCCAGAATCGCTTCCGGTATCCGTTTCTTCATAATATCCTGCGTTTTCTGGAAAATAACGTTCGCCTCGGAAGTCGCCTCGAACGGAAGCGTCCATGCCGCGCCGTATTTGCGTTCAGGGAACGAATCATCGGAAGGCCACAGATCCTTGTAAGTCGTTGCGCCGTAAGCCGCCAGCGTCTTTTTGTCTTCTTCCGAGTAAGCGGCTTGGATCTGCTCAGGGAATGTCGTCGTGTAGTAGTTTCCGGACGGATCCTTCACGCCGTCTCCGTAACGGGCGGATAGGTTGTAGTTGCCGATACCCGTTGTTTTCGTAAATGTGTTGTTATCGTTTGTTTTCTGCTCCAGCAGATCGGCAGGAATGACGCGTTTGCCGTCTACCACATTGTAATGCTTGCCTTCAATCCCCCAGTTGAGAAGCACTTGACCTTCATCGGAAGCAAGGTAGTCCAGGAATTTGATCAGACGAACCGGGTCTTGAGCATCTTTCGTAATCGCAATTCCGAGGGCTGGAAGGTAACCCGTTCTTTGGAAGGAATGATCCTGGTACGTTTCGTTCAATGTTACAGGGAAACGAGCGTATGTCGAACCGAATTTGCCTTCGGCTTTCAAAGCGTTCTCCGCTTGGCCGTAATCCCATTGCTGGTCGATAAGACCCAGAACGCGGCCGGAAGCGATTTTTGCTTTGTATTGATCGTATTTCTGAATGAAGCTTTCCGGGTCAAGCAAGCCGATATCGTTCATGTGATTCAGCCAACGGAAATATTCTCTTTCTTCAGGACGCTGGTAGTGCATAATAGCTTCATACGTATCTTCATTAATGAAGAACTCGCCATTGTCCGGTGCTCCAGTTGCGTAGAACGCAGGGTTTGTTACGGAAATCAGAATTTGCCATTCCCCGCCGTTAAGAGACAAACCGATAGTCGGTTGGCCGTCTGCCGTTTTCGGGTTTTTCTCAATATAGGCTTTGATTGCAGCTTCGTAATCCTTGACGGTTTTGATTTCCGGGTAGCCGGCTGCTTCAAGCACTTGGTGCTGCAATTGGAAACCGCTGCCTGAATCAAAGTACGTATGATCGACGCCGGTCAGCGAAAGCGTATAAATCGCGTCATCATCCTTGCTCCAACGAAGACGGTTATAATATTCGCCGTAAACCTTTTTAATGTTGGGAGCATGCTCTTCGATCAAAGGACGAAGGTCGAGCAAAGCGCCTGCATCGACCATTTTGTTTGTGGCGCTGCCCGGAACAACCAGATCCGGATACTCATCGCTTGCTACCATAAGCGCGAGCATTTCATCGCTGGAACCGCCAACAGGGAATTCCGGTTTAATGGTAATGCCTGTTTTTTCTTTAATAAATTTGCCGATATCGGATTGCATGTCATCCCAGTTCGGGTTGTTACCGGTTGCAAAACGAATCGTCATGGGCTCAGCTGGCTGCTCGTTTGTTGCATTTGTTGTTTCTGGCGTCGTCGTGTCTTTAGCGCCTTCCGTATTCGAACTGCTGCATGCTGTGACGAATACGAATACGAGTGCCAACATCAAACTAAGTGCCATTTGCATCTTTCTTTTCATTTCGTTTATGCCTCCCTTTTTTCATGTGCGTGATTTCATGTATATAACAGGTAACCCTGTTATTACCAAAATTAGCTTTTTACTGCGCCAAGCGTCATTCCTTTGACAAAATACTTATGAAGGAATGGATAGACGATATAATATCTTTCATATTGGAATAACTCTATAAAATTAGCAAACACTACCCATTTCTGATCCAGAATGGAATCTTTACGGTTTGTAATTTTGAAAAGCGGTAAGCCAGCACCCTACTGGTACATAACTGAAAATAAAAATCCATATCGTTCCTTATGAGCGTCGACTCTGCTTTCAGGGTACTCTCTGTTAGCGGTTTCATCCGTGCTCCTCCTGGCTTCGTAAGCTTCCTCTTTGCATGCGATAGCTTACCCTCTCTTGTCTGTACCTATCATAAACACGCCACTGATAGTAAACCTTGATTTTCAAGACAAGAAATAGCATGATATAGACATTTCAATTAAAATACCTCCGAACCATAACGGTCGGAGGTATAAAGCTTCTGTACGCCCACTCAAACTCGTAGGCAGCTCCCATTCAATACCATACAAAGAAAGCCGAGTCAACGGCAGACCCTGCTTCGACTGCCGGAATAAATAGATTAAAAATATACGCTGCCATCTTCATCGAATAATTGAGAGCGAAAGTTTGATAATACCGAAGCCCTTCCATTCGAATTATAAAGAGTATGCTTATGGCAAGCCGTTAGCTTATCCGCCTTGCCCTTATTTCGACCAAAGCTCAGCGCGGGCCTTCACCATCTTTGAAAGTTCTTCATTCAGCTTTGCAACGCCGGCGTCTTCCAGGTCCTTCAGGAACTGATCATAGATCTTATCGAACTCTTCCGGCTTCGCCAGAATCGCTTGCGGTATGCGTTTCTTCATAATATCCTGCGTTTTCTGGAAAATAACGTTCGCCTGGGAGCCCGTCTCGAACGCAAGCGTCCATGCCGCGCCGTATTTGCGATCAGGTAAAACACCATCAGTAGGCCACAGATCCTTGTATGTCGTTGCGCCGTATGCCGCCAGCGTCTTTTTGTCTTCTTCCGAGTAAGCGGCTTGAATCTGCTCAGGGAATGTCGTCGTATAGTAGTTTCCGGACGGATCCTTCACGCCGTCGCCGTAACGGGCGGATAGGTTATAGTTGCCGATACCCGTTGTTTTCGTAAATGTGTTGTTATCGTTTGTTTTCTGCTCCAGCAAATCGGCAGGAATGACGCGTTTGCCGTCTACCACATTGTAATGCTTGCCTTCAATCCCCCAGTTAAGAAGCACTTGACCTTCATCGGAAGCAAGGTAGTCCAGGAATTTGATCAAACGAACCGGATCTTGAGCATCTTTCGTAATCCCAATTCCGAGGGCTGGAAGGTAACCAGTACCATGGAGAAACGTATGATCCCGGTAAGTTTCGTTCAATGTTACAGGGAAACGAGCATAAGTCGAACCGAATTTGCCTTCAGCTTTCAAAGCGTTCTCCGCTTGGCCGTAATCCCATTGTTGGTCGATAAGACCCAGAACGCGGCCGGAAGCGATTTTTGCTTTGTATTGATCGTATTTTTGAACGAAGCTTTCCGGGTCTAGCAAGCCGATATCGTTCATGTGATTCAGCCAACGGAAATATTCTCTTTCTTCAGGACGCTGGTAGTGCATGATTGCTTCATACGTATCTTGATTAATGAAGAACTCGCCATCGCCCGGAGCGCCGGTTGCTCCGAACGCAGGGTCTGTTACGGAAATCAGAATTTGCCATTCCCCGCCGTTAAGAGACAAACCGATATTCGGTTGGCCGTCTGCCGTTTTCGGGTTTTTCTCAATATAGGCTTTGATTGCAGCTTCGTAATCCTTGACGGTTTTGATTTCCGGGTAGCCGGCTGCTTCAAGCACTTGGTGCTGCAATTGGAATCCGCCGCCTGCATCAAAGTACGTATGACCTACGCCGGTCAGCGAAAGCGTATAAATCGCGTCATCATCCTTGCTCCAACGAAGACGGTTAAAATATTCGCCGTAAACCTTTTTAATGTTAGGAGCATGCTCTTCGATCAAAGGACGAAGGTCAAGCAAGGCGCCTGCATCAACCAATTTGCCTTCACTGCCACTAGGCATAACCAGATCCGGATACTCATTGCTTGCTACCATAAGTGCGAACATTTCAGTATTGTTACCGCCGACAGGGAATTCTTGTTCGATAGTAATGCCTGTTTTTTCTTTAATAAATTTACCGATATCGGATTGCATGTTATCCCAGTTCGGGTTGTTACCGCCGGCTGCCAAACGGATTGTGATCGGCTCAGTTGCCGACTCATTTGTTGCATTTGTTGTTTCTGGCGTCGTCGTGTCTTTACCGCCTTCCGTATTCGAACTGCTGCATGCTGTGACGAATACGAATACGAGTGCCAACATCAAACTAAGTGCCAATTGCATCTTTCTTTTCATTTCTTATGCCTCCCTTTTTTCATGTGCGTGATTTCATGTATATAACAGGTAAACCTGATACTACCAAAATTAGCTTTTTACTGCGCCAAGCGTCATTCCTTTGACAAAATACTTTTGAAGGAATGGATAGACGAGCAAGATGGGTACGGTAACGACGATCGTAATCGCCATCTTAATGGATTCGGGCGATACCGCCGCCATCGCTTGCTGTGCGTTCGGGTCGCGGTAATTGCTGCCCGTCTGCGTAGATAGCAGCACCTTCATCAGCTCGTACTGCAGCGTCGTATTTTCCGGATTCCTGTTATTGAACAAGTACGTATCAAACCAGGAATTCCAATGTCCGACAGCGATGAATAATGCGATTGTCGCCAATACGGGTTGACAAAGCGGAAGAATAATTCTCCAGAATATAGTCCAATCATTTGCGCCGTCAATTTTCGCCGATTCTTGAAGCGCGAACGGAAGCCCGTCGATATACGAGCGGATAACGAACACGTTCCAAACGCTGAGAAGTGCAGGAATGAGATAAACGGAAAAGGTGCCGATCAAGCCTAAGTATTTCATCAGCAGGAATCCCGGAATGAGTCCGCCGGAGAAATACATCGTGAGGGCGAACAAAACCGACATCCATCTTCTGCCTTGAAAATCGGGACGACTTAACGTATAAGCCATCATGGACGCTGCCGCGACCCCCATTGCCGTACCGGCTACCGTCCGGATGACGGTGTTTCTAAAGCCGGTTATCAAGCCCTCAAAGCCGAAAATCGTTTCATAGTTTCTTAAGGTAAATTCCCGCGGATAAATCGTCAGACCGCCTCGTACGGTATCCACCGAATCGTTGAATGAAATCGCGAGTACGTTTAAAAACGGATATAAGGTTGCAATGGCTACCATCGTCATGAATATATAGATGAATAGGTCGAATATTTTATCGCCGATATTTTTTTGAACAACTCCCTGCATATGCCGCGCCTCCTATATGACTGACTCTTTGGCGACTCTCTTGTATATTCCGTTCGCAATAAATACTAACAGGATGCTGACTACGGAATTGAATATACCGATTGCCGTACCGTACGAGTATCGGCCCATTTGAATACCGTACTTGAGCGCATACAGATCGAGCACCTCAGAATAATCGGTTACCAGAGGGTTTCCAAGCAAGAACTGCTTCTCGAAGCCGATACTGATTAAGTGTCCGATCGACAAGATGAATAGGACCATGAAGGTTGTACGAATACCGGGCAGCGTGATATGCCACATCTTGCGGAATCTGCCTGCGCCGTCAACCGTTGACGCTTCGTAAAGCTCGGGATCGATGCCTGCCATCGCTGCCAGGAAAATAATCGAGTTCCAGCCCATTTCCTTCCATATATCCGAAACGGTTACAATTCCCCAGAACAAATCGCCTTTAGCCATAAACTGAATAGGCTGGTCGATAATGTTAAGCCACATGAGCAATTGGTTCACCGCTCCGCCGTCTGTCGAAAGCATCTTATATACGAGTCCGGCTACGACAACCCATGAAACAAAGTGAGGCAAATACGAAATCGTTTGTACCGACCGTTTGAAAAACTGGCCTTTCATCTCGTTTAACAACAAGGCGAATAGGACAGGAACCGTGAAGCCTACAATGAGCCCCATCGTGCTCATGGCCAGCGTATTTCGCAAAACGATATAAAATCTTTCATCTTGGAATAACTCTATAAAATTAGCAAACCCTACCCATTTTTGATCCAGAATGGAATCTTTCGGCTTGTAATTTTGAAAAGCGGTAAGCCAGCCCCATACTGGTACATAACTGAAAATAAAAATCCATATCACAAACGGAAGTGACATCATGTACAAGTAACGCTGCTGGAATGCTTTGAACCAGAACCGGTTCCTTTTGTGCGTCGACTCTGCTTTCAGGGTACTCTCTGTTAGCGGATTCATCTGTGCTCCTCCTGGCTTCGTAAGCTTCTTCTCCAGTAAAATTATAAAAACACTACTGATAGTAAACCTTGATATTCAAGACATAAAATAGCATGATATAGACATTTCAATTAAATTACCTCCGAACCATAACGGCCGGAGGTATCAAGCTACTGAACAAGCGATTCTCCGGAGAGAAGCTGTTCATCATCCGTTCAATGGCTCATATTCGAACCAATCAAAGCACGCCGGAGAGCCTTGCCCCGTTTCGCAGACGGCATACATCGCAATGACTACTCCCGTAAAGCCGCCAGCAACTTCCGTTGAGAGAAGATGCGTTTCTCCGGATCCCGCTTCAAGAACATCGGATGAATCCTGCTGAATTTTGAAGTGAAACCACTCCGGCTGCGCTTCAACCTTAAGAATGACAGGGCCCTCCGAGCACTCCAGCGTTCTCTCTGCTATCAAGGTTCCTACGGTACGCCGGAATACGACTACCTTGCGCCCTTCTTGACGCTTTACAGCCAGATCGTAATGATAGCTATCGTTCATAAATACGGTAAGTCCGGCTTCCTCGCCTTCGTGCTGCGGTTCGAAATTCAGCAAGGCGGAGATGTTGCTTGACCAGTGGCGCAAACGACGGCCTACAAAGGCTGGGGCGCCGGAATCGCTCAGCGACGTCTTGTTTCCGCGCAATACAAGATTCCCCGGAGATTCGCTGAGCGACCAGCATGACGGATCCGGATTTCGCAGGAACAACCAATCGAAGCTTAAGGTTAAATCGTCAAAATCATCTCGGGCTGCGTTCGTCTGCCACCGGATCTCCGGCAACCGAGGAGCATCCATGACGCTCTCGATGCTTCCCCCATTACCGATAATGGGCCAGCCGTCAGCCGTCCATGATACGGGCGCCAGAAACGTCTCCCTGCCCAAATGATGCCGATAAGGATAGGAGACCGGTCTAATGCCCAAGAAAACCGCCCACCAGCTGCCGTCATGCGCCTGTACCAGATCGGCATGGCCTGTTGCATGAATGCTGCTGTTCCGGCTTCTATGGGTTAGTATCGGGTTATGAGGGCATGGTTCGTAAGGTCCGTATGGAGCGTCGCTTCTCGCAATCGTCACCATATGACCGTATTCCGTCCCGCCTTCGGCAATCAACAAATAATAAAGCCCATTGATCTTGTATAGATGAGGCGCTTCCGGATGCGCTCCGCCCGTCCCCTTCCAGATCAGACGGCTCTCTGTCAGCATTTGCCCGGTCGATATGTCAATCTCGCATTGATAAATGCCATAGCCTTCACTGCCCGCATAAGTAGACTGAAAGAATACGCTGCCATCTTCATCGAATAATAGAGAAGGATCGATGCCGCCCTGCGCGACAGGTATCATCTCGGACCAAGGGCCTTCCGGCCCTTGGCTGCGAACATAGAAGTTGCCGACCCCGCTCACATTCGTCGTAACCATATAGAACCAGCCGTCGTGATGGCGGATCGTCGGCGCGTAAATCCCTCCCGATAACCAGGTGTTGGCCAGCGGCAATTGCTGCTCGGTAGTGAGACAATGTCCGATCTGGCGCCAATTGACAAGATCCTTGCTATGAAATATAGGAACTCCGGGGAAATAACCAAATGAGCTTGTTACCAAATAATAATTATCTTCGACACGGCAGATGCTCGGGTCGGGATAAAAGCCTGAAATTATCGGATTGCTATACGTCGCGGTGCTGCTTGTCGTCATCATGTTACAACTCCTAATCAATCTAAAGTTTGATATTGCCGAAGCCCTTCCATTCGGATTATAAAACACGGCATAAGCTAGCACCTTGATTTTCAAGTCATAGAATAGCATGATTTAGACATTTATATTTCAGGCGCCTGGCTTAGCTAAAAAAATTCCGCGAGCTTATATTACGCTCGCGGAATTTGATCTTTTTCGAAGCTTTTACTTTTTCAAGGCTGTTTAGCTTTCCACAACCAACTTGACGACGGTATCAAGCGGCTCCCATTTATTTTGAGGAACCTTGATCGAAATCCCATGTTCATTTTGCTCGAAAGGAACCGAAGTGCCGTCAAGCAATTGACACTGTATGATTTTCTGCTGAATTGCCGGTAACACCATGGTTTCAAAAGCCGGCATATCCTGAACATGTAAATACAGGCGATTGTCTTTGCATGTCATTCCATATACATTGTCTACCGGCTCGAGCGGCCCTGCCTGAGTTGCATAAATCGCTTCCCCGTTCTTCTTCATGAATGCTCCAATTTCCTTAAGCCGATTCACTTGGCTTGCGGGTATTTGCCCGTTCGGATTAGGGGCAACGTTAAGCAGCACATTGCCACCGCGGACAAAACAGTCAATCATTAGTTTGATGATGGATTCCAGCGGCATGACTCTTTCCTCATATTCATAAGACCAGTGATAGGCGATTGTGAAGCATTTCTCCCAGTCGATGGGCATGATGTTGCCTGTAATTTCATGAGAACCTTCATCGCATTGAAAATCGCCGATCCATCCGGATCGCGGATTGATTACGCATTTGGGCTGGTTGCTTCTTACCAATTCGTTTAGCTTGACCGGATCCCAGAACCAAGCCGCGTCTGCATCCGTTCCGCTATGAGCCAGCCAGCCTCCATCGTACCACATAATATCGATCTGCCCAAACCGCGTGGTCAACTCCTGGATTTGCTTATAGCATTGATCCTTCATCAACGCCGCATTTTCAGGCAATTCCTTCGGCTGAAAGTATCCAGGGAAACGCCAATCCATTGGCGAATAATACAATCCTACCCGTAGTCCGGCGTCACGGAAGGCATCCGAATAATCTTTCACGAAATCGCGTTTCGCGGCGGAATGCATGCTGTCGAATTGTCCATAGCTGCCAGGACTATCCCAGAGCGCAAAGCCGTCGTGATGGCGGGTTACCATAACCGAATACTGCATACCTGCTTCCTTAGCCAGACTGGCCCACTGCTTCGGATTCCAGTCATGAGGATTAAAATCATCCGCCAGCTTCGCATATTCGTCTACGGGAATTTTTTCGTTGAACATCGCCCATTCGCCGCGCCCAAGTATGGAGTAGAGTCCCCAATGGAAGAAAAGACCGAGCTTCGCATCCCGCCACCATTGCATGTCCTCGTCGCTCAGGTTCAGCCACGGAGCCTCGATGCCGTCTTTGCTTTTCAATACAATACTGCTTTTTAACATGGAGGCGAGCTCGGCGTCTTGCAATTTCTTAATGGACATAATCAATCAAACTCCTTTTTTCTTCGCATTTTTGAATGGCTTAGCTCATTATTCGTTTCTATATTCTTGCGGCGTTACGTTAAAATGATTCTTGAACACACGGATAAAATAGGCCGGATTTTTGTATCCAACTTGTTCGGCGATTTCGTAGACTTTCAATTCGCGATTATGCAGCAACGTCACTGCTTGCTCCATGCGCAACCGCAATACATAATCGGAAATATTTTCGCCGGTATCATTTTTGTACACTTTAGACAAATGGACCGGGTGCATGTGAACATGTTCTGATATGGACTGGAGGGATAAATCGTGCCCTAAATTCTCTTGTACGTACATTTGAACCTGTGACACGAGCGATCTGCGATGTCGCGATACATCGTCATTCATTGCCGATTGCAATCTTGCGATCAGTTCCGAAGCCCATTTATATAAGTCCTCTATCGTATGAAGCTTAATGCCGCTTAACAAGTGATAATCCGTTATTTTTTCACCGTTCTTTAGAACATAATAAAAGAAATCCGCAGACAGACTATGGTATATTTCCATCAAATGCTCATAAGACCCGTCAAACAATTGCCGCCATTCGTTGACGACTTCCTGAAGTTTACTTGCGGCTGAATCCCATTGACCGGCCTCTAGCAAATGCACAAATAACGGGAGCCTGTGCAGGGACGTAAGTACAGACGGATCCCGATTCGGGTGTTGCGACCCAATCGTAACAATGGTATCCCGTTCTTCTCCCAGGTAACGGCGAAACGAAGCGACGCCTTGTTGATAAGACGATTGCATGCAGCCGGGAAAAATATCGGGAGGACATATAATGACGGATACCGTGAGCTTGTACAACTTCCTTACGATTCTTAGCAAATGATCGGCAATTTGGGCAAGAGACTCCGTCTCCGCAACTATCTCCTTCTGTTTAACGACAAACAATAAATGACCGTATAAATCCTCACCAGCCCATTGTTCATATCCCTCTGCAAGAAGCTCCTCCAAAATATTGGTTACCGCGAAGGTCATAAGCTTGTCGTCTGTCCCTTTCGGTTCCTGTGCTTCGTGCTCGATCCGTATGAGAAGAATAGACACATAATCGCCGATCCGAATGCCGATTTCATATCGTAACATCTGTTCCGATAATTGCTTCTGGGATGGATGATTTCCAAATATCAGATCATTCAGCAGTTTCAAGCGCAGTAACGGCACGCTTTGATGCAGAAAAGCTTTGGAATCCAGATACGCCCGCTCTTGTTCCTTCTCCCTCTGCTGAACGGCCGCCAGTTCTTTGACTCGTGCCAATAACACTTCATCGCGGACAGGCTTTAACAAGTAGTCGCTTGCTTCATGCTGAAGACCTGCCTTAACTAACTCAAATTCCGCATATCCGGACAGCAAAATGCATTTTACGTATTTCCATCTTTTTTTTATGGCGGCCGTTAATTCCAGACCGTCCATTTCCGGCATTTTTACGTCCGTAATCACGATATCGAAGTCATCTTCCTCAAGCAACGCTAATGCCTCATTAGCCGAATAAGCGCCTGCGACATCCGTGACACCTGACATCTCCCATGGAATGCTGCTCAGCATGCTTTCAACCAAATAATTCTCGTCGTCTACGATTAGCAATCTAGTCACGATCAGGGCCCCTCCCATTTCCATTTCAACTCCACAATCAGCCCATTGGAAGGGGATAGGGACAAGCTTAAGCCCGCGTCTCTTCCGAATCGAAGCTGCAATCTGCGGTGTACATTCGACAATCCGCAGCCAGTCTGTTCAATTGGATAAGCGTTCATAAGCAGATTCCGCAACTCTTGCACCTGCGGCTCTGTCAATTTCCCCCCGTTATCTTCCACGATAAGTCGGAAGCAATCGTCTACGCGGGAAGCGGAAATGGTGATAACGGCTTCTCCGGCCATTTGTTCAATTCCATGTATCAGCGCATTCTCGACAATTGGCTGCAGGATCAAGCGCGGCATGGGAAGGGCATTCATGGATTCGTCAATCGTAATGTCATACCTCATCCGTTCGAGGCGGAGGCAATGTATGCTCAAATAATCGCGGGCCGTCTTGATTTCATCCGCAAGCATGACTTCCTGCTGTTCAACCCTGGTCGCGTATCTGTAGAAATCGGCCAGATGATAGCCCATTTGCAAGGCGGCTTCCTTCCGATCCATCTTCGTCATATTAACCATATAGGTTAAGCTGTTATATAGAAAATGAGGGTTTATTTGAGATTGAAGCTGCTTAAGCTCCGCTTCGCCGGCTCTTATTTTTTCCTCGAGCACATTCTCAACAAGCTCCTGGATTTCGAAGGACATCTCATTAAAGCGCGCAATAATGAACTGAAACTCATTTTTGACGGGAACATCCACGAGCATGCCGTATTGACCTCGCTTTATTCGTTGAACGCCTTTCACGAGCGCCCGCAACGGAACTTGGAGATTCAGATAAATAATCCAGGAGACGATAATGCTAACGATCAGCATGAGGCAGATGGAGCCATACACATAGTAATTATTTAATCGAATCGGCTTCATAATTTCGTCTATCGGCACCAGATTTACGACGTAACTTTGCAGGCTGGAAATTTCCGTATACGTGATCAAATAAGTGACGTCCTGAAAGTGTACGACCTCATCCCCTCTCTCCCGGAGAAGACTATTGTCCATGTACTGATTCACCTCAGCTAGCAGACGCTGGTCGAACGTGCTGTTGGTGATGGATGGATATCCGCGCTGGTAGAACAATGGATTTCCTCTTCCTTCTTCGTTGAACCGATTGAGCATCTCTACTATATTACGGGCCGAGAATCGTATCTCCACGACAGTGTTTGCTTGATTGATATTCTCGGTCATATTGTAAGGCTCCACACTGATATGAACGAACTCGCCTTCGCCTGTATTTCCATTCGAGAGACGATAATTCCAATTTTTCCGAGCCAGCATTTCCAATTCCTCGTTGCCGGTGCCGGTCGCCGATTCGACGGTTGTCGATATTGTTTGACCGATTTCAGGTGCATATACGGTGATGTAGTTCGCCCATACGGCGGATGTGCTTTGCAGGATCAATTTTTCCAGAATGGTCGACTTTTTACTCATGATCTCATACTCGTCATCCAGAAGCGGCAAGGCGGGAAACTCAATCACATTCGGATCCCGAAGAATAATTTTGGAGAACGTCTCCAACTGCAAGACCGTACGATTAACCTGATCCGCGAAGAAGGACAATTGGTCCGTGGAAGAATCCCTGATTTGTTTTTTGATAAGCTTTTCGTGCATGGCGTTGGAATAGCTATACAGAAGCAATACCACAACAAGAAACAGGCTTAACGTCAGAAGTATTTTTCTAAACAATGTATGCTTCAATCCTTCATCCCCCTGCCGTTTCCCTAAATGGTACCACGCATGTATAGCTTTCGTGAATCGAATGACAAGTGTCTATTCCTTTACGGCGCCCATCGTTGTACCGCTCACGAAGTACTTTTGCAGGAACGGATAGACTAGCAGGATCGGCAGCGCTCCAATAAAGATTTGGGCTGAACGGATCGTGCGCTCGGATAAAGCCGCCAGCTCCGACGGATCGATGCTCGTATTGCGCATATCGCCGCTCTGGATGATGGTTTGCAAGAAAGTAGCCAGAGGGTATTTACGGTAGTCGGTTATATACAGAAGCCCGTCGAACCAAGAGTTCCAGTGCCCGACCATCGAGAACAAAGATAAGGTTGCAATGGATGGAAGCGATAACGGCAGAAAGATACTGATTAGTACCCGGAAATAACCGGCTCCGTCGATCGATGACGCCTCTACCAGCTCTTTGGGAATGGCGCGGAAAAATTGCATCATTAGAATTGTATTGAATACGCTCACGGCCGAGGGCAGAATAAGTGCCCAGAGCGTATTGGTTAATTGCAGATTCGTAACGACCATGTACGATGGGATCAAACCGCCGTTAAACAACATCGTAAATACAATGATCCAGGAATATGCCGTTCTTCCCGGGAAGGACTTGGACAATCCATAGGCCGCCGATATCGTCAGCAACATCGTCAGCAAGGTTCCCGACACCGTTCGCGCAACAGCGTAAACAAGGGAATTCAGAAACAAGGGATTATCAAATGTTTTTTGATAGGCCACAAAGGTAAAATCGACCGGCCAAAGCGTCACGATATTGGCCGTTGCCGCCGCGCTGGAGCTGAACGATACGGCGAGAACATGTATGAGCGGCAGAATGCACAGCAATGCCATTAAACCTAGAAATAGAATATTGCAGCCATTAAATATTTTATACGGCATTGTTTTACGATACACAATTGTTCACTCCTTCTTAAAAAATCCGATAATTCCCCCATCGATAGGCAATCGTGTAGGAGACGACGATCAAAATAAAGCTGACGACCGACTTAAACAACCCTACAGCAGTCGCAAAGCTGAACGATCCGTTCATTAAGCCCACGCGATATACAAACGTATCGATAATGTCTCCCTCACGGTAGACCAATGGGTTATACAAATTGAAGATTTGATCAAATCCCGCGTTCAGAATATTGCCGAGGGAAAGGGTCATAATGACGACAATAACCGGAATGAGCGCCGGAAGAGTGATGTTGAGCGTTTGCTTCCAACGCCCGGCTCCATCGATCTCGGCCGCCTCATATAAGGATTGGTTTACGCCGGTAAGAGCGGCAAGGTATACAATCGTAGAGAAACCAAACTCCTTCCAGACATCGCTGACAATTAAGGTGAACCGGAACCAATCGCCATCCCCTAGGAAATAGATAGACGGAATCCCAAGCCAGCCTAACGCTTGATTCGCTAATCCTTTATTGGAGAGCAGATCGGTCAAGATCCCCCCCAATATGACCCAGGACAAAAAATGGGGTAAATATACGAGCGTCTGCACGGACCGTTTAAAAACAAGTAAGCGGATTTCATTGAGCAGCAATGCAAATCCAATCGGGATGACGGTATTGGCAACTATTTTTAAAGAGGCAATTAGAAACGTATTCCAAATGACCTGCTTGCTGTCCGGATACGTAAACAGGTAACGGAAATGCTCCAAGCCGACCCACGGCGAATGGAACAACCCGAGTCGCGGCTTATAGTCTTGAAAAGCAAGAATGATCCCCGCCATTGGCATGTAGTTAAAAATGAGCAGCAGAATAATCGATGGCAAAATAAATAAATGAATCGGCAAATCCTTGATGAACCTCGACTGTTTCTTCCCTTCCGTACGGACTGACATCCTTCTCACACCCCCATGTAGATTGCGAATACAGACGGACCTTGAAAGAGGCTCCTCCCTCAAGGTCCGTCATTCGGCATTATTCGATCACAGACGCGTACCACTCATTTACTTCTTTCGTAATTTCATCGCCGCCCGCTTTCTTCCATTGCTCAACGAATGTATCAAATGATTCAATCGGCGAGCTTCCGTAAATAATTTTCAAAAAGGTTTCGTTTTCCATCTTTTTGAGAAGTTCGCTTTTCTTGGACATTGCCGGCGTTGGAGGTCCAGTCATTTCATTCAGTACGGAAGCTTTGTCCATGTAGGTTTTCAGTACAGCCGCCCCCTCCTGCCACCGCTTGTCCCGGCTCGCAAACTGCTTATCATATGACGTTTCCGGAGCATTGCCTTCTCCGAGTTTAGCCATAACCTCTAATTCCATCTTTGGCGTTTGAATATCATTGTAGAAAAGGGTATATTTTTTGGCGTCTGTGAAACCTCCGGGTATTTTGTCGTGATCATACACCGGCTCGCCGTTTTCCATCACATAGTCGTAGCCTTCCGCCCAACCGTTCGCAAATTCCGATTCGGTATCGTAGAAGCCTGGACCCATAATTTTATCCAAATACACGAAAAAACGATCCATGTGCTTGAAATCCTTGTTAAAGTAGAACTGCATGGAAGTCAACTGTTCCGCCATGAAGCCCTGCTGTCCGTCAATGCCTGACGGCAGTGGAATCGCTTTGTAATCGAAGTTCATATCCGCGGTGAACGGCCATCCGCTAGCCATCCAGGTCGGACCGAATACCATACCCGATCTTCCTTGGATAAAGCTTTCAACCGCTTTGCTTTCGTCTAATGTTCCGGCGTCTTTGTCAAGGTAACCCTTCTTCATCCATTTGGCTAGCTTGGATACGCCCTCCTTGACCGAAGGCTGGACTGAGCCGTATTGCAGTTTCCCGTCCGGTCCTTTATTCCAACTGGTCGGCATAGCGGCTTTGCCGAAAATAAAGTCAGAGGAGGCCATCCATGTGGCTACGCCGTTGCGCAGCGATACGGACATTCCAATCGTATCGTTCTTGTTATTGCCGTCGGGATCTTGATTGGTGAATGCATCCATAACCTGCTCAAGCTCTTCCATCGTTTCGGGAGCATCAAGATGAAGCTTATCAAGCCAATCCTGCCGGATCCAGAGCACATTCGACGAACTGACCGCATTCGTTATCGGAAGCCCGTAACGTCTTCCATCCACCGTTACCGGATACCAGAGCTGCGGGTATTGTTCAAACAATGCCTTAAGACGCGGGGATGCGTATTGCTCAAATGCTTCCGTAATATCCATCAGCTTGCCGGAGTCGATTAATTGAGTCGCCAGGTTCAGATCCCCGGTACGGAATACATCGGGAAGCTTCTCATTCGTATTTACCATCAAGCGTAATTTCGTTGTAAATGCGTCTCCGGTTCCTACCGTCCAATCGTTCTTGAGAATGATGCCCAGCTCATCCTTCGCCCATTTGTAATGCACGTTGTTATCGATATCTTCGCCATTTTTAAATGTCACGTCTCCGCCGACAATACGAGCCGTCGTAATCGTAACCGCCTCATTCGCGCCGGAGTCGCCTCCCGCCCCCGAATTGGCTGTGCTTCCATTTTCTTTGCCTGCGGAACCGTTTGATGCGCATCCGGCTAACAATACACTTATCGCCAAAGCTGTATACAAACTCTTCACAACCGTTAAACGTCTTTTCATTGTTTCATCCCCCTCTTGATTTATCCGTTGACATCATCATTATAGTCTGAGCGAAAATTGGGAGATATAATAAAAATAAAAGAAGCATGCAAAAAAATTAGCAAGTTTAACGCTGGATTTATTTAAAGGACTATCTATTAGAACCTGTTCAAACATAGCTGTCACAAGCTTTGCTACTCAAACAAACAGAGCGCTTTAAGTCGCAGCAAAAGAAAAAGGCCAGTTCTGCGCCTCAACGCAAACCCGCCCAAAGATCATCCGTGGATAGCCACGATCAACGCATCTATGCGTAACGGTTTTCCGGCAGCTATACAGAAAAGAGGCGCGCCTAGCGCCGAAGCCGCCGCGTGACGCGCCCTGGCAGCGCGCTTTGCGCTTGAACCTGCAAAAGTGCAGGCTTCTGGGTCGCTGCATCCGTACTGCGAAGAAAATGCCTGCGAATGCGCATCTTTTCCCGTTCTGTAAGCTCGAAAAGAGCTTCGCATTCCTGAAATGCCTGCACATCCGCAGGCGTTTCGTCCGATTGCCCCATCGATGGACCCAAGGATGTACGTTTGCAGGCATTTTTGCCGCTATAGCCCTGATAACGTGCAGCTTAGGCGAGCTGCTGCTTTTCTTCCAAATCCGTGTATTGAGAAGGCAGTACAACATCGCCTTGATCATTCATGAACATTTTCTGCACATAGTAATTAGGGGTCCCTTAAACCGAATGATTATTATACCAAATCAAGTCCGGCCGCCAGTTTACATAATCAACATGGGCCAACATCGGCGCATAGCAGACCAAATGGACAACGTCGCCAAAAACCAATTTGGAGCTTTATAGTAGTGTTCATCTACCAGATCCGCTTTGGCATTACTGGATAATGTGGATTTCTAGCATTCAGCGGATATTCATCCTCCACCTTTATTTCAGCTTTTCCGCCAATACAGGGCCGCTTTGTTTGGTCCGTATTTTTAATTCGCCTTGAACATTGATGGTCAGGTCCCCCTAGATAGGCAGAATGATTAATCTTCTTCTCTAAGATTCAACTCAAACTCCATGTCGCGGTCGCAGATCAGCACTCCGTTCACGACCTCCAGCTTGGCCACCTGAATGGAGGAACGTCGCCATTCATAATGGTTCGACTCTTCATGATGCCCATCCACACGGCCGGGATGAGTAAAATAAAAAATATACCCTTCTTCTCCTTGAACGACCACATCGGCGTGAAGGCCAATCGTCCCGTCATCCTCGCGTTTGCCAGGCTGGTCGAGAATGAGGCCGTTTCGCTCCCATGCCGTAAGATCATCGGAACGGAATACGCCTTGTCCTCTCCACTCGTCTACGATCATCCAATAATAGCCGCCCAGGCGGAAAACATTCGGTCCTTCATGGCCTCTTTCGGTTATTACCGGACCAATAGGCTGCCATTCATACAGATCGTTGCTCTCGGCAGCGAAGGTATGATTCCGCTGCTTAAACCACATTCGGAACGTGCCGTTCGGCAGCCGGTACACGCAGGCATCGATCACGTTCTCCTCGCTAATGCCAAGCGTGGACAGGAACTCCCAATGAATAAGGTCGGGGCTTGTATAATGCCGGATACGAGCCTTGCCCGTCCAATCTTTCGGTACGCCGTGGACGTATGTGACATACATATGGTACAGCCCTTCATGCCATATGATTTCTGGCGCCCAGAACGTATTTCTTCCCCATTCCGTTTCGAGACCTTCCAGGATTCCCCGGTATAACCAGGTAGATCCGCCATCCGATGAAGAAGCAACACCAAGATCGGTGCCATGCACCCATCCGAATCTCGGACCCTCCACCGTTGCGCGGCGGTTCGTATAGATCATCCACCATTCCTTGACCTGCCGATTCCAAATAACGACAGGATCTGCCGCACCGTCATAGATGGGATCCCTGAACAATGGCGATTTCATTCCTTCTCCACTCCTTTTCAGTATAACGGTTTTCGGATTACTCTTTTACGGACCCTATCAAAACACCTTTAAGAAAGAACCGCTGGGCGAACGGGTACATAACGATCATCGGAATCGACGCGATTACCATCGAGGAGAGTTGAAGCGTTTGCGACGTAACGAGCCCCTCCCCTTGCGATTTGGACAGCAGCGCGAAGACGGATGCGTTCGATAGCTGGGCAGTGCTCGCCAACTGCTCGATCGCCGTGCTTGTCTGAAGCAATTTCAATATAAGATATTGCAGGGTTTGCAGATGATTGGACTGCGTGAAATAAAGGGTAGTACCGTAATCGTTCCATATGCTTACTGCCGAGAAAACGGATAGCGCCGCTAAAACCGGCTTTGAGAGCGGCAGAACAATACGGAAAAACACAATAAATTCGCTGGCTCCGTCCATTTTGGCCGATTCGAAAAGCGAGTCTGGAATGGTTTTGTAGTTCGCATTCAGAACAATTACATTCCAGAAGCCTCCGAATAAGGAAGGAATGATGTAGACCCAATAATTATCATACAGCCCCAGCCAATTGATTAACATGAAGGAAGGAATCAACCCGCCGCTGAAATACATGCTTGTAAATCCGACAGCCATAACCCATTTTCGCCCTCTCAAATAAGGCCTCGAAAACGCGTAGGCAAACATCGCAGTGTATAGTATGGACACGGCTGTGACGATCACGGTCCGTGATACGGTAATCCATGTCGCTTGAATCAAGCCTGGATCCGACAATACGGTCCGCCAGCTTGCCCAGGTAAACTCCCGAGGCCATAGAAACACGGGCCCTCGTTGAAGATCCACTCCCCCGTTCAGGGAGCTCGCGACCGCATACCAAAACGGATAAATGGTCGCAAACATCAGAATCAGCATGAATGCGACATTCGTTATATTAAAAACGCGCTCCCCCGAAGACTTGCCTCCGACCATATCGTTCACCTCCTAGAACAGACCCGATTTCGTCAATCTCTGCGATGCAAAATTTGCTCCGATCAACAGGACAAGCGCAAGCACCGATTTCATAAGCCCGATTGCCGTCGCAGCGGCAAATTGGAATTGCAGCAGACCCGTTTGATAGATGTACGTATCGATAACCTGGCTTGCCGGCAGGTTTAGCGAATTTTGCAGAACGAAGATTTGCGTGAAGTTATTGTTAAACATGCCGCTGACCGCGAAGATGATCAGAATCATGACCGTCGGCATGATGCTTGGGATCGTAACGTGCAGCATTCTCTTGAACCGCCCGGCGCCGTCGATCGCAGCCGCCTCGTACAACGACTGATCGACGCCAGCAATCGCCGCCAGGTATAAGATCGCTCCCCAGCCGATGTCTTTGAGCAATCCCGTTACGATCGTAATCCCCCAAAAGTAGTCCGGATCCGCCAAAAATTGAACCGGCTTGCCCACCAGATGCAGTTGCATGAGCAAATAGTTTACGATGCCGCCCTCGGGGTTCAGGAGGGTGATAAACAAGCCGCCATAAATAACCCAGGACAAAAAGTGCGGCAAATAAGTCACGGTTTGAATAAACGATTTGAATTTCGCGCTCGTAATCTCGTTCAGCAACAAAGCGAACAGAAGCGTAGCCGGCAGTCCGACAAGCGAGCCTAAGAGATTGATGCCGATCGTATTTTTGATCATCGGCCAGAACTGAAAGTTGTCAAAGATGAGCGTAAAGTGTTGAAAATGGTTCCATGGGCTCGTAAAGATCCCTTTGATCCCTGTGATCGGATCATAGCTCTTGAACGCCATCAGCAGCCCGAAAAACGGGAAGAAGCTAAAGACGCAAATCAGGATAATGGCCGGCCAGATCATGATATTGAGCTCCAGCTGGGTCCGGAAATCGTATCCGAGCGAATAGCCTTTTCTTCTTGAAAGTTTCATCCTGTCGTTCCTCCTCTCAGGCCAACATTGATCGTGCCAAAGCGCTGGGCGCTTTGGCACGGCTCACAAACGGTCGTTCGATTACGAATTGATCCCTACAACCTTCACGCCAAAAGCCTGCTCCTGTTTATGGAACTGCTCGTTGATTTTCGCGTCGATCTCGGATTGTCCCATTTGTTTCACCTTGGCGATCATCTCGTTGTAGTACTTCTCTTTCTGTTCCTCAGACTTCGCGAGGATGATCTTGGAGATTTGGGACTGCAAATAAGTCGCGATTTGCGCTTTATCGTTCGCCATTTTACTGCTGGCCGGAATGAAATCGTTCGGCATGGCGAGCGGCGAGCTATCGTATATGACCGAAGCCTTGGCGGCTGCCGTCTGCACTTGCATGGCCATGAGTCCGTCCGTACCGACCTTCGTGGTAGGAGCTGCGGTTGCGTGATCATGCCAGGCAATATTGTGGAACGGCCATAACGCAAATACGCCGGTTGTCGAATAATCGTTCTGGGCCTTTTGCCCCTGCTCATTCAAGACGACAAGACCGTTCTCAAGTGTATAATGTTTGCCCTCAAACCCGTAATAATTGAGCAAAAGCCCTTCATGGCTGGTCATAAAATCAAGCCATTTGGCGATTTTCTCCGGATTCGAGGCCGTCTTGGAAATGAATGTCTGCATCCAGCCTGTTGGCGCTTTCATCGACTTTCCATACACGGGCTTCGTGTTCTGATTCGACAGGATCGGGCCGGGCGATACCCAAGGGATGCCCGAATTGGTTTTGCCGGCCGTACCCCCGATATAGCAGAATACGCGTCCGGAATTGACGGCTGCGTCCACGGCCGGAGCGTCCAGCGTCATTTGCCCCGGATCGAAATAGCCTTCTTGCGCTGTCTTGAACAGGAAGTCGAGCGCATGCTTCGTTTCCGGCGCAAAAATCATGTCCCGGTAGTTGCCATCCTTATCGACAGGCATTGCGCCGAAATGCCCCTTAAGCGTATTGAGCGCCCCGTTTTGATATGCCTTACCGTCAATCTGAAGCGGGATAACCGGCGTGCCGTCAACCTTCAGGTTCATGTCCTTCACTTTTTTGAGAGCGGCAAGCACGCCATCCTCGGTTTTGAGCTCGTCAATGGAAATGCCGGCATCATTCATAATCTGTTCATTGAACATGACCGCGCCATTGTTGCGGTACTTGGCCCCGTCGGAATAAAACTCGCTGGATGGGGGATACATTTTCCTCGCTTCCTTCGTATCTATATGACTTGGGTAAGCGTACCATCCGCCATCCCGCTCGATCAGTCCCTTCTTCAAGTCCTCCGGGAAATTGGTCAACAGCGGCGAGGAAGGATCGTATTTCTTCAAGAACTCTTCCAGATTCCACACCTTATCCGCCTGAATCAGCTTCTTCATCAATATGCCGTCCGTCAGCGTGAGGATGTCCGGAAGCGGATCGGACGAAACCAACATCAGGTTCAGCTTCGTGCCGGCATCTGACGCCGGAATGTTGAAATCAAACACCAGACCGGTTATTTCGGTAATCGCACCTTGCACCGAGTCAGGATCCGTATTCCATGGCGATGGCGGGTTCCAATAACTCGCGTCGGAGAACCATGTCAGCTTCTCAGGACTTACCGGCTCTGACGAATTCGTTGCGGTTGCTGATTCCTTCGGCGGTGCGTTATTGCTGCTTTCTTCGTTTTTTGCGGAGCTGCAGCCTGTCAGAGCTAAGGCGCTCGCCAAGGTTAATACTGTAAGCACTTTCAACTTTTTCATACTTGCTGATCACCCCAGTATTGTATAATGGTTGAGACATCCTTATCTTAGCCTGAATCTCGGGCTTGCCATATGCTTCAGTTTTGTTTTTGGTTTGGTGTAGATTTTTGTTGCATCATATTTTACGGTGTTTGCTCGGTGTGATGCCGAAATGTTTTTTGAACAGCTTGTTGAAATGAAAATAATCTTTATACCCTACCCGTTCTACGATATCCTGTATCGACAGAGATTCATCGCTCAGCAGCTCCTTAGCCAGATTCAATCTCATGGCGACCACGTAATCTGTATAGTTGGTTCCCGTCTCCTTCTTGATCAAGGCGCTTAAGTAACCGAGACTGACATTGAATTGCCTTGATAACATGCTGAGCGAAATATCCTCCGTATAGCTGGAATCGATTTTGTCGATGATTTTCTTCACCGTCTCTTTGGAAAGGAGCATCTCTTCATCTGACTGCTGTGCGAAGATGACGCCGATCCTTTCAAAGAGCTGCCGCACCGACTCGCAGGATCGGACGATTTGGGAATACGTCAAGTACTCAAGGCCTTGAGCAAAATCGCTGTTGCCGTAATATTTGTATACGAACAAGACGATCTGGTTGTAAACCGCGGAAATTTGGTCGATCAGCATGCTGCGCTTTTCGCATTCCTCGCTTAGCTCGTTCAGCCCTTGCCGAATAATGTCTCGTTTATATCCTTTAATGGCCAGCTCGATTTTAAGCACCAGCTTGGACAGCTCTGCTATGTGGTCTGTCGATTTATATTCGGTCATCCTCTGCGCCTGCAGAAAGGAGGAGCTGGACAGGGCGATATCCGATTCCTGATACAGCTTGCCGATTGGCGTCGAGTAAAGCCCGATGCCGCTGATTCCCATGTAATGAGCGCTGTCAAGGCTTCCCGAGATGAAATCGAGCAAGTCGGCCGGGCTTTTTTGTTCGTCGTAATTGACCAGATACGACGTTTTATTCTGCCCCGTGCGAAAGCGAATCCATTGGATACCGTTCTGCGTCGCTTGCTCGATGACGGCATCCGAAGCAGACGAATGTAGATATAAACAGCTGATGAATCGGTAGTGGGGAAACTCGAATTCCATTTCTCGATTGATCATAAAATTGCTGATTTTGATATTGTTGTCGGGCTCGAGCAATTCGAACAGATCCTCGAGGTGCAATTCCGGTTCTCGCTTCCCTATATGCCTCTTCTCCAGCTCCATCTTTAACCGCAGCAAGGTCTCGGTCAACGTGTTTCTGTCGACCTGCTTGAGCAAATAATCGAAGGCGCCGAGCTGGAGCGCTTTTTGCGCATAGTCGAACTCCGCAAAGCCGCTGACCAGGATAACTTTCGTTTGCAGCCCCTGAAGGCGAATGCTTTCGAGCAACTCGATCCCGTTCAATCCGGGCATGCGGATGTCCGAGATCACGACATCGGGTTTCTGTTTCTCAATCGCTTCCATAGCATCAATTCCGTCGTAAGCTTCACCAATTACGGTGTAACCCAGGCTCTCCCAGTCGATCAATACATTCAATCCTTTTGCAACCCAAGGCTCATCGTCAACAATCAATACGCTATCCACGATTCGTTCCCACCTCATGCTCCGCATTTTCATGCACCGGAATGGAAATGCTGATCATCGTTCCGCTATTTAACTGACTTTGAATGTCCATCTCCGCTGCATCGCCGTAGAACAGCTTGATTCTTCGGTAAATATTGGGAAGTCCGATTCCTTGCATGTCATCCTTCACCGCAGGGACGAGCGCATCGGAATTCCTCAAACGTTGCAGCAGCTCTTGCACGAGTCTCTCATCCATGCCGCAACCGTTATCCTGGACGGTATATCGAATCCGGTTGTCTGAGAGCGAATGTACTGTTAGCTGGACGATGCCTTTGCCTCTTTTTTTCTCCAAGCCGTGAAAGACGGCATTCTCGACAATCGGCTGCAGCAGCATTTTCAGCATCTTCTTGCCGAGCAGGCCTTCTTCGGCTTCGATTTCCACCCGGATCCTCCTCATAAAGCGGAGCTCGATAATATTTGCATACTCCTTGACATGCGAAATTTCATCCCGGATCGTCACGAAGTCGTTTCCTTTCACCGAATATCGGAACATATTGGATAAGGAAGCCGATATGTCCGCAATCTCCTCGCCCTTATTGTATAAGGCTAAAGCACGGATACATTCCAGCGTATTGTACAAAAAGTGCGGATTGATCTGATTGCGGAATGCCGATATTTCCGCCTGTTTTTTGGCAATTTCGATTTCATACATTTGCCTTTGCGCAAGCTGGATCTCGTTGCCCAGTGAATCAATTTTATCAAGCATCTTGTTCAGATTGACAGCAAGCATGCCGATCTCGTTATGAACGACGACGTTAAAACGGTGCTCCCCGCCCTTTTTCGGATAAGATTTTATAAAGTCCATCAAAGCCTTGATCGGCTTCATAATGCGGGTAAAAAACAGAAACAGGAACAAACACAGCATGCCGAACATGATCAGGTAGGTGACGATATTAAGTCTCTGAATGACATCCAGATCCTGCAGCAGCTCGTTTTTCGGTATGATGCTGATTAGCTTCCAGCCGGTACGGGGAAGCACGGCCGACTGGTAGATGTACCGCTTGTCATTTTTCCATACCGACGGGTCAAACGTATCGAAACGGCGCGTATCTCCTTCACTTGCCATGATCTTATTGTTTTGATCGAGCAAAAGGAATCGGGAATGAGCTGTCATTTTAGCGTTTTTCAAAATGTGGTTGAAATTCTCGGTATTCATGACGAAGACGCTTGTTCCTTTGTAATCCCGCAGTAATTCACTTTTGAAATTGTAAATCGGAAAGGCGATGGAATAATAAGTCAATGTAACGTTCGTGTTTGGTTGCGACAATATGCCGGAATACTCGATCCTGGCGGCGGGAGACTTGACGGCATCGCCGGTTCCCGCCCCGATGCCTGCGACCAGCTTACCATCCTTGTCGTACAAATGGATGCCTCTTATGTTCTCCTTCAGATTGATCGTATTGGCGAACACGGAATTGACTTCGTTGTTCATCAGAATCCTAGTAAGATCATCCGAATCCAGGAAGTTCTCGATTGTCGGGCCGTATAAAAGCGAGGTCGAAATCCCGCCCATATCCGAGTAGAAGCTCTCCATTTTTTCCATAACCTGCTGCAGAATCTTGTCCACGGATACGGTGACCTTCCTTTCGATGATCCCCCCGGCAATCGTGTTCGATATAATGAAGGAGATCAACAAAATAATCAGCATCATCAGAATCAGAAACAAGATCTGCCTCATCAGGCTCATCTTTCGAAAGAGGTCCAAGATTCGCATCACCTATTTCTTCGCCCCTTTGTATATTTGCGCCATTTCCATCCATGTCTTGTCGATAACAACGACAAGTCCGGAACACGCCGTTCATGTTCCGGACTTACTCTGGTTCACTTACGGCTCTCAATTCTGTCCCGGGATGCGCACGCTTACCTCGAAATCATCCCGACCAACCGCCCCGCATTTATAGGAAAGATTGTATACTCGCAACCTTTTTCTGTAACAAAGACGAACGTACCGCTCGAATCCAAATCAAAAGGAACCGGTGTTCCATTCGTTTCGATCCGAATCGGACAATCTGTTCTACATCTGCAAGTTCCGCCTAATCGTGAACGGATCCTCGCTTCCGTGAGTCTCCCCCTCAAATCGAATGCACGATTTCCGTTTCTAGCCTCCGGCGTTAGCTGATGACCCGGATATACCCCGGTGTTTTCCGTAGGAATTGCTTGTCCCCTCCATACAAGTAATGCTCATACAGATGCTGACAGAGCCATGGAGCGGCCATAAACCAGCTTGCCCAGACCGGATCTCCCGCACCATAGTCTCCAACCGGTGTTGACTGGCGCCATATGTCGCTATTGTGATGGGCCACCCAGCCTCTCGCCCCGTAATTGATTTTTGCGGTTTCTGCACCGGTCCTTGCCAACCCGCTGATAAAGTCGAGCAATGGCTCATGGCATTCCGCCAATTGACAAGTTTCCGCAAGCCAATAGTTCATTTGCGCATTAATATTTAATGTATAGTTGCTGCTCCATGGCGGCCGAGTATCCTTAAGCCGATAAATAACCGCTGTCCTGTTGGCATTCGGCCAATTCTGCAACAAGGTATTCGATTCTCGCGAGCAGATCCTGATCTTTCGTTTGCGAATAAGCTTGGGAGACAGCAGTCAAATAGTGGCCTAACGTATGGCCTCGAATTTCGGTGTTCTCCCACCCCGGGTATTTATCCGCTTTCAGCTGCAAGCCCTTCGTTTCACGGAAGCCGGCAAGAAGGCGGTCGACTTCGTAACTGGTCAAATAACTCCATTCTTTCTTGAATGCATTCGTATGAATATCATCCCGTAATTGCACTTGATCAAGCTCGAAATGCTTTAAAGGGGTGGGGCTGGTTCGTGCTTTCAACGAGATCATCCTCTCACTTTGCTCCTGCGACCTCATAACAAAACTGGTCTACATCGATATAACCCTGTTCACTTTCGCAGTTATAGCTGTATAACCCGATCCGGTCTCCCCTGTAATTGCCCCATCCGAGCTGATACGCGTCTCCAAAGCTCGTGAATTGTACCCCATCGACACTGTATTCGAAGCGGCTGATTCCGTCTATGTTCCATACAGACCTTAACCACAGGGCGCTGCCAGTTATTTTTGGACCCCATACAATCGTTCCCGAGCTGTTGAACTTCAGGACCCTTGTCCCGTTCAGTTGTTGAACGCCAATCGTGCAATAGGTTTTCGCAAAATGGCAAAGGCCTGCTTCTTGTCCATCCGCCATGCTGCCGATCTCTATTTTTGCTGTTGCCTCATTGTGAACGGTTCTAAACGCTCTTTGTGAAAGGACGTTGCATACGGTGAAAAAATTGTCCTTGTCGATAGGCTGACATGTGTGCAGACGCAAATAGCCGGGCCGGGCCGTTAACGACCACTTATCGGCTCTTGGCTGATGGTTCCATTCCCAATACGGCGCAAGATCGGCTCTGTCAAAATCGTCGTATGTGGAAAGAACCGTTGCGGGATACCCGTTAATCGGCTTCCTGCCTCCCCATACCATCTCTCCGACTCCGTCGCCGTCCGTATCTTCTCCGATAATCGGCCATCCGTCCACCCATGTTACGGGAAGCAAGTGCAATGGTCTGCCTTCGTGCGCGCCCGATCCTTGATGGCTTATGAAGTACCAATCTCCGGAAACCGTCTGGACAAGTCCGCCCTGATTCGGCTCCCGGTCTATTTCCTTTCCGTGTGTATGGATAATTTCCTTTTCCTCATAAGGACCATATATATGCTCTGCCCTTAACATCATGACAACCCGGGCTTCGAAGCCTTCCTGAGCGCGCACTTCGCTGTGGAAGAAATAGTAGGTTCCATTTATTTTGTAGAGCTTATTGGCTTCGCTCCCTTTGTATTGATGGATAATCCTATCGCTGTCATGCAGCAGCTCTTTGCCGTCTTCACTAAGTTTAATTAAATGAATATTGTAGTTATCGGCAAAATGAGTAGCAACCAGGTAGCCTTGTCCGTCATCGTCCCAGAATGGACAGCAATCGTCCCAGCCGCTGACCTCCCAAACCTGATGAAGCGGCTCCCAAGGTCCCGCCGGATCGGATGCCGTGCTCATAAACAAGCCTTCATCGGGCGTAAAAAAATACACCCAATATTTATTCTTATGGAATCGGATGGCGCCGGCCCAGACGCCTCTGCCGTAACGATTCATGCGATCGTAATTGTATTCCGGGCCGATGCTTGTCAAATCTGGAACAACATGTCCGATCATGCTCCAATTCACAAGATCCTTGGAATGCAGCACCGCCATCCCCGGAGAGCAATGCAAGGTAGAGGAGATGGCGTAATAATCATCCCCGACCTGAATGGCATCCGGATCGCTATAATCTCCAGGCAAGATAGGATTGACATAGGTACCGTCTCCCTGATCTCCCCAAGCTCCCTTCTTTGATAACAGATTATAGTTATCCTCCAATCAGACTCATCCTTTCCAGTATGAAAGTTTTTTCCTTGCTTGACTTTAATACCAACATTATGAATGTTCAAGTTCTCATTTTGTCAAAATGCCGATTTGATGGTTTTTGAACCTTTTTCAAACTATCACTGCAAGGTGGTATCCTGATGCTTTCTGAACTCAGAATACAAAGCGCTGAACGGCCTTCGTAATTGTAAAAGCCTGTAGACTCTGCTGCTTCTAATGAAGCAGGGTCTACAGGCTTCTGATCGTTGTGCTTCTCTCCCGCCTGTTACAATCCTGCAAGCGCGGCGATCTCGCCGGCAGAGAGAGCTTGGTTATAAATCCGGAAGTCATCCACTCGCCCGTCAAGGTACGGATCGGAGGTATATTGGGAACGGCCGATCCAATTCTGAGTGGTGGCGCCAAGATCGGACGGTTTAATGGTCATCGACGTATTGCTCCCCACTTCAAGGCCGTCGACATAGAGCTTGCCGGTCGAACCATTTAATGTGACGGCGACATGATGCCAGCCTCCCGCCTGCAGCGCCGACTGCCCATTAATGATTTGTTCGCTCGAACCATTGTTCTTGATTGCAAAGCGAATTTTTCCATTTGACCCTGCTTTCGGCGTAAGGAACATATTAGTCGTAGTTCCGGAGCCGAAATCGAAAACACGCGTCCAGTTGCTCACGGTATCCATTCTCACCCACGCCGCAATGGTGATCTTGTCGGTTCCGGAGACAATACCGGAAGGGAGGGCAATATAGCCGTTTGTTCCGTTAAGCTCCACTGCATGGCCGACTTTGCCTGTCGTCCAGGCTGCGCCGCCATTCATCGTTCCATGATTGAAATCTCCTGACGAGTCTGCAACTGTGATCCCGCCGGTTTGGTCAAATTTGTACCAGGCGATCATGCCGGGTGCGGCAAGCGCGGCGATCTCGTCGGCAGGAAGCGCTTGGTCATAAATCCGGAAGTCATCCACCCGTCCGTCGAGATAGGGATCCGGGTACTGGGAGCGGCCGATCCAATTCTGAGTGGTGGCGCCAAGATCGGACGGTTTAAGGGTCATCGACGTATTGCTTCCCACCCCAGCTCCATCAACATAGAGAGTGCCGGTCGAACCGTTTAAGGTGACGGCCACATGATGCCAGCCTCCAGTCGGCAGCGCTGACTGCCCGTCAATGATTTGTTCGCTTGAACCATTGTTCTTGATCGCAAAGCGGATTTTTCCATTTGCTCCATTTTTCGGCGTCAGGAACATACTGGTCGAAGTTCCGGAACCGAAATCGAAAATTCGCGTCCAATTGCTCGCCGTATCCAGATTCACCCAAGCGGCAATGGTAATCGCGTCGGTCCCGGAGACAATACCGCCAGGAAGAGCCATATAGCCGTTCGGTCCGGCAAGATCCGCAGCGCCTCCGATTTTACCTGTCGCCCAGGCTGTACCGCCATTCAACGTCCCATGATTGCCGTTTCCGGATGCGTCTGCGGCTGAAGCTCCGGTTGTTTCGTCAAGCTTATACCATGATAGGAGGCCCGCGACCGGCATACCATCGGTTGTTGCGGATGCAATGGCCGACATGTCCGATTCTCCTATTGCATTCACAGCCGTTACCTTGTAATGGTAGGCAGTTATCGGCTTCAATCCCTGGCTGGCAAACGATGTTCCCGTTATCAACTGACTATTAATCTTTGTATAGACGGCATTCTCCGCCAGAGAATCGGAGAAGTAAACGTTATAACCCGTTGCTCCCGCTACTGCCGGCCAGCTTACGTTAATCGATCTGTGGTCTGCTGTCGCAGCCGTCACTCCTGTCGGTGCTGCCGTTACGGTTTCCAAGGTTTGTCCGTTCATCACGCTCGTAACTTCAGATGAACTTATCGCGCGGTTATAGATTCTGAAATCGTCCACCCGTCCGTCGAGATACGGATCGGAGAATTGGGAGCGTCCGATCCAATTCTGCGTCGTTTCGCCCAGATCGGACGGCTTAATGGTCATCGACGTATGGCTCCCCGCTTGAACGCCGTCGACATAGAGCGTACCGGTCGAACCGTTTAACGTGACGGCCACATGATGCCAGCCTCCCGTAGGCAGCGCCGATTGGCCTTCAATGATTTGCTCACTCGAATTATTGTTTTTGATCGCAAAGCGGATTTTGCCATTGGCTCCGTTTTTCGGTGAAAGATACATATAGGTGGAGGTTCCGGAACCGAAATCGAAAATACGCATCCAGTTGCTCGCGGTATCGAGATTGACCCATGCCGCAACCGTGATCGCGTCGGCCTCGGAGACAACGCTGGCAGGAAGCGCAATATAGTCGTTTGTCCCGTCAAGAACGACCGCGTTGCCTGTTTGCCCGGTTGTCCAGGCCGCGCCGCCATTTACTGTCCCGGTATTGCCATATCCGGATGCGTCCGCGGCTGAAGCTCCGCTCGTTTCGTCAAATTTGTACCAGGCTTTTAGAGAGGCGTCGGCGATGACTTTTACGGTTGCCTGATAAGCTTGCCCGTTATAGGTCGCGGTAATCGTAGCCGTACCCGCACTGTTCCCGGTCACCAAACCTGTCGAATCGACGGCTGCTACAGTCGGATCTGATGAAGTAAAGCTCGCTTGGCTGTTAAGAACCTGAATGCTTCGGTCCGAGTGAATGACCCTTAATACGGATTGATGCGTATGATTGACATGAAGAGAATAACTGCTTGCATCGAAAACCGGAACGCCGGTTCCTCCCGTTGTTTCCGATATAGCCGCCGACGTTGATCCTCCAGATACGCTGACCTTATAATAGTAAATCGTATTGGGAGTCAAGCTTGTATCGCTATAAGACGTTGTTGTAATTGGCGCACTGTTAATCTGGGTATACGTTCCATTCTCTTCTGTGGATCTAAAGATGTTGTAACCGAGCGCGTCCGGTACAGCCGTCCATCTTATGTTGATCGTATCCGAACCTGCCCTCGTTGCTGTCAATCCCGTGATATTACCCAGAATGATCCGATTGCTCACCCCATCGGCCTCGGCTGCATCGGGCGTGTACAGCAGCGACGCCAGCGGATAATCCTTTCCTGCAACCTCCGGCATTCTGGTTTCATAGGCATAGGCCAGGTATTTGAATTTTTCCTGGGTCATATCCTGCCCTTCGATATATTTATAATAGTTATATAAAACACTTAGGAACGGATCGATCCTACCTCTTAGATGCGGGTTAATCTGGTCAAAAATCTGACCGGCATAGCTTTGGTTTGCGACAGCAGGTGTCCATAGCACATCATATCCCAAATGGTACCTCAGTGCATAGGTTGTTCCTGCCAACAGTCGGTCATCAAGGAAGTTGAATGGATTCACCGCATTAGCGGCCGTGGACATGGTTCCGTCTACCGGGTCAACCTTCGTCCCCTGGGCGTAGATGGTCTGGGCCAAAGTAGACAATCCGGCGATATTGGCGTAAGCATGTCCCACATCGCGGCCCATTTCCATTAACTGCACATGATAATCCGACGGGTCGAGCGGTTCTCCTGTCATTTCATTCGTCGTCATCCATCGCATTTCATGCTTGATCGAACCGTTTCTTCCTCCATCATCGCCTGCGGCGTTAACCATTGCTGCTTCTACGGCCTCCGCATACAGCTCCAGGTCATTGGTAAAGATCGCCCGCGCCATCGTTCCCATAACCGTAAACTGATGCTGGTTCATGAAAAAAGAATGAGGGTTATAAGTGACCGAGCAAAGCTCCATCATATTGGTAAAATTCTGAGTATCGGTTTCCGTCCATTTCAAACTTTCCGCCTCGGTATCGGAATATCGCATAATCTCGGCAGCCGCCGCGAGCAAGTAAGTCATCGTCGCAAAACGGAAGCTCGTATGAGTTGCAACGGACTGGATACCGGAATAAGCTCTGATGATAGACATCGCACTGGAACGGTACGTCTCATCGCCGGTAATATACCACATAACCGCTTGTTTAAAAGCGACCAAAGCATCCGTATTCGCGCGCGTCCCCACATAATCGCTTGGGTTCGCCCAATATTTTCCGTTCGCATCAGTGAAGGCCCACGGCCCGCGGATATTAACGAAAAGATCATTTCCGGCTTCATATAAGATTCTTGGGTTCGGTCTGGATTGCGGGTCGGCGGCAAACGCCTCGAACGCCGTATTCCAAGGCTCGTCTCCCGCTCTTACATGATCGCGCATATTGTCCAGATCTGCCAGCGACATGGCAATGCCAGGGTGATGGATCGTCGCCGATATCGTATTCCCGTTTGCATCCGTATAGGAAGCATTCGTATCGGCGTTTACCGCCTGCGGTTTGTAAGAAGTAATCAGCGGAGAAACAGCCGCTTCCGCTGTTTCCTTCCCTCCAAAGCCTGTAAAGGTGATCGCTAATGTAAAACAAAGAATATAGACAATACAACGTTGGTAACGCTTTCTCCATTTGCTGAAATCCATTTTTAACCTCCTTCTTATTCCTCATCGTTACTGCTGCAGCATATCGGTGTCTATCCCCACTCTTTCTTTTTCCATTTTCAAGAAGAGAAGCCCCCAATTTAGAACGCAGAATCGATTGGGGGCTTCGATGATTAATTGCTGGTTAACTCGTCTATCAATCTTCTTGCTCCTTGACGGTAATCGTTATCGTCTCGCTGGACGTCTCGCCCGCCGCATTGACCAATAACGCGCGGTACTCGTATACGCCCGGCGCTCTGCCGGTAATGCTCGTTGCCGCCTTTTGGGCCTTCGGCGTCGCTTCGGTCAGCGTCTGCGAATCGATCAATGTCCCGTTCTCGTACAGGCGGTATTCGGAACCGTTCGTTCCCCACCACATGTTCATCGTCACATTGTAATTGCCGTCGCCGTCCCAGTTGTTATGGGACAGGACCGGTTTGCCCGGAGCGGCGTCGGTGACGTTCACGACAAGCGGATCACAGGCCGTGGTGCCGAAGACGTTCGTCAGTTCGCAGGTGTACGTATACGTTCCGTTCGCTTTGCCTGCGATATCCGTTTTTACGGTTTGCGCCTTCGGCGAGTTGTCCGACAGCGCCTGCGTATGGATCAACTCACCGTTCTCGTACAGCTTGAACTCGGTGCCGTTGTTGCCCCACCACAGGTTCATCGTGACCGTGTAGCTGCCGTCCTTCAGCCCTGTGTCATGCCCGTTGTTGTCGGACAGGACCGGTTTGCCCGGAGCGCCGCTCGCAAGCGGCGTCACATCGTGCAGCCACTGCGCCCAGCGGACCAGCACGGCCGCTTGATCAGCCGTGAACACTTTGCCGCTTTGCTTGTTCACTTCCTGGATGTACGCTTGCAGCAGTTTGCGAGCCTCCGCGCCTTTCCTTTCAGCCGCTTTCGCTTTGGCCGCTGCCAGCTTCTGCTGAAGCGATGCCGCAACTTGCTGCGCACCCGCTCCCCCTGTTTCAGTCGCGAACGTGCCGGTCAGCGCAGACAGGCTGTCGAACGTCGCAGTTACGCTGTACGAATGTTCCGCCGATGAGCGGTGCCCGGCGGCATCCTCCGCTTCCGCCGTCACCTTATGAACGCCCGGCTGCAGCGTATACGCCTTGACATCCACGAGCGGTGCATCGCACGGCGAGTAGGTCACGCCGGAGACGGTGTCCACCGCTTCGCATGTGATGTTGACCGTCTGATCGATCGTATAGGACGCTTCTCCGGTGATCGCGAGTTGAGGCGCGGTCAGGTCGATCTTCGCCTCCGTCGATTTCGGGTAGACCGAACCGGTTACAGTTACAGGACGATAGAGCATCTGGTTCGGCCCTTCCTGGCCGAGGACAACTGACGCGTCGTAGACACTCCAGCTGGTGCCGCCGTCCAGACTGTACTGCACGTTCCCGTGAGCCGACAGCGTCACCGTTACCGGCGCCGTGTACCACCCGTTCTGGCCGTTCGGTTCGGAAGGATCGAGCGATGCCGTGATCTTGAGCTCCAATCCCTCCAGAGCCTCCAGCAGGCTTGCGGCTGCCGCATCGACCTCGGCCTGTGCTGCAGCGGTATTGTTGTACACCGCTTGCGCCTCCGAAACCTCCGTCTGAAGCGCCGCATAGCTTTCCGCCGTATAATGCTCGGCGTTTACGGCAGTCGCTTCTTCCAGCAGGACCGGAATTAACGTTTTGTCAATCCAGTTCACCGTGTTATTCATGACGGCTTTGATCTCGTCCGCGCTCAGGACGTAGTTGTAGGCGCTGAATTCGTCGATCATCCCATTGAACAACGGATCGTTAAACTGGCTTTTGCCGATGTAATTTGCGCCCGGCTTGAAATCGCTCGGCTTGATTGTAACATTGTTGTTCGTTGCCTTTAGTTCGCCGTTCACATAAAGCTTCGCCGTTTTGTCCCCAAGCGTAACCGCCACATGCACCCATTGGTTGCTTGCGAGCTTCGAGGTTTGGACGATCTGCTCGCCGCCGCCGTTCTTGATCGCGAATCGCAGCGTATTGTTGCCGGAGCTTGGCGAGAGGAACATAAACTGATTCGTGTTGTTACCGAAGTCGAATATTCGTTGCCAGTTGCCGCCGCCTCTCCAATTGACCCAGGTTGCCAAAGTGATTTCACTGTAACCGGATAGGGCGTGTTCCGCCGGCAATGTCAAGTAGCTGTCCGTACCATTCAAGTTGACAGCTTGGCCAGTCTTGCCCTCGGAGTAACCAACGTTTCCATGAGCCGTTCCGTCATGTTTGCCGAATGCATTCTCCACGTTGCCCTCGAACCAATAGAGCGACAACGGCACTTGAACAAGTAAAGCTTCCGCCTGTTCAAGCTCGGCAGCAAGCTTCGCCTTGTCTGCTTCCGGCTTCGCCATTTCCGCTTCGATCCGCGCCGCTTCCTTCATGTACATGTAGTGGCTGCCCTGCGTATAACCTTCTGGCGTAATTACATTCAGCTTAACCTTGAAATCTACGGTTTGGCTGGCCTCGAAGCTTCCGTTACTCACCTTAAAGGTTACCGGATGGCTGCCGTAATCGGCCTGTCCCGGTGTCCAGGAGAGCACGCCGGCCGCTGAGTCGAAGGATGCGCCCGCAGGCAGATTTTCAGCTTGATAAGTCAGTTCCGCCCCTGAAGGATCGGCTACAGGCACCTGATAGGTGAGCAGCTCCTTCGCCGTCACTTCCACAACCGGCTCAGCCGTGATTACAGGCAATCCTTTCACCGTAATCTTAACGGTTCTGGAAGTAGACAGTTCTCCGGATTTGACGGTAAAAGTCACCGGATGAACGCCGCCCTGTTCTTTGCCCGGCGTCCACGAGAATGTGCGCGTTTCCGCGTTGAAGGAAGCTCCTTCAGGCAGATCGGCCGCTCCGTATTCGACACCTTCCATGCCGTTCATTTCTTCAACTGTAAAGGTCAGCTGCTGCTCCGCAACGACGAGTTTGTCGCCGATCGGAGCAAGCACCGGCAGCCCTTCGATAAACTCCAGCCCTTCGAGCGCTTCCAGCAGACTCGCCGCGGCCGCATCGATCTCCTCCTGGGCAGTATCGGCATTACCTGCCACCGACTCGGCATTCGTATGCGCCGCTTGGAAAGCTTCGAAGCTTTCGGTTGTGTAATATTCGGCTACAATTTCAGCCGCATTAGCCAGTAAATGCTCGAGCAGCGTCTTGTCAATGCCGATCTCTAGTAACTCGATTTCTTCAAAGTTTACGAAGCCATTATGATCGTCATAGATGCGGATATAACGATATGGCGTCTTGTCCGGATTAAGGCCGGAATACCATTCATAAATCGACGCATTCGGAATCTTGTACATATCCGTCCAATTGACTCCGTCATTCGAGCCCTTGAAGACGGTGCCATTGACACGGCCTACATGTGTTCTTCTCGGCAGGTAGCGGAACGTATCCACCACTTTTTCGTTTTCTGCGCCAAAGTCCACATCAACCCAGCTTTCTTTAGACCTGGTGTGGGCAATCGTGTTTGGATTTTCATCAAATAAATACCATGCGTTCTGTTCCTCGGAGATGTTATCATTCTGCCAGAACTTCTCGGAGGCTCTGGCCATCGATGGATCCATCTGAATTTTCGTCAGCAGCGTCCGAACCGAAACGAGCAGCTTCTTCGCATCGTAGATTTCGTCAATCAGCTGCGCCTCGTCAAATTCAGGTTTCATCATCTCCGCTTTAATACGATTCAATTCTTTATGGTACAGGTAGAAGCTCGCCTTCGTATAATCATAAGCCGGCAAGCTTTCCGCATCCTCCAGCACGACCGAAATCGGATCCGCATCAGCGGAGACCGTGGCCGAGAACGGTTGCGGAGAGCCGTCGTCATGAACGGGCAGCACCTTATAATACGCACTGCCATACCGTAATGAGTCCTGGAATGGCTTCGCTCTTGTACCTGTGAGAACCTCCTCCCAAGGGGAGCCGTCTTCCAGCTCGGTCGTGCCTGCCTTGAATACCGGATCGGTCAAGCTCGCCTCTTCATCATAGGTGCGGTATATGTTGAACCAGGAGGCTTGCTTCGGTTTCGTCCAATGCAAAGTGATCTGATCTTTATCTTTCTCAACAAACGGAATCAGACTTTCTCTCGGCATAGCCGATACGGTTACTTCGCTGAATGCCGCCTCTTGAGTCGATACGAGTCCTGTATAATAGGCATATGGGAATAAACTTTCCGTCTTCGCGACGTATTCCCAATCGACTCCATCTTTCGATACAAAAGCATGGGCGATCTGCGAATTATGATGCCACAACAGCTTGATATAAGGATAGTCATTGACATGATACCCTTTAAGTCCATGATTGAACGGACTTACAGCTTTACCGCCATTCCATACCACAAAGGATACTCGATTACGATCTTGCAAGACCAGGTTCCCTTGGTCATCCGCGCCAAAATACAGATAACGGGAATTATCAGAAAGCTCTTCCCTTAACATAATACCGCTCAGAGCGCCGCTATTCTGATCGATCCTGGCACTGATCGAGCTGTTTCCAACTGCGACCTGATGGACATAGTGGAAGGAGTCCTTAATATCTCTTCTATAGATATTAAAATCGTCCCCTTCTCCCAGGCCTTTCCCATCCACATTCTGGATTGTAATCGCATCACCGTTAACCGTTGCGCTTCCTTGCGTGGTGCCAATGAAGTCCTGCTGCCATGGAGAAGCAAGATTTTTGGATCCGGCATCACTCAGATCAGCTTTTGCGCGCCATGACTCCCAGCCTGATCCATGTTCATTCACGGCTGCCACTTTATAGTAATATTCTTTCCCGCCCACCACATCGGTATCTTTATAGTGATTGCCCGTTAACCCTTCCGCAATCACGGCATACGGACCCTGTTCGGTTTCAGAACGTTTGAGAGTATACGTTTGTCCTCCGGCAGTCGTTTTCCATATCACATCTACAAATCCATTGCCTTCAACCGCTTTGGCAAAATCCACATGATTTGGCTTTGGAGCCGGATCAAATTTGGACGATAATTTTAAAACCATTCCTTTTTCAGGTCCAATGGTTACTTTTCCATTGGTTACCGGAATATTGGATTTTGAAACAAAATCGAAAATCTCATTTCCTGTATAATCGGAAGGCAGCTCCACCTCAAAGGTACTTTCATTCTTGTATTCAGGACGAGTCGTATTCATGATGATGAAATACTCTCCATATCTTGCCGCCATTAAATCCGTCAAAGCTCCATAGGGGTGATCGACTTCAAAATTGTCACGCACCACTTTACCAACGCCCGGCTGATACGCAATGGGCAATATTTCACCTGCCAGGGCTTGAGGCGCGAATCCTTTGACTGGCGGTTCTCCTCGCTGGAAATAGACATCCATATCATGCGATCTGATGTAGTAATCTTCATATTGCAATTGATTATTGTGAGCAATCTGCACCAATCGCACATACTCAGGTGTGACAATATGAAGATTTCCAGTTCCCGGGAATCCCATATTATTCCTTGATAGGGACCCGAACATTCTAAAGTCCCCATCCCGCATGGAGATGAAATTATTATCTACATCGATCCATGCAAACTGCTCATAATCCTCCGGATTGACACCTAATGCGTCAATCTCTTGTTCTGTATAATAGTCAAAATCGGTCTGAGGAAGGACAACCCCGGCCTTAACATCATTAAACCTTGCATAGTCCTTCCGGGTGTTGAAAATATAGTCATAGGTTTCACGCAGATTGAAATCCCTCGAATTCAAATCGCCCAATATGCGATTATCCATCTTCATCTGCTGTACGGCCCCTACCGTATATCTGGCATAGTCCCAATACTTCTCCCATTCCGGACCGCTATAACGTTCCTCATGATCCGCCATATATTTTTCCAAGTACGCATAGGACGTGCCATATCCGAGCATTCTGGCGCCATAAGCAGGAGTTCTGGAAGGCATACCCCCATTCCGTTCATCTAGAGGGGCATTCATCGCGAAGAGTCTTTTGCCCTCATCATCCAGGTCTTGGATTCGAGTCCATAAACGACCATAAAAGCTGTTAAGAGCTTGTTTCAGAAGTTCATCATTGACTTCTTCATCCCCAGGCTGATCCAAGGTTCGATAGAAGTATTCCAAAATATAATTGGCCACTTCCCCATAAATACCTACATAGTGATTTTCTCTTCCCAATCCGCCTTGGGTGAAATTTGTATGCTGATCTCCATAAGGCTTGCGTCGTACAACATGACCCTCTTCATCCAATTTGCTTTTTGCAAGCCCTTTGCCGACAATATGTACATAATCATCGGTAAAGACAGCTGAACCATCATGAGCAAACAAAGAATGATAGAGATCTAGTTCTTCCCCATTAGGACCTACCAGTACTTCTTCTCCTAACCAGGGTCTTATTCCAAATATTTCATATAAAATTTGATGACTGCGCTCTTTCCCTTCATAGAATTCCGACCCTACCATCCTGAGCCCTTCATGAGCCTTCCATGCGCCTTCGTACGTATAGAACACCTGATTCGTAATATACGATTGTCTGGAACGGGCGAAATCAAAATTCGCTTTCAGCACCCGTTCCCAAGCCATTCTTCGGGTTAATGGTTCACCGTTCCACCCTGCGCTCGCAAGGGAAAATTCTCCTTCAACCGTTCCTGTAGCAAAGGGTTGATCCAGAAAGGCATTGTAGGCTTCTTCCCCTAACACTTCTTCGTCAGAGATCAGGTTTTCCGCAAGATATAAAGCCTCGCCTAATTCGCCATAAAAGCCGCCCCAATCCCCCTGGTGTCCTCCGCGAAGCACCAGTCTTGTATTTCCATAATAGTTTTTCGTATGAACGTCAATGGCTTGAAACATACGCATTAACGCTTCACGTTTCGCTTCCGGGGTTTTCATTGGAGATATGTCGTCTTTCAAGACCAAGGCATAATACCGAAGAGCATTTGTGTATTTCGCGATATTTAACGTGTTGTTCGGATTATTGCCGAGATGGTTATAATGATTCATAAAGGTGGTAATGGGTTCTTGGCTTAACTGTGCAATCTTTGCTTCAATTTGCTCAGTCGTTTCTTCAGGTCGCACTACGGTCCCCGGTCCCTGACCTTCTTTAAATTTATACCCCTGCACTTCATCCTCTACATCAATATAAGCCTGGGTATGGGTATAACCGGTATAGTACCCTCTTGACGGTTGTTCTACCTTCCCCCAAGGAATCGTTGTATTGATTGTGATTTCAACGATTTCCTTCCCTCTCGTCGACTCCAGAGGAAGCACAATGGTGCTGTATATAAATTGATTCGGTGCTCGTTCGCCACCTAACAGAGGAGAATAATCCCCCCCTTTGAAATACCCGATCTGTTCGCCATTGATCACAATTTGTGCTCGTGAAGGCATCGTCTCATCTCCTGCAAACTTCACCGTAAAGTAATTTTGCAGATACGGATCCACCTTCATGGAAAAGGTTAAAAAACCACCTGTAACTGAAGCAGGAATAAGAGGCTCAGATATCCTGGCTGTTTCCCCCAAAAAACCGGTGATCACGCTCGTAAAGTCGCCCCTGAAATTGTGAGCGCTTTCGGAATTAGGATTGCCGAAATCGATCTTGTCCAAAATACCGTTAGCAGATTCAGACTGTGCAGGTTCAGGCTGCGTTTCTTCATTAGCCGCGAATACACGATTGTTCGCCGCGGGGACGAACAATGACACCAGCATGACTGCCGCCAGACAGACGGCCAGGGCGCGCACCGCCCAGGCTGATTTCTTGTTATGCAAAACCATAAATAATGTCCTCTCCTTACGTAAATTATTTTATAATCAAGAACACCTAAAGATTTGATTTAGCTAAATCTCTAGGTGCTCCTAATTTATCGTGATGTAAATTCCAATATTTTAATTCTTTTGAGCGAGGAAGGCGTTGATTTGCTTTTTCAATTCATCTTTAATCTTTTCTACGCCCGAATCCCTCAAATCCTTATTCATCTTCGCCAAATTATCTTCAACTTCGCCGAAACCGGACAATAAGAATGGAAGGTACTTATCCATAACGGTGTTGCATTTGGCCATTTCATTTTTTACAGGCTCTGGATCAAATGTAAATCCTGCCAATACATGTTTCTGATACGTATCCGGCATATATTGATATTCCGTATATTGTCGAATCTGCTCCGGCAATTCTGCAGGAATTCTGGTTAATGTCGGATTCCAGGTCATCTGGTAACCAGGGAACGAGTAATTTTTCGCCGGATCGACTCCATCCGGAATCTTCCACTCTTTATCCCCTACAGCTTCCCAGTTTTTACCTTCGATTCCGTAAGTGAATAGGTCATTGTTCTCCTGGCTGGAGAAAACCCAATCCAGGAATTCCATCGTTCTGTCAATTTTCTTGGAATTAGCAGGTATTGCGATGAAGTTCCATGCCTTGCCATCCGTAGATTGCGTTCCAGGCGCCATCTCCTGATTGTTCTTCATAATCGGCCAGAAACCGATCTCCGCATTCGGGTCTTTTGCCTTTTGCTCGGCTTCTTTCCCCTTGAAACCGCCTACAGTCATGTATCCTGCAGCTTCAGGCTTACCTGTTCCGGTCGTGTTTGTCAACGTATCTGCCGGAATAAATGGGTTAAACCGCTTCGCTTGATTAAACTGGTTCATCAGATAATTCAGACCGTATTCGGGATGAAAGTTAGCCCATTCGGATGCCGGGTCGCCATAAGCCGCCACACCCGCAACGGATTTCCCGTCATCGGCGATTTGAACGTAAACGAAATTTTTCTTCGGATTTCCTTGGCCGGTAAACGGAAATACTTTTCCCTCCAGCTGTTGTGCATTGATATCGGTAAATAATTTAAAGAACGCGGTATTTCCATAGTTTCCAAACGGGATCATGTCTTTTTCGTTTTCTTTCACTTTTTCAAGGAAGTTATACAAATCGTCATAACTGCTGATCTCGTCCATTCCATACTTCGTTAACAAATCTTTTCTGTACCATACGCCTTCCATATCCATGAAAGAGTTTGTAATCGGAATAGCGTAGGTTTTGCCAAAGATCTTATTATCATTGATATACTCTTCTGAGAAAGCCTGTTGAAGTCCGGGATATTTCGGGTTGTTAAAGTATTCGCTTAAATCTGCCAATACGCCGTCTTTGGCGAATTTAGTCAACTCCCACGGAACAAAGAGGTCGACGTCTTCTCCCGATGTCATCCATAATTGATGCTTTGTTCCATAGTCGGCAGGCGGTGTCCATACAACATTTAATTTCGTATTAAGCGTATCCTGCGTCCGTTTCTCAAACTCTCTAAAGGCGGAATCGACATCGCGATAATGCCCGTTCTCATTCCCGAAGAAACGAATATTAAGCGTAACCGGCTCCTTCTTTGCTGCAGGATCCGTACCTTCTGTCGAACTGCCGGTTGGCGCCGTGCTTCCAGAAGGCTCGTTTGTTTGCTTGCTGCATGCCGCGAATAAAGCAGCAAGCATCGTGACAGCAAGCAGCACTACAAAAAACTTTTTCTTCATGTTACTTCCTCCCTTTTATTATACGATCATCTATACTAAACCGCTTTTTGCGGGTTTAGCCCTTAACAGCTCCAACTACTAACCCCTTAACAAAGTACTTCTGCACAAATGGATAAACAAATATAATAGGACCTGTAGTGACTACGGCTGTAGCCATTTTGACCGTATTTTTTGGGGCAACATAATTAAGCACAGCTCCTTGCATGTAATCCATTTGATACATAAAGTCCACTTCTCTCAATACCTTCATGATCAGATATTGCAAGGTGTACAGATCTTTATCGTTAATATAAAGGGTGGCTTCAAACCATTTGTTCCAGAAACCGAGTCCATAAAACAATCCGATTGTTGCCAGTGCAGGCTTTGCCAATGGAAGGATGATTTTAAATAAAATATAGATGTCATTCGCTCCGTCTATTTTGGCGGACTCCGCCAGCGAATCCGGTATTTGATTGAAGAAATTTCTTAACAGAAACATATTAAACGGATTAATCAACGCCGGTACAATATAAACCAGGATATTATCGCTTAAACCTAAATATTTGGAGATGAGGAGGTACGAAGGTATCAAACCTCCGTTAAACAACATCGTAAAAAAGACGAAAAAAGCAATTTTATTTCTGTGAGTAAACGTTTTGACGGAAAGGGCATAAGCCATGGCGCTGGTAAGGATCAGGCAAAGGAATGTACCCACAACCGTGATAATGATCGTTGTCTTGTAAGCGGTGAATATGGTGTTATCCTGAAATATGACCTCGTAAGCAAATAACGAGAAATCTTTTGGAATAAGAGAAAAACCGGTTAATTGTACAGCTTTTTCGCCCGACAGGGAGCTTGATATAATAAGGATAAAAGGCACAATGCAAAATATTGAAAATAGGGCCATGAAAACATAAGAAAATAGATCTATTGCTTTATTCTCCAAGCTGCTTTTCATTTTCAATCTCCTTCCTTTAAAAAATGGCAGAATCCGAATCATATTTCTTGGCAAAATAATTCGCTACAAATACGATGACTAAACCTACAAGGGATTGATAAAATCCGATCGCGGCTGTCATGCTCATTTCATTCATTTGCCTGAGCATTCTGAATACATAAGTATCAATGACATCGGTCGCCTCATACAAACTAGGGTTGTCGCCTACAATCGCATAAATCATACCCAGATCTCCGTGGAATATGCCTCCGATGCCAAATAAGGTCAATAGAACGGCTGTTGATCTAAGCTGCGGCAACGTAATCTTTGTAATACACTGCAACCGGCTGGCTCCGTCAATTTTGGCAGCTTCATACATACTCTGGTCCATGCCTGCTATAGCAGCCAAATAGATAACGGAGCCGAAACCCGCATCTTTCCATATTTTCAATACAACCAGTATGCCGACCCATATATTCGGATTAGAATAAAAATTGATTTCCTGTCCTTCCTGAATCAATCCAAACGTTTTTAAAATGGCATTAATAAATCCTACATCCGTCGACAATATTGCAAAAACAAACATCGACACTAATGTCCAGGAAATAAAATGCGGCAGAATGACAACCGATTGTGTCACTTTCTTATAATGTTTGGATCTGATTTCCGATAAAACAATGGCAATCAGGATCGCAAAAAACAACCCGGTAAAAAGAAACAATATGTTTAAATACACGGTGTTCCAGGTTACTACCAACCAATCCTTTGAGGAGAAGAAATACTCGAAATTTTTCAGACCTACAAATTCACTTCCAAAAAGTCCTTTCATCACATTAAAGTCTTGAAAAGCTACGATGATTCCTACCATCGGCAGGTATGAGAAAATCACAAAAAATAAAACGCCTGGTAAAACCAATAAGTACAAATAGAAATTTTGTTTCACATCCGATAGGAAGCTCTTTTTTTTCTTCTTCATCACTACGCGGTCCGCTTTGTTACTGCTCAATGCCACACTCATACTGATCATCCTCCCTATATGCTAAGCAAATCTCATGGCTCGCGTCGTGGGAACACTGAAAGCCTTTTCCCTTTTGACTCTAATACCACATTTATGGCTGTTCAAGTTCTCGTTTTGCCAAAATGCCGATTTGATGGTTTTTGAACCTGTTCAAAAACACACTGCAACGTATCCTGATTCTATTTGAACTCAGGCGGTTTACAAGAAAAAGAACCGACAGCTTAGATGACTACTTCGACATAGTCAATTCCGCTGTCGGTTCTTTATCTGCTTCATTTTACTCATTCGAAATTCGTTTGCTTTGACTCCCGTTATCATGGATACTCATTCTATAATTCTCCGGGGTTTTGCCAAAGTGTTTTTTAAATACGGTAAAGAAGTGCTTGCTATTCTCTGGATACCCAACCAATTCAGCAATCCTGCTGACAGGATCATCCGTTTCGATTAGAAGTCTCTGCGCTTCTGACATCCTGCATTGCGTAATATAATCCGACAATGATATGCCCGTTATCTCTTTGAATATAGACCTGACATAATTAGGAGACAACTCGACATGCTTTGCTACCGTATCCGTTGAAATATTCATATTATCATAATGTTTTCCGACATAATCTTTAATTTTATTCGCCATAATGGTTTTTACATTTTCTTTTGCATCATTGCCTTTTGTCTCTATAACCTTGGAGCAAAGTGAATAGAGATACGTTTTTATTTCCTCCAACGTTTCGCAGGCTTGGATCTCAGCAATAAGCACCTTTATGCTGTACTCTCCATTCTCTATACTAGTCTTGGCTATACCGCTTAGTGTCCTTGTAAGCAACACGGCTAACTGCAGCACCGTTATTTGTATTTCATCCGCACTAGATAAAACAAGCCTTTCAAAAAACTCATTGAGGCTTATGTCCATTTTTCTTAAATTGCGTTCCTTTATGGCTTCGATCATTCTCTTCTCAATATCATAAGGATATTCATGGAGACCCTTATTATTTCGCTCAGCTATATCGCCATATTCTATGACTGCTTTTCTGCCGAAAATAATTCGATAATTCGAGGCTGCCAGTGCATTCTGAAAGGATTTACTTATCCCTTCAACTCCTTCAACAATATCTCCTATTCCCGCAGATACCGAAATCTTCAAATATTTTTCTACTTGATCTTGTATTTCCGTTGTCGTATCGATTAGTTTACGCACAATCTCGTCACTTCTATTATTTACATTTAAAATAATACTTACATAATCGTGTCCGTTATCAATGCCCTCTACCTTAAATCGTTTTTCCCTAAAGAATTCAATTGCAATGTTTAGAATTGCAAATTTCACTAATTTTACGTCTTTCGACCATTTACCTGAAAGAACATCTTCAAGTGCATCCATTTTAAGTACAAGGGTCAAATAGAATGGAGCGTCGTCAAAGCTTACCCCGCACTCCGTCCTATAATCATTGTCGTAGATTTTTTCATCCATTTCCCCATCAACTAATTTCACCAAAAATGTCTTCTTCTTATCATTCAACAAACGGTATGAGTCCAGTCTGTATTTATGAAGCAATTTTCTAAAGGGATTATAGATGCTTGAGGTAAAGAATACAGCTAAAATGATCCCTGCGAGTATGAAAATAATCGTTACAATCAATAATGTCTTTTGCATCGAATAGGCCGACGATAATAGCTTGCTATATTCGCCTATGCCTATAAATATCAAGCCTAAATGTTTTGCTTTTACATAGCTGACAAGTGACTCCCTATCATTAATCTTCGTTTTAAAACTTCCTTTTTCATGGTTTGACAACATGATTTGTTTCGCAAAGCTTTCATTGGCAAGATTTTTATTGATCATAGAAGTGTCATCATGAGATAATACATTACCATCTTTATACATGATCAATACTTGATTAAGATCTCCGGCACTTCCACTCGTAACCATTTCTTGTAGTATTCTTTCATTTAAATTAATGACCAATGACGATTCAACTTCACCATGATTTGAAGTGTTCGAAAGAACCATGGTTAAGAAATTTTCGCTTATTTCCCTATTATTTATTACATAGTCCACTTTTCTTGTGAAATATTCATCAGAAACGTTACGTTCTGAATTCTTCAGAATATGGATTATATCTTGATCCAAAAAATCAGTTGTCGACAGAATCCCTTCTCCAACCTCGGATATATTGAATATTACCCTGTCAGCCTTTGAATTATAAATATAAATGGAGCGAATAAGCGGATTTGACTTCACATATTGCCTTAATTTCTTTAATACATCTTGATCGGCAAATGCATCTATTTTATCAACATACAAACCATAATTAAGATCACTATCCAGACTATCATTAAATAAATGATAAAAGTTATAATAAACATTTATGAGCATTAAATCTGTAATATAATAAGATTGCGATATAAAATTTTCAGAGGTTTGACTGACTTGCTCTATACTTTTATTGCTGTAGGTACGAAAGATGACAAAGGAAAAAACGGATAATAGCACGATAACAATAACTAAATAGGAGGATAAGATTTTTATCAATAAAGTATTTCTTCTATAGAGGCGTTTTAGCCTTCCCCCTGCACGTTCTACCTTCATTTGGCTATCCCCCTCGATGTATCTATTGGGAGAACGACCTGGGAAACCGACCAGTCCCCCAGCTCGCTCAGAACCGTCCCTTCGTTACTTTCGAAACTGAATGCCATGGGCCCGAAAATAGATCACTTCCGGCGCTGCACCCCCGGGCTGCTTAGGACTTCATCTTAATAGCATATTTAGGGCTGCTCAAGTTCACGTTTTATCAAAATGCCGAATTGATGGTTTTTGAACCTGTTCAAAAACACACGGAAACGTATCCCGATGCTATTTGAACTGTTGACAGGATAATCCGTTTCATTGAGAAGTCTCTGCTCCGCCCAGTCGCCAAGTAGATGCAGCTTATTCATTCCAAAGCTTCACGCGTTCCTTCACCAGCTTGGTAAATTCCTCGTTCAGCTTCTCGACGCCCGCTTCCTTCAGCTCCTTCATGAAATCGTCCCATATGGCGTCGAATTGTTCCGGCTCTGCCAGAATCGCTTGGGTAATGCGCCTCTTCATAATGTCCTGACACTTTTGGAAGATGACATTCGCTTCAGAGCCGGTCTCCATGTTGATGTTCCATGCCGCTCCCCACGGTCTAACCGGGAATTCTTCCTCGGACGGCCACAGATCTTTGTAACTTTTGATATGGTAAGCAGCCAGTGTCTCCCTATCCGCCTGGGTGTATTCCTTCTCGATTTGTTCCGGGAAGACAGTGGTATAATAGTTGCCCGTTGGGTCCTTCACGCCGTCGCCGTAGCTCGGTCCAAATCGGTACATATCGATACCTGTCGTTTTTCTAAAGTTCCAATTATCATTGACTCTCCTATTCAAAATATCTTCAGGAATGATGCGTTTGCCGTTTTCTACCTTGTAATGCTTGTCTTCGATTCCCCAGTTGAGCAATACTTGTCCTTCATCGGACGCCAGAAAATCGAGAAACTTGATGATGCGAACCGGGTCTTTGGCGCTCTTCGTGATGGAGATGCCGATCCCCGCCAAATATCCGTAGCTCTGGAAGTCATGCCTTTTGTAGGTTTCATTCAAGGTAACCGGGAAGTTGGCGTAGGTTTGGTCGAACTTGCCTTCCTTCCTCAATTCCGCTTCTTCTCCGGCGAAATCCCAATCCATATCGATGAGTCCCAGAACGCGTCCGCTGGCAATCTTCGCCTTGTACTGATCATACTTCTGAACGAAGCTCTCCGGTTCCAGCAAGCCGATGTCGTGCATATGGTTCAGCCAACGGAAGTATTCTTTCTCTTCCGGACGCAGATAATGGAGTTTCGCCTCATAAGTATTCGGGTCGATATAAAATTCGCCTTCATCCGGCTCGCCAGTCGCTGCGGCGGCCGGGTTGGTTACGCTAATCAAAAACTGCCATTCTCCTCCGTTCAGGGTCAAGGGAATGTTCGGTTGACCGTCGGCCGTGGTCTTGTGTTTGTCATAATAAGCTTTGAGAGCATTCTCGAAATCCTTCACCGTCTTGATCTGTGGATAGTTCAGCTCCTTCAACACGGCATGCTGCAGCCTGAAGCCGCCTCCTGCCTTGAAGTAGGTTTGGTTTACAGGTGCTGTCGGCAGGACGTATATACCATGGTCGTCATTGCTCCAGCGCAAACGTTTCATGTATTCGCCATAGACCTTCTTGATGTTCGGCGCATGCTCTTCAATGAGCGGCGTCAAATCGATCAATGCTCCGGCATCCTTCAGCTTGCCCGCGCTGACTTTGGCCAAAACCATGTCCGGATACTCGTTTCTTGCCACCATTAACTCGAACATATCCGTGTCAGTGATGTTTATCGGGAATTGCGCTTTGATCGAAATGCCGGTTTTTTCCGTTATGAGCTTGCCGACTTCGCTTTGCATGTCGTCCCATAAAGTGTTGAGGTCGCCAGATGCTAAAGTGATTGTCATGGGTGTGCGTTCTTTGTTCGACGATGTGTCAGGACTGCTGAAGCTATCGGAGTCCGATCCGTTGCCGCAGCCAGTGGCTGCAAGAAGCGCTCCGATCATTAAAAGGATTGCCGCTTTTATATTTCTGGCTTTCATGAGATGCCGCCCCCCGCTTTAAAACTATGATGTTTCCAATGAAACTGCCTCAGCCTTGGGAGGAGCCCCTTTGATCGAAGATGGGGAAGCTCCTACATATTTCTTGAATTTGCTATGGAAATAACCCACATTGGGGTAACCTACGAGCTCCGAAACCTCGTAGACCTTGTTACCTTCCCTGAGTAACCGGCTCGCTTGCTGAATACGGACCTTGTCCAAGAAGGTATGGAACGAATCTCCCGTATGCTGCTTGAACATTCTGCCCAAATAGCCTTTGTTGTAATTGTACATCTCAGCCATCGTCTCCAGCTTTAGATTTTCATAATAATGCCGCTGGATAAAATCCATCACTTGCTTGACCACGGGCAGGCTTCCGTCCCCACCCAGCCTTCTCGCCAGTTCGGCGAGCTGGGAATGAGCGGCATGCATCAGCTTATCGTAATGAGTGTGCTGATATAGCTCGGCAAGCAGAGGCGCATAATCCTGGATATTGATGCTTGGATGAAGAGCCGCCAGCTTGCTCAGCGCAACGGACAACACTTGGGCCAGGCTAGTCTTGATCGCGGTTTCGGAAGAATTGTAAGCCGCTAGCGCCTTACCCGCTTCCTTCAGCGTCTCCGCCACCCCCTCGCATCTGCCGAGATCCAGCATATAGAACAGCTTGGTAGCGAACGCCTCCAAATCCGGGGGAGCATGCCCGTTCGTTTCCGCAACCAAATGGCTCAAGACGTGTTCCGTCGCCAAGTGGATCTGTCCTTCGTCGAGCAGGAAACGATCTTTCAACAATCCCAAGGCGCCCTCGTACGATTGACGGATATCCGCGAGATCATAGACAATCCGACCAGCGGCGGCCGTGAAGCCCCGCCCAGGCTCGCAGGCGTCTTGCAGAAGCCGGGTCCATTTGCTTTTGGCGCCTTGCCGGTTCAAGTCTTCCTTCAGTAGGAAACCGGTATACATGCCGGTCAGAAACCCGTACCCGAGCCCCTCCGACTCCGCGGCTTCAAGCCATCTCATCTTAATCGACTCCAGATATCCAGGTCCCGCTTGAGAGAAGTCCTCCGCCTCAACCAACAGAATTTGCTTGGATTTCCCTGCGAAGCTGGTTAAGGGTACCAGTTCGCATTCCAGCTGCTGGGCGTCTGCCGGATCAGCCGCGATCAACTTGAGGATAAGTTCCTCCCGCAGCGCATCGGCATGGAATTCGGATAATTTTGCGCGACCTGACAACTGATCCAGTTTCGCTCGGATGCGCAGCAGTTCCTCCCTTAGCTCCTCTACATCGATCGGCTTGAGCACATAGCCGCTCACATCCATCTCGATGGCTTGCTTGGCGTAGGCAAAGTCGGCGTATCCGCTCAGGATAAGAAATTGGCAATCCCTATCCGTCTTGCGAATTTCGCGGATCGCTTGAAGACCATCCATGCGCGGCATCCGGATATCGATGACGATCAGTTCGGGAGAAAGCTCCTGATGGAGGGCAACCGCTTTTCTTCCGTTTGAGACGTCTCCCACCACGCAGAAGCCAAGCGCTCCCCAATCGACAATTTTCAGAAGCCCTTGCCGGATTGCCGGTTCGTCATCGGCCACTAGTACTTTATACATGCAAATTCCCTCCCAACGGTATGGAAAATGTTATGTGCGTACCGGATCCCGGCGGGCTTTCCAGTTTTAGCCCGAATCCTTCTCCGTAAGTCAGAATAAGGCGCTGATGCACGTTGCGGAGTCCTATCCGATGCTCCTCGGCATCTTCGATGTCCTGAAATGAATGCTCAATTTCCCGCAATTTGTTTTCCGGTATGCCGCACCCGTTATCCTCTACCGTAATCACTACCCGATCCGACTCCACACGAGTATCGATAATTACGATGCCCCTTTCTTCAATCTCCTCCAGCCCGTGTATCACAGCATTTTCTACTAGAGGTTGAATAATGAGCGGGGGAATCTCCACATTCTTTGCCGAATGATCCAGATGGAGCTTGTAGGTCAAACGTTCGTCGTCGAAACGGAATTGCTGAAGTTCCAAATAGCATCGCACGATATCAAGTTCTTCCTTGAGCGTGATCTTGCGGTCACCGATTTCAATGCTGCGCCTCATCAGTTTCCCCAAGAGATGCACGACATTGGAAATCTCCGTATCTCCCTTTACAAACGCTTTCATTCGGATGGACTCCAGCGCATTGAACAGAAAGTGCGGGTTCATTTGGCTCGCCATCATCTTCAGCTTAATGTCGCGCTGCCGCAGCTCCAGCAAGTTTTTCTGCAGTTGGGACTCTCTCACTTCTTCCATCAGGCTCCGGATGCTGGCAAGCATATGGTTGAACTGTCTGGATAACGCGCCAATCTCATCGTTTCCATCCACATCCGACTTCACGTTCAGATTGCCTATGGAGACTTTGTTCAATACCCTATTAAGCAGCAGCAGCCTGTGGGACAAAAAAGAGGAGGTGAAGTAGACTAGGACGAGCGCGATGGACAAGCTGGCCGCAATGATGCTGAATCCCAGCCTGCCGACCCGGTTTGCGTCGCTCACGATGCTGTCGATCGTAAAGACCGAAACGACTTTGAGCCCGTTCCGGCTATATGGCGGAACCACCTCCTCCACCACAATCTTCGATGTCTTCCCTTCATAATCAAACTCGTAAGCGCCAGCCGGTTTATCGCTTAGATCCTTGGCGAAATCCATGCTGTCGATATTCCGGCCGACCCACTGCGGTTGTTTGGCCGCGACAATTAAGCCTTTAGAATCGAAAATCATCGTATCGAACGGTTCCTGGCTTAGAATTCTATTGAGTTCATCCTGATCCAAATCAATGACCAGCACTCCGTAGGAACGGTACAGCGGAAAATCAATTCTGCGAACAAGGCTGAGGTAAGGGCGATTGTCCTTCGTCTCGTCAGGGATATAACGCCAACTGATGGACGAACTGGATTTGTCCAACGCCTCCAGATACCATTCCGAGTTTTTGACAGACTCATCTGCGCTTAGAAAGTCCCAGTTGCTAATCTTCATCGGCGGATCTGTATAGAAGCGGATGTTATGAATTTCCTTGTATAGCTGCACGTAATCCCGGAAATAGCGAAAATCCCAATAGGCTGTAACCATGTCGAATTTGGTCTCATAGCGGGAATTGACCAAATTGGATAGCCTGTCGTCTACTTGTAATTTGTTCGATATTTCAATCGGCATCCGAAGAATGTCCGTTACTTGCTTCTTGATCTTATCCACGTTGTTCATGGTTTGCTGTGTAGCCTGATCTAGTACATTCTGACGGTAGGAAACCGTCAAGATACTGCCCACGAGCAGTACCGGGATGAATACCACGACCACGATGGAAATAATCATCTTGTTTTTTAGCCGAATATTGTTCGTTTTCCTTACCGCGGCGAGGATCTTGCTTCCCATTCCAGGTCTCCTTTCGGATGCTTGGTACTTCTTTGACGGCGCTTACATCAAGATTCTTACGATGAGTCGAAATTATTTTCCTATCAAAATTATACCTCATCAACACTCTTATAAAAAAAACAATATATCCCATGTAAACGGGGGGGCAACCTTGAAAAAGTAAGGGTCGAGGAAAGAGCTGCGTAAAGAACAATGTCCGTGGGCGCAATAAGCCCACGGACTTTGTTTTGCCACATTAGAATGGATAAGTTTGTCGGTTTTCCTCCTAGTCATGCGTTATCGATATGGCTAGCCGACAATTCCAGTGCGCTCGATCCCTTCAACGAAGTACCGCTGCACAAAGAAATAAATGATAATAAGCGGCAGGATAGCGAGCAGAATGCCTGTATCCTGCACCATGCTCAGATAGAAAGGATCTGCCTGGGAGGAACCCCCGCTAACAATATTATTTAGGTTGTATGGCAAAGCAGACAGCTGCACAGACATGACCTTGCCTGATGACAGATACGTTGTCGTAAAGAAGCTGTCGTTCCATTGCCACACGAACGAGAAGAGCAGCACGGTAATAATCGCCGGGATTGCGTTCGGGAGCATAATTCGGGAAAACGTCCTCCCGACCCCTGCGCCATCGATGTATGCGGCTTCCTCGACCTCTTTGGGGATTCCCCGGAAAAATTGTCTGAATATAAAAATATAAAGTCCCGCCTTCAGCGAATTGGCTGTCAAGGCTGTCAGTATGAATGGCCAGTAGGTATTCAGCAGATTAGCCGATTTGCCCGTAAGCAATGGTACTATCCCTAGCAGCGTAAAATCCTTCAGGTTGAGATAAAGGGGAATAAGAATCGTCGAAGGCGGAACCAATATGGTCAGAATGACTCCGGCAAACAACAGATTGCTTCCTTTGAATTTCAGCCGTGCAAATCCATATCCAGCCAAAGCGCAAGATATCGCAGTAAGGATTGTAGTAGAGATCGACAGCGCAAAGGTATTGACTAATGTTTCCCAGTAATCCATAATCATGATCGCTTGCTTAAAATTATCCCAAGTATAATGGATGGGAACCCACACCACGATCGGCGAATATAGATCCTCTTTATCTTTAATCGCTGTCGAAATTTTTTGCAAAATCGGATACAAAATCAAAAACGACAGCCCTGCAATCAAAACAAGACGGACGAATGACCAAATCCACCTTTTCCAGGATTCTACCGATAGCAGTCGGGAATTGCGCACTCGTACAGCCCCCCTAATCATAATAAAAAACTTTCCTCGATATCAGATAGGTGCTTATCAGCAAGATTAGAGCAACGGCCACAAAGTAGATCGTTGCCATCGCCGAGCTGAGACCGAAATTAAAGGCAGAAAAACCGGTGTCCAGAATCAAGTCCGTTATTTCGTTGGTGGAGACCGAATCAACAATGGTATAAATCACATTGACCAGAATAAGCGGACTGACCATTGGGAACGTTATCTTCCAGAAGGCCTCGTAGCCGGTTGCCCCTTCCATCTTGGAGGCTTCGTACAACTGCGGTGAGATGGTCTGGATTCCCGCGAGGAAGATCAGAATCTGAACGCCCGATTGGCTGACAATCTGATAGATACGGTCAACGGAACCTGTGAGGTAATTGACGATCCATTCGCTAACCCCGGCTTGCAGCATCATCTTCTCCAACTCAAAGCTTTGTAAGGAATTAACGACCTTTGCCCCTGAGCTTGCATCGCTTATCGCTTGCACCAGGCTTGTGCTCTCCAGATTCATAATAACGCCGGATGCCAGAATAACGGGAAGGAAGAAGATCGCCCGGGCAGCGGATCTTCCGATGAATTTCTGGTTCAGCAGCACCGCCAGGAATAAACTGAAAATGACGATCAGCGGAATATTGACCACGATATTCACGATTGATTCGGTCAGAACGCGGTTGAAGCTTGTGTTTACCGTCAAGGCTTCCACGTAGTTTTCGAATCCGATGTATTTAACCGTGATCCCTTCCGAATTGGCCGTTATCTTGCTGAAGCTGAATTGCAATGAACTCAGCAAAGGAACAAAGAAAAAGAAAATAAATCCAAGCAGCCATGGCAAAACGTAAAGAAAACCCCATAGTGCCTTTTTTTCTGAGTAAGTCTTTTTCAACAGGCGAGATTTTAGTATGGATTTCATTTTTGCACACCACCCATTACATAGCCTCCGGCTTCGACGTTTAGGCCATCCGCCTGTACCATTGATCGATTGTAGTTCACAATGACATAGATACCGTTCTCATAAACGGTTTTGAAGACGCCTTCGCTTAACTTCTCGTGCGAAATCATCATCTGGTTCTGCACTTTGCCCAAAACTTCATTCACATTCTCATAGATCTGCGCAGCCTGCTCCAGCCATTGCTCGTAATGAACGGCGTACAAGCCGTTGTAGTCCGTATCCTTTACTTTATCATTCGATTCATGAATCCATTTGAAGTAAACGCCGGAGCCATATTCTAGAGACTTCATTACATACTGGTTCATGTCGGTGAAGGTCGACAGATTATAAGGCTTGCCCGTATAGTCGATATATCCGCGAACGACCATTTGATAGAATGGTATTTCTTCGTCTTCAATCTTGAACCCGCTGTTCGTCATTGGCGCATTCGTAATATCCGTAATATACGGAAACGCATAAGCGTTGCCGCCATCGGCTATAATCTCGAGATACCGATCGCGAATCTTGGTCAGCGCCTCTTTCGATATCGTTTCGGATTCCGTTCGGTCGATCTGTTGGCTTGTCCGATAGTCGGTATTCAACCGGCTGCCCAAATCCTGCAGCGACATCCCTTCAAGACGATAGTCGTCAAGATCTTTCAGCATGGAATCCACAACTTTCAAAATATAGCGCGGCGATACAACATAGGACGGAGCTTTGCTGCGGTCGCGCTGATTCAAGACCGGTTCAATCGGATAGATCGCGGCAGGATCTCCTCTTAATGTTCTGGAAGCTTCCTTGGTTACATCGAAGCCATCGCTTGTACGCGCCTCTGCGATGTAGACGTCCGGGAAAAAGGAAAGGTCCTTGTCCCGAGCGAAGGAGATGAATTCCCGAAGCGCTTTGCTCCCTCCTACAGCTCCATCGACCGCAACATGATCCGGAACCTGATGATCAAGTCCTTTATTAAACCAACCCGAATACTGAAGCTTAATATTGCGAATATTGCGCACCTGCATCTGATTTACGATATCCTCTGCTTGTTTAAAGGTTGTCAGAGGTTCCAGCGCCTTATAAGGGATTCCCACCGTATGCTTATTTTTCCCGACGCTTCCGATCAGCTGCAAATAAAACGGCACATCCCCGGAATTTGAATCGCTTGCCGGCTTCCGTTCGGGAAGTCCCTGCCTTTTAATCAAATACTGTTGATAGTACTTCGCCATTCCGGAATAATTGGCTTCATCCCCGCTCAGAAAAGCGTAACGGATCGTAAAGTCCGATTTTGTCGGTTTCTCTTGATACCTGGGCAAGGAACGTTCCTGACCGTTCGCGTCCAGGGAGACCTGGTCCTTATTGATCACATAAAAGCTTGGATAAATATAGTTATAGCTATGCAACCTGCCGCTTACATCTGCATGAACGCTTGCAACGGAATCGCCTTCTTCAATAATGCCGAGAAAGGCTCCATCCTTGCGAATCATTCCAAATACCGGCATTCTGGCTTTTTCTTCCAAGGCGCCGTCTTTGACACTTTCCATCGTTAGATCGGATCCATAGATCCTTTGTTCGTATGATGGATACTTGGTTTTGCCATTGTTGAAATGGATAAGCGCCCCCGATCCGTCCGGTACAAATAAGGAGCCTTCTGACTCCTCTCCTTCTGCGCCGAAGAAACCAAGAACCGATATCGTGTGGATCGGATACTCTTCTGAATAATGAATGCCGGATGCCGGCACTTTGACCACAAGACTATCGCCATCCAAGGTATACTCGATCGAGGCAAGGAATACTCGCGGTTCGGGTTTGGTATGCTCCAGCTGAAGCGCCTCGAGATCCTTCCGGAAATCTTCATCCGTATAGCCGGCATCTTCGAGTGCCTGGAGAGTCCGTTTCAGCTGAATCCCGGCCAGAGAATCATTTCGCACATACACAGAAGGGTCTGTATCCTCTCTGTAGGCAATCATCAGCGCGCGCTGGCCCGTTTTATCCACTTTACCCTTAAGCTCCTCCAAGCGTTCTTTCGTCAGCTTGCTTGGAATATCGTCAACCGTTTTCTCTTCCGTTCCGAATTGATAAGTCACTCTGATGCCGTTAGGAATGTTTTCGAAGCTGACTTGCTTATGAATGACGCTATCCGTATAGGAGTTGACCGAGCTGAGCTGGCCGAACGCGTTATGGAAATCGAGCTTCAATTGTGCGGATAATAAATCCTTGTTAATTCCTGTCGCGAGTTTATCGGATTCTCGCTCCGGCGGGTTGCTGTACCATACTTCTCCGCTTATTTTATCGAGAACGGCAATAACTCCCGACTGATCGTCTGCGAATAATTGCAGACGATTGCTCTCTGCAACGCCTTTCATATCCGCGACTCGAGGATCCGTGAAGGAAACGGCCAAAGCCGTTCCCTTAACAAATTCCGCTGCAGCAGAGCGATTTGCCTCCGTTTGTTTGTCAGAACCGGAGCCCGCACAACCAGCAGTCATTATTCCGAAGAGGAACAACGAAGTCAGCAAGGCATATCTTTTCAAATTCATGGCTGCGCATGCCTCCTTCCTTAGCTTCTCAGGTCAATTTCCTGGTAAATAGTTGTAGCAAATGATGAGATTTGCTGAATCAGGCTAAAGAAAAGCAAGCACAGGAACGCCAGAAACCCCATGGCGACAACCGATAACAAAAGGGTGCCTATCGTCTTTGATGGTGTAAATTGATGAACCGTCATATTCCCGACGAACAACAAATACAATGACCAGATAAGGGCGATGCTGTGCGAGAAATAATAGAAGCCCGTCTCCTGGATCGAGATGACGTTACTTAACCAAATCCATGGGAATGGGATGATCACCATTGGAATGAAAGCAAAGCAGGTCGACGTGAAAATTTCGACAAACTTCCCTTCTCCGTCCATCAAGGTCGTGAGCGACCAATTGGCCACGCACCAGAACAACACCGGGAGCAGGACATACAGAACCTCCATCAAGCTGTTCATGTTAGCGGGATTGTATATATTGACGAGGAATCCGCTATACTGGCTGCTCATAATATTGGTTACGGCCAAGAGGAACAAGATGGAGAAGGAAACAATCAAATTCGTTTTTTTGTTCCATTCATACTTCAAATCCCAATAGCCGTTAAATGGGTGCAGAATCAAATAAAATGGATGTTTAAGAAGTTCACTGTTCAATTGCGGCACGCTTCCTTCCCCCTTTCCATTGCCTTAGCTTCCTGAACGCGATTGTGCCGAGCGCAATCAAGACAATGCCGGTCATGATCGCTGGAAAGTATTCGCGCAGCACTTCCTTGCGATGGAGCAGGAATGCCTTCGAATAGTTCGGCTGATCCTTGCTTTGCTTAAAATATTTCATCGCCTCAGCGTATTTCCCTTGCCGAAGCAGCGCTTTGCCAATTCCGGCATAGGCGAATTCCAGGTTGGCGTTCATATGGATCGACTTCTGGAATAAGGCGAAGGCCGCCTCTTCATCGCCTCTGTAGTAGCTTCGCACGGCTTCGTTCAAGGTCCGGCCATATTCTGTTGTCTCGAATAATGTAATTTCCCCGAGTGCCTTATCCAGGACGAGAAATTGATCCCCTACACGCTCGATGGCTGAAGGCGCATTGAATTCGCCCAGCTGATTGCCCAGACCGCCGAATACATACATGAAATGTCCATCGCCGTTGTAGGTGAATATTCGTCCGCGCCTGGAATCAAGCACTGAATAGATTTCGCTGTCCGCGACATCGATGTCAATCAGTCTCGAAGCGACCGTCTGAGACATGGCAGCGATGTCGCCGCGCGGGCTGAAATACCCCGTTCGCCTCAAAATATCGTTCCCCTGGGCATTTAATTTCTTAATCGTATCGCCAGACCTGTCGCCGTTCGTCGCATAAATAAATCCTTCCTCGTTAATATCCAGGTTCGTAAATTCCGTTGGCGTAAACATGGCCATCTGACTCCGCTGGGCGCGGGTCGACAGCCGTTTCCATAGCAACTCTGCCGGGTCGACCCTTACGCGGTTCGCGCCTATGAACGTAGAAAAATCGCCATTAGCGTTAAATTCCATAAATCCGTCAAATACGCCGGCAGCCATGACATAAATCCGCTGGGCCTTATCGACAACAACTCGAGCGGGTTGGAACTGGAACTTCTCCTGAAATAGCTCGGACTCAGGATTCTCGATCACCTTCACAAGCTCGCCATTCGGATCGAGATGAACAATTCTTTTATTGCCCGTATCAGCGACGTATATATGCTTGTCTTCGGTTACAAACAGGCCCTGCGGGCTCATAAATTTATCTGGCCCCTCCTTCCCATCGAAGGAATCGATGATGCGAACCGGCTTGAAGCTCGCATCCATTACCACGATTCGATTATTCCCCGAGTCCAGCACATAAATTTGCTTGTCTGCCGTAACGTGTATATCGTTCGGTTCCTTAAATGGTCCGGCTCCCAGAATGTCGCCATTCAAGATGGCCGTTGCCCTATAGGCGGCAGGCGAGGCGACAGGATCTCCCCAGTAGGAATAATTATAGGATGCGGGAGTTTCATCGGCATGTACGATCGCGCTTCCCATTCCAATGCTTAGCAAACAGATGAGCGTCGTGAGGACAAATGTCCTTGCTTTATATAGGCTGCTCAACATCGCGTCTCATCCTTTCTACTCTTTCATCCCGGAGGTCGCCATCGTCTGCATGACGCTGCTCTGCGAGATGATAAAGAGCGTAATCGGAACGATCATCAAGAGAAGGGCGACCGCCGCTCCGACGCCTGCGCGGGCGATGCCGCCTGCAGAGATTTGGCCAAGCGTGTAATGGAGCGTCTTCAGGTTCTCGCTATATATGAAGTTGCCTCCGTCTGTCCCCCACAATGCGGGGAACTGCAAAATCATAAGCGTCAGCCATGCGGGCTTTACGTTCGGCATGACGATGCTCCAATAAATCCGGTATTCGTTCGCTCCGTCGATCTTGGCCGCTTCCAGCAGCGCATCCGGAATCTGTTCCATGAATTGCTTCATGAGGAACAGTCCGAGCGGGAAGGCGAGAGACGGCACGATAACCGAGGCGTGCGTGTTGATCCAGCCGAGCCAGGACATGACCATATAGTTCGGAATGGCGGTAACATGTCCCGAGAACATCAGCGACAAAATAACGATAGAGAATAGTGTCCCCGAACCCCAAAACCGGTATTTCGCCAGAGGATAGGCCGCCGCAGACGCCAGCAGAATATGTCCAGCCGTCCCGACGATCGTAATAAACAAAGTATTGGCGATATAGCGGGACAGCGGCACCCACGAGCTCCCCATCAGGGCGAACAGGTCGAAGAAATTGTCCAGCGTCGGATTGTTGACCAGAAACCGCGGCGGGAATATGAACAGTTCGTCAAGCGGCTTGAATGCGTTGTTGACCGCATAGATGAGCGGGAGCGCCATAAACGCGCCGAAAACGGCAAGAAGCGCGAAGAGTAAAAAACTGACGGCAAAAGATCGGTTCAACCGCCTGGGGGTCCGGAATACAGCTAGCATCCTCATGACCAATTTTATTCACCTACCTTTCGCAACAGTTTTTGCGTCAACTTATTGGCGCCGATCATCACGCAGAAGAGCACTGTCGCGATAGTAGATGCGTAACCCATCTCGAAGCGGATCGTCCCGAAGTCCATCAAGTGCGTTACGATGGTATGCCCCGCGTAGTTAACGCTTGGAAATCCGGCTAGCGCGATCGATATATCGGCGACCGCAAGCGAGCCTGTAATCTGCATAACGGCCCCGAACATCAGCTGCGGCCGCATGGACGGCAGCGTGATAAACCAAAGCTCCTGCCAGCGGTTCTTGATGCCATCTACGGCTCCCGCTTCGATCAGCGATCGGTCGATCGTCTGAAGACCGGCGATGAAGGCCAGAAAGCTGGTGCCCAGACTAAGCCACAACTGGACGATGATAATAATAGGCAGTATATATTGCTCCTTCGAAAGCCATTGAATCGGTTCGAGAATAAAACCGAATCTCATAAGGAACCCGTTCAAATAACCGTAGCTGTCTCCGGAAAATACGATCAGCCAAATAAAGAATACGTTCCCCGAAATGGACGGCGCATAAAACACAAGGGTCATAACCGCTCTGACCTTGGGCGACAGTTCATTGATAATCCAGGCAAAGAGAAAACATGCGATATAGCTGACTGGACCGGTCACGACTGCGAACATGAACGTATTCTTCAGGGCGATCATGAACACATCGTCGCCCAGGAACAACCGGGAGTAATTCTGCCAGCCTACGAATCTCGGAAACTCCAGCATGTTAAAGTAAAAGAAACTGAGTGCCAGCGAGATGACGACTGGAATGACCGTAAAAGCGAAGAAGATCAGCATGTACGGACTCATCAGCAAGTAGTAGTGCTTGTTTTTCCGAAGCTCTCGGGCAACATTGGCGAGTCGTGACGGCTTCTTTGCCTGGATGAGGCTCGACGCGGCATGACGGTTTACTTCTGCTTGCATCGGCTTCCACCCCCTAACTAATTCTGCAGATTGAATTCCTGCCGCTTGAGTGCGATTTCGTCATTAATATACAAAATATAATCCGAAAGAGCTTCGCGCGGATTCTCGCTCTGGTTCACGACACGCCGGAAAGCGTTATCCAGATGCCTGCCGGTGAAATACCCGCCCGGCACTTGAGGGATGCCCCTTACCCATTGCCATTGGCGTTCAAGATTGTTGAAATCCTTGATTGGCCACGGCAGCTGCGCAAGCGCTTCGATGTTGGCTGTCGGATATCGCGCGGCCTCGCCGAGCAACCCTTCCAGCTCTCGTCCGTAAGCGATTTGAGTATCCTTGTCGGTCCACCACTTCATGAATGACCATGCCGCGTCCTTGTCGTCGGCATTATCCAGCATCATGACCGCGGTCGTATGGCTGGCGACCTCATGTCTTACAGATCCGTCCTTGCGCTCGGTGCCAGGCACGATGGTAAAGTCCCACAACCCTTTGATCTCCGGCGCCATAACCGTCAGCATATTGTACGTTGTATAATCGGCAATACCGATCGGCATCTCGCCAGTCCGGAACCGATTCGCGAAATCCGCTTGCAGCGGAAATTTGTAGTTCGTATAAAATTGCGACCAGCGCTTGAAAACCTGCATGGAAATCTCGGAGTCGAGTGCGCTCTTCATGCCATTGTCCTGGTAGAACTCGCCGCCGTTCTGGTAGAGAAGCATGGCGAACGCCGCATTCGGAACGAGAGTCGCATTGTTCGTAGCCGATTCGATCGGCAGATAAAACTCCATGTTGTGCTTCTGCAGCACCGAAATCATGTTATACACATCCTGCCATGTCTTCGGAGGCTCCAAGTCCAGCTCTTTGAGAATATCCTTGCGGTAGAACATCATCGGGAAGGTCTGCTGCTCCGGCAGCGCATATACCCCTTCGTCATATTTATAAGGAGTTATTGCGCTTTCGCGGAACCTTGCAGCGACTTCTTCAAAATCCGGGAAAGCAGTCAAATCGGCTGCGGCTTTCCTCATCGCATAATTGACAGGGAGATCCTCGCCGGCCTGCAAGGCAACATCAGGCCCTTCGCCAGCCAGGACAGCCGGAAGCAGGATGCCGCCCGGAACGAGCCTTAAATTTACCGATATGTTCGTCTCGGGCGTAAAGGTGTCGTCTATCATCGCTTTCAACACTTGCGCCTGGTCTCTTCCCGTCGTTACCCAAACCGTGACGGAACGCCCGCTTTCTTCTGTACTGCCGATACTATCGTAGTCTTCGGTATAAGAGGCGACGTAAGCGCCCAGCTCGTGCTTCATTTTCTCGAGCAATGTCGCTTTCGCTCTCGGAAGCTTGCTGTCCGGAGACGCGACGATCAGATAATCGAGCGTAAGCGGCTGTTCGCGCACGGTCAGCATCCACGTGCCAAGACCGCCGACATTCACCTTAAAGGAGTTCAGACGGTTCGCAATCGTTTCCGGCTTCTCCGCCATTTCGTTCAACTGCCTTACCATCGTATGAAGAACGGCGACTTTATCGCTCCTCTCCCCCGTCGATTGCTCGAGATAATCCGCCACGGCCTGGATATGGCCAGCTTGTTCCCGGAAAACATCGATCATGCCGGGAATACGCTTCTCCAATTGATAATCGCGGTTAGGGTCCGGCGTATTCGAGGTTATTAGCAATATTTTTCGATACATTTCGTTAAGCTTCAGCACGCTCGATTCGATCGTCTCAATAAGCGGAGCGAGCTCGCCGAGCGAAACCGCCATGCGAATGGTATGTTTCCCTTTCGTCAGATGGAACAGGTAAGGCTCATTTCCACCCAGCACATCAGTTTGCCAATCCATATTGAAGCTGAATCGCATACGTTTCATTTCATGGAATGGATATTTGCCATCGATCATGATGCTGCGCGTCGCATAGACGCCCCGCAGCTGATCCTGTTTGCGCTTTAGCGCAATCTGGTACAACCCATCCTCTTCCACTTCGAATTCCCATTCCATCCACTGTCCCGGCAGCTTCCAGTTCAGGCCCCCAATCGCGTTGATCCGAATTTTGGAAGCGCTGTACGGCGTGACCGCAGGGCTTGACCGATCGGATAGCGGATAAAGCGTTGGAGAAGATTTTAGGGCCGCATCCTCAGCTTGAATCATTATGAATTGACCCTTAGCGGCTGCAGCTCCTGCAGCTTCATATTCGGCTTTCCGCTCTTCATAGGTTTTTGACACCGGCTCCTGGTATAACTCGATATAGTCGATAGCCATCGGTTCCCTCAAGGAAGTCAAAGAAACGGTCTGAACCCCTTCGCCGAAATAAAACAAATAGGGCTCGTCATTGTAACCTTCGTTGTCCTTAAAGGACGCGATTTGCCATGCCGGCTTCTCTATCTGCCTCGGGCGCAAATCGTTGCCGCGATCGTCCCGCTCGATTTCGTCTTCGCGATTGCCCCAATATCGATCGAACAACAAGATTTCCGCTTCTTGAAAAGGCACTTCCCGATTGATCGAGAGCTCCCTCTCGATAGCGGAGCTTTTCCCCTCAATAGGAAAATAATGAATCCGAACATGATATAGACCCGGTTGATCAACCTGAACCTTCCAACTAATCGAGCCCGTCTCGGGCGTCAACACAGCTTGACCCTTCAGTCCTTGAAATCCATCCGCAAGCTCAAAGCCGTCCCCTTCGAGTGCGGCATACTGCTCGCCTTCGATTCGGATTTCCGCCGCCGGTCTGTCTGCGCTCGAGTAGCGTTTCATATAGGCGCCATATCCGGCTTTTGCATCCGAATCCGTTACCGCTGCAAACTCGCTAAATGCTTGAACATCGCCGTTGCCTTTTTGACTAGATGAGTAGACAGCCCATATGGACAAACCTAAAACAAAAAATATAAATATCCATTTCACTAATTTCTGGCTTCTGACGCTCAATTCTGCTCCCCTCCCGCGGCAAGAGTGAATTTCAAACAGTCCACATTGTTAGAAGAGATGCGGACTGTTTGATCACTTCAATCGTTATTTCTTATAGACTTCATCGATTGCCGCCTGGAAAGGCGCTTTATATGTCTCGATGACCGTGGATACGGATTGGCCTTTCGCAATCTCGTCACCAAACTCATAATATGGCATGCTCGGGAACGTAGCTAAACTGTCGAGATAGAATCTGTTAGACGCTACTTTAACATTATTGATATCAACTTCGTTGTCAAACATCGTCTCGTACCAAGACTGGAGGGGATAGTCATAAACGGACTCGTAATCCTCTATTTTCTCCCAGATATAAACGAGCTGCTCCGGATTCTCTACTGCCTTCGGAATGACCATTGCCCACGGATTGCTATCAGGTGTATTGTAGGCAGTTCCATTCGGTCCTTTAGGGAAAGGAACAAAGCCGATATCGAAATCCTTCATGTCGGTTCTCAAACCAGTCGCCTCATAAGCTCCGCCTGCAAACAACAACGTGTTGCCTTGACGGAAAAATTGACTTGGCTCCGTCCAATCGCCGCCCTCGGAAGGTCTGACGAGTTTTTCGGTATTCAGTTTGGATAGGAAATTCAAAGCTTCGACGGTTTTAGGATCATCCAGGTTCTGCTTATCCCCCTTCACCAGAGCTGTCTCGTTGGAGGCAAGCGCTGAATCCATAAAGCCGCCGCCTGCCAATCCCCATGTATCAAGCTTTCCATCGTTGTTCGTATCTTTATTAGCGTCTTTGATCACTTGTGTGAACGTTTCCCAATTCCAGTTATCTTCATCCACATATTCTTGTATCGACTTCATGCCGAGATTGTTCATCAACGTGCGGTTGTAGAAAATTCCGTTTGCTCCGCCCGGGTACCCGCCAAAACCATACCCTCTCCCGTTGTACTGCATAATCTCGTTCGTTACTTTCGGATCGAACACTTTCTCATTTTTCGTAAATTCGTCAACCGGCCACAACAGATCTTGACTTACCAGCGTTGGAATGGTGTAGGATCTGGCTATGGAGATGATGTCGCCTACCGGTTCGCCGGCAAGCAGCGAGGCTGTAACCTTGTTCTGGTACTCGGCGAAATCGATGACAACGTATTCAACTTTGAAATTATGTTTCTTCATCAGAGCTTCAAGGTTTTTCTTCCTTTGGATATTATCCGGATTGTCTTCCGGGATTTCCAAACTCCAGAAGTTTACGATCTTAATTGTTCTGCCGCCCATATCGAAATCCATCTCCTGCTCAGAATCTCCCTCCCCGGAAGCATTCGTCGCCGCCGGATCGTTTGACGCTTCATCGGTTGCAGTATTGGTGCTTGCTGGATTGTTTGTGCTGCCGTTTCCGCTGCTGCAAGCCGCTAAGGAAAAGATCAACATCAGACTAACAAGCAACATAACCAGTTTTTTGTTCATTTTCATCCCCCTGAAATTGTAATGTAATCGCTATCACTTTGATGCAATGGTAATGATACGGTTTAAAGTCGAACCAACTAAGCCATTCCGCATGTGCTGCCATCCATTCCGCACCTATCACCTCCTGGCCTCTTCATCTTCACTGAATGCAGTTGAAAGCGGTATCAAACCCAAAGCACATCGCGCATGGAACGAAATCCACATCGTGTTCCTCGCTGCTCCTTTAAAATCATATTGTAAAAAATTAATGCAAACCTTCATTTTCTAGACATGGGTATAGCATGATTTAGTCATTTTCCGGTTATCCTGAATCCGTGATATCAAATAGCCATATCTGTAAATGCAAATCTGAACCGAAAGTTCTAAATAACGATTTTTAATATGATTTTTAGTACATTTTTGGTTGTATGATCAGCAATTTCACACGATTAAAATAAAAATGATACCGCATACATCTATCACAGAATAAGGGGGCGTTGTTGGATGTCAAACGGGCGAGGAAATACTATGAAATCGAACTGCATGAATAAGTTGACGTCAATTAAAGGCGATATCGTGGATAGCGTTTATTTGAACTGGTTTACCAATGACAAGGAATTTCCGTTTTTTATTCAGTATGGCGGGCACAACGAGGATACGCCTCTGCATAAGCATGACGACTTCACCGAACTCGTGATTGTATTGAACGGGAACGCTACGCATATCGTCGATTCCGAAACTTATTTTATTAAGAAGGGGAACGTATTTGTCATTAACGGTTCTACCTCCCATGCTTATCAAAATCCACATGAATTTAAAATTTGCAATATTATGTTCCGGCCCGACATACTTCGAAGCGCCGGTCCGGATTTAAGCACCTCCAACGGCTATCAGGCACTTTTTGTTTTGGAGCCGCTTTATCGCAATATTCATTCTTTTCAAAGCGGGCTTAATTTGTCGATTCCAAGCTTGGAACACGTCTCATCGATTATCGCCGATATGATCAACGAATATAACGACAAGCATCAGGGCTATCAGACGATGCTCAATTCCCGGTTTATGGAGCTCGTCGTCTATTTGTCCAGACAGTATGACAATCAGGAGAATGGCACGGACAGCAATCTGATGCATTTGGCGAATGCGATCTCCTATATTGAAGATCACTATCTCGAGCCTCTTACTCTGGAGGAAATCGCGGCTACATCCAATATTTCGGTTCGGCATCTGAATCGGATCTTTCAATCTTATTATCAAACGACTCCTATTTCGTACCTGCAACGACTTCGTTTGGAGCGCGCGCGTATGCTGCTCAGGCAAAGCGGACTCCCCATCACGAAAATTTCATACGAATGCGGGTTTAACGACAGCAATTATTTCACTCGTAAGTTTTCCAAAGCCTATGGACTTTCCCCCAAAGCCTTTAGACTGAATCAGTGATTTTTTTTATTAGGTTTGGGTTACAAAATAAATGGGCGCCCCGGTACATGTCAATAAAACATATACCGGGGCGCCCATTTAGGCTCAACTGGAATATTTAGTTTAAATGCACGTTTCGGCCATCATCCGGAACCAAGCGAGGGACACTGGACCATCCAAGACCAGGTACACGTCGCGCCTGCCCGAGGCGCCTGTCAGCCCGCAAGTGAGGCTCCGCCAGTCCTGTTCTCCGCCAGCCGGAACCCTGCACTTACCTGCAATTGGACCGTCCGGTCCATCCAACCGAACTTCAACCACAGCATCCTCAGTGGCGGCGGCCCGCAGCTCGATCGAGAAGATCCCCGCACCGAGTTCTGCATCGTGGCATGCAAGCCAGCCTTTATCGCCGTTTACGGCTGCGGCGCTTCCGCCTTCGATGCATTCACCGAGATGAATGCCTTGATACGCATCGTAGTTTGCGGCCCGAGTCACCTTCGTAAGGTCACGCGGTGGTATCGTCTCGCCGTCGACAGTAAGGCGACCTTCAAGCCGCAAATCGCCGGAGGAAGCGCCGAGCATGACTGTATACGTTCCACTTTCTACGCAGAACCGGTCGCGCGTTACGTCCCAGATGGCCAGAGATTCGAGCTGCAGTTGGAACGTCACCTCCGCAGACTCTCCCGGAGCCAGGGCGATACGTTTGAAGTCCGCCAACTGAAGGCGCGGGCGCTTGACCCGGGATTTATTTGCACGAACATAAAGCTGCACGACCTCTTCACCCGCACAGTCGCTTATGTTCGTCACACGGCAGGAAACCCGGACTGCCGTGTCTGTCCCGGCTTCAGCGCTGTTCGGCGACAAATGCAAAGCTTCGTAACGGAATTCGCTGTACGAAAGGCCGTGTCCGAACGGATACAGCGGTTCGCCTTCAAAATATTGATACGTTCGGCCGCCACGGATGATATCGTAGTCCATGAATGGCGGAAGCTGATCAACGGACTTGTACCATGTCATGTTCACTCGGCCTGCGGGATTGACGTCGCCGAACAGAACGTCCGCAACAGCACGGCCGAGCTCCTGACCCGCATGGGACGTGTAGATGATTGCCTTCGCCTTCTCCTGTAAAGCGTTCAAGGCGAACGGGTAGCTGCCGACGACCACAACAATCGTGTTCGGGTTCTCCTCAATTACCGCAAGCGCCAGCTTTTCCTGCGATTCCGACAGCGTGATATCGGGCCGATCCATCGTCTCCTTGCCGTTGATCAGTGGATGATTGCCGACGAACACGATCGCCGCATCGGCGCCGCGAGCCGATTCGACAGCCGCGTCCACGCCGCTCGACACACGTTCAAACTCGAACGTGTCGGCATGCGTTCCAACAACCGAACTCCCTGCCTCCGCAGCGCCTCCGACGTTAATATCGTTCGCGGTTTCAGCCGCCAGCCCGTCTCCGACAAGCAGTACACCTGTCTCACTATCAACCGTTACAGGCGTTCCGTTCCAGGTCGAGGCGGTAACTAGCGAACGGTCCTGAGCTACAGGTCGTATCTGGAACACTTCTTTCGTAAACCACTCCCAAATCCGATGCGCAGACGCTTGAAGGTTCTTGTCATCCGTTGTCACATAGAGGTTATTGCGCAACGCAACTAATGTATGGCTACCGAAGCCCCAGTCCGATATTTCGAAAATGTCGCCTTCTTCCGGCCTCTCCGCGCGAGCGGCAAGAGGAGCCTTTGAATCGTCGCTGAGCTGGACATACCGTCCGCTGCGAACAGCCTTAATGCGCACGCGATCAGTGCCGGCGGAGTACGATGTTTCGGCGCCTTTCCCCTCAGCCGCCAGCCTTTCTATGATTCCCTGCAGCGGAGTAACCGCATAAGGCAATGTGCCGCTGTACCAGTCGCGATAAACGATATCGGCAAGAGGTCCGATGACAGCAACCTTGTTCAGCTTGTCAGCCTGCAGCGGCAGCGTCTTCCCTTCGTTCTTGAGCAGTACAACAGCTTTCTGCACCGCCTCCCTCGCAAGCTCCGCGTGATCTGGGTGGAGGATCGCCGATTCGTCGATCGCAGCATACGGATTTCGTTCCGACGGGTCGAACTCCCCGAGCCGGAAACGAACGCGAAACGTATTCCGAAGAGCGGCATCCAGATCATTTTCTGTTAATAGCCCGTCCGCTAACGCTTCGCGGATCGCCTCCGTTACTACAGCCGCTTCGTCCGTAATACTGTCGATTCCGCCTTCCCGGATCGACCGGGCCACCGCTTCCTTAAGCGTCTCTACATAATGATGATCCCGCACCGTGCCCGTTACGTCGAAGGCATCGCTGACGACAAAGCCGTTCATTCCCCATTCGCGTTTAACGACGTCGATTACGAGCTGGCTGAGGTTCGCCGGCACTCCGTTGATCGCATTGTATGCCGTCATCATCGACTGGGCTCCGCCTTCTTTGAAGGGGATCTCGAATGCCTTCAAGTAATATTCGCGCAGGTTGCGTGGATCAAGGCTGACAGATGTATCGCCTCTTCCTGCCTCATTATTGTTGCCAATAAAATGCTTCAGCGTGGCAACGGCCTTCAAGTAAAAAGGATGGTCCCCCTGAATGCCTTGCGTGAGTGCGGCGGCTAGTTTGCCGGCCAGAACCGGATCCTCGCCATACGCTTCTTCCGTCCGGCCCCACCGAGGGTCCCGCTCCAAGTCAACCGTCGGCGCCCACAACGTCAAACCGTTAAGGATCGGATTCCGCTTGTAAAAGCCGCGAGCTTCGTCCCCAATCGCGCAGCCGATTCTCTTAAGCAAATCGCTATCCCAAGTACAAGCGAGACCGATCGGCTGAGGATAACTCGTCGCTTCCCCCAGCCAAGCCATCCCGTGTGCCGCCTCCGTACCATGCTTGTACGCCTGCACGCCCAGACGATCGATTGCGATCTGGTACTGTGGCATAAGCCCGATTTTCTCATCCAGTGTCAATTGAGCGATCAGGTCGTTCACTCGCTCCTCAAGAGGAATATCGGGATTCCAATAAAGGTAGGTCTTTTCGGTTTTCATTTTCGCACGCTCCTCGAACTTACTATAAATTATACTAATTCCAAAATCAGCTATCTACTCGGATACTTGCTACCCGGAACCAGTCAAAATGGGCATCCGATGCGAGCGGACGCCGATCCGTGTCACATACATGGTAATAAAACCCTGCCGCCGGGATATCGGAAGCGATCACATATTACTCCTTTGCCGTACGCATTCATTTAGCATTATAGTTCAAGAATGACAAGGATACCTCGATTTTATGGTCTTAAAATAGCATAATAAGGACACCTTATTTCGCGAATCCTGTTAGCTCCCAACGAGTAGAAGGCACTTTTCGTTAATATGGTTCGTCCCTCGTTGTTATCTTCATCGATGTGATTATCGTGCTTTCAGAATATGCGAAAAAACCGCCCGTGGAGGCGGTTTTTTTTGTAGCGTGCTAGCTTCATCAGATCCCGCTTCTAGAACCCTACATCCTCTCTTTCTGCAGCTTTTTGGGCCACGAACTCTGACATTTCTTCCACGCCGGCATCTCTAAATTTTTCTTGAACATTATGAAGCATATCTATAGCCTCTTCATCAGACGCCGCAAACAATGCTTTCTTAAATTCCTCATCGAAATTCAAACTGCTGGTTTTATCTCTAAATTGCTCATATTGGGGCCAATCTCTTGCAAGATAGCTGGCGCTTACTTTGTCTATGATTTGGATAGGCATTTTTGCCGAGAAACTCTCCTCCAACTTTTGCCACTCCGTTTTTTGATCTTCGGGCGTAGGCCAAGTGACTTCAGAGGAGAACGCCCCTATGAACCTTCCCGGAAGATAATTGAGCCCTGCGTCTCTTTTCAGATCCGGGTTTTCATCGAATTGCTTTTTCACATCGGGATTCCATTGGGGCAGCCCGTTTTCCATGGTGTAGTGCGTTCCTTCGATCCCGAAATACGCAAGCAGTCGGCCTTCTTCGCTGTTGACATAATCAATGTACCGTAATGCCGCATCGGGATCTTTGATGCTAGCGCTTAAGAAAAGAACAGGGAAACCGGAACGGCCGGGTTTTTCCACTTGCGTTCGAATGTTTCCGCTCTTATTCTTCATCGGACCCAATAGTTCATATTTCATTTCCGGGTTCGTCTTATAAAGCGTTTTTTGTAAATCACCTAGCATAGGTTGGGCTCCGAATACGGCAACTTTTCCCGTCGTAAGCTTTTCATTCGCTGTTGTACTCGTATTGCTGAAGGCTTCAAGATCAAACAAACCTTCCGTTAATAACTTTCTCATGTATAACAACCTAGCTTCATGATCCTTGGATTGCGTCCAGTGGATCAGCTTTCCATCTACTTCACGGAAATCCGAAATCGTGTAATCCGTCCATCCGGCAAGGAATTGACCGTAATCCCATCCATTCCACATGGTTCCGGCCGGGATGACCGGCTTCCCGCCAATATCCTTGAAACCGCCATTTTTTATCTTAACCAATAGATCATATAATTCATCTTGAGTATCGATATCCTCCGCTTTTACGTTTAAAGCTTTCAGGATATCTCCCCTGGCAAAAAGGCCGTAATTCCAATTATGAATGCTCTCAGGGGTTCCGTCCGGGGTCTCCGTAGGAATGAGATACGTCTTGCCTTCAAATTCGGGACTATTGAGATCGAACTCGGCAAAATCCTTCGCAATCCCGGTCGTCGCAAGTCTTTTAATATTCGGGTATTTATCGAGATAAGGGGTTAAATCCAGAAGCTGTCCTTCCATGGCCGCCTTCTTGATGACTTGTCCTTCTCCTCCCGTAGTTGACCAGAAAGGGGCGTTAACAATATCGGGAACCGTACCGGAAGCGAACATGGTGTTTAGTTTTTCCACTTCACTTGTCGTGATGGATTCCAGGTCTAACGTTACCCCGGTTTTCTCCCTAATTTTTTGGGCTACCGGATTATTCTTTTGGTCCTGCGGGAAACCGGCTCCGCCACCGTTCCAAGCACTGAGGAAAGTCAAGGTTACCGGCTTCATTTCTTCAGTGCCTGAATCATTCGGGCCTGTGTCAACCGTGCCTGCATTCTCTTCTCTGTCTTTTCCCATACATGCCGTCATTGTCACTAAAAGCAGCAACACGACTAGCGTCATGCCAAGAAAGCTCCTACGCTTGTTCTTCAGCATACTACAATCCCCTTCCAATGGAAGTTTTTATATAAAAGGCATGGCCTTTTATACCAACTACTCCTTAAGAGAACCTACCAATACGCCTTTTACGAAATATTTCTGAAGAAATGGATACACGCAGATGATCGGGGTCGTTATTATAATGACGAAAGTCATCCTCAAGGCTTCCGGTGTTACGCCTCGGAGCTCCATTTGAGTCTCGGTCATGTTCTGAATAGCAGATCCGCTATTTCCCGACGACGACGTCATCGACTGGAAAGACGCTTCGCTGATCATCTTGTTAAGGAACGTAGCTGCAGGCTGCAGATTTTCATTCTGAATGAAAAACTGACCTGTAAACCAGTCATTCCACACCCCCACCCCGACAAACAAAGCAATGGTAGCAAGCACCGGCATCGAAAGGGGCAGTATGATTCTTGCAAATACCGACAACTCGCTTGCACCGTCTATTCGGGCCGATTCCGACAGACCGTCTGGGATCCCGTCAAAGAAAGTTTTCATGATAATCGCATTGAAAAAACTATATAGGGACGGTAACACCAACACCCAAAACGTATCCAGGATATGTAATTGCCGGTACAGAATAAACGTCGGAATAAGTCCTCCGCTGAACAACGTGGTAAAGAAAAAAAAGAAGACAATATATTTTCTTCCGGGCAAGCCTTTCCGCGAAAGCGCGTAAGCTAATAAGGCCGTCAATATTACGGAGGCAACCGTTACCACAAAGGTTCGGGCAATGGAAATATAAAACGAATTCAGGATCAAATGGTTGCTAAAAGCTTTGGCATAGTTTTCTAATGTAAACACTCTAGGAAAATAATAGATTCCGCCCTTCATCGCATCGTAACCGTCATTGAAGGATAGGGCAAGAAAGTAGATAAATGGATAGAGTGCCGTCGCGCAGAATAAAAAGAGCACCGAATAGTTAAGCGTCATGTACATTTTATCTGCCGGCGTCAGCCTTCTCGCACCCATACATACACCTCCTCATCTTCCGTGCTCGCTTATTACCATAACGATACATCGCTCACGCGTCTGGATATATGATTTACGGCAACGATGAGAATCAGCGAGATCGCGGACTTGAATAAACCAATTGCCGTGGAATAGGCTAATTGCCCCTGCTGGAGGCCTGTTTTTAAGACATAAGTGTCCAAAATTTCCGAGACGCTTAATGTTGCCGGGGACTGCATCAGCCAAATTTGATCAAAACCGGCGTTCAGTATTCCGCTGAGGGAGAAGATCAGCAATATGCCTATCGTTGGAATAAGGCATGGAAGCGTGATCTTAAATAGCTTGCTCCATCGACCTGCCCCGTCGATTTCCGCAGCTTCATACAAGTGCGGATCGATATTCGTTAACGCGGCTAAATAAATGATCGAACCCCAGCCTATACCTTTCCAAATGTCGGAAATGAGTACCAATGGATAGAACAATTCCGGCTTTCCCATAAAAAAGATAGGATCCAAACCCATTTGATACCGAATGTCATTGATTAGCCCTACGTTCGGAGACAAGATTTTTTGAAGCAAGGTAACGACAACGACCCACGAAACGAAGTGCGGCAGATAGGAGATCGTTTGAAACACTCTTTTGATTTTTTTGTGCATGACTGCATTGAGCATTAAGGCTAGAATCAATGGAGCTGGAAATCCGATAATAAGTTTAAGAACACTAATGGATAACGTATTTCGGAGTACATCGTAAAAACTGGAATCGTTTAAAAACTGTTCGAAATATGTAAAGCCAGCCCAAGGACTCCCCAATATCCCCAAATTGAATTTGAAATCTTTGAACGCTATTATAATGCCGTACATCGGATAGTAAGCAAAAACCAGAAACCATATGATGGCAGGAAGCAAAAATAAATAGACATGCCTGAAATACCAAATCTTCGTTAGTTTCTTGTTCTTTTTTAATCGCTCAAGTCCAGGGATAACCACACCCTTTGGTACCATTTCTCCGAACACCTCCTACATCATCGTCGGTAAATGATGATATCTTCGCCGTCCTCCGGCAGCTTAGCCGTTTCGAGGTGCGGCTGGGGGATTATATAGCTATCTTCTGGCGGCATAGGAGCGAGAACCCAACACGACTTTCTTGCCTGTCGCTTCCTTGGGCACTTTACCTGTAAAACGAAACCACCCGCAGCTTCCCCCTCTCTAATTGCAATCGGTTACATTCTTTGGCTTAAATATATTCAATATGGTGTGTTTTATTCCTTAATAAGTGTACATATTCAATATATTCAAATGGAATTGTTTAAAAAGATTGGGGTGTCAGGTTCGAGCAGAAAGCGAGTCTGACTCGTTATTAGGTTTATATATAGGGAGATGCGAGTGTTGATATCATGAAGGGGAGAAAACGTTTTTTCCCGTCGTCTCGCCAATCACCAATTCCGGCTCCACTAGGGTTTTAAAAAATTTTCCGTGTTGCCCGTCATCGCTGTTAATGACCTCAAGCAGCGTGTAAGCCGCGCGGTAGCCCATGTCTTGTTCAAACTGTTTAACATGTGTGAAAGTGTTGTATCCTTCGATTATTGAAGTCGGATCGTCAAAACTGATGATGGATATATCCTCAGGCACCTTCAATCCTGCTTGACGCGCAATTTGATAGATTTTCACTCCAAGACTTCCATTTAGCGTAATATAGGCCGTTGCCATTCGATTTTGGATATAGCGGTACAAAGGATGTGTTTCAGCTTGCTCAAGACTTCCGATTTCAAAACCGGTTACGATGTGGGCAGGGTTAATTAGCGATCCCTTTTCCTTGAAAGCATTCATATATCCATCGATCCGCTCTTGAACGGTAACGGTTTGTATGGGCGAATCCGAGCATATGGCGATTTCACGATGCCCCAGCTCCCACAGGTAATTTACAGCCATGTTAACGCCAAGCCTGCCGTCTGATGCGATATAATGAGTTTCAACCCCTGGTAGATAACGGTCGATGAGAACGAACGGATAACCCGCAAATTTCATGCTTAATATTTCTTCGTTGAATAATTCCTCGTCAACCGGGAATATCAGTAACCCTTCCGCTCCGATTTTACTACATGTCTTGATAGCCTCTTTTTCCTTATCGATGTTGCCCTCCGATAAATAGATAACGCAACGGTAATCGTTCTCATTTAGTGCTTGCTGAATACCATGTATAAGTCTAATGGTAAAATAATCATAAATGCTGGGTATAATTAGGCCTATCATCCGCGTCCGCCTATCACCGCTAGTTTTATTGACAGGCTTTACGGCACGTTTAGGAGATGTCGTCGGAACTTCATATTCAGGATCGCATACAAAAGTCCCCTTCCCAGGCACCCTAGTTATAATTCTTTCGTTAACCAAACCTGACAGGGCATTAACGACTGTAATCTTGCTTACTCCGAAACGCTCCATGAGCTCCTTTTCCGAAGGTATACGATCTCCAACCTTCAATACTTGCGACGTTATCAAGTCGCGTAAGTACTTTTGAACCATCTGATACATAGGTATTCTTTCCGATGCGTTCATTCGAATCACCACACTTCAATCAATATATTCAATATATAATTTACGAAAAACGCATTCGTTTTATTCCATAAAAGAAGCGCCACCTTTTTCAAGGTCAAGCTTTGTGTCTTCGGTTTGGAAGCTTTCGATCGCTTTGATAAGCCCGATTGTGCCGATACTAATTAAATCCTCCAAATCTTCGCCGGTATTGTCGAACTTTTTGACGTTGTGGACAAAACGAAGTCATTTTCGATTTATTTGATGAAACGGTAATATGGTATTATACGAGCCACTCGGCAAAATTTTCTGACCTCCAATATACTTAAAAACCCCTATGTATTCCGGCGATTTTAGAGGAACGCGAATATCCTTCAAATAACCCGGTTTTTCGTGCAAGTCATACGAAAGTGTATAACTGATTGTTATACGAATCCCGTCCCCTTCCTTCGCATATCTGCTTTGGTACGCAAAACTCCATAGGAGGAAATTCGAAGTGCCAAACAAGGAAAGCCTTATATTAAACTCGGATTGGAACGATGCTGTACTGTTATTTATTCAAGATTGCAAAGTCAGAAACCTTGCCTGATCGTACAACGTTTACCGGATTACGCAACTACGTAAGGCCTTCCCACCTTTTCAACCAAGCTTAATTCAAGAGGAAGCGTATGCTTCCTTACCATTTTTTTGTCCCCAGTCTTAAGATCTCTCGATTCAAATGTACTAATCCCAATGAATTTACCGATAAATAAACTCGATAAATCGACACATTTCGATATAATCAATATTTAATTTGCGTACTTTGTGGCTATTACTTGTAAGTTATATAAATGATATTGTTTTTAACATACCTAACCTTTTTTTCTATTCTATATAAATACTGGATGGATAGAAATTTGAGATGAGGTAAATTTAATGGTTGAAGGAGCAATTGATTTGAAAATCAAAGGAAATATGCTTGCTGGAATTACAAAAAAAGTTTCATTATCGTTAATGCTTTCATTTGTGATTTTGATTTCTAGCTTTAACTCCGCTTTTGCTACTAGCTCTTCAAAAAACATCAAAGAAGATTTCACAGTAACCCCAACTCTAATTGAAGAGATGGCTGCTTCATTAACAGATCAAGAACTTACAGATAATCCCTATCTTCTTGATGTATTAGTAGATATGAAAGAAATTGTTAATGACTCAAAAGACATAAGTTTTACTGCACTTAATTCACAATTACATGAAAGAGAGTCTTATACGAATCATATGAATTCAAGACTCGAAAAGAATGAATCAATTACACGAGTTAGCTATACACAAGAAGATGAAGAACAACTCCAAAGGGTTGATCGACTAGCACAATATTACTATGATTACCATCAAGAACATGGTTATTATCCTCAGGAAAGCATGCAAACCGCGAGTCTTGCTTCATCAGTAACTGTTTTAAAAGGAATGGGGTTAGCCTTTACTGAAAGTGGACTAGCAACTCGATTGGCAGCTTTAGGTTTAGTCGCAACTGTTGATGGACCATTACCTGTTGGAGATTTTATTGCACTAGTTAGTGGAGCTGTTATGGTAGGTGGGTTTGTTTATAGTTATTTATCTGCCGAAACTGCGATTGCTAATAATATTGGTGTATATGAAGGGCAAACATATAGGATATCATCCACTAAATCTTTGTCAGCAACCAGAGTAATTGCATACCCAAATAACTATAAACACTTTTCAGCAGCACCTAATAATGGGTGGGGTGGAGGCGTGTTTGTCCTAGAACCTATACCTTATACAACGGCTGCATTTAGAGCCTCAGTCGGAATGGACACCTATTCATTAACAGTTACGGATGCCCGAGCAGTTGCTCAAGCAGCAACTGCAACAGGACTCTCCCCAGTCCATGTCAACACCAAATGAAAATTCCTCAAAATAATCAGTTGAAAATTCCCCATCAGAATCAAGATGCCCCCCTAGGGGGGCGGCCGAC
>NZ_JACXIY010000025.1 GCF_014705655.1 Paenibacillus arenilitoris | reverse complement strand
CCCGAAGCGGAAAGTAGTAGACGCCCTGAACCGGGCCGCGGTCTTACCGTGTTGCTGAATCGACGAGGAAAACGGTACCCCTGCATATTGCAGCTTGCTCACTCGAGCAACAGGCGGCCGGCTATTCTTCGCTGTTCAGAAGCCCCGACCTCTTCAGGTCGCGGGAGGTTCACATACGATAGTGTTTAAGGTAAAATAATGAGAAACAGGCCGGTAAAGGGAGTGGCGCTACATATGGGGGCAACCCAGCATCATAAGCTTTCGAAGCTCGAGCTGCTGCGAAGAGCGCTGTTTATAACGCTCGGCGCGGTTCTCGTCTCGGTCGGGCTGGAAATTTTTCTCGTTCCAAATCATATCATTGACGGCGGCATTGTCGGCATTTCCATTATGGCATCCCACCTGTCCAACATTCCGCTCGGTCTCTTTCTGTTTCTATTGAATCTTCCGTTTCTGTTTCTCGGGTATAAGCAGATCGGCAAGACGTTCGCCGTCTCGACGCTATATGGCGTAACGATCATGTCGATCGGGACGTTCCTGCTCCATCCGGTCCCGCCTCTTACGGTCGAGCCCTTCCTCGCCGCGATATTCGGCGGCGTTATTCTCGGCGTCGGCGTCGGCATGGTCATCCGCTTCGGCGGCTCGCTCGACGGAACCGAGATCATCGCGATTTTGTTCAACAAGCGACTTCCGTTCTCCGTAGGCGAGACGGTCATGTTCCTTAACCTGTTCATCCTCGGCAGCGCCGGCTTCGTCTTCGGCTGGGACCGCGCGATGTATTCGCTCATCGCTTATTACATCGCCTTCAAGATGATCGACATGACGATCGAGGGCTTCGACGAGTCGAAGGCCGTCTGGATCATCAGCGACGAATCGAGGGAGATCGGCGATGCGATCATGAGCAGGCTCGGACGCGGCGTCACGTATTTGCACGGAGAGGGCGGTTTTACGGGCGGAAGCAAGCGCGTCATCTTCTGCGTCATTACGAGGCTCGAAGAAGCGAAGATGAAGTCGATCGTCTCCGAGCTCGACCCTGTCGCCTTCCTCGCGATCGGAAATATTCACGACGTGAAGGGCGGACGGTTTAAGAAACGTGATATTCACTAATGCTGTTACTAGGGACGGCTGCCGGCGCCGCCGCGCAGCCTGCCCGGATAGAGCCGAAGCCGAAGGGGACATTCGTTTTGGATGAGTTTGCTCGTATTCACCATTGGACCGCCGCGCGCCAATCGGCGGATTGGCAGCAGCGGGAGAGAGGGGTCGCCGTCGGCATCGGCGATGACGCCGCCGCCGTCGATCTTGCCGCGGCGGCGGACGGCGTAGCGGAGCCGAAGCGGCTGCTGCTGTCGGTCGACACGATGGTGGAGACCGTCCACTTCAAGCCGGCGACGATGCGGGACGAGGACGTCGGCTTCAAGGCGCTGGCCGCAAGCGTTAGCGACATTGCCGCGATGGGCGGGGTGCCGCTGCATGCGCTTGTGTCGGTCAGCGTGCCGCCCGCCTACGGGCCGGAGCGGATGCGCAGGCTGTACGACGGGCTGTACGCGTGCGCCGAGCGCTACGGGGTTGCCGTTGCCGGCGGCGATACGACGTCGTCGCCGGCGCAGCTCGTCGTCGCGGTAACGGTGACGGGAACCGTGGAAGCGGGGCGCGAGCTGCGCCGCTCGGGCGCGAAGCCCGGCGACGCGGTGTTCGTGACCGGCGCCGTCGGCTTGTCGGCGGCCGGTCTTCACGCGCTGCTGGCGCTGGAGGCGGCCGGCGGCGGTACGGATATGACCGAGGATGACGCTTGCGAGGCGATCGCCAAGGCGAGCGGGCTGCCGCCCGGAAAGGCGAAGCCGCTCGTGCGGGAGCATCGCCGGCCGGCGCCTTCCGTGCGCGCGGGACGGCTGCTGCTCGAGCGCGGCACTTGCCGCTCCTTGAACGACGTAAGCGACGGCCTCGCCAGCGAGGCGTGGGAAATCGCGGAGGCGTCGGGGCTCAAGCTGACGCTGGAGGAGCGCCTGCTGCCGAGAAGCGGCAGCCTTGCCGCTTATGCGGCAAGCGCGGGGATTGATCCGCTGGAGTGGATGCTGTACGGCGGGGAGGACTATTGCTTGATCGGGACGGTCGCCGCCGAAGACGCGGAGGCGCTGCGGGAAGCGTTCCATGCGGAAGGACTGCCTTTTTTTCTGATTGGCACGGCGGAAGAAGGAACGCCCGGCGTCGAGCTCCTTCGGCATGACGGGAAGCGGGCAGCGCTCGCAAAGCGCGGCTACAATCATTTTGACAAATGAACGGGTGAACGGGATGCAGCACGAAATAAGCCGGGCCATTTGGACGGCGCATACGGAGCAGGATACGGTCGCGCTTGCGAGGCAGCTTGCCGCTTGGGCGAGGCCGGGCGCGCTGCTGGCGCTGGACGGCGACCTCGGCGCGGGCAAGACGAGATTTTCGCAGGCTTTCGCCGAGGCGATCGGGGTGAAGGGCATCGTGAACAGCCCGACCTTTACGATTATTAAGGAATACGAAGGGGAGTCGCTCCCCTTTTATCATATGGACGTGTACCGGCTGACGCCCGACGAAGCGGACGAGCTTGGGTTGGACGATTATTTTTACGGCGGCGGCGCGACGATCGTCGAGTGGGCGAGCTTGATCAGGGAGCTGCTGCCGGACGAAAGGCTGGAGCTGTATATCGAGCATCTGGGCGGTGAATCGCGGCGGATCGCCTTGACCGGTATCGGAGCGACGTACGCCGGCTGGTGCGACGCGTTGAAGAAGATTGGAGCAGACGAATGAGAGCAGAGAAGGCCCGGGCGGGGGCGATATTGGCCGTCGATACGTCTACGGCGTCGATGGCGGCGGCCATCGTAAGCGGCGGAGAAGTGCTGGCTGAGGTGCAGACGATGGCGGAGAGAAACCATTCCGTCCATGTCGTGTCGAATATTAAGAACATGCTTGCCGATACCGGGATGACGGAGAATGAATTGGAGGCGATTGCCGTCGGGAACGGCCCGGGTTCCTATACGGGGATGCGCATCGCGGCGGCCGTCGGCAAGACGCTCGCCTGGGCATGGGACAAGCCGCTCGTCGGCGTATCGAGCCTGGAGGCGCTTGCTTACGGCGCATGGCAACGGGGGACTGGAGCTGCTGGCGATTCTGCAAACGGCGGCGAGCATTGGGTCGTTCCGGTCATGGACGCGAGGCGCGGGCAGGTGTATACGTCGGCGTTCGCGATGGCGGAAGGGACGGCTTGGCGCCGCTGGGCCGACGACGGCGTGCGGCTGATGAACGTCTGGGTCGATCGGCTTGAGGAGCGGCTGAGGGGCCAAGCGGCCGGAACGGTCGGGAGCCTGTCGCTTGTCGGGGATTTCTCCTTGCACGGTACTGAAGCGGAGAGACTGAAGCGGATCGGCGAAGCGGCGGGCGTCATCGTGGCGCTGCAGCCGTTCGCGCAGGAAGGCAGATGGATCGCGGAGCTTGGGCGGATGCGGCTTGAGGCGGGCCAGATCGAGAATCCGCACGCGTTCGCGCCAAATTACACGCAGCTTACCGAGGCGGAGGTCGTCTGGAAAGCGAAGCAAGCAGGTGAGGCCAAGGAATGAGAGCAGACGCCAACAATCTCTTGTACCGAGCCATGACGATGGCCGACATCCCCGCCGTCATCGCGATCGAGCAGGAGGCTTTCACGAGCCCATGGTCGAAGGAGGCGTTCGTAAACGAGCTGACGAACAATCTGTTTGCGCGGTACATGGTCATGGAGCTTGGCGGGGAGATCATCGGCTACGGCGGCATGTGGGTCATCATGGACGAGGCGCATGTGACGAATATCGCGGTGCGGTCCGGTTATCGCGGACATGGCTACGGCAACAGCCTGCTTGTGGAACTGCAGCGGACGGCGGTATTTTACGGCGCGGCCAAAATGACGCTCGAGGTGCGCGTATCGAACGAGGTCGCACAGCATCTATACCGAAAGCACGGCTTCGAGCCTTCCGGGATCCGGCCCAAGTACTATTCGGATAACGACGAGGATGCGCTCATTATGTGGGCAGAGCTAGATCAAGAGCAGCTTAAGACAGGAGATCGACGATGGTAAGTCATTCAAAATATACAACAGACGGCGCGGCGGCGGACGTCATCTTGGCGATCGAGACAAGCTGCGACGAGACGTCGGCGGCCGTAATCCGCGGCGGCAAAACGATTATGTCGAATGTCGTATCGAGTCAAATCGACATTCACGAACGGTTCGGCGGCGTTGTGCCGGAGCTCGCTTCGCGCAAGCACGTGGAGTCGATTACGCTCATTATCGAGCAAGCGCTCGAGGAGGCGGAAGTTGAGCTTAAGGACATCTCGGCGATCGCCGTCACGCAGGGACCCGGTCTCGTCGGCGCGCTGCTCGTCGGCATCGTGGCCGCCAAGAGCCTTGCCATGGCGCTCGATATTCCGCTGATCGGCACGCATCATATCGCCGGCCATATTTATGCGAACGAGCTTGTGCACGACATGGCCTACCCCTGCATGGCGCTCGTCGTATCGGGCGGGCATACCGAATTGGTGCTGCTTGCGAGCGAAGGCGAGTTTCGCGTCGTCGGCCGCACGAGAGACGACGCGGTCGGCGAAGCTTACGACAAAGTGGCGCGCGCGCTGCGATTGCCATATCCCGGCGGCCCGCATATCGACCGGCTGGCGCACGAAGCCGAAGAGGCGATCGAGCTGCCTCGCGCCTGGCTGGAGTCGGAAAGCTACGATTTCAGCTTCAGCGGATTGAAATCGGCGGTGCTGGCGGTCATCAACCAGACGCGGATGAAGGGGCTGGAGCTGAACGAGGCGGCGCTCGCCCGGGGCTTTCAGGAATCGGTCACGGAGGTGCTCGTAACGAAGGCGATGCGCGCGGCGCGCGAATACGGCGCAAAGCAGCTGCTGCTCTGCGGCGGCGTCGCGGCCAATCGCGGACTGCGGTCGGCGCTGGCGGCCCGGTGCGAGGCGGAAGGCTTGCCGCTGCTCGTCCCGCCGAACTCGCTCTGCACGGATAACGCCGCCATGATCGGAGCGGCCGCGTTCCTGAAGCTAAAGCGGGAGCAGTTAACCGGTCTCGATATGAAGGCCGACCCGGGCTTTTCGCTCGAGAGCTGGTCCGTGGGCGGCTGATCGCGAATTATTTTCATCGTTATCGAATTGACAGACTATTTTCGTTCGCATATAATAAACAGCAATACTTCAAACTTTATATGCTTCAAACGCATGGAACAGGAATAGTAAAGCGAGTCCGGGAAGACCGGGACCTTCGAAGCGTGATCGCAGATCCGCTTGGAACCCCGAACGAGAGAGCTGCGGGTCGGTGCAACGCAGACGAAGGATGCTTGAAGCTCGCCTGGGAGCGGAGCGGTGGAACGAGGTCGGCGGTCGGATGACAGCTTAGTTGCCTTTAGTACATGGCTACGGTTAACCTCCGTAATCGGGTGCATATGCGTCGGCATCCGGAGCCGGCCATATGACTAAGGTGGGCATTCCTGCTTGGTTGCAAGCATGATCGGATGTCAACAAGGGTGGTACCGCGCGGGTCATTATAGCCTGTCGTCTCTTGAATAGGAGACGACAGGCTTTTCTTGTTGCAGGCCGAGCGAAGTAGGTTAGACATAACGCAAAATGAACAATCACATAAAGCGATAACGCGATGAACAGGAGCAGTAAAACGGAAGCTGGCAAAGCGGATTTCCGGTTTTCCCTCGCCGAATGCGGCGAGCGGGAACGACGAAGGCGTGAAGAGAGCTGCGGGTCGGTGCGACGCAGTCGAAGCGGACGTTTGAATCTCGCCTGGGAGCGGAACGGCGGAATCGGGCTGCGCAATCGGCAGCCGCGCGTACGCCGTTACGGCTGGCCGCCGTCATCGGGCATGAAGCGGGTTCGGAACCCGCCGCGCAAGGAAGCCGAAGCGCTCGGCACTCCGCGAACGGCATGTTCCGGCCAATTAGAGTGGTACCACGGTAGGGCTTTAGGCTCGTCGTCTCTTCTTTCGGAGACGGCGGGCCTTTTTCTATTGATCGAGAATCTATTTTTTGGAGGCTGATTAAGATGGCAAACGAAATGAAAAAAATTCAAATTTTCGATACGACGTTAAGGGACGGCGAGCAGTCGCCGGGCGCGTCACTTGATCCTGAGCGGAAAATCGTCATTGCCCGCCAGCTGGGCAAGCTGGGGATCGACGTTATCGAGCCGGGCTTTCCGGTATCGAGTCCCGGCGAATTCGCCGCCGTGCAGCAAATTTCGCGCGAGCTGCAGCATGTCGAGATCGCCGGCTTCGCCAGGGCGGTGAAGGGCGATATTGACGCGGCCGTGAAGGCGACGCAGGATGCGGCGCGCAGGCGCCTTCACCTGTTCATCTCGTCGTCGGATATCCATCTGAACCACCAGCTTCGCAAATCCCGCGACGAAGTCGTGCAGATCGCCCGCGAAATGGTTGCCTACGGCAAGCAGTTCGTGGACGAAATCGAATTTTCCGCCATGGATTCGACGCGTTCCGGCAGAGACTTTGTCATTCAGCTGGTCGAAGCGGTCATCGCCGAAGGCGCCACGGTCATCAATCTGCCGGATACGCTGGGGTACGCGCTGCCGGAGGAGATGATCGAGCTGTTCCGGACGGTCCGCAAGCAGGCCAGAGGCGGCGAGACGGTGAGATACAGCGCTCACTGCCATAACGACCTGGGCCTTGCCGTCGCGAACAGCCTGGCCGCGATTAACGGAGGTGCGACGCAGATCGAGGTGACGGTGAACGGGATAGGCGAGAGGGCGGGCAACTGCTCGCTCGAGGAGCTGGTCATGGCGATCGAAACGCGCAAGGACGCGATGCGGGCGCAGACGAATATCCAAATCGGCGAAATATTCGAAACGTCGCGCATGGTCAGCCGCGCGATGAATTTTCCGATCGCCTACAATAAGCCGATCGTCGGCCGCAACGCGTTCCAGCACGAATCCGGCATCCACCAGGACGGTCTGCTTAAAAACCGCAATACTTACGAGATCATGGATCCGGAAGCGATGGGCATACCGCGGAACATGATCATTCTGGGCAAGCATTCCGGCCGGCATGCCATCAAGCATCGTCTCGCCGAATACGGCATCGACGTGACCGACGCGCAGCTGCAGGATGTCTATGACAAATTCAAGGTAACAGCCGATGAGCAAAAAATCGTAACCGACGATGAGCTGATCCGCATCGCGGGCGAGATGACGGAAACCCAGCCCGATCCGTACGTGCTAGTCGATCTGCACGTGCATGCCGGCACGCAGCGCTCCCGCACCGCCAGCGTTACGATTCGCGAGAACGAGCAAGGCTCGGAGCAGTCGTACATCGCAATGGGCGCGGGCCCGATCGAGGCGGTCATCCACGCGATCCAGCAGGCGATACCGGTAGCGGCCGAATTCGAGGATCTGGAGCTTCACTCCTTATCGACCGGTGAAGACGCGCACGGGGAAGCGGTCGTAAGCATCGTCCATCAGCAGCAGCGCTTCCGCGGGACGTCGATCCATAAGGACATCGTGCTGGCCGCGGCGCAGGCTTACGTGGCGGCTTGCAATCAAGCGGTGATGACGACGGGAATCCGGGTCGCGGGAACGGGAGCAAGCCGGGCGGCGAACTGATACGCTTTAACATTCGATTGACGGATAATTATTAAAGAAGGAAGAAAAGACGGTTGCGTATCTGCACCGTCTTTTCTCGTTCTCCCGTTCTCTGTACGAGATCTGGAATGGAAAAGCTCGAATAAAACTTTCCAAAATTAGTGTTGTGCACAAAGTTATCCACAATTGGCGGCGGTTTTGTGCATAACGAGGTAAAAGGCCTGTAAACGCTAGGTTTACTCGCCCTTAACATTGTGAGCGAAAAGGGGATATTTTTTTCACAGCAATATTGTGGACAATGTGGATAACGGGGATAAAAAAACGTTGCCTATGATAAAGTGCCTAGTATTCGACGAAAACCGCGAAAATAGCACTCCATTACTGTAAGACTATCGACAGAATTAACTAACAATTTATGCAGAATTGTGGATAGTTTTGTGTATAACCGCACCTTTCGTATGACGGACTGCTATTTCTTCGTTCACGGCTCCCCGCAAGCGGTTTGCGCTTTCCTTGCGGTCGCGCAAAAAAATTGCGTGAATTACAAATCAGGTTTTCGGTGAAAAAGCTTTCGGTATGCGTTATCGTAAAAACATGACGCAAACTAGCTATTTCAATCCCGCCGTAAGACGATTGGCTCATCCATCTTTAATGTGTGAATGGAGGTTATCCGGAGAATGGAAATGGAAACGGTCATTCAAGCAAGCGCAATCAGCAAGTTTTATGGTGCGAATAAAGCGGTCGATCAAGTGTCTTTTCAAGTAAGGCAGGGCGAAATTTTCGGCATTATCGGGACGAACGGGTCAGGCAAAACGACGCTTCTCGAAATATTGATGGGACTACGCACGCCGGACAACGGCGACATTCATATGCTCGGCTCGGATTTGCTGCTGGAGCCGGAACGCTTGAAGGAAGACATCGGCATTTATCTGCAAAGCACGTCCTTGGTGGACAAGATGACCGTCCGCGAGGCGATGGAGCTCTTTCAAGGCTTTTATAAACGGAAAAACGATTTGGATCGAATCATCGAGCAATTCGGACTCGGTCCATATGCCAATAAAGTCATTAAGCGGTTATCCGGGGGGGTGGAGGCAGCGAACGTCGCTCGCGATCGCCCTTGTGAACGACCCGAAAATCATTTTTCTCGACGAACCGACGACAGGTCTCGACCCGCAAGCGAAAAAAGACTATTGGAGGCTGCTCCGCGAGTTGAAGCAGCAAGGGAAAACGATCGTCGTCGCATCCCACGACATGGAGGACATTCAGCGCAACTGCGATCGCGTAAGCGTGCTCAAGAAAGGCAAGCTCGTCATATGCGGCAATCCGATGAAGCTCATTGCCGAAATTCCCGGCGGAGGCATGACGATGGAAGGAGTCTATATGCACTATGCGGCGGATGTCAAAGGAGTGCTTGCTTACAAGCACTAACGGAAACGGGCGGACGCGCCATACGCTTGCTTATGGACGCTTCAAGGAGGGCTTCTTGGTCAATGGATCATCGAGATCGCAGCGAAAGTCCGTCAGTCGTGCGCGCAAAGCTAATCGAGAAGCGAATGGAGATGATCTCGCGATTAATTAACCGATTGAACGAGGAGGAAATGAAGGAGGAAGAAAGTAAAGCGGAAGCGAAACGCAAAAGCCGCGGAGGCGGCATCGTTTTTTATAATTGGCTCGGGCATTTCGTTCACATGGTTCATCGCATGCTTCTATGACAAAAACATAGTATACTGGTATTATGTTGAAGAAGCGGAGGATCGATTGTGAACGATTGTATTCCACTTATCGGACAGCAGATGAAGCAGCTGGCAAAGCGCTGGTTTACGGCGGAGCCGCTCGCGGAGCTCGCGGAACGGTTCATCGAGGACAAGCTGCAGGAGGCGAGTAAATTCGGACGGTTGACCGTCATCCATTACCGGATGTTCGGCGGTGGCGGGGATGAAGTGTTCCGGGCGGCGGCGGCCGTCGAGCTGTCTATACTCGCCTCGGACATTTTGGACGACCTGCAGGATCAGGACGCGCCAGCGAAGCCTTGGATGCAAGTACCCGGAGCGGCCGCTCTTCACGTCGCATCGTCGTTATTGACGCTGTCCCAGCAGACGATGCTGGATTGCACGGAAGACGATGGCATGCGGCTCGCCCTTGCCGGGATGATGAACCGTTATTTGCTGCAGGCCGCGAACGGACAAATGCTCGATATTATGAACGAAATAACCGACGAGCAGTCCTACCTGGACATGGTCAGACAGAAATCTTCGATGCTGCTGTCGTTCGCCTGCATGACCGGGGTCATGCTGGCGGGACATCCGTGGCACGGCGTCATCGAACAATACGCCGTCGAGATCGGCATAGCCGCCCAGCTCAGGAACGATATTCGGGACTTGCTCCGCTGGGACGACAAGAGCGACTTCCTGCAGCGGAAGCGCACGCTGCTTACCCTGTTTTTGCTTGAAAGCTTGGGGGAAGAAGACAAGTGGATTCACGACTACTTTGATGGCCGCTTGTCTGTAGGCGAAGTAGCGGGCCGCCGCCAAAGCTTCGAAGAAGCCTGCGAGCGGACCGGCACCATTCTTTACGGCTCCGTCATGAGCCGGATGCACTACAACCGTTTCGAGGAGCTTCTCGACTCCGTACAGGAATCCGGTCCTTGGAAATCGACATTTTTACAGCTATTGAACCAAGAAATTGCATAGCAGGCCCTACCACGCAAAAGCGATTTCGGTAAATACGAATCACTTTTGCGTTTTCTGTCGATTCTTTTCCTGTTATAGTAGATATGTAACCCATTTTTACTATATTAGTAGAGAAGCGGAGGAGTTCTTATGTTGAAAGAAACAATTCGTCAATTGGTAAGCAGTACGGAAAAAATGTCCATGGCTATGGGTGGACAGTTGCAGTTAGCTGGTGTTTCGGCTGCGGAACAGAAGGCTCTTCTTGGTGAACTGAACAATAAAAACGACAAGAACAGCGGTTACGCTTACATGTGGAACTAGGATATTGAGAATGCTTGAAGGGAAGAGGGTTGCATGAGACCAACATTACTAAACCGCTTCATCTCAATCCTCTTTCTTGTAGGGCTCCTCGCCTCCATCCTTTACCTCACAGCCGTGATCGTAAGAGTTCCGTCGATCGGTGCCGTATTGATCGAAGAACCAGGCGACCGTTACTTCGTCAAGTCATTGGAGGCAGCCGGGCAAGCGGAAGTGAAAGGGATTCGCGTTGGCGATCAAATCTTGGAGGTAAACGGCAAGCCCGTAAGAGAATTTGAGAATGTAAAGAAGTATAACTCGATTGAGTATGCGGATAACGTTCTTGTTCTACATAAGGATAATGTCAAGCAAATCATATCTTTCCCTAAAGGCTGGACAGGTGATCATTCGTTGTGGGAGCTGTTGATTCAGCTGTACATACCGGGAATCTCACTTGTTATTTTTTGTGCTTTCTCAGGCTTTTTGTACGTAAAGCGCCGTCATGATAAAGCGGCGATCATGCTCATTTTGTTTTTTGTGTCGATCGGCATATGCTACTACAGTTCGGCCGCCTCGAACCGGAGCGACCCTGTCGGCATTTCAATCATATATTCGGTATTGCCACTGATTCCGCTATTATTCATGAATTTCATGAATATCTATTTGCAGAGATTCGATGTTCATTTCATTAGCAAGCGAGCGCTATGGTCTTTGTACATGATCGTAGGTCTGGTCGAAGTCGCCAGCTTGCTCTATATATGGACGAACATTTCATCCATACGAATTTATACCTATATCCAAATGGCCTATAGCTGCGTCGTGCTATTAGGTAATTTAGTGTGCGTTTATAAGCTGATCCTAAAGTTCATCCGGCACAGGCATACGAAGCTTCACTCCCTGTTTACCATTACGTTGATTTCGCATCTTGTTGCGTTTACGCCATTCGCCACCATGAATTTGCTCCCGCCCGTCTTCGGGGAAAAGCAGATTTTGCCTGCCGCGTTTACGGCGCTGTTCCTGTTCGTTCTTCCGATCGTTTATTTCTATTTATCGACCTCCAACCAGTTATTCGACATCGACTTTATTTTAACGCGATTCAAATACTATACCGCGCTTGCGCTGCTGCCGTCCTTTATCGTAGCGATAATGGTCGGAATCGTTATATTAGGCGAAAGAAGCCCGTCATGGTCCGCATGGTTCGGCATCTTTTTTGTCATCTATATCGGGATGACGCTGTTTTTGTATGCGAAGGAGCAGATCGACCAGCGGTTCCGTCCGAAGCTGTTCAAAGCGATGTACAGTTATCAGGACAGCCTCGACCGGTTCTCCCGCAAAATCGCCCGCGTCATGAAGCAGTCCGACTTGGAGGCGGTGCTTAAGCAGGAAATCGCCGAGCTTCTGCCGGTTAACCGGATCACGTTCCTCGTCGTCGATCAATCGGAAAATACGGTGTTCCCGATGGGCGAGCATCCGGAAGAGCTCATTACGGCCGAGTTTCTGCTCGGCACGGTCAATGCGCTGCAAGTCGGCGAATTAATCGAGCTGCCGTACGGACTGGGGCTTGTCATCGGCAGGCAGCGGACCAGGTACCATATTTTGTGGATCGGACTCAAGACGAACCATACCCGCTATAATTCCGACGAGCTGCGATGGCTGAAGACGATGTCCAATTACTCGAGCATCGTGTTCGAAAATTTATATTTGATCGAAGGCTTGATCGAGGATTTGGAATCCGAGGTGCGCAAGGAGCATTCGACTTCGCCGTGGGTACTTCGCCTCCTGTTCTGCCTCTCGGAGAACGAGCGGAGGAAGCTGGCGGCGGATCTTCACGATTCGGCGCTTCAGGATCAGCTGCTCTGGTACCGGAAGCTGGAAGCGGTCATGATGGATCATCCGATCAGCCAGAAGCTCGGCAGCGAGCTGGAGGATATTAAGGAAGGCTTGCTCGACGTCATTCACCAGATAAGGGAAACTTGCAACGAGCTGAGGCCTCCGCTCCTGAAAGAGATGGGCGTCGTGGAAGCGGTCGAGTCCATTATCGAGCATACGCAGATGCGCGTTAATTTTGCCGTTGATTTTCATGCCAAGCCGTTTTCCCGCGAGCTGAACGAGGAACAGATCACGGCGATTTACCGGATCGTGCAGGAGCTTCTGCGGAATGCCGATAAGCACTCGCAAGCCAAATTGATTACGCTGGAGCTTGAGCAGCGCAAAGGAACGGTCTACTTCCGGTACCAGGACGACGGGATCGGCATGGATGTTAACCAAATGATTGCATCGTTTGAGCATATGGGCTTGTCAGGCATCAAAGAGCGCGTAACGGGTCTTGAAGGAGATATTTCCTTTCATTCTGAGCCCGGTAGCGGCCTGGAGGTCGTTATTTTGCTGCCGGAAATCATGACAACGGGCCGAACGGAGAGGGGTATTTTGCGTGATTCGTATCTTATTAGTTGACGATCATCCTTCCGTAGGGGAAGGAACCAAAACGATGATCGAACAGGACGCCGATATGAAAGTATCGGTCGTCTTGTCCGCCATCGAAGCGCTCGAGATCGTGCAGACGGAGCATTTCGATCTTATTTTATGCGATTTGAACATGCCGGGCATCAGCGGCCTGGAATTGACGAGAAGGCTGATACAGCAAGACCCGGAGCGCAAGGTCATTATTTACTCCGGTTATGAAATCGGTTCGCATTTCAACCTGCTTATCGAATCGGGCGTGTCCGGCTTTATTTCGAAGACGGTGTCGCGGGAGCAGCTGCATAACGCAATCCGGTGCGCCATGCGGGGAGACGCGGTTATTCCGATTTCCTTGTTGAAGCAGCTCCGAAGGCATGAGGTTACGATCGGGCGTTCGGAATTTGCCGTAGAGGACGTATCGATTACGGAGAAGGAACAGACGATTCTGCATGAGGTCGCTACCGGCATAAGCAACAAGGAGCTGGCCGCCATGCTGCATGTCAGCCAGCGCAACGTCGAATACCAGCTGTCGCGCATTTTTGACAAGCTGAACGTCCGATCCAGGTCGGAAGCAATCAAGGAAGCACAGCGGCTAGGATTGATCAGTTTAGAGCAATATTAAACTACGTCCTCAATCATTCGGGCGATTAAAGGAAAAGCGGCAAGTCAAGGATTACTCCTTCGACTGCCGCTTTGTCGTTTCCGCTCGTTGGACCTAGCTGAATTGGCGCTACATCAGCTGCTCCCATTCTTCATAGGCGGAGGCTAGCGAGGATTTCCGTTCTTCGATCGCTCCTTGAATCTCTTGAATGCGGATATAATCATTGAAAATAGCCGGATCGGTCAGCTGTTCTTCCTGCTCCGCGATTTGCTGTTCCAAAGTCGCGATCAGTTCCTCCAATTGCTCGATTTTTCGTTGCCGATTGCGCTCGTCGCGCTTCGCCTGTTTGTCGGCTTCGTAGGCGTTTGTCGGCTTGCTGTCGGAAGCGGAGACCGATCTCGACCCGGAAGCTGCCGCTTTTGACAGCGTTTCTAAGCGGACTTCCTCGATTTCACGTTTTTTCTCAATCATTTCGTCATAATTTCCTAGGAAATGCTCGATGCCCTGCGGACTCAGTTCGACAATCCGTTCCGCCATTTTGTTGAGGAAATACCGGTCATGCGAAATGAAAAACAGCGTGCCTTCATAGTCGAGAAGAGCCGCCTCAAGCACTTCCTTGCTGAAAAGATCGAGATGGTTCGTAGGCTCGTCCAAGATGAGGACGTTGGCTTGCGCGAGCATGAGCTTGGCTAAGGACACTCTAGCTTTCTCGCCGCCGCTAAGGGACGAGATACGTTTCAGCACGTCTTCGCCGCTGAACAGGAAGTTGCCAAGCACCGTACGGATACGTGCTTCTTCCATGTGGGGGTAAGCGCCCCATACTTCCTCGAGAACGGTATTTTGTCCGTTAAGCCTCGTCTGCTCCTGATCGTAATAGCCGAGCTTGACATGGGTGCCGAACCGGATGGTGCCGGCATTCGGTTCGATTTGGCCGACGATCGCTTTCAGCAGCGTCGACTTGCCGATGCCGTTCGGGCCAATTAAGGCAACGGTTTCGCCGCGGGTAAGCTGGAAGGATACATGCTCGAACAACGGCGTACTTTTGCCGGAGAAGGTAATGGATAAGTCGTTCACGGCCAGTACGTCCTTCCCGGTTTGGCGCTCGATTTCGAACGCGAAGTGGGCTTTTTTCAATTCGCCGAGCGGCTTGTCGATCCTTTCCATCTTCTCGAGCGCCTTCCGCCGGCTCTGCGCGCGCTTAGTCGTCGATGCCCGAACGATGTTGCGCTGCACGAACTCTTCCATTCGGTTGATTTCTTCCTGCTGCTTCTCGTATTGCTTCATGTTGATTTCGAATTCGGCCGCTTTCAGCTCCATATAGCGGCTGTAATTGCCGGTGTACCGTTTCGCCGTATGACGTTCGATCTCGACGATCGTTTGCGTAAGGGCATCGAGAAAGTAACGGTCGTGCGAAACCACGAGTATCGCGCCAGAATAACCGCGCAAATACGATTCCAGCCAAGTAAGCGTCTCGATGTCCAAATAGTTCGTAGGCTCGTCCAGCATGAGCAGGTCGGGCGCCTGCAGCAGGATGCGGGCCAAGGCGAGCCGCGTCTTCTGACCGCCGCTTAAGGTGGAAATGAGCGTATCCGGGGGGAAGCTGCCGAAGCCCATGCCGTGAAGCACGCTGTTGATTCGCGTATTGATCTCGAAGCCGCCTTGCTCCCGGTACCAGTCGGCACGCTTGGCGTACCGGTCAAGCGTGTCCGCGTACCGTTTCTCGTCGTCGTGAAGGGCCGGATCGGCGATTTTGACTTCCAGTTCGCGCAGCTCCTGCTCGGCTTCGATCAAATGGGCGAATACCGCGCGCATTTCCGCTTCGATCGTCCGGTCGGATTGGAGACCGCTATTTTGCGCCAAATAACCGATTTTAGTTTCCTTCGCTTTGTGTATAGCTCCCGAATCGGCGGACATTTCGCCCGCGATAATTTTGAGCAGCGTCGATTTGCCCGCGCCGTTCACGCCGACAAGCCCGATTCTTTCGCGTTCCTGCACCTGCATCGAAATATTGGATAGCACGACGTTCACGCCGTAGCTTTTCGTAATGTTGGAAACTTGAAGAAGCATGTTGAAACCTCCACCTGATCAATGTAAACAATTGTCGTTGCCCAATAATAATAGTGTACCATAAACGAGCCCCGGCATTGGCGAAAGTTGTATAACAGTGGTAAACTACAAATAACGAAACAAAACGATGCGAAAACGAACAGGTGAATCGGGTGGCAGAGCAGAATATAGGAGATAATAAAGCTTTCATCCGCAGGGAAATGACCAAGAAGCGGAACGACTTGCCGGAGGAGCTTCGCAAAGTATGGTCGAAGGCGGCGTGCGAGCGGGCCAAAGCTTTCTTGGAAAGCCGGTCCGCCTCGTCTTTTATGGCTTATGTGCCGTTTCGGAGCGAGCTTGATCTGTCGGGCTTGATCGAATGGGGCTGGCAGACGGGAAGAACGGTGATCGTCCCGCGATGCGTGGCGGCCGATTTCACGATGACGCTGCACGTGCTGCACGGCTGGGGCGAGCTGATCCCGGGGGCGTACGGCATTATGGAGCCTAATCCGGCTGTGACGCTCCCGATCGAGGACGGCTATGCGCCGGAAGCGGTATTCGTGCCCGGTCTCGCGTTCGACCGCAGCGGTGGTCGATTAGGGTACGGCGGCGGTTATTACGACCGGTTCGCGGCCGCGCTGCAGCAGAGGGAGGCTGACGGTCGTATCGCATGGATCGGCGCGGCGTTCGAAGCGCAGCTGCTTGACCGAATTCCGAGGGAAGCGCATGACTTGCCGATGGATGCGGTGCTGACGGAGAGAACGGTATATATGGCATAACGGATGCCAGCGCCGGAGCAGCAAGATCCGGCGAACAAGAACGAAGGAGTGGTGGCGTTGGAGCTGACGCATTTCAACGAGCAAGGAAGGGCCCGGATGGTGGACATCTCCGATAAGGAAGTCACTTCTAGAACGGCAGTCGCCCAAACGTCGGTAAAGATGAATCCGGAAACCCTTGAGCGGATCAAAGAGGGCAAAGTCGGCAAAGGCGACGTGCTCGCCGTTGCCCAAGTGGCCGCGGTCATGGCGGCCAAGAAGACGTCCGATTGGATACCGATGTGCCACCCGCTTCCGCTGACCGGCATTAACATCGCGTTCAGCGATAACGGAACGGATGAGCTTTACATAGAAGGAACCGTGAAGACGACGGGCAAGACCGGTGTCGAGATGGAGGCGCTGACGGCTGTGTCATGTGCGGCTCTTACGATATACGATATGTGCAAGGCGCTGCAGAAAGATATGGTGATCGGGCCGACGCGGCTTATTTCCAAAACGGGCGGCAAAAGCGGAGATTACCGGATTTCTTGATTTTGAACCCACAATCGGACTAGGGATGGGAGGAAGGGTATATGCGGTGGAAGGTAGCAATATTAACGGCAAGCGACAAAGGCTCGCGCGGGGAACGCGAAGATACGAGCGCCCAAGTCATTCGCGAACTGATTGAGGAAGAGCTGGGCGGCGAAATCGTCGACTATCGCATCGTACCGGACGAGCAGGACGAGATTATGGCGGCGATCATCGAAATGACCGAGTATTTCCATGCCGACCTTGTGCTGACGACCGGCGGAACGGGTCTTGCTCCGCGCGACGTCACGCCGGAAGCGACGCTGAAGGTCATTGACCGGGCGGTACCCGGCATCGCGGAAGCGATGCGGATGGGAGCGCTACAGAAGACGAGGAGGGCGATGCTGTCCCGCGGCGTATGCGGCATCAGGGGAAGCTCCCTGATCGTCAACTTGCCCGGCAGCCCGAAGGGCGTGCATGAAAGCTTGATGGCGATCATGGATCAGCTGCCGCACGCGCTGGGCATCTTGTCCGGCGAGCTCGGAGAACATAGCTTATGAGCGAAACGGACCGGCAAGACGGAGAAACGGTCGTCCGGCAAGGGACAACGGTACTTAGGGAAGTATCCGTCCATAACGCGGTCGGCATGCGGCTGGCGCATGATCTGACCCGCATCGTTCCCGGCCAGTTCAAGGGCCGTCTGTTCAAGCGAGGGCATGTCGTGACGGAAGCCGACATTCCGAGTCTGCTCGATATCGGCAAAGAACATATTTATATTATGGAGCTTGGCGAGAACGAGCTTCATGAAGACGATGCGGCGCTGCGGATGGCGAAGGCGCTTTACGGCGAGCATCTGCAACTGACGGAGCCGCACGAGGGCAAGGTCGGCATGAAATCGACGCTGCTCGGTCTTGCCGAGGTCGATAAAGGGATCGTTGACGCCGTTAACGAGTTGGGCGAGATCGCTCTGGCGACCGTAAAATCGAAGTCGGTCGTGAAGCCGGGCGGTCAGCTCGCCGCGACCCGGGCGATACCGCTCGTCGTGCCGAAGGCGAAGGTCGAGGCGGTCGAACGGCTCGCCGAGGAGTACCGCGCAGCAAGCGGCGGCGCCGCGCCGATTCGGGTTCGTCCGTTCCGCAAGCTGAGAGCGGGGCTGCTTACGACGGGAAGCGAAGTATTTAACGGCCGAATCGAGGATAAATTCGGCCCGGCCGTCAAGGGCAAGCTCGAGGCGCTTGGCTCGGAGGTTGCCGAGCAGCGGTTTGCGCCCGATGATCGACAAACAATTGTCATGGAAATACACTACTTGCTCGGCAAAGGGTATGATATGATACTAGTGACCGGCGGTATGTCCGTCGATCCGGACGACCGGACGCCGGGCGCGATCAAAGCGTCCGGGGCGGATATCGTAAGCTATGGAACGCCGATGCTGCCGGGCTCGATGCTTCTTGTCGGCTATTTGGACGGCGTGCCGATCATGGGCTTGCCGGGCTGCGTCATGCATGATCCTTATACGTCGTTCGACGTGCTCCTGCCCCGCATACTGGCCGGAGATGCGATCGTTCGCGAAGATATCGTCGAGATGGGATACGGCGGTTTGTACGGCTGCTAACGTGATGGCAGTAAATTTTAGGAGGTTAACGAGATGTCAGGTATAGGTGCAACGGGTATTATATTGCTCGTGCTGGTCGCTTTGCTGCTGTTCGGCCCGAACAAGCTTCCGGAGCTCGGACGCGCATTCGGACGCACGCTGCGCGAATTCAAGTCCGGCGCCAGAGATATTATGGACGACGACGACCGCAAGGACAAACAAGCGAACCGCGTAGAGGTCGATCGCCCGGAATATAACGAGAAAGACAACAAGCGGCTGCCGGAATAATCGGGCCCGCTTTTTTCTTGAGCGGTAGCAGATTCGCGGCGAAGGAGGGAAGAGGATTTGGGAGAGGAACATTCGGGCAAGCGGCTCATCCGCGAGGAAGGGCTCATGCCGATGCTTGAGCATTTGGGAGAGCTTCGCAAGCGGCTGGTCTACGTGCTCATCGTAGTCGCGCTGGGACTGGTCGTCGGCCTGATCCTCGCAGAGCCGGCCTACAATTTTCTGATGAGCCAGAAGCCGGCGAACACGATTTCGCTGCATACGTTCTCGCTCTGGGACGGCATCGGCATGTACATGAAATTCGCGCTCGTCATCGCGTTAATCATCGCGCTGCCTTTTATCGCCTATCAGCTGTGGGCGTTCGTGAAGCCGGCGCTTCGTGTTAACGAGCAGCGCTCCACGCTTAAGTACGTGCCATTTGCGCTCCTTATGTTTTTGATCGGACTGGCCTTTTCTTATTTCGTCGTGTTCCCGCTCGCCTTCAATTTCACGCGAACGGTGTCGCAGCATTTGAACCTGGAGGAAACGTTCGGGATCGCGCAATATTTTCAGTTCATGTTCAATTTGTTGATTCCGATCTCGCTTCTGTTCGAGCTGCCGCTCGTCATCATGTTTCTAACGGCGATCCGGCTCGTAAATCCGGCGCGGCTTCGTAAGATGCGCAGGCTTGCTTACTTTATAATGATTTTTATCGGAGTTTTGATTACGCCTCCGGATTTCATATCCGATATCCTTGTGGCAATTCCGCTCATCCTCTTGTACGAAGCGAGCGTGTTTTTGTCGGGTACGGTATACCGTAAGCAGGTTGCGGCGGACGCGAAGTGGGAAGCGGAATACGGGGAATCTTTGAATAAAGCGTAACGGAATGGCGGGCTTGTCTGCTTGATCGCAAAGCCTGTTTACTCGTTGAGCTGCTCGTTTGATACAAAAAATCGATGCGAAAATGGCGGTGCCAAGGGAAGATCCTTGCGCCGTCATTTTTTTGTTTTTGGCCGCTTTATTCGGTAGATCGCGCCGGTTGCACGTTCTGCAGTTCGTTCCACAAAACCCCCGTTGACAAAACAACCTAGCGTGCGCAATAATTAAACAAACGTTTTAAACAAATGTTTTAAACGAATGTTTAAAGAGAGACGGGAGTGGAGAGAAATGAAAAACGCTTTGCAAGCTTTTATGAAACGCCCGACCACATGGATCGGCATCGTTACCGCCCTCATGTTCCAAATTGTTTTTTCGGCCATTTGGATGACGGGTTACGACGGCGTGACCGAGCGGGTCGGCGAGCTGCGCATCGCGGTCGTGAACGAGGACGAGCAGATGGGGCGGCAGGTCGCGTCCGGCCTCGTTCAAAACCTGCCGTTCGACATGCGGGAAGAGAGCAGCCTGGAAGCGGCCAAGAAGAGGCTGAACGAACGCGAGCTGCAAATGGTCGTATACATTCCGGGCGACTTCTCCATGAAAGCGACGGCTGCGGATGGAACAGCGTCGATCCAATACTTGATTAACGAGTCGAATCCGGCGTTGATCAAGAGCATCATGACCGGCGCGGCTGCGCAGATAACGGCCGAGGTGAACCGCCAAGCCGTCGCGGGCGGCGTGCAGACGGTGCTCGGCGGCTTGCATATGCCGGCGGACCAGGCGGCCGCGGCATCGCGGGGCTTGTCGGAGCGGGTCACGTCGGACATTCGGTCGACCAACGTCGTGGACGGCATGAACAACCAAATGGTGCCGATGATGATGGTGCTCGCTTCTTACGTCGGCGCGATGATTATGGGCATGAACTTCGAGCAGTCGGCGCTGGCGGTCGGCCAGGCAGCGGGCAAATGGCAAAGATTCGCCGCTAGAAGCGTAATGAATATCGGCGCGGCGATCGTCGTATCGCTAGTCGGCTCGACGCTGCTTGCATCGTTCGGCGGACAAATGGCGCAGGGGTTCCTGCATTTGTGGCTGTTCCAGCTGCTGTTCCTGCTGACTTTCGTCTTCGTGTCTCAGATGTTCCTCTATTTGTTCGGAATGGGAGGCATGCTGTTCAATATTATGGCGCTGTCGGCTCAGCTCGTATCCTCCGGGGCCATCGTGCCGCGCGAGCTGCTGTCCGATTTCTACATTGCGCTCGGAGACATGCTTCCGGCGACCTATGCCGTAGAAGGGAACATGAACCTGTTGTTCGGCGGTCCTTCGCCTAGCTCGGATGCGCTAGCGCTTGGCGTCATAGCGGCGGTCGCCGTCGCGATAAGCGTATTCGCGGTCGCGGCGAAGCGCCAGGCGCCCCGGTCGCAGCCGGTCGCGGCCATCGCGAGCCAGCATGGAAAGTAAGCGGGCGGGACAACCGCCTTGCGAATCGTCGGGCTATGCTTCAAAATAAAAGAAAATAAGGTTGGTGGGGGCCCTTCGAATGACAACGGGAGACGCGGATATCAAGATGAGAATATTGCTCGCGGCGAAGAAGCTGTTCGCGCAGCACGGATTCGAGAAGACGACCGTCAGGCAAATCTGCGAGGAGGCGGGCGCGAACGTCGCGCTCGTTTCGTACTATTTTGGCGGGAAAGAAAACATGTTCGGCGCGCTCTTCGAGACGTTCTTCCCGAACGACCAGCTTGCGACGGTCGATCCGACGCTGGACCCCGTCGAAGGCGTAAAGCTGATCATTCGAGAGGTGACGGCATTCCGCAATAGCGACAACCAGCTCATCAGCATCATCCAGCAGGAAATTATTATGAACACCGATCGCATTCAAAAGATCCGCCAGCATGTCATGCCGATATGGCGAATGCTTAGACATTGGCTGGCGCAAGGGCGGGAGCAGGGGCTGTTCCATTTCCGGTCATTGGACAATGCGTTGATGGCTGTCGTAGGCACGCTTCTGTTCCATCGCAATACGGACTATTGGTCGGTGATTCTGGAAGAAGGCCAGCCGACGTCCGAAGCGCTGGCGGAGGATTTAACCGTGTTCGTGTTGGGCGCTCTGCAATATACCGGCGAATAAGCAAAGAGAACCGTACGCGGGAATGCCGCGTGCGGTTTTTTTCGCTGCGGGTACCTTGGGGAAAAAGGAATGGAGTATAATGGATGAAGCGCCGATTGTAAAAGGAATGACATGGCGGCGCAACCTTTCATTCGATTTTCCGGATGAACCAATGAGGAGAAACCAGGGAGGCTGCATGTCGATGGAGAACGAGCATTGGGCGCATGAGGCGTGGATGAAGACGCACGCGAAGGTGCTTCGCACGAGCGAGAGGATCGGAGCCAGATTTCCGCATGCGAGCGTGGACGGTGCGTACGCGCTGGAGGCGCCGCATTGGTGGACGGCCGGCTTCTGGCCGGGGCTGCTCTGGCTGCTGTACCGCGATCCCGCATCGAACGAAGAGAGGTACAAGGAAATCGCCGAGTCGTGCGAACGGCAGCTTGACGAGGTGCTGACCGGCTATGACCGGCTTGATCACGACATCGGATTTATGTGGACGCTTACAAGCGTGGCGAAGTACAAGCTGACCGGCGACGACCGGTCGCGCAGGCGCGCCTTGCTGGCGGCCAGCGTGCTGAGCGGAAGGTTTAACCTGAAGGGCCGATACATAAGAGCATGGAACCCTTGGGGCGAAGGAGACCGGAACGAGGGCTGGGCAATTATCGACTGCATGATGAATTTGCCGCTGCTGTATTGGGCCAGCGAGACGACCGGCGATCCGCGGTTCAAGCATGTGGCGACGGCGCACGCGGATACCGCGCTCGCGCATTTCATCCGGACGGACGGCTCGGTCAACCACATCGTCGTCTTCGACCCGGATACCGGCGAATGCACGGGAGTGAACGGGGGACAGGGCTTCGCGCCGAATTCGGCATGGTCGCGCGGCACGGCTTGGGCGATCTACGGGATGGCGCTCAGCTACCGTTATACGGGGAAGGACGAGTATTTGGACGCGGCGAAGCGGGCCGCCCATTTTTTCCTGGCGAGCTTGCCGGAGGATGCGGTACCGCATTGGGATTTCCGGCTTCCGCCGGGCGTCGAGCGTTATCGGGATACGTCTGCGGGCGCTTGCGCCGCTTGCGGCCTGCTTGAAATCGCGGCGGCGGTTCCGGCCGAAGAAGCCGGCATGTACCGGGAAGGCGGCGAGCGCATATTGCGTTCCCTCTACGAAAATTACGGCGCATGGGACGATCCGGCCGAGGAGGGCTTGATCCTGCACGGAACGAGCCACTATCCGGAACGGAGAAACATCGACGTGCCGCTTATATACGGCGACTACTTCTTTGTCGAAGGCTTGGCCAGGCTGAAGGGCCAATCGGATACATTCTGGTAGATGGAGGTACGGAATTATGCATGCGGATCATAACGAGCCGAATAACGGCGGAAATTGCAGGGAGTATTGGGTACGCCAGATGATCAGGATCGGAGATCCGGTGCTGCGCGCGCTCGGAGAGCGCAGGCTGAAGGCGGACATGCCGGTAGAATGCGCTGCTGCAGGCGCGGATTCCACCGCCTCTCTGCTCGCGGACCGGGTGAAGTATACGCATTTGGAGGCGCTCGGGCGGCTGCTCAGCGGGATGGCGCCCTGGCTGGAACATGCCGGTGCGGATGGTACGGAAGAGAAGCTGCGCCGGGAGTATGCCGCGCTTGCGCGCGAGGCGATCGACGCGGGGACGGATCCGCAATCGCCCGATTACATGAACTTCGGCGACGGCTACCAGCCGATCGTCGATGCGGCGTTTCTTGCGTTGGCGCTGCTGCGCGCGCCAATCCAGTTGCGGGAGCTGCTGGAGCCGCGCGTGAAGGCGAACGCAGTCGCCGCTCTGAAGCTTACGCGGTCGAGAAAGCCGGTATTTTCGAACTGGCTGCTGTTCGCGGCGATCATCGAAGCGGCCTTGTACAAGCTGGGGGAGGACGATTGGGATCCGATGCGGATCGACTACGCGCTGAAGCAGCACGAGCAGTGGTACCTCGGGGACGGAGCCTACGGAGACGGTCCCGAATTCCATTGGGACTATTACAACAGCTTCGTCATCCAGCCGATGCTCGTCGAACTGCTGGATGCCGTAGGCGGGGAGCATGCGGAATGGGAAGCCATGAAGCCGGCCGTCGCGGCCCGCGCCAGGCGCTACGCCGCCGTGCAGGAGCGGCTCATCGCCCCTGACGGAACCTATCCGCCGATCGGGCGCTCGCTCGCATACCGCTTCGGCGCGTTCCACAGCCTGGCGCAGAGCGCCTTGCGAAGCGCGCTGCCGGAGGAGGTAAGCGCCGCGCAGGTCCGCTGCGCGCTTACCGCCGCGATCGCGCGAACGCTGGAAATGCCCGGGAATTTCACGGAAGACGGCTGGCTGACGCTCGGCTTCTGCGGACATCAGCCGGGCGTAGCCGAGCGTTACGTCTCGACGGGAAGCGCCTATCTGTGCGCGGAGGTGTTCCTGCCGCTTGGCCTCGATGCCGCCCATCCGTTCTGGAGCGGGGCACCGGAGCCGTGGACCTCGAAGAAAGCATGGTCCGGACAGGCGTTCCCGATCGATTCGGCTTTGAAATAGCGGCTAGTTCAGTCCGTTGTATAAATTCATGACCTGGGCGGCGCTCAGCGCGGAGGCGTAAAGGCGCATGTCGTCGATGGAGCCGGCGAACCGGTCGGCGGGCACCGAGCGGTCGAGCGCGCCCGCCGCCACCCGGTTCAAGGCCGGCAGCGCTCCCCCGTTCGTCAGTACCGCTTGAGCTGCGCCGTCGACGTAGAGAATCGAGCTCGACTCGCTCTCGAACACGCCGGTAACCAGATGCCACTCGCCGTCATGGATCGGCCCTTGGGAGTAGACGGTCTTTGCCGATCCGTTGCGCAGGTCGAGAAACGCTTTGCCCGCGCCGTTGATGCCGACCCGGACGTATTGATCGAACGCCGAGCCGTCTCCTAAATACTGGATTGTCTGATTGGCGGAGGCGTTCGTTTTCACCCAGGCGGATAAAGTGAAAGGATAGCCGGACACAGACGTCAGACTGCGCCGGACCACGTCATCCTGCCCGTCGAATTGCAGCGCATCGCCCGACCTGCCGGCAACGGTATCGGCGCCGAAGGTCAGGCCGTTCCGCAATTCGCCGTGCAGTCCGCTGCCGCTCGTATCGAAGGCGGCGGCGCCCGACTGCTCGTCGAACTTCCATCTTAGCAGCGGGGAATTGGCGGAGGAGACCGTCCATGCGCCGAAATCGTACACATAGCTTTCTCCGCCGTGCGCGATTGTCAGCAAATTTCCGTTGTAGTCCTGGTGCATATAGGGATTGCTCATAAGCGGCCAGCTCGCGTAGGCGACCGGCTGACCGTTCAGCTTCCGGTTGTTGTTGTACATGCCGGTATATTGATACGTCATGTCCAACCGGTCGCCGGATAGAGACGTATAAATCAGCCTTGGATTCGTATCGTCCAGATGCGACGCGTCAATGACGACGGTTGCGAGAATATCGGCCTTGAAGCGGGACAGCTCGCCGGACAACCGTTCGGCTTCGGGCAGTCCCGTTTCGCTTGCCAGGGCATAATCGCTTGCGGGAACGACCTCGAGCACGATCCCGTTTTTGTTGAACTCGCTGCGCAGCGTCTTGAACAGCTGCGAATTGATTGTGCGGTCCGCCGCCCACGTGTAACCCTTTACCGGCTTGACCGCGAGCATCGCGCTGCCTCCATGGATGAAAATCCACCCCGCCTCTTCCGTCATCAGCTTTGCAGCCTGCGTGGAGATCGGCCCTTCGATATACGGCAAGATCGGATTCGTGCCGTCGATCGTTCCGCTGCCCGGAATTTTGTATACGCCGATCAAGGCGCCGTTATGCTGCATGACCTGCTCATAAACGGTAGCTCCCTTATAGTCGCCGGCCAGCCTCGGGTGGGTCATGAAGAAGGTGCTTCCGGGCTTGTCGGAATCCCATCTGGCCAGCCAGCGGCGGGCTTGGTCCGACCAGCCCATATTCTGGATCTCCACCTGGCTCGCGAGCCCGAATTTGTCCGTTATATAGCTGTATTTGCTCGTGCGCGTATTCCAATGCCCGTTCTCCTTGTGGACGTAAGGCACGCTTCTGTCCTGTCCGATTCGCTCGAGGATGGAGGGCATCCGGTACGCGCTTGTCGCGTTTGACACGGCGTAATGAGCCTCCGTGTTATGATCGCTCATCGAGGCCGGATAGCTTGGCGTCCTGCCGCCCCACAGCAGCCAGTTCTGAATGGTCGATGCGGCCCCTTCCTGCGGCGTAACGCTGACGGGATAGACGCGCAGCGTCGACGAAATGGAATAGCCGCCGCTCCACTCCGCGCCGGTATTGGCCAGCACCCACTCCAGCGTCATCCTCGCCTTCCGCTTCAGCTCCGGGTCCTGCACGAATTCGGCCAGCAGCATGAAACAATTAACGGTTATCGCATTGTAGGAAGGCGAATCGTATTCAGCCAGCCCCTTGTGCACGTACTGGTCCATGATCTGCTCAAGCTCCGCCTTGTTGCCGGCCAGCTCGGATGCGGCGTTCGACCAATCGGGCCACGTTTGCGCGACCAGATACCCCGCCGTTTTGTACATCAGCTTATGGTTTTCCGTCGTTCCGTTCGACGTGTAATAGGTGACGCCGGCGCCCGTCGTCAAATCCGCCTTCACCTTGGCCTTCAGCTGTTCCGAATAAAAGTGGCCGAATTTCAAATACGTCTCGATATCGTTCAAATAATAAAACATCGCACCGGGATGGCTGCCGTTATTCAGCGAATCGACCCAGGCGAGCGCCGTGCTTACGTCGGTATTCGTGGCGAATCGGGCCTGGGCATAGAAAAACACGTGATTATGGAAGCTGTCCGGGGTTGCGGCCGCAAACGCATGGAGCAGCTGCGCGGCGCGCTCTTCGAACGTATCCGCAGCCGCATGGGCGGCGGGAGCAGGGAAAAACGGGACGGCCTGTAGCATCAAGCAGAGGGACAAAATCAGCCTGCCTAGCGGAAGCCGGCTTGTCTTACGATTTTTTTGCAGCAAAATAATCATCACCTCTCCAAACGATTTCGCGTTCCTGTGAACAGCTTATGGAATGCGCTCCCAAAAGCATAGTGCTCTTCTTACGGCTGCGGTGCTGAATCCGCCGGTTCCGGAGCACCTGCACAATGAATACCCGATGCTGCACGATCAGAACTAGGCGCCCGACCCCCGTTCCGGCTACGCTATTAGGTACATCTAGCGGAAAAAAGGGGGATATTCTGCGATGAGAAATCGGATAAGCGAAAAGATCATCTATTGGAAGCTCATTTCGTTTTTCATCATGCTGTCGTTCATTATCGTGATCCTGCTCACCGTCGTTTTCAGAAGCATTTATATGGAAGCCGCCTACAAGGAGGCGACCAGCGATTATCGGGACAGCTTAAGCCGCATCTCGATGGGGATCCGCCAGCTTAACGAAGAAGTCGATTACCTGTTCATTTCGGTGATCTCCAATCCCGTCGTGGAAAGCTTCCTCAATCAGCCGGAATGGGACCCGTACGAGGAGTACAAGGTCAGAACCGAATTCTCGCGGTTTAAGCATATCCATTCCCGCATTCATTCGATGTACATTTACAGCGGGCAGCTTCGCTATTTCGTATCCACGCAGTCGGGAGGGGCGGACTACGAAGGCTTCCCCGACCGTGAAGTTATCCATGCGGGACAGGAGCGCAAAAACGTCATGGCGAGGGAGCTTCCGGGCGCCTCCGGAGAGGCTGCGCAAAAAGTGATTTCCTACGTGTATACGAAGTACGCGCCGGACGGCCAAACGATCGAGCACAGCATCGTCATCAACGTCCCGGACTTCTTCGCCGCGGGCATGCCCGGAGCCGGCGAAGCCTCGGACGTGCTCCTGCTGGACAAGAACGGCGAGCTGCTCGCCTCGAGCGTGCAAGGTCCGGCTGCCGGCATCCTCCGGGACAAAGCCCGCCTGGAAGAAGTTCTATCCCGAGCCGGCAGCGGGGAAGGCGCAAGCCTTCCGATTGGCGGACGAACCTATACGGTGAGCAGCATGCCGGTGGACGCTGCAGGCTGGACGCTGCTCGCCGCTTCGGACCGGAGCGAGCTGACCTCGTTCGTGCTTGAGAAGACGAATCCGATTCTGTACATCGGCTGCGCCGTTCTGTTGCTCAGCATCGTTCCGATCGCGTTCATGGCCAGAACGATCTATTCGCCCATCGATCTGTTCATCAAGCGAATGAACAAATCCGAGCTGGTGAGAAAACGAAGCGGGAACAGGCAAAGCGAGCTGGATTATATTATGGATGGGGTCGCGGACATGCTGGAGAGGATGAAGGAGCTGGCCGAGCATAACGACAAGAACAAGCGGGAGCTCAGGCATAGCTTTCTGAAGCGGCTGCTTACGGGAGCGTTCGACGATAGCTATTTGCAGGAGAAGTCGCAGCAGTATGAATTCCATGACCAAGCGGTCAACCGGAGAGTCATCCTGCTGCGGGTGGACGAATATTACAAGGTTAAGCCGGAGCACAGGCATCTCTACGTGATAACGGCCGAGCAAATCGCCAAGGATTGCCTCCAGCAGGCCGAATGTATCGATTCGGTCATGCTGGAGGACGGGAAAATAGCGCTGATCGTAGACGCGGACGCCTATCCGGATATGGACGTTTTGCGCGAGAGGCTGAAGGACATTCAGCAAAAGTCGCTGAGTGCCCTGGGGCGCAGCTTGACGATCGCGGTCGGAAGGCAGGCGGAAACGCTGCGGGAGCTGGGGCTCTCCTACGAACATGCGCTGGGACTCAGCGACTGCAGGCTGACGGCAGGGTACGGACAACTGTTGGAGCAGTCGTATGCAGACAGCCGGCAGGCTTCCCAGCTGCAGTATCCGTCCGAGATCGAGCGGACGCTGATCGACTGCATCAAGCTGGGCAAGGAAGCCGGCTTGCCGGAGGCGCTGGACCGGCTGGAGCTAGCTCTGCAGACCCAGGCCTGCTCGGACGCCCATCTCGTTCTGCTGCAGCTGGCGGTCAGCTGCATACGGACGGTCAACGGCATCATGGGAGAAAACAACGGGTCCTTCGATTTCCGGGACGATTACCGCAAGCTCGACGAGCTTGAGGTGCTGGACGATTGGAAGACGTGGTACATGGATCTGTTCGTGCGGCACCGGAGCAGAATCGAAGAGCTGAACGCCGGCAAGAACAATGCGAAGACGCTAAAGATGATTCAGGAGGCCATCGATTATATCGGCGAAAATTACGGCGACGTTAATTTGACGGTCGATGCGATCGCGGGGAAATTCGGCTATTCCGCCAATTACTTCGCCAAGCTGTTCAAGGAAACGACGGGGCAGTTCATTAACGATCATATCCGCTGCATCAAGATCGAGCGCGCCAAAAACCTGCTGAAGGAAACGAAGCTGGCGGTCAGCGAAATCGCGGAGCTTACGGGCTATTTGAACAAAAATTATTTTTTCTACGCCTTCAAGAAGGATACGGGCATGACGCCGCTGTCGTACCGGGAGCTTAACGGCTAGAAATAGCTGGAACCTGCGGCTCTTTCGCAGGTTTTTTATTGAGAGCGGCGCACAGCCGTATACACCGAAAATGAATAATCGGACTCGGCCGTTACAAATATGAGCCGACGATGAGGAGCATTCGGAGCGTTTCCGCAGCGTTCGTTGTTGCCCGGGAAGACAGGGGCTCCGTACAATGAGGGCGTCGGGAAGAAAACGCTTTATTTACACGATGGAAGGAGTTGAACGAATGCATTTACGAAAGGAGTTGGCCAAAAACCGGACGCTCTACCTGATGGCCTTGCCGGGCGTCCTGCTGTTTTTCTTATTTAATTACCTCCCGATGGCCGGCGTCATTGTCGCTTTCAAGCAATACAGCTTCTCGGGCGGCCTGTTCGGAAGTCCTTGGGCGAAGCCGCTGCTCGGCAATTTTCAATTTTTTTTCTCGTCGGACGCGTTCTGGAGAGTAACCCGCAATACGCTCGCCCTCAATTTTTCGTTTATTTTTTTCGGAACGCTGTTTGCCTTGGTACTCTCGATCCTGCTGAACGAGGTCCGGTTCCTCAAGGTGAAGAAGGCGATTCAATCCAGTATCCTGCTGCCTTATTTCATCTCCTGGATCGTCGTTGGCGTGTTCGCTTACGCCCTATTCAATTTTGATTACGGGCTGATCAACCAGGGGCTCCAGCTGCTTGGCATCGCCGCCAAAGACTGGTACAACTCGTACGAAGCCTGGCCCTTCATTATGACGTTCATCAGCATTTGGAAGACGGCGGGCTATACGAGCATTATTTTTCTGGCGGTGCTGGCCGGCATCGACGCGACGTATTACGAGGCCGCCGACATCGACGGCGCGGGCAAATGGAGCAAAATCCGGCATATTACGCTTCCCCATCTGATGCCGACCGCAACGATACTGACGCTGCTTGCCATCGGAAAAATCATGTATGCCGATTTCGGAATGTTCTACGCGATCATCGGGGAGAACTCGATTCTTTATCCGTCGGCGGACGTCATCGACACGTACGTGTACCGGACGCTGAGAAAGCTGGGAGACGTCGGCATGTCCTCGGCCGTCGGGCTGTATCAGTCCGTCATCGGCTTCGTCCTCGTGCTGGCGAGCAACAAGATCGCCCGCAAATACCAGGATGAGGGCAGCATTTTTTAGAAATATAAGCGTTTATAAGTTTCGCACTTATAAATGAAAGGAGGGGACCCCATGCGTCCGCCAACGACGGCTGAAAGAGGACTGCAGGCCGCCCTGATCGGCTTGCTGTCTCTGGCGGCTCTCGCCTGCCTGATCCCGTTCGTCCTGACCTTCATCGCCTCGTTCACGGACGAGAACGCGCTCATCGAAAGAGGGATATCGTTTGTCCCGGAGCTTCTCAGCCTGAATTCCTACAAGCTGCTGTTCTCGGACATGGCAAGAGTCGTAAACGGCTACAAAATCACCCTCGCGGTGACGGTGCTGGGCACGGCGCTCAGCCTGATGGTCAATGCCCTGCTGGCCTACCCGCTCGCGAAGAAAACGCTCAAATACCGGAACTCTCTGGCGTTCTACTGCTTTTTCACCATGCTGTTCAGCGGGGGGATCGTGCCTTGGTACATTGTTACGACCCAGTACCTCGGCCTGCGCAACCATCTGCTGGCGCTCATCATCCCTTATGCGGCCAATGCGTGGTACATGTTCCTGCTGCGCAATTATTTCAAGTCGCTGCCGGATGAAATCGGGGAGTCCGCCCAGATCGACGGAGCGGGGGAGCTCCGCATTTTTTTCGGGATCATTATGCCGCTCTCCATTCCCGCGCTGGCTTCGGTCACCCTGTTCATTTCCCTTCAATATTGGAACGACTGGTGGCTCGGCATCATGCTGAACGAGGAGAAAAGTCTCATGCCGCTGCAGCTGCTGCTGCGGGAAATCGTATCCAACGCGATATTCGCCCAGGGCGAGAACGCGACGAAAATCATCGGCAGCGAGCGCCTGCCGACGGAAGGCATCAAGTATGCGGCGACCATCATCACGATCGGACCGATTATTTTTCTGTATCCGTTCCTTCAGAAGTATTTCGTAAAGGGTTTAATGGTAGGAGCAGTCAAAGGATAGGCCTTTACCTGCTCGCAGGTTGGCATAGATGAAGAAGGGGGAATTTCAGTGAAAAAGATTCAGGCAAAGGGGTTCACGCGGTGGCTGCTCGTCGCCGCGATGCTGGTCGCCGCCCTCTCGGGCTGCAGTAACGCAGGCAATGAAGGAACGCCGCCGTCCGCGTCGGCGCCGGAACCGCCTGCGGCGTCGCCGGGCGGCGAGCCTCAGGCGCTGGAGGAAGTTACGCTCAAAATCTATTTCGTCGGCTCCGAGCCGCCGCAGGCGAAGGAGGTATGGGCAAACGTCGAGCAAATGAGCAAAAGCGAGCTGAACGCCAAGTTCGACGTTAATTTCATTCCGTGGGCGGACTATCAGGACAAGATGAAGCTGCTCGCCGCCTCCGGGGACAATTTCGATTTGTATTTCGACGCCAACTGGTTTATTTTCCCGACAATGCTCAAGAACGACGCCCTGCTGCCGCTGGACGAACTGATGGACCAGTACGCGCCTAATCTGAAAAAGTATTTGATTGACACCAACAACCTGGAATGGGCGAAGGTGAACGGGAAAATTATGGCCATTCCGACCGATAATCCGTCCACGCACCGAGCTTACGCGACGATCCGCGAGGATTTGCGCAAAAAGTACAACATTCCGGAGCAGATGTCGACGATGGAGGATTTGGAAAACTATCTCGATATCGTCACGAAGAACGAGCCCGGCATTCTGGCCCTGAACAACGTGACGCAAGGCATCAACAACTGGGACAATGCGATGAACGCGCTCGCGACCAAGTACAGCCTGGGCCGGGAATTCGGCCAAAGCAACTTCGATCTGACCTTCGACCTGAACGATCCGAAGGTGACGATCGTGCCGCTCGAAAGAACGCCGGCCTTCCTCGAGGCTTCGAAAATCCGGAGAACGTGGTACGAGAAGGGCTGGATTCCGAAAAACGCCATGAACGCGCCGCAGGAGACGGTGAACGGGATCGATTCCGGCAAATACGCCGCGGTCATCAGGGGGACGGAGGATGCGTTCCGCACCATGAACGGGCCGGGCGAGAAGAAGGGCTACATGATGTACCCGGACAGCAAATCGGCTCTGGCCGGCTCCGCGGGCAACCTTCTCGGCATTAACAAAAACGCGGCCAATCCGGAGCGGGCGATGATGTTCCTGGAGTGGATGAACGCGAGCCAGGACAACTACAACGCGGTCATGTACGGCATCAAAGACAAAACCTACGTTATTGAGCAGGTTGACGGCACCGCTACGGTAGCCTACCCGGAAGGCATGGACGCCCAGAACGGATACCTGGAATGGAACGGGCGCTGGGCGCTCTGGAGATCGCAGTGGAGGCTTCCTTCCACCTTCGATACGAACAAGGCGCTGGCCGACGGCACGAAGGCGGATGTCGAGTACCCGAACAATGTCATGCCTCTGGTCGCCGGCTTTACCTTCGACACGGAGCCCGTCAAGCTGGAATTGACCGCGCGGCAGGCGGTGTACGACGAATACGGCAAGAAGCTGCTGTTCGGCCTCGAAGCGGATGTGGAGAAGGCGGTGGACGAATATATCAAACGGATGAACGAAGCGGGAACCGACAAAATCGTGGCGGAAATGCAGAAGCAAATGGATGCGTTCCTCGCCGCGAAAGGCAAGTAACCGGGAGCCGGCGGACCCTGCGGCGCGTTAGTAGCGGCGCATGCGGTCCGCCGCTATCCCTTGTACTCCTTTGCTGGGAAACATAGTACAATGGGGGGAGGATACCGCAATCGCCCAGCGTATGGGGCGCCATTGCCCCATGACTGGAGGTGCGGCTTTGAGGCAGCTTTGGCCCAAACGGCCCTATATGCGCCTGTTTCTATTCATCGCTCTAATCTTTGCGCTGCTGGTCGCCCCTTTCTCGATCTACTTGTCCCGGCTCTTCTCGAATCATGCCTATCAGGAAATCGAACGGTTTAATCGGCACAAGCTGAGTCATACGCAGCAGAACGTCGAGTTCGTGACCGATCGGCTGAAGCACGACAGTCTGAGCATCTACCAGGACGCCTCGATTCAGAACTGGCTGCAGGCGTCCGAGGACGAAAACAGGGGACTGCTGCAAAACGACGCGCTGACCGCGCTGACCAAATATATCGCGAGCGAGCCGTTCATCGAGTCCGCCTATCTGATCAATAGGAAGACGCGCAGCGTCATCGATTACCGGACGCGCAAGCATACGTTCGACGATTTTTACGACCGCAATATTCTCCGCCGCCTGTCCGAGCACAGCGATGCGTCTCTGCATTACTTCTCCCACGAGGTTAACGGCAGGACGCATCAGGCGCTGATCGTGCCGTCATCGCGAAGCGGGGTTTCGTATAACGGTTATTTGGTTCTGCTCCTGAACCGGACCTCGCTTGAAACCTACCTGCTGCAGAGCAGCGGGGAAGAGGGCATCGAGACGGTCGTGACGGACGCGGGCGGCCGGATCATTCTCGGACTGGACACGCCTGAGCTTCAGGAGGCGCTGAGGAGCGGTCCGCAAGGAGAGAGCGGCCAGTACGAAACGAAGATAGCCGGGCGGAAGTGGTCGGTAGGCTATACCGGCGTACTCGCAGAGAACTGGACGATCTATTATTTGACCGAAATGTCCGGCATGACGAAGGAGGCCGACAGGGTACAGAGAGCCTTGCTCGGAAGCTCCCTGGTGCTTCTCCTTCTGCTGCTGACGGTGCTGTTCTGGAACACGCGCAGCGCTTACCGGAGGTTCCGGCTGCTCGAGGAGCGCGTAGTCGACTTGCGCCAATTCGTCGATAACCACAAGCAGCTCATCCGGACGGAGGCCGTCAGGCAATGGCTGCTTCAGGGCAGGCTGCTGCAAATCCATAGACGGGAGCTGGCCGCGGAAACGTCGCTGCTCGGGCATCCGTGCTACTACATCGCGATCATCCGCATCGACGATTACAAAGCCTTTTGCGACAAATACAGCTTCTTCTCCCGAAATTTGCTGAAATTCGCGATTCAAAACATCGCGGCGGAGATCGTGGGGAAAAACGGAAGAACCGTCTTCGGCGTCGATTTCGGTTCGGACCATCTTGCTTTTGTCATCGGCTGCCGGGAGCCGGAGCCGTCCGTGCTTGTCCGCGCGCTGGAGGAGACGTCGGACCAAATTTCGAATTATTTGAATATTGACGCCATTATATCGTTAAGCGGCAAGCTGCATGCCGACGACGATTTCCGAATGGCTTATAACCGCGCGCTGGAGCTTACGCTGCTGAAGTTTTTGACCGGAGAGCGAAAGGTATACGAAGAGAAGGATTTGGGCGCCTATTCCACGCTTTTGGATTTCACCGAGGAAGACGAGCTGCTGAACGCCCTGCTGGATACGATCCGCTTCGGCAGGAAGGAGCAGGTGGAGAAGCGCGCAGGGGAGCTCTTCCGGCATTTGCAGAGCCTTGCCTACGAGGAGTGCCGGTTTCAATTGAAGCTTCTACTCTACCGCTTGTACCGGGCGTTCGGGCATTTGACCTCCCTGGAGTCGAAGGAGGGCATTCAAAGCTTCGTCGACCGGTTCGGTTCCCTAGGCGAGCTGGAGGATTGGCTGATCCGGGAGGCGCATGCGATCATTCAGCAGCTGGGGCGGAATCTGAATCAGCCGGTCAGCGTCAAGGAAGAGCGTGTGAAGGAGATTTTGACCTACATTCATACGAATCTCCACAATCCGGGCCTGTCCGTGCACGATATTGCCGACCATGTTTCTTTGTCTCCGGGGTATTTGCGCCAGCTGTTCAAAGATCATCTGCAGGTTACGCTGGCCGAGTACATTCTGATGACCAGAATCAATTACGTGAAGGAGCTCATGGGGAATTCCGATTCCTCCATCACCGAGATCGCCGAGATGGCGGGCTTTTTGACCAAAAGCCACTTTTTTACGGTGTTCAAGAAAACGACCGGCATGACGCCGAGCGAATACCGCAAATATTCGAAAGCCGGGCACTCGGACATAGGCGGGGGGAATGAACGATGAAGCGGCTTGGCAGATGGCTGCTGCTCGCCTGTACGATCGCCGTCCTGCTTGCGGCGGCGGGATGCTCTCCGGATAACGCGGAGCCGGAGGCGGTCACTTTGCGCATCGTGCTGCCCGGAAGCCGACCGGAGAGGATGGATGCCGTTATCGCGGAAGCCGAGCGGCGGATGAAGGACAGTCTGAACGTGAAGCTTGACATCGAGTTCGTCGCGTGGCCGGATTTGGCGCAAAAGACGGAGCTGCTGCTGACGACGGGCGAGGAGGTCGATCTGATCTTCGACGCGCCCTGGCTGCATTTGAACCGGATGGCCGGCGCGGGCTATTACGAGCCGCTGGATGTGCTGCTGCGGCAGTTCGGCTCCGAGATCGTCCGGACGAGACCCGAAACGATGTGGGAAGCGAATCGGATCGACGGGCGGATCATGGCCATTCCCCTCGGCGCCTACCAGTCCGGCACGCCTTCGGGCAACCATGCCTATCTGGTGCGGCGGGATATTCGCGAGAAGCTGGGCATTCCGCCGATCTCGAGCTACGAGGAGCTTGTGGCGTTCGAATATGCGGTGAAGAAGAACGATCCGGACATGGTTCCGTTCTCGGCCAACACGGCGGGCGATTCGGGCGAAGCGAGCATCCGGCTCCGCTTCGATTACGATACGCATATCCGCTCCACGCACGCGCTCGGGCAGAGCGCCGTGCTTTACTACAAAAACAACGACGGCAAAGTATACAATCTGTTCGACCGGATGGAGCCGCTGTTCTGGGATTATGTCCAGCACGCGCGAAAGCTCTATCTGGACGGGATTATCGATCCGGATATAATGGCAACGAGAAGCAATTACGATTTGTTGACGGCGGGCAGGCAGGCGGTGGGCACGTCGAACGATTTCGGGGTGCCGAGCGAGCTTCAGCGGCAGCTGGAGGCTAGCGTGCCGGGGGCGCGGCTGGAGGCGGTCACGTTCTACCGGTTTACGCCGGGAAGCAACGTGTCCAACTACGTGCAGGGCAATTTCATTGCCGTTCCGGCTTCCAGCCTCAAGAAGGAGAAGGCGGTCGCGTTTCTGGACTGGGCGAACAGGAAAGAAAATTACGATCTGCTGGCTTACGGAATCGAAGGCGAGGATTGGGAGGACGCGGGGGAGGGGCTATACAGGCCGCTCGGTACCGGCTATTCCTGGTTTCCTTATGCGTGGATCTGGAATCCCGCCCACGACCGGCTGAACGCCTCGCAGGACGCGGACGCGATTCGCGCGAACCGGTTCATTAAGGACGGCGGCAATTTCAGGCGAGACCGGCTGACCGGCTTTTCCTTCGACGGCAGACCGGTTGCAAGCGAGCTGCTTCAATATCAAAGGCTGGAAAACCGCTATTACAGCGTGCTGGTCAACGGGGCGGCGGAGCCGGAGCGGCTGTGGGATGCCTTCAAGAGCGAGGCCGGGGCGTACGTCAAACGGATTCAAACCGAACTGCAGCGCCAAATCGACGAATTTCTGTCGAGCCTGCCCGCCGGACCGCCGAACGATAACGACGGGAGTGGTTACGATGAAGGAAGCTTTGACTATAGGCAACGACGTTTACCGGATTGACATCAAGGGGCAAAAGGACGCGCTGTGGACGTACCGGCTGGAACCGTCCGGGGAATCGTATTCCGTCCGGCCGCCCGCTTTCGAGCTCGGCGGCAAGGTGCACGAGGCGGAGCTTGCGTGCATTCGCGAGGCCGGGCAGCCGGCGCGGCTGACCGGCGGCGGGACGGAGCGCCGCTTCCGCGGCGAATTCCTCGGGGATGAAGGGCTCGTGCTCGAGATGATCTTCCGGACCTGGGACGGTAGTCCCGTCGTTCGTTTTGCCTATCAATTATATGCGCGCGGAGAAGAACGGTTTTTGACGAAAAACGGAGGAACGGACCATGTTGAATATGCGCGCCTGGAGCTGGAAGGATACGAGCGGCTGCTGGAGGTGCGATTGTCGGATTTCAACGAGCTCGCGCATCAATACCGGCTGACGGAAAACCCGGTAACCGACCGGCAGCTGGATCATGAAGCGGTATTCGCCGGACCTTTGGCCGTCGCTTCCAATGACCGCTATGCCATGCTGCTGGCGTACGAGCACGGCTCGCCGTCGACCGACCTCTACATCGGGTTTCAGGCGCATCGCGCGCGGTCGCTTGCTTTGGCGATGAAGGCGATCAAGGGGAATTACTGCCATATGGAGCGGGTGGACGCGGACCGCGGCTATCGTACCGTATGGATGCAGCTCGGCGCCGTGCAAGGGGACGCGTCCTCTCTGGCCGAGGCTTACCGGACGTTCGTGCTGCGCCATATGAGCGAGCATTCGGCTTCCCGGACTCCTTATATTTTTTATAACACCTGGAATTTTCAGGAGAGGAACCGGTATTGGAACAAGAAACGGTATCTCGATTCGATGAACCTGATCCATATTTTGAACGAAATCGACGCCGCCCACCGGCTCGGCATCGACGTATTCGTCATCGATACCGGATGGTTCGTGAAAACGGGCGACTGGTCCGTCTCTCCCGAGCGGTTCCCGGACGGCCTGTCCCGCATCAAGGAAAAGCTCGACGGGTACGGCATGAAGCTGGGTCTATGGTTTGACCCGAAGGCCGTCGCGCTGACCAGCGAAGCCTACAAGGCGTATGAGTCCTGCATCGTATCCTGGAACGGCGTGCGGGAGGAGCCGCATGCCATATGGGAAACGGAAGCGAGCGTAAGGATGTGTCTTGTCAGCCCGTACGGCGAGGCGTTCGCCGACAAGCTCATCGAGCTCGCCAAACGTCTCGGCGTCGTCTATTTCAAGTGGGACGCGATCAGCCAATACGGCTGCAACGACCCTCGTCACGATCATGGAGGAGAGCATGCGACGCCCGAAGAGAGAGGCGAACGCTTTTCTTTTCTGCTCAGCTTGAAGCTTGTCGAGATCGCGCGGAAGGTCGCCGCCGCGATTCCGGAGGCGATCGTCGATTTCGACGTGACGGAGGACTACCGGTGCGTCGGCTTGTCTTTCCTGGAGGCGGGAAAATATTTTCTGATCAATAACGGCCCGTATTTTCCGAATTTCGACATTCCCGCGGACGGTTCGGACGAATTTTACAATTATAATGTTTTTTTTCATCCGGGGCCCGCGCGCAGCATGCTGTGCCGTTCCGCGTACGCTTATGACAGGTGGCTTCCTTCGATTTTGTTTCTTACGCACTATTTTCCCGACGACCCCGCATCCAATCAGAACATCAGCATAGCCTCCCTGATCCTCGGCCATAACGGCATATGGGGCGATTTGCTGCGGGTATCGGAGGAAGGGGCGGACCGGATCCGGAACCTGCTTACGCTCTACAAGCAAGTGCGGGACGACATCACGGCCAGCTATCCGGTAACCCGGGGCGAAGCCGGGAGCAATCCCGAGATTTACGAGAAAATAAACGCGGCCAGCGGCCGCGGAGCGGTGGTGCTGTTCGCCAATTCGTTCGGCATGCCGTTCGACCGGCCCCGCCCGGTCCGGCATACGTATGTTACGGCCCGCCAGGCGGATGCGAGAGTGTGGCATACGGACAATGCCAAGGTCGTCTTCGACGGCAGCGGCCGCGCCGTCATCGAAGCTCGCTTCGAACGGGCGGACGCGGCGATCGTCTTTTTCGGCGTGAGCGAGAAGTAGAATAGAAAGATAGGCACGACCCGCCCGCGAGAAAGCCGCGGGCGGTTTTTTTTGCGGCGCGATCTATCGATTTGCATCATGAGATGGAAGCATGGGGAAGCTAGCCCGATGAGCTTATGCTCGAAGCCCGATCTTCCCGGAGATTTCGTTAACGGAAATTTAAAACGAAACACTTGAAATCGAAAGCGAAAATGAGTATGATAAAAATGGTTGTTAGCACTTCAAGCTTACGAGTGCTAACAAAAAAGAAGCGACAAATTTAGAAGGAGGCTATTTTCAATGATCAAACCTTTGGGTGAACGCGTATTGATCGAACCAATCGCGAAAGAAGAAACGACTGCTAGCGGTATCGTGTTGCCGGACACGGCGAAAGAAAAGCCGCAAGAAGGTAAAGTAATCGCAGTTGGCAGCGGTACGCTGAAAGATGGCGTTCGTGTTGCTTTGGAAGTAAAAGAAGGAGACCGCGTTCTGTTCTCCAAATACGCAGGCACTGAAATCAAATACGAAGGCAAAGAGTATTTGATCATGAAAGAAAGCGACATTCACGCGATTTTTGGATAAGCCGCCCCTCATAGGGTCACATAGAAGACGGACGAGTACTTACTATAATTTTCGGGAGGTTACTGATCATGGCTAAAGAAATTAAATTTAGCGAAGACGCGCGCCGCGCGATGCTTCGCGGGGTTGACGCGCTTGCGAACGCGGTTAAAGTAACGCTTGGTCCTAAGGGCCGCAACGTCGTATTGGAGAAAAAATTCGGAAGCCCGCTCATCACGAACGACGGCGTATCCATCGCGAAAGAAATCGAGCTCGAGGACGCTTTTGAAAACATGGGCGCCCAGCTCGTGAAAGAAGTCGCGACCAAAACGAACGACGTAGCGGGCGACGGCACGACGACGGCAACCGTGCTGGCTCAAGCGATGATTCGCGAAGGCTTGAAAAACGTGACCGCCGGCGCTAACCCGATGGTTATCCGCAAAGGCATCGAGAAAGCCGTTAAAGCTGCGGTTGAAGAGCTGAAAGTGATCTCGAAGCCAATCGAAGGCAAGCAATCGATCGCACAAGTCGCATCGATCTCTTCCGCTGACGAAGAAGTCGGCCAACTGATCGCGGAAGCGATGGAGAAAGTCGGCAACGACGGCGTTATCACGGTAGAGGAGTCGAAAGGCTTCGTAACGGAGCTTGAAGTGGTAGAAGGCATGCAGTTCGACCGCGGCTACGTTTCGCCGTACATGATCACGGATACGGACAAAATGGAAGCGGTGCTCGACAACCCTTACATTTTGATCACGGACAAAAAAGTAACGAACATTCAAGAGATCCTTCCGGTTCTGGAGAAAGTCGTTCAATCCGGCAAGCAGCTTCTGATCATCGCGGAAGACGTGGAAGGCGAAGCGCAAGCGACGCTGATCGTGAACAAGCTTCGCGGCACGTTCACTTGCGTAGCGGTTAAAGCGCCTGGCTTCGGCGACCGCCGCAAAGCGATGCTGCAAGATATCGCTGCTCTTACCGGCGGCCAAGTCATTACGGAAGAACTAGGTCTCGAACTGAAATCGACTACGGTTGAACAGCTCGGATCCGCTCGCCAAGTGCGCATTACGAAAGAAAACACGATCATCGTTGACGGCAGCGGCAACTCTGCTGACATCGTTGCACGCGTTAACCAAATTAAAGCGCAGCTGGAAGACACGACTTCCGATTTCGACCGCGAGAAGCTGCAAGAGCGTCTGGCCAAATTGGCCGGCGGCGTAGCGGTTATCAAAGTCGGCGCGGCTACCGAAACGGAATTGAAAGAGCGCAAGCTCCGCATCGAGGATGCTCTGAACTCCACTCGCGCAGCGGTTGAAGAAGGCATCGTATCGGGCGGCGGTACGGCCCTCATTAACGTATACAACGCAGTCGCTGCCGTTCAAGCGGAAGGCGACGAGCAAACGGGCGTCAACATCGTGCTTCGCTCCCTCGAAGAGCCGATCCGCACGATCGCGGCCAACGCGGGCCAAGAAGGCTCCGTTATCGTTGAGCGCCTGAAAAACGAGAACATCGGCGTAGGCTACAACGCGGCTACCGGCGCATGGGTGAACATGTTCGAAGCGGGTATCGTCGACCCTGCCAAAGTAACGCGTTCCGCGCTGCAAAACGCGGCTTCCGTTGCGGCGATGTTCCTGACGACCGAAGCGGTTGTTGCCGACAAGCCTGAGCCGAAAGGCGCAGCTGGCGCTGGCATGCCTGACATGGGCGGCATGGGCGGAATGGGCGGCATGATGTAATATAGGGGCTGATCCCTTGCGCAGCAAGGGATTCTCTTCTCGGTAATATGGATTGCCCACATCGATTAAAATGAAGACACCTTGGAGTGATGGAAATCGCTTCAAGGTGTCTTCTGTTTTTTTCTAATAAGGTAAACGGAGTGGTCTACGGCGTATATCTATGCGTTAGGCTTTGATCTCGTACCCCAAATCCAGAATGGCATCCTTTACAGCTTCCAATGAGACCACACTTTCATCGTAGTCGACATTCACCAATTTATGCTTTAACTGAACTTTTCCGGACGCTCCGATTTCGTGCAACGCTTTTTCAACGGAACGGGCACAGTTTTCACAAGCCATCCCGCTCACATGAAGGATTGCTTGCTGCCTGTTTTCCCTGCCTGAAGGGGTGGCGTTTCCTTGCTTACGCGCTCCTATTTTTCGAATCGCTCTCGACATACTGTTCATGAGCACGTCCGTTCCTTCCATTAGTTGTCCATGGATCTCCGTGTGGGGCACGCCGAATTCTGTTCTCTTGCTAGACTCCCAACCGGACCAAATAAACGTCAACTCCGTTCGCTGGCTCAAATCCTTTAGCTCAAACGTCCAGCTCCAATCCTGACCGACCTTGTACACCAGACGAGTCTGCGGTTCAACCCGCGTAACCTTGCAATCGGTCTTGCCCTGCGGCTTATGCATATCCATATAAAAAATGTGACCTTCTACAGGTGCAAAATCATTATCCACAAACCATAAGGCGATTCCTTCCGAGGTGGAAATGCTCTTCCACACCTTATCAATCGGTTCCTCAAGCACACGTACCTTTCGAATATCCGGCAGCGTATTTCGCATTTCCATCACTTCACTCCTCGATTTTGGACTGTGCATTTCACGACAATACTGTTGATTAACGTATATGCCTGTATATTATAATAGGGTTAGCATGAATGCAACGATCAAAAATTCAAAACCTTGTTGCTTAATCCACACCTTTTATAAAGAATGTTCAGGAACACAAAAATTTTTTCGAAAGGGTTTTAACAAGTGGATACAAAAATGGACCGTCGAAAAGCTAAAACGAGGAAAGCTTTACGAAAAGCATTGGTTGAGGTCATAGAAGAAAAGGGAATCGAGCATGTTTCCGTCAGCGATCTGACGCAAAAGGCCGATATGAACCGAGGCACCTTCTACTTGCACTATTCCAATGCGAGCGAAATGCTTAACGAGGTAAGAACGGAGGTTTGGGAAGGACTGGTGCAAAAAATGGCGGCACTCGACCCGCATGAGTACGTGTTTTATGCCGCCAGAAACGAACCGGATCCAAACATGGTTCGCGTCATCGAGTACTATGCCGCTAATGCCGATTTTTTTCGGGTCATTCTTGGTCCCAAAGGCGACCCGGCGTTTGCGGTTCGAATTAAGGAATTTTTGAAAAGGAATCACATTGCCAAAATGGTTGAGTCGCAACCGAATTTGGCGCAAACGGTTATTCCAAAGGACTTTATGATCGCGTATTTTGCCGCTTCCAATCTGAGCATCATTCAACACTGGCTACAGTCTGGCATGCAGCAATCCGCCTGCACGATCGCGCTGATGATTACTCATATCGTTGGCAGCGCAGCGAAGCATTTGTTCGGACTCGGACCCGGGATGGGTGGGGACTGTTCCTAACCCTTGTCATCGAAGGGGTCTTGACAATCTTTTGCTTCAATGAATATACAAAGGGATGAATGCAAGCCGGGCACGGGATGCGCGAATTTATGTTATAATGACGTCTGCAAGATAGAACGGAATTAAGGCGGTCGGCTGGAGATGAACAAAACGTTCGGCATATTGGCGCATGTGGATGCCGGGAAAACGACGTTTACCGAGCAGCTTCTCTATCATGCGGGCAGCATCAAGAAGCGTGGACGGGTCGATCATCGGGACGCGTTCATGGACAGTCACGAGATCGAACGGCAGCGCGGGATTACGATATTTGCCGATCAGGCGGCATTCGGCTATCGCGGGGCGGCTTATTTCGTCATCGACACGCCCGGGCATGCGGATTTCTCGCCGGAGATGGAGCGGGCCATCCAAGCGATGGACTTCGCCGTCATCGTCGTCAGCGCCGTTGAAGGCGTCGAGGCGCACACGGAAACGGTATGGCAGCTGCTCCGCAAAAATCGGGTGCCCGTATTTTTCTTCATGAACAAGACGGACCGCGAAGGGGCGGATCCGGTGCGGGTCATGGAGGAGCTTCGCCGTAATCTGACGCCGGACTTGTTCGATATGACGGACGCGTTCGACGGGCGGACGATGTCGGACGAGCTCGCCGAATGGCTGGCGGAGCGGGACGAGGAGCTGCTGGAGCAGTACGCGGAGAAAGGCTTCGACGCGCAGCGCTGGCTGGTATGCTTGCGCGCAATGATTCGTTCGGGACGGTCGTATCCTTGCTTCCGAGGCTCGGCGCTGCAGGATATCGGCGTCCGATCGTTTCTGGAGATGTTCCACGTCTTGACGGAAACGAATTACGATGCGTCGGCCGAGCTCGACGGACGCGTCTATAAAATCCGGTACGACGACTCGGGAACGAGAGTGACGTTCGTCAAGCTGCTGGCCGGGCGAATGCATGTAAGGGACGAGGTGCGTTACGGCGAGGGCTTGTCGGACAAAGCGACGCAGCTCAGGAGGTATAACGGCAGCGGCTACGAGCAGGTGCAGCAGGCCGTTGCCGGAGAACTGGTGGCGATTATCGGCTTAGAGGAAGCGCAAACGGGCGACGGCATCGGCGTCCGGAGGGAGAAGGCGCGTTACGAGACGGCTCCCGCTCTTCGTTCGAGCGTCGGGTTGGAGCCCCATGTGCATAGCAAGGAAGCGCTCGCCGTCTTTCGGATGCTGGAGGCGGAGGACCCGGCCTTGAACGTCGCATGGGTGGAGAGACTGCAGCAGATCCAGCTGCATGTGATGGGCGCCATCCAGCTGGAGGTGCTGGAGCATGTGCTTCAAGAACGTTTCAAGCTGCGGGTGCGGTTCGGCCAGCCCGAGATTTTGTATAAGGAAACCGTCGAGTCGGCGGTGCGGGGCTATGGGCATTTCGAGCCGCTGCGCCATTACGCGGAGGTCCATCTCCTCATCGAACCGGCGCTGCGGGATAGCGGGGTTTCGTACGAGAGCGCGTGTCATGTCGAGGAGCTGCCGGCCGGCCTGCAAAACGCGGTCGGGCAATTTTTGCTGGAGCGGGAGCATCATGGACTGCTGACGGGATCTCCGCTGACGGATATCCGTCTTACGCTGCTGACGGGCAGTGGGCATCAGAAGCATACGCACGGCGGCGATTTTCGCGAGGCCGCTTTCCGGGCTCTTCGGCAAGGGCTGGAAAAAGCGGAGAACGTCCTGTTGGAGCCGTATTATCAGTTCAAAATAACGGTCGATCTGGACCATATCGGACGCGTATTGACGGATATTCAGAAAGCGCACGGCAGCTTCGAGCCTCCCGTGACGGAAGGGAACAAGGCAACCGTCACCGGCAAATCGCCGGTCGCGACGTTCATGGATTACGGCGCGGCACTGGCCTCCTTCACGCAGGGGAGAGGCCGAATCGGCCTGAGCGTGGCGGGATACGACCGGTGCCATAACGAGCAAGAGGCAATCGAACGTATCGGTTACGACAAGGACGCCGATCCCGAATATACGTCCTCGTCGATCTTTTGCGCGAAGGGTGCGGGTTATTCCGTCAGATGGGACGAGGCGGAGCCGATGATGCACGTCCCGCGGAAGCCGTAGCGGGAGATTGGACAAAGTACAGGAGCTTATCGGGAGGGGATAAACATGTGGGAGCCTATTAAACAGTGGAAAGAGCAGTCGGATAAATCCTACCGGATATGCGCATTCGGTTCCAGCAATACCGAGTTATCGCTCGCCAACGACGGAAAACATAATTGGGTCGACTGGCTGTACATCAATTTGAGAAAAGAGATTGGCAATCATGTTACGGTAACGAACTTGGGAATCGGCGGAGAAACGACCATCCAGCTGCTCGATCGCATGGAACGGGACGTTAAGCCTTTGCGGCCGTCGCTTGTCATTGTTACCATCGGGGGCAACGATGCCTCCATCGAAATACCGACAGCGTTATATGCCGAGCGGCTTAAAAAGATTTGTTCCCTTATTCGCTCCTACCAAGCGATCCCGGTGCTGCAAACCTATTATTGTCCCGTTTATTCGAATGCCATGCCCGGCTTCCGGGAGCGATTCGAGGCGAATATGCAGGCAAACCGAGAGTTGGCTGCGGAAATGGGCTTGAAGCTCGTCGACCAATATTCTTTTTTCGAGCCTTATTACCGCATGTATCCGAACGATTACGAGAAGCTCATGCGCGATTGGCTGCATGTCAACCACTTGGGCAATCTGGCCATGGCACAATATATATCCCGCAGCTTCGGGCTTTCCGAGCTTCCCGTCCCCGATGAATGGGAGAGTCCGTTTGTTCCGATTTACGAGAAAATGATCCAAATTGCGAATCGGCGGGTTTAGCGCATAAAATACCTTCGCTGTGCAGCCTGCCTCGAAAAGAAATAGACCGCCCTCATGTCGAGGAACGCGGTCTATTTCGATTTCTGTCGTTCTCCTATCCGCTATGAACACCCGTTGCTTTATTTGCCGCTCTAGATCCGTCGCGCTTGCGAAGTCCTATCGCGGTAATGGCGGCGCCTAGAACGGCTGCCGCAACCGGCACGAGCAGGGCGGTACGATATCCTTCCAATGCCGCCTGCGGCGATTCGTCGCTTCCGGTGGCGATGATGCTGACGGCCGTCACCGCCGAGAGGCCGAGCGCCGCGCCGAACTGAATCGACGTACTCACCAGACCGCTCGCAAGTCCTTGTTCTTCCTCCGCGATGCCATCCGTGGCGGCAATGGTGAGCGGCCCGTAGGTCAGCGCAAAAGCGATGCCGGTAAGGATCATGGTCGGAAACATAGCCGCGTAGCTCCAATCGAGACTTACCGGAAGGAACAACGCATAGGCTACCGCGGCGAGAGCCAAGCCGCCGAGTATGACGCGCACGTTGCCGAACCGGCTAACCAGCCGGGGAGTTAGCGTCGGCGCGAGGATGGCGTCGACGCCGACCGCCAAGAGCGCCAGGCCGGTCTCGAACGCGGACCAGCCGCGCAGCTCCTGCAGGTACAGGACGGCGATGAACTGGAAGCCGAAGAAGGAGCCGGCTAACAATACCGCTCCGAGATTGGCGCGCACGAGCGCGCCGGAACGGAGAAGGCCGAGTCTCATTAGCGGCGCTGCAGAGCGCCTTTCGATGGCGACGAATGCCGCCAAGAACGCGAGACCTAAGGCAAGCGTGCCGACGGTAACTTCCCATGCCGCGTCGGGAGCATTGACCACGGCCGAAACGAGAAGCAGCATCGCGCCCGTCACGCTGATCGCTCCGCCGAAATCGAAGCCGTGCATTGATCGCTCCGGACGTGCCGTTCGCGGGATGAGCGCGTAGGCGGAGACGAGAATGACGGCGGCCAGAATAACCGGAGCAAAGAAAACCCATCGCCAATCAACGGACGTCAGCAAGCCTCCGACGACGAGGCCAAGCGAGAAGCCTGCAGCGGCCGTTCCCGCGTAGACCAAAAGCGCCTTGTTGCGCTGCGGTCCTTCCGGAAAGCTGGTCGTAATGATGGAAAGGCCGGCCGGCGTCATGAACGCGGCGGCCACCCCCGTAACGAAACGCGCGATAATGAGCATCCACCCCTCGGTGGCGAATCCGCCCAGTCCGGAGAAGACGAGGAACACGAAGAGCCAGGCGAGAAACATGCGTCGTCTGCCAAGCAGATCCGCGGCCCGCCCTCCCAGCAGCATGAAGCCGCCGTAACCGAGGACGTAGGCGCTCACAACCCAGCTAAGCGCGCCGGTGGACATCCCGAGCTCGGTACGGATTGAAGGCAGCGTCACGTTAATCATCGATACGTCGATGCCTTCAAGGAAAATCGCTCCGCATAATACGAGCAGCAATCCCCAGGATACTTTGCCGCTCTTTGCTTGAGGAGTGAAGGATTCTTTATTATTCATGAGCCGCGTCTCCTTTTATTTCGGCATAATGCAGACCAAGCCGATAGGCTTGCGACAACAGCCGTTCATGATGTCCCGGGGTCGTTTCGAAGGTGTCGTACATCACTTCGACCCTGGAGTTCGGAATGCCGGCGTAGCCCGCCATGCCCACATTGAGCTGCCGCTCGATCATCCCGTCATAGTTTCTTTTCCGGAAGTGATCCCGCGAGGCGCCCGCGAGTCCCAGCCAAAGCACCTGCCGATGATGAAGCTTGGAGGAGCCGTAAGCAAATCCGTTATTCCAAACGCGGTCGATATACCCTTTCAGCATGGCCGGCATGCTGTACCACCAGATCGGGAAAATGTAGGCTAACGCATCGTGCTTCCTCATCCGTTCCATTTCCGCTTCGACTTCGGGGGAATAGATTTTTCGCTTTCCCGAAAAATCCGGCTCATCTGCTTCCCAAAGTACCGGATCGAATCCGCTGCGGTGCAAATCCAACAGCTCGGTCTCGTGTCCCGCGTCGCGAAGCCCCTGCATGAAACGGTCGGCAATGGCAAAGGTAAAGGAGTTCGTTCTCGGATGAGAGACGACGGTCAAAACGTTCATATAAGAAATCCCTGCTTTCTTGTCAAGATTCAGCAAAGTGTCAATAGAATGGTCCGCGGATCCTGCAACACCTATGCTGGTGTAAGGCGATTATGTAGCATATAATGGGAAAAGGGAAGAACGCACTTTATTGTGCCATTAATACCATAAGGTTATATAGGTACTAAAAAGTGCCTGGATTAACATGACTATGCTAGCCATAAAGGAGGGGTCAACTATGGAACCGCAGCCGAAACGAAGGTATACGATCCCGGCGGAGGCGACGATCGATGTCATTGGAGGGAAGTGGAAAACGCTGATCCTGTGCCATTTGTCTTACGGACCGAAACGAACGAACGAGCTTAAGAAGGCGATGCCGGACATTACGCAAAAAATGTTGACCCAACAGCTGAGGGAGTTGGAAGAGGACAACATTATTTTCAGGACAATTTACAGTCAAGTACCGCCCAAAGTCGTTTATGAAATGACCGAAATCGGAAGGTCGCTGCAATCGATCCTCGATCAGATGTGCGAATGGGGAGAAAAATATATGCAGGGGGAGTTTCGCGAGAGTAACGGGAGGAATTCGGGTGAAGCTTAAACTCATTGTATTCCTGATTACTGTTGCATGCGTGCTTGGCGCTTGCTCGAACGGCAGGGAACAGGCACCGGTCGAACAGCCGGCCGGCGGCGGGCGGCAAGTGACCGAAGAGATGCATGAGGCGATTTCGGATTATATCGTTCGGAAATACGGCTCCGTGTACGAGCAAGCGGAGAAGCTGTTCGAGGTTCATAAAGTATACGGCGCGAGCGAGTCCGACGGCATCATCAGCGTCTATATGCATTCCTATTTCGGCGGTTTCAATAGAGCGACGGGGCTGGAAAATCAAGCGGGGCATTCGCTGCCGGCCGTCATTCGCTTGAAGAAGGAAGAAACGGGATACGTGGTCACCGGGTATACGGAACCGATGGACGGCAATCAATATACGGATTCTTTAAAAAATATGTTTCCCGAGCCGTTCTTGGAGCAGGCGCTAAAAGGGGGAGGGAGCGGCGAGGAATTGCGAAAAGAGATGGAAGACAGGGTGAAGCGCTGGTTGGAGGAAAGCGAGCAGCTCTCCGTACTTAACGGAGCACCGAACGATGAGGCGGGGGCACCGGAGCAATGATGCTCGACCGGAAAACCGTCATTCAAACGGTCAAGGCCGTGCTGGCGGCGGATCTCGCATGCGACGAAGCCGATTTCGACGTGGACGGCGTCTCGATCAGGCAAGCCGAAATAAGGGGAGGAAGATTCCGTTTCCCGATTCGCGAGCAATCGTTAACGATCGTGACGATGGGACGGGGAGTCGTCGTCTCTTGTAACCGCGAAAGGCTGGAATGGGCGAGGCAAGCGCTCGGCAACGAGGCAGACGGGCAGATTTTTGCGGCGCGAACCGTCGGCGAAATCTCGGCGTTCGTGCAGCGCGATAAGCAATTGCTTGCCGGACCGGATCAGAAATACGTTTGTTCGTCGGCGGATCTTAAGGACTTTCCTATCCCGGATGGCATCAATCTGGTTACTTACAAAGACAACGATATCGTCGGCCTTTATCGGCATGCTGCATTCAAGCACGCGCTTTCGTTTCGCTCGGATAGCGCCCGCTCCGACCGAATCGCGACGGTTGCAGAGCGCGGCGGGACCATAATCGGCATTGCCGGAGCGTCCGAGGATTGCGGGCGCATGTGGCAAATCGGCGTCGACGTATTGCCGGAATATCAAGGCATGGGCATCGGCAAAGCGATCGTGGGGACGTTGACGAAGGCTGTTCTGAACGAAGGAATCGTCCCTTATTACACAACCGAAGTCGGCAATCTGCGGTCGCGCCAATTGGCCGCAAGCTTAGGCTACTGGCCGGCATGGATTCAAATGTACGCCCGTTAAAGGAGGCCTGGCATGAGGTTCGAGGAGCATCAGATCAAAGCGCTGCTGAAAGGCATAACTTCGGAGGATCAAGCTCAAATTATTAAAGCGTTCCAAAAACAATTTAACGTCGCGATCGGCTTGACGCCCGAGGATCTCGCCTCCATGAAGATGGAGCTGCTGATCCCGCTTAGAGACATGATCCGCGGCCTCGTGCTGACCAGAAAGCATGTGCCGCAGATGCTCGAAGCTTATCAAGCGCTGCGTTCCGCGAAGCTGCCTCGAAAAACGGAGTTCGGCCTCGTCAAGGATGAAGAAGAATAGCGGTTCAGCCATTGCTAGCGCCGCGGCAGCTGAAGACTTATCGGGTCATCGGCCGTCAAGGCGCCGCCTTCCTGTGCGATTGACAAATACCGAATTCCGTTGTATATTTATCTTAAATTAAAGATTATTAAAGTAAAGATAAATAACGATCAGGAGGCGGATAACTATGCAACCACTCGTATACACGCCTGCGATGCAGGGAACCGGCGCATTTGACGGCGGACGGATCAAGGAGCAGAAGCCGATCGGCTTTCCGGGCGAAGGCTCGGTCATCAAACGGGTAGGCCCTTTGTTTTACTGGGCATGGGCGACCTCGACCGAGGAGGCGATGATCGGCCTGCATCCCCATCAAGGCTTTGAAATTATAACCTACGTGGTGGAGGGAAGCGCCCATCACGGCGATACGCTCGGCACCGACAGTATGGTAGGCGCAGGCGGGGCGCAGGTGATGCAGACCGGTTCGGGAGTCAGCCACCAAGAGAAAATTAGCGCCGATTCCGAGCTGTTTCAAATCTGGTTCGAGCCGCATTTGTCGCAAGCCGTGAAGCAAATGCCGACTTACCGCCAATATGAGAACGAGGACTTTCCGCTGGCAAGCGACGAAGACGGAAACCGCGTGAAGACGGTCATCGGGAGCGGAGCTCCCGTGCAGCTGGTTGCCGACGCCCGGATGTGGGACGTCGAGGTGGAAGCCGGCAGCCGTTACCGGCATACGGTGGAGGCGGGCTACACGTTGACCGCGCTGGCGATCCGCGGGCAAGGGACTTGGGGGCAGCTAAGCGAAGAAACGAAGGAAGCGAAGGGAGCGACCGAAACTTTTCGCCATAAAGATTTTATCGTGGCCGCCGCAAACGAGGAGACGACGGTCGACATTCGCAATACCGGGGACGACATCCTGCGGCTGATCCTCATTAAAGTACCTTCGAAGGTCGATTATCCGCTTTATCACAAAAGATGATCGTGAACGATAAGCTGCCGAAGAAAGCTTCGGCAGCTTTTTTGCGTTTGCAAGAAACCTTAAACAATCACAGGAAGCTTTGGATCGGCAAACGGCTGAAATGACGATTGAAAATAATCGAACCTTTCCATTTGCATTAATGTAGTAAGCTTGAAGTATCAAATGGCGAAAGGCGCTCGGAAAGGAGGGGGAACCGCAAGACGGGCGCCGGCCGCCATAGCGATAAAGGAGGAGCAATGACTAATAAACGGTATGCCATTGAAGTGCAGGGCTTAACAAAATCTTTCGGAAGCGTAAAGGTGCTGAAAGGGATCGACCTTCGCGTGGAGCGAGGAACCGTCTATGCCATTCTCGGACCTAACGGAGCGGGCAAGACGACGCTGGTCAGCATCTTGTCGACGCTGCTTCGTCCGGATGCGGGCAAGGCGGAAGTGTTCGGCCTGGACGTCGTCCGCGATGCCGACGCGGTTCGGGGCATCGTCGGCTTGACCGGACAGTTTGCCGCCGTGGACGAAGGATTGAGCGGCCACGATAATCTGGAGCTGTTCGGACGGTTAACGGGGTACGGGAGGAAAGCGGCTTATGCAAGGGCCGATGAACTGCTGGATGCGTTCGAGCTGACGGAAGCGGCGAACCGGCCGGCCGCCCAATACTCCGGCGGGATGCGGCGAAGGCTGGATATCGCGGCAGCCATGCTCGTCAGGCCGGAGCTTCTGTTCCTGGACGAACCGACGACCGGCCTCGATCCGCGGAGCCGCAGCGGCGTATGGGACATCGTCCGCACGCTGGTGGCGGGCGGGACGACCGTCCTGCTGACGACGCAATACTTGGAGGAAGCGGATCAGCTCGCCGACCGCCTCGCCGTCATCGACGGCGGAACCGTCATTGCGGAAGGGACGGCCGCCGAATTGAAAGCGTTGGTCGGATCCGGCACCGTTCAAATCCGGCTTGCCCGGCCGGAACTGCGAAGCCTGGCGGAGCAGGTGCTCAGGCGCGAACTGAATGCCGAGGTGCGGCTGCATGCGGACCCCGCGACGCTGTCCGCGCAAGCGTCCGACCCGGAGCCGGCGGCGCGCGTATTGACCGAGTTGTCCCGCGCGGGAATCGCGACGACGCAGTTCTCGCTCGGACAGCCGAGCCTGGACGAGGTGTTTCTTGCGCTCACGGGCAGACCGGCGGAGGAAGCGGCGGAGGAGGCGGTCTCATGAGCGAGAGCACGAACGGTTCGAAGCTGCTGCGCATTCTGTCCGTAAGCGCGCGACCGGCAAGGCCGAACGCGCTGCATGCCGTCGCGACGTTCACATGGCGGTCGATGAGGCACACCGTAAGCCAGCTTCCTTATATGGCGATCGACGTCCTTATTTTCCCGGTGATCTTCCTGCTCATCTTCACCTATATGTTCGGCGGCGCGATCTCCGGCTCGACCGGCCATTACTTGCAGTTCCTGCTGCCCGGCATGCTGGTCTATACGGTGACGACGATGACGGTCTACATCGGCATTGCGATCAAAACCGATATCGACAAGGGCGTGTTCAACCGGTTCCGCACGCTCCCGTTCTGGCAGCCGGCCGCCATTATCGGCACGATGCTCGTGAATCTGCTGTCTTACGCGGCCGCGCTCGCGACGACGATCGGCATCGGACTGCTGCTCGGCTTCCGGCCGGAGGCCGGCCTAACCGGAGCGCTGCTCGCGCTGCTGCTCGTCATTCTGTACGCCTTCAGCGTCAGCTGGATCTTCGCCTGCATCGGGGTCGTCGTCAAGAAGACGGAATCGATCACGAGCATGACGTACATCGTTCTGTACCCGCTTATGTTCACGAGCAACGTCTTCACGGATACGTCCACCATGCCGGATTGGCTCGGCCGCATCGTCGCCTACAATCCGATCAGTCTGGCTTCCACGGCCGCGCGCGGGCTGATGCACGGCACCGCGACGGCGCAGGATCTCATTGCGGCGCTGGGCGGCATGATCCTGCTCACGCTGGCGTTCGCGCCGCTTACCTTCCGGCTTTACCTGAAGAAAGCGAAGCAATAGCTTGAAATCGCCATTGCCTATCGCCGCAAATTGCGGCGGTAACGACATCGACAAAGGTCCATGCCTGATCGGCATGGGCTTTTTTCCGATTGTCATGGCTATATGGTTACCATTATAGCGATTGGTTATTTTTGCGATTGGGCTGATCCGGGCTTATCCGCCAACAAAAATGACACATTTTTCGCGCCGGCCGAAATTGTCAGACTAGTCGGCCTTCTAAGCGCTTTCCTATATAGGGATGCGCTTTCATGCAAACGGCGAAAATTACATATTTACGATATTTTAATTTGTCGGCTATCGTTGGATAGGTAAGCGGCAGCACTACAACACACCAGGAAGGAGCGGTTCCATGCAGGAGGCTGGAGGCGCCGTAACGGGCACCGTGCTTCCGGAGCGCGGGAAGGTTCGAAGCAAGGGCTTGAAGCGGGTCGTTCAAAATTGGCAATTGTATCTTTTTATTGCGCCGGCTTTTTTCTACTTTCTCATCTTCTCGTACGGTCCGATGTACGGCATCCAAATCGCGTTCAAAAACTTTATACCGACGAAAGGGATTCTCGGAAGCCCGTGGACGGGATTCGATCATTTCATCCGATTTTTCGACTCCTATTACTTTTGGGACTTGTTATGGAACACACTTACCATTAGCCTGTATGAACTGGCCGTCGGATTCCCGATTCCGATCATACTCGCGCTCGCCTTCAACGAGCTGAAGGACGGGGCTTTCAAGCGGACGGCACAGACCGTCACTTACGCGCCGCATTTCATATCGGTCGTCGTCATGGCCGGGATGATCATCACGTTCCTGTCGCCTTCGACGGGGCTGGTCACGCATCTGATCGAATGGCTCGGCTTCGATGCGCCGGATTTTCTGACCGATCCGCGGTGGTTCAAGACGATGTACGTCTTCTCGGGCGTCTGGCAAAGCGCGGGCTGGGGCACGATCATTTATTTGGCTGCTCTGTCGGGCGTCGATCCCGGGCTGCACGAAGCGGCGATCATCGACGGGGCGTCCCGTTTTCAGCGGATTCGCCACATTAACATTCCGACGATCGTTCCGACCATGACCATTTTGCTCATCCTGAATATGGGCAGCCTGCTCGGGGTAGGATTTGAGAAAATACTGCTGCTGCAAAATTCGCTCAACATGGAAGCGTCGGACGTCATCTCGACCTTCGTCTACCGTTCGGGTCTCGTGGACGCGCAGTACAGCTTCTCGACGGCGATCGGCTTGTTCAACTCGGTCATCAACGCGATCGTGCTCGTCGTCGTGAACCAGATCGTCCGCCGTACGAACGAAAACAGCTTATGGTAGAGGGGAGAGGTACCGATGACATCCGCCGTGAAAGAATCCGGCAGGGATAAGCTATTCCTTGCGTTCAATTACGTTTACGTATTGCTGGCCTTTATTATCGTGGCCTACCCCGTCGTGTATATGATCAGCGCGTCCATCAGCGACCCGAAGCTGGTCGGCTCCGGGGAAATGTGGCTGCTGCCGAAGGGCATCACGTTCGAAGGCTACCAGCGCGTGTTCCAAACGTCCAGCATATGGACCGGCTACGGAAATACGCTGCTGTATACGGTGGTCGGGACGGCGATCAATCTGTTCGTCACGCTGCCGGCGGCCTACGCGCTGAGCCGCAGAGATTTCGCGGGACGCCACTTCTTCATGGGCATGTTCATGGTGACGATGTTCTTCGGCGGCGGCCTCGTGCCGACCTACTTGCTCGTCAAGGAGCTCGGCATGGTCAATACGATGTGGGCGATCGTCATTCCTTCGGCCGCGTCGATCTGGAACATCATCGTATCGCGGACGTTCTTCCAAACGTCGATTCCGAAGGAGCTGCAGGAGGCGGCGCAAATCGACGGCTGCTCCAACCTGCGTCTGTTCCTGCGGATCATCCTGCCGCTATCGATGCCGATTATCGCGGTAATGGCGCTCTTCTACGGGGTCGGCAACTGGAACAGCTACTTCTCGGCGCTCATCTATTTGAACGATGCGGCCAAATATCCTTTGCAGCTGGTGCTGCGCCAAATTCTCGTGCTGCAGGAGATGTCGGCCCAAGGCAGCGGGGCGATGGACGCGGCAACGGCGTCGGCGCTCAACAACAAGGCGGAAATCGCCGCGCTCGTCAAGTACGCCGTCATTATCGTGGCGACGGCGCCCGTCATCGCCATCTATCCGTTTCTGCAGCGTTACTTCGTCCAAGGTGTCATGATCGGTTCCGTCAAGGGCTGATTTTGCTCATAAAAAAATTGTTTAGGGAGAGGGTTATCGGATGAAAAAGCTACGTATGGCATCAACGCTTGTCCTCAGCTCCGCGATGCTCGCGTCCATGCTGGCGGCATGCGGTTCGCCGAACAATGAGGGAGGCAGTCCGAACGGCGGCAACGCCGCGGAAGGCAACTCGGAATCCGCGGCGACGGAAGGCGTAAGCAAGGAGGGCTTCCCGGTCGTCAGCGAACCGCTTACGCTGTCCATGATGTCCCAGGACGTCGGCGTCGCGGATTGGACCAAAATGCCCGTTCTGCAAGAGATGGAGAAACTGACGGGCATCAAGCTGGAATTCCAGAATGCGCCGATCGACAGCTTCGCGACGAAGAAAAATCTCGTGTTCGCGAGCGGCGACTTGCCGGACATTTTTTACGCGGCCGATTTGAAGCCGGCGGAGCAGGTCACCTACGGCTCGCAAGGCGTGCTGATCCCTCTCGAAAAATACATCGACGAAGGCTATGCGCCGAACCTGAAGAAAATTTTCGACGAAAACCCGGATATCCGCAAGTCGTTCACGACGCCGGACGGCCATATGTACGCGCTGCCTTACATCGATCTGGCGGCCGTCTGGTACCGCAGCCCGATGTGGTACAACGGCAAGTTCCTGAAGGCGCTTGGCGTAACCGAGCTGCCGAAGACGACGGAGGAGCTGTACGCGTTCTTGAAGCGCGTCAAGGAAGAGGATCCGAACGGCAACGGCCAGAAGGACGAAATTCCGCTCACTTCGGTGAAGCTGGACGATCTGCGCATGTTCTTCCTCGGTTTCTGGGGCATCTACGACCCGGTCGTCTATTCGGATAAGAACGACAAGGTGCACTATACGCCTCAGGAAGAAGGCTATAAGGGCTACCTGACCTTCATGAACCGCCTCTGGCAGGAAGAACTGCTCGACCACGAGACGTTCTCGCAGACCGGCGATCAGAAGAAAGCGAAGGGACAGAACAATCAGATCGCTTTGTTCAACGACTGGTTCCCGTACTTCACGCTGGGCGGCGAGCCGAGCGGAGACAACCCGATGATGACGCCGGTCAAGAGCGAAGTCGCGGACTCGCCGGTATACGGCAAGCATCCCGGCATCTCGGCGAACGGCACGTTCGCGATTACGAGCAGCAACCCGAATCCGGAGGCGACGATGCGCTGGGTCGACTACCTCTACAGCTACGAGGGAGCCACCTTGTTCAACCAGGGCCCGGAGAACCTGCTGTGGAAGTACAAGAACAAAGAGGCGAAGGAAAAGGAATGGCTGCCGGTTCCGGGCGGCGGAGACCGCGAGGAATACCGCGGCACGATTACGCCGAACTACGGCATCCTGACGCCGGGCATCAATTCCGGCGATCTCGCGGTAGGACTCCGCAGCGAGTTCGACGAATGGATCGATAAGGAAAACGCGGAGAAGCTGACGCCGATCGCGAAGCCGCCTTACCCGAACGTGTATTTGACGAACGAAGAGCAGACCGAAGCTTCGGCGCTGCTGTCGGACCTGAACACGTACGTGACGCAGATGGAAGCGAAATTCGTAACCGGCCAAGAGTCGCTCGCGAACTGGGACAAGTACGTCGAGCAGATCAAGAAGATGGGCGGCGACCGGATCGCGGAGCTGTACCAAGGCGCGTACGACCGCTGGAACACGGGCGAATAAGCCCGTCTAAGGCAAGAAGCAGGCAAAAGGAAAGAACCCGGTCATGCGAGAAGCGCTGACCGGGTGCCTGTCTATGAGAAGGTATCGTTCTCCGCGAACAGCTTGCGGTATTGGCCGGGCGTATGTCCGGTTTCCTTCTTGAATTTCCGAATGAAGTTCGGCGCGTCCAGGTAGCCGACCCGGCTGATGATGTCCTTCAGCGGATCGTCCGTCGCCTTGAGCTGCCGCATGACCTCGTCCAATCTTTTTTGCCAAATGTATTGCACGAAGTTCTGGCCCATCTTCTCCTTGAAGGTACGGCTGACATGCGACGGCGAGATGGCGAACGCGAAGGCGACCGACTCCAGGCTGAGCGTATGGTCCGTATAATGCTCGTCGATGTACGAGACGATCTGATCCATTTGGGACTGCTCTTCGTTCCGGCTGTTGCGCTCGACCTGCTCGCAAATGCGGGAGGCGAGCGTCAGGAAGCCGCTTTCGAGCTCGCTCAGCGAATGGCTGTAGATCATGTTCGGATCGATTTCCTGGATCAGGTTAGGGATGCCGGCCTCGGCCGCGGACTTCAGCATCGCGTTCAGGATGTCGAAGCAGACGCAGCGGCGAAGCAGCGACGACAGCTCGGAAGCCCGCAATCCGCGGATCGTCGGGCTGATCATCTGCGCCGCCACGTCGTAGCTTCCCTGCTTCAAGCTCTGGGACAGCTTCATGAGCGAGTTGCTCGGCATCCATAGCGTATGGTCCGGCTCGTGGGACAGCTTCTCGAAGTAGGTGACCGTGCCGTGTCCGGCCGACGCTCGCGGCTCGAGAGCGGAGCACGCTTCGATGAAGGATTGATTAAGCTGATTCGGGCTCCCGTAGCATGTTCCGACGCCGATTGTCGGCGTAACGTCGAACGTTTCCAGCAGGTTGCCGCGCACCGCTTCGACGATATGGCGGACTTGGGCGAATTCATCCATCGACCGGACTTCATCGAAGCTGATAATAAGCGCGAGCTGGTCGAGCTGCGGAAGTTCGGCGCCGTACGCATGCGCGTGCAGCTCCGGGAACTGGATCTGGGTGAGCAGCTCGATCCTCTCCTGCCGTTCGTGAAGCTCTTCCTGCGTCTCGCCCGCGTCGTCCCAGCCGATCGCGATGACGAAATGGCGCGCGCGGTCGAAGTGAAGGTCGAAGGCGTCCGCAAGCTCCGGCGTAAGGCTCTGGACGTTCCCGTATTTGAGCAGCATGGTCAGCACGTGGTTGCGGGCGTACGGTTCCTGCAAATCGACGCGCGAGCTGTATTCCTGCAGGGCGCTGCGGATGCGGTCCAGCTCGTTGCCGAAGAGCGGCGCCTCCTCGGCCGGATGCTTCGGCTTCGCCTTCGCATGGACGAATTCCGCCAGCGTCGAGATCGGCCGGTATTGCATTCTGGCCAGCAGCAGGGCAAGCGCGGCCCCGGCAAGGACGATAATGGTGAACAGCATGACGATAAAGCTTCGGACATGAACGACGCTGCTGAAAAATTGCGAGCTCGGCATGACCGTCACGTACGTCCAGCCGATATTCTCCGACTTGACGGATACGATCGAATGCGGCTTGCCGTTCAGCACCCTGTCGTGAATGCCGGTCGTCAGGCCGTGCAACGACTTGGCCTCGGCCGCCGTAAGCGCCTCGCCCTGCCGGTTGTCGACCAGAATTTGACCGTTGTTGTCCAAAATGTAGGAGAAGCCTTGGTAGCTGCCGAGTATCGAATCGATGAGGCTCGTAAGCTCGGACTCCTTGATCAGATAAAGCACCGTGCCGTGCGGGTTCGGGCTGAACGGCGTAATCGGCACGAGATAGGCGAGCATGTTGTCCTCCAGATGGGCGTTGCGGACGACTTTGTCGGCCGGCCGCATCGTCGGGAACTTCACGCCGTTCAAATCGTCGTAGACGGTCTCTTTGTTCCAGTTGCTGAAGCTGTAGCTTTTCGAGAACACGTCGAGGCTCGACAAGCCTTTGGCGGAATAAATGTTCGGATCCTTGTGCAGGTACAGAAACATCTCGCCGATGATCGAGCTGGTCGCCTTATACTGGTCGAGCGCCTCGATGGCTTCGCCGCTGTAATAGGGGTCGTGAATCCGGTATGGCGTCAGCCGCTCGTCGTAGGATACGCGGGAGGTGATCTCGCCGAGCTCCTTCATCCGGCCGTCGACGATCACTTTGGCCTGCGTCAGCTGGCCCAGCCGGGATTGTTCGATTTCGGAGCGGAGATTCGTGACGGCGTTCCGGTAGATGAACAGCGTCATCAGCACGAGCGGGATGAGCAGGATGAACAAGTAGGACCATATATATTTTAAGAACAGCCTGGATTTGAAGTCGCTTCGCTTCATTCATTCGGCCCCCTATGAGTCTTCTGTCGAAACAGCTGATTCTTATCATACCAACAAATCATAGATTTGGACATAGAGCGGGAGAAGGCGAAAGGTGGCAATCAGCATGCAAAAATGGTTTCAAGACGCGAAGCTTGGCATATTCATCCATTACGGGATTTACGCCGTCGACGGCGTCGCGGAATCGTGGTCGTTCTACAACGGCAAAATGTCCTACGAGGATTACATGAAGCAATTGGACGGCTTTACGGCTTCGAATTTCGATGCGGACCGATGGGCCGACCTGATCGAGCGGTCGGGCGCGAAGTACGCGGTGCTGACGACGAAGCATCACGACGGCGTCGCCCTGTGGGATACGCGGCATAGCGACCTGAACGTCGTTCGGCGGACGCCGGCGAAGCGGGACCTGGTGAAGGAATACGCCGATGCCGTAAGGAAGAGAGGCATCCGGCTCGGCCTGTACTACTCGCTCATCGACTGGTCGCATCCCGATTATCCGAGCGTATTCGAGGGAGGCAAGGCGCCGGATGACCTCGGCAAGGTCAACCGGTTCTCCGGTCCGGCGGACGGCGTTCAGGACGAAGCGGGATGGAGAAGGTTTTTGCAATTCAACGACGGCCAGCTGGCCGAGCTGCTGACGAATTACGGCAACGTGGACCTGCTCTGGTTCGACGGCGATTGGGAGCGGAGCGCCGAGCAGTGGAATTTGCCCGCGTTCAAGCGGTATTTGCAGTCGTTCAATCCCGATATCATCATCAATTCGCGGCTGCAAGGGCACGGCGATTACAAGACGCCGGAGCAGGGCATTCCGATCACGCGGCCGGAGGGACCGTGGGAATTTTGCACGACGATCAACGCCTCGTGGGGATACGTCCCGACGGATCATAACTATAAATCGCTGAATCAGATCATCAGAATGTTCTGCGACTGCATCTCCATGGGCGGCAACATGCTGCTCGATATCGGGCCGAGGGAGGACGGAACGGTCGACGAGCGGCAGGAGCGGATTTTGCTCGGTCTCGGGCAGTGGATCCGAACGCATGAAGAGGCGGTGTTCGGGACGGACGAGGGCATTATGACGCGGTATTATTTGGGCGGAAGCACCGTTTCGAAGGACCGCGGGACGCTGTACCTGTTCGTCTACGACGCGCCGAGGGAGAACGTGTGCCTGAAGGGGCTGACGAATCGGATCAAGCGGATCACCGTCCTTCATTCCGGTAAGGAGCTGGCGCACGACATCCACGGCGGCGTGACTTGGTTCAATATTCCGGGTACGACATGGATCTATATGACGCCGGAGGACGCGCACGAGCAGATTACCGTCCTGAAGCTGGAGCTCGAGGGCGAGCTGGAGATGTACGGCGGGTCCGGCGCGGTCGTGACGCATAACTGAGTATGGGGAAATTCATAGCGGAGAGGAGAACGGCGATGAAAATCGGATTAAGCTCTTACAGCTTGCTGAAAGCGTTGAAATCGGGAGAAATGACCATTCTTGACGCCATCTCGTGGGTTGCGGACAACGGAGGGGAGCATATGGAGCTCGTCCCTTACGGCTATACGCTCGTCGATAACCCGGAGCTGGCGGACGCCGTCCGGGAGAAGGCGAAGAGCGCGGGCATCGCGCTCTCCAATTATTCGATGCCGGCGAACTTCGTCCAGGAGTCGGACGAGGCGTTCGCCGCGGAGGTGGAGCGGGTCAAGCTGCACGTCGATCTCGTGCGCCGGCTCGGGATGAAGCATATGCGCCATGATGTGACCGCCTTCACTTTGCCGAGGGAGTGCATGACGATCAAGTGGTTCGAGGACAACCTGCCTTTGATGGTGAAGGGGAGCCGGCTCATCGCCGATTACGCGGCGCAATTCGGCATCACAACGACGATCGAGAATCACGGCTTCAGCGTGCAGGCGAGCGACCGGGTGCAGCGCGTCCTTCACGAGGTGGACCGCCCGAACTTCAAAACGACGCTCGACGTCGGCAATTTCATGTGCGTGGACGAGAATCCGGTCGTCGGCGTCATGAAGAACCTGCCCTATGCGTCGCTTATTCATTTCAAGGACTTCTATTTCCGTCCGTACGATCAGCACCCGGGCGGCGGGGAATGGTTCCTGTCCTCGAACGGCAACTACATGCGCGGCGCCATCGTCGGGCAAGGCGACATCGACATTCGCAAAATCGTAAAGCTGATCAAGCAGTCGGGCTACGACGGCTATATTACCGTCGAGTTCGAAGGCATGGAAGAGTGCAAATCGGCCTCGCGCATCGCGATGGACAATTTGCGGCGTTTCTGGGACGAATGCGAAGTCTAGCGGAGCAGGGCATGCAGCACATCACTATGCGGTCGGAGGGGAACGTATGAATCGAAGCGGAGTTCCGGAGCCGAACATCGAATATGCTCCAAAACATTATATTTGCCGCCGGGCGGAAGGGAAGCCCGAGCTGGACGGCCGGATCGACAAGCCGTTCTGGCAGGCGGCCGGCTGGACGGACGATTTCGTCGACATCGAAGGCGATCTTCGGCCGAAGCCCGCCAAGCGGACGCGGGCCAAAATGCTGTGGGACGACGAATATTTCTACTTCGCCGCGGAACTTATGGAAGACCAAATATGGGCGACGCTGACGGAGCGCGACTCGGTTATTTTTTACGACAACGATTTTGAAATATTCATCGATCCCGACGGAGACACGCATCGTTACTACGAGTTCGAAATCAACGCGCTTAACACCGTCTGGGACCTGCTGCTCGTGAAGCCGTATCGGGACGGCGGACCGCCGGTGAACGGCTGGGACATCAGCGGGCTTAAGACGGCGGTCCATATCGACGGCGAGCTGAACCGTCCGGGCGCGGATAACCGCAGGTGGAGCGTCGAGGTCGCCATGCCGTGGAGCATTCTCCGCGAATGCGCCGCGGACGGGCGCCCGCCGGCGGCGGGGGAGTTCTGGCGCGTCAACTTCTCCCGCGTCGAGTGGCGGGCCGAGGAGCGGGACGGCGAGTACCGCAAGATCGTAAATCCGGATACGGGCAAGCCTTTCCCCGAGGATAACTGGGTATGGTCGCCGATGGGACTTATCAATATGCATTACCCGGAGCTGTGGGGCTACGTCTTGTTCGCGGACGGGGACGGGCCGCATTCGTTTGCGCTGCCGGAGGACGAGCGGGTGAAGTGGGAGCTGCGCAGGCTCTATTACCGCCAGCGCAATTATTTCGCCGATCGCGGCGAGTTCGCGAAGGACGCGGCGAGTCTTATGCAAGAAGGCGAGACGTGGACCATCGTCCCCGCGATCGAAACGACGCGCAGCCTGTTTCAACTATCGGCGCCGTCCGCGGACGGCAAGTCCGTCTTCTGTATCCGGGAAGACGGCCTGCTGTGGAAGGAGTGAGCGGAAATGGCGAAGCAAACGTCCGTATTTTCATTGGAACCCGGCAAGCTTGCGCTGATCGAGCGCAAATTCCGCGAGAAGCGGAAGCTTGCCGAGGCGAGGGAACGAGAGCTGTTCGGCATTTTCGAGGAGGAGCTGACCGACGAGGAGACGTGGGCGCTCAAATATTTGTACGCGTACATGCCGGCTAACGACTTGGCCGATTACGACGGGACGCTGTTTCTGAGCCATGTGCGGCAGACGCTCGACATCCGGAGGAAAGCGCCTTGGGGAGCGCGGGTGCCCGATCACCTCTTCCTGCACTTCGTCCTTCCGTACCGGGTCAATACGGAGAACATCGAGGATTCGCGCGGCCTGCTGCATAACGAATTGGCGGCGCGAACCGCGGATTTGTCGATGGCGGAGGCGATTCTGGAGACGAACTACTGGTGCCACGAGAAAGCGACCTATATCGGCAGCGACCTGCGAACCGCCTCGCCGCTGACGATGATCCGCTGCGCTCGGGGCCGCTGCGGCGAGGAGTCGACGCTGGCGGTCGCGGCGCTTCGCAGCATCGGCATACCGGCCCGTCAGGTGTATACGCCGCGCTGGGCGCATTGCGACGATAACCATGCCTGGGTCGAGGCATGGGCCGACGGCGCATGGCATTACATCGGAGCCTGCGAACCGGAGCCGAGGCTTGACCGGGGCTGGTTCACGCCGCCTGCCAGGCGGGCGATGCTGGTCAATACGCGGGTATTCGCCAATTATCCGGGACCGGAGCCGGTTACGCTTGCCGATGAATGGTTTACGGAAATTAACCTCATCGACGGCTATGCGCCGTCACGAACCGTTGCCGTTCGGGTAACGGGCGAAGACGGGCTGCCGGCAGGCGGCGCCGCCGTATATTTCGAGCTTTACAACTATGCCGAGCTGTTCCCGATCGCGGAGCTGCCGGCAAACGAGCTCGGGGAGGCTTCCTTTAAGACCGGCTTCGGCGACCTGATGATCCGGGCCGCGAAGGATGGTAAGTGGGGAGAGCGGAAAGTGTCGGCCGCGGACGGCGGGATCGTCGACATCGTGCTGGACCGCTCGCGGCAGCCGGAAGGGACGGTGGACTTCGACATGTTTCCTCCCCCGGAGAGGAGCGGGGAAGCGGCCGAGGAGCCCGGGGAGGAAGAGCTGCTGGCGCATAACCGCCGGATCGAGGAGGGCACGCGGATCCGTACGGCCGGCGAGCGAACGTACATGAACGAGGAGCAGGCGGCCGAGCTTGCCCGGCTCGTCCGGCTTCCGGAGGACCGGGTGCGGGACGTGCTCCGCAAGGCGCGCGGGAACGGCTGCGAGCTCGCCGCCTTCCTGCAGGAGCGGACCGGGCAATACGGCGAGTGGCCGCTGCGTCTGCTCGAGAGCTTGAACGAGAAAGATTTGATCGATACGTTCCGCCCCGCGCTCGACGATCATTTGACCGGCTCCCTCTCGCGGCGAGGCGAACTGCCGGATGATCTGTTCGTCCCCTACGTGCTCCGTCCTCGCGTCTTATACGAGATGATTACGCCTTACCGGCAATTGTTCCAGGCGGCGTACACCGAAGCGGAAGCGGACGCGTTCCGGACCGACCCTGCCGCATTGGCGAGGCGGCTGGACGAGGAGTTCGGGCTATGGGAGGACCTGCCGAATTTGAAAGGCAAAGGGACGCCCGCGGGCACCTTCAAGCTGAAGAAGGGGGACCGGCTGTCGGTTGCGATCCTGTTCGTGGCGATCTGCCGTAGCCTGGGCATTCCCGCAAGGCTGCATCCGAGCGAGCAGAAGCCGCAGTATTGGTCGGACGGCGGCTGGCACGACGCGCTGTTCGCGCATGGCACGGCGGAACCGGCGGAGGAGCGGGCTCGCGGCGCGCTTCGCCTGCTCCGTTCGAGCGAAGTCGCCCCATCGTATGCCGAAAACTTCACGCTGGCGAGGCTGGAGGGGGGCGTCTACAAAACGCTCGTCTACCCGCACGGGAAATCGGACGTCTATGATGAGCCTCTCGAGCTCGAGGAAGGACCGTACCGGCTGACGACGGGCATACGCTTGAAGGACGGGACGGTTCGGGCGCGGTTTGCCTATTTCGAAATCCGCGACGGAGAGACGTCCGTTGTTCCGCTCGCCTTCCGCGAAGCCGAGCTTGCGCTTCCCGTGCTTGGCCGGGTGGAGCGGGACGACGCTTACGTCATGTCGGACGGAACCGACCGAACGCTCGGCGAGCTGATCGGGGAGGACGGCGCGATCGTGGCATGGCTCGAGCCGGAACGCGAGCCGACCAAGCATCTGCTTCGCGAAATCGGCGAGCTTGCCGTAGCGTTCGCCGAGCTTGGCGCGCCGATCGTGCTCGTGGCGGAGGACGGCGGGATCGATCCGGCCGGCTATCCGGCGCTTCCGCCGAACGCCGTGTTCGTCCGTACGAACGTAGACGCGAGTCTGCCGGCATTGCTATCGCAGCCGCCGGCCGCGGAAGCTGGCTTTCCGCATCTGGCCGTGCTTGACGGCATGGCTCAAATTCGTTATACCGCGTCAGGCTACAGGATCGGAACCGGGAAGGAAGCGATGCTTGCCTTATCCGGTGTACGGCGGCCGGCGGATCGGAGGGATTAGAAGATGACGAACAACAAGTTTATCGTGGCGGGTTATGCATCCGATCACGTGCTTCCCGAAATTTCGCGGGACGATTTGCTGAAATTGACCCATCTGAACGTGGCCTTCGGCCACGTTCGGGAAGCCGAGATTACGACGGACCACTTGAAGAACACGGCGCATTTGACAGAGATGAAGCGCATCAATCCCGACCTGACGCTTCTCTTGTCCGTCGGCGGATGGAGCGCGGGCGGCTTCTCCGAAGCGGCGTCCACTCCGGAAGGAAGAAGCCGGATGGCGGAATCGGCGCTTCGCGTATTGGCCGATTATCCGTTCGACGGCATCGACCTGGACTGGGAATATCCTTGCTACGGGGAGGCGGGCATCGCCGCAAGCCCGGACGACAAGCGCAATTTCACGCTGCTGCTGCAAACGATGCGCGAAGCCTTGGACCGCAAGGGCGAGAGGGACGGACGCCGTTATTTGCTGACGATCGCCGCGGGCGCCGATCAGTATTACGTGGACGGCACGGAGATGGATCAGGCGCAGAAGCATCTCGATTTCGTGCAGCTCATGACGTACGACATGCGCGGCGGCTTTCAAATCCTGACGGGGCATCATACGAATTTGCATACGCCGACGGGCGATTTGTTCCGCATCAGCGTCGACGCGTCCGTCAGCCTATTTGTCCGCGCCGGCGTGCCGAAGGAGAAGATCGTGATCGGCGCGGCGTTCTATTCCCGGATGTGGCGCCAGGTTCCGGATCGCGGCAACGGACTGCATCAGATGGCCGGCGGCACGGGCGGCTACGGCCCGGATTTTACGGCTCTCGCGGCGGAATATATCGATAAGAACGGATATGCCCGCTATTGGGACGACGAAGCGAAGGCTCCGTATTTGTTCGACGGGGCTGCCTTCATCTCCTACGACGACGAGCAATCGCTGCGGCATAAATGCGAGTATGTGAAGAGCGGCGGGCTTGGCGGCATGATGTTCTGGGAGTACAGCTGCGACCGTACGGGGCGGCTGCTTGAGGCGATCCATCAGGGACTCGGGTCATCCGGGCAGCAGTAGGGCATTTTTCATCTGAATAAAAGAAAGAACCTCGGGTACCGCTTCTTGCGAGCGGCGCCCGAGGTTTTTGCGCTTTTGTTGTTGCCCTTAAGCGGCAACGTCTCGTTTCGTGAACAGAAGCCAGGCTACGAATTGGAATACGATGTAATAGGCGACAAGAATCATGATCGAGAACGACAGCGTCATTTCCGGTCTTAGCGGCGTCGCTCCCTCCATATATTGCGTCAGATCGATGTTGGAGAACAGCAAATATTTGACCCAGCTATAGCCGCTGAGAAGCGCCGACAGCGAACTGCCGACCAGCATGAACAGAAGCGAGAAGGCAATGGCCATCGAAGCGCTGCGGAACGCGGACGAAATCATGAAAGCCATCGTCACGTACATGAGCATCGATACGACGGAGAAGCCGTATTTCTCCAACGCATGCAACCAATAGGAGCTTTCTTCGATCACGCCGCCGTCGGTAATCGATATCATCGGCTGGCTTGTTCCGTCGAAGCCTTCGAGTATGCCGCCGGCCGCGTAAGCGGAAGCAAAGGTCAACAGGAGCAGCAGCAGCGCGAACCCGAGGGTAGCGACGTATTTGCTTATCATGATCTTCGTGCGCGAAGCCGGACCGATAAGCAGCAGCTTGATCGTGCCCCACGTGAATTCGGCCGCGATCATATCGGCGGCGATAATGACGGTCAGAAGCGTCGCCAGCATCGTTAAGGACGACGAAGTGCTCACGTAATTCCATAACGTCAATTCGTCAGGGTTTAAATCTTGTTCCAAATAGTATTCGTTGAGCTTGATCTCGCTCGCGATGCGCGTTTTATCTTCTTCGGAAAGCTCCTTGTTTTGCTCAAGTTCCTGCTGCAAGCCGCGGTTTTGTTCGATCAAGCCGTTTTGCCAGTCGCTCGTAACGCTTTGGCTTGCGTCCCACTTCATGATGCCGCTCATTAACGCGACCGATAAAACGAGGAAGGCGATCATAAGCCATGTACGCGGACGCCGGTAAATTTTCACATTTTCGTTTCGAATGAGATTGGACAGACTAGACAATCATCTCACCTCCGGTCATTTCGAGGAACTGTTCTTCAAGCGACTTCTGCGCCGCTTGTATGCCGAGCACGTCGATCTCCGAGCTGACGAGAAGTCTTGTAATGTCGGGGATGGCCGCTTTGTCGGCCGCAATTTCAAGCAGATGGCCGTTCAACGTAATGCGGCTTGCATCGAAGATGGCGGATAGCAGCTCCCGGGCGGCAAGTATATCACCGGCTTCGATCACGATCTTCGACTGAATCGAATTGCGAGCTTCCTGCAGCGAGCGGATATCGACGAGCTTGCCGGCTTGTATAATCGCGACCCGGTCGCACATCAGCTCCATTTCGGACAGCAGGTGGGAAGAGACGATGACGGAGATGCCTTCTTCTCTCGTCAGCTTGCGCAAATAATCGCGCAATTCCCGAATGCCCGCAGGGTCGAGCCCGTTCGTCGGCTCGTCGAGGATGAGCAGCGACGGACGATGCAGAATCGCTTGGGCAACGCCAAGCCGCTGCCTCATGCCGAGGGAGTAACGCTTAACCTTCTCGTGAATGCGGTTCTGAAGTCCGAGAAGCTTAACGACCTCGTTGATCCTCTCCTTCGTAACGCCTTTATGCCGGCGGGCGAAATGAACGAGATTTTGATAGCCGGTCAGAAATTTGTACAATTCCGGATTTTCGACGATCGCCCCCACATGCGTCATGGCGAGCTCGAAGTGCTCGCGGACGGATATGCCCTTTATAAGGGCTTCGCCCTTCGACATCGAGATTAAACCTACGATCATCCGGATCGTCGTCGTCTTCCCCGCGCCGTTCGGTCCGAGAAATCCGAATACTTCGCCTGCGGGTATATCGAAGCTAAGATCGTCGACGATCTTGCGTCCGCCGATCGATTTGGTCACGTTGCGAAGCTGTAAGACGGCTTCTGTCATGCGATAAAACCTCCCAGAATTGTTGTTCATATGAACTATACCGGAAGAGGCTTGGCCGCAAAACAGACCTTCGAACAGGATTTTCCCCGGCTCAGGTCGAGGATGATCGTTTTTGCAAATTGACGGCAGAGCGCAATGCAGCCGCGGTTCACGAGGACGAAGGCCTTCAATCCGGCAAGTTCCCGGACCGCGTCCCCGCTTCGTAGGATGGACGAACGTGGTCGTACATGAGATGCAGGATCATGCCGGTCGCCGCATGGTCCAGGTTATGGCAATGATCCATCCACATTCCCGGGTTGTTCGCCTTAAAAGCGACCTCATAGCTTTCGCCCGGGTGCACGTTAAGTGTATCGGCGAGCCATGGCGTCTCCACTTTCTTGCCGTTCTTCTTCAGTACCGTCATATGATGGCCGTGAAGATGCATAGGATGCTCGGCCAAGCTTTTGTTCACGAACGTCGTCTTGATCAGCTCTCCCTCCTTGACGACAAAGGTAGGCGTGTTCGGGTGCACTTCGCCGTTTACGGTCCACAGGAAATGAAATTTCCCGTTATAAAAACCCATCCTGTTGCCGAGGATCATTTCGAATTCGCGATCGAATGCCGCGGCGGAGGTCTCTTCGTTCTCCGCAGGCCGGCCGTAGCGGGACGGATCGAACTGGCCGGATGCCGCCTCGAAGCTCGGCGCTTCCGGACGCGCGCCCGAATAGAGCACGATCGCAAGGTCCTTCTTGCCGTTATTCGAATCGCCTGTTCGCAACATGACGGGATGATCCGGCATCGTGAAGACGACATCATGTCTCGCTCCCGATCCAAGCCGGAAGGCCGTGCCGTCCGGCAGCAGGCCCGGTTCCCGTATCCGCACGCCGTCAATGGCGGCGATTCGATAGTCGGCTCCCTGAAGGATATAGTTCTGCGATAGATTATGCGTATTGATAACCCTCAGCTTCACTTTCGTCCCCGGTTTCATCTGCTCATATTGCATGCCGTCCTCAGTCCCGAAAGCGTGCCTGTGTCCCTGATCCGTCTCCCAGCGGTGCTGGATGACCGTCAGTTCTTCATCATAAGACTTATCTTTATTCGCGGGCTCCACGATAAGCGATCCGAAAAGTCCCCTCGCCACTTGCTCCGAAGCTTGCTGATGCGAATGGAACCAATAGCTGCCTTCTTGCTCGGCCCGGAATTTATAGACAAACGACTGTCCGGGTTTGACGACGTCCTGCGTTATGCCCGGCACGCCATCCATCGCATTGGGCACATTATAACCATGCCAATGAATCGTAACCCCATTATCGATATCCTTATTCACCAGCTTCACTTCGACCATGTCCCCCTGCCGCACGCGGAGCTCCGGGGCGATTTCTCCGTTATACGCCCAGGCGCTGATCTTGGCGCCGGAAGCGAGGGTCAGCTGTTGCCGCCGAGCGACAAGTTCAAACTTGACATCCGCCGGCGCGGAAAGATTTCCGGTCAAGGCCGACACCTCTATGGTACTCGCGCCGCCGTCTCTTTGTACCGCATGATGAACGTGGGCATGGCCCCGGAGACCGGACATCAAGGTCGGACTTCCGCCCCCTTCGTCGACATGTTCATGGTTCATCATATCGGATGCTTCCGGCAGCCTGGATGCCAGGCTTCCTGTTATGACGTTAGCCACGATTATGGCGATCCCTATGAGGGACGTCAGCACGGCCGCAACGATAGCGTTCCACAGCCTGATTCCAAGCCCGGTGCGGCGTTTTTCCCCGCGCCGAACAAGGAGATGCCGTCTTCTTATAAGCAAGGCAGGCACGAGCAGCAGGAGAGCAAGGAGCAGAAGCCTGTTCATGATGTCGGATAGATCGGGCAGGACGGCCTGCGCAAAAATAGGGCTGAAGGCAGCCATGCCGGAAGCCAGCGCGGCGGAATAGTATGGCAAAGCCACGGCGGGATGGGCGGCTTGGACTATCGTTTCCTGCGATAATGGCTCTTCCGTGCCCGATTTTCGCAGGCTCCGCAGTCTCGGTACGGTAGCCGCTGCGACGCAGCCGGCCGAGACCAGTGTGAAAGGAACAACCGCTTTGACGGTGCCTTCCGCGAACAGCCAGCCGCTTCGGACCATCAAGATCGCGATCGTCGCATACCACAACGCGCACAATATGAGGGTGATATAGCTCATCGCGAGCAAAAAGGATGCTGCGCGTTTCAATCGCCGCGCGTTTTTGGCATAAGGCAGACCGGTCGCCGCCAAACCGGCCAATCCCCACAATAGGGCCATGGCCGCCGTTAAAATCAAACCAATGATCGTTTCCGCCATTTCTATCACTCCATACGCTTGATTTTTAATCGGCGTATCGTCGCCGCTAATTTCTTTAAAGCCATCCTAACAACCAAGTGTTGCGAACTTGTGGTGATGCTGTCGGGGAGTTGTGGCGATGTGCGAATTGCTATAAAGTGTAAATGAAGATGGATGAGCGGACGGGAGGACGGAAATGGGAATCAAAGTGCTGATCGTGGAAGACGAAATTAAAATTTTGTCGCTGATGGAATCGTTCCTTGCATCCGAAGGGTATAACGTCGTTACGGCGAAGGACGGAAAATCCGCGGTGCAGCTTTTTGCGAAGGAAAAACCGGATATCGTCATTTTGGATTGGATGCTGCCGCAGATGAACGGTCTGGATACGTGCCGCGAGCTGCGTAGGTTAGGAACGCCCGGGATCATTATGGTCACGGCCAAGTCCGAGGAAACCGACAAAATCGTCGGCCTCGAGATGGGCGCGGACGATTATTTGACGAAGCCCTTCAGCCTGCGGGAGCTCTCCGCGCGAGTTCGCTCCTTATTGAGGCGCATGAACAGAACCGGGAACGACGAGCCCGGCTCCGTGCTTCGAAGAGGCGCTCTGACCATCAATGAAGTCAGTATGCAGGTGTTCAAAGGGACGGAGGAGCTTCGCCTAACGCCGACCGAATTCAAGCTCCTGCATCTTTTGGCTTCGAAACCCGGCCGCGTGTATAGCAGAATGCAGCTGCTTCAGCACGCTTTCGTAGATGAATTCGTCGTCGACGAACGAACCGTGGATTCGCATATCAGCAAGCTTCGCAGGAAGATCGAGGCCGGCAGCCCTTCATCCGAATATATTCAAACCGTTTACGGGTTTGGTTACCGTTTTGGAGCGGAGCATGAAGATTAGAACCAAGCTTATTCTCTCGATGAGCGTTTTGATCGTATTTATTATGTTGTTTCTGCTTGCCGCCACGCATGTGCAATTTTATATTTCCCGCGACCTGTCCTATCTCGAGGATAAGGGGGTCTTTGAGGCGCTGCGCGAGGAGTTTGAGCATTATTACGCGGACAACGGCCATTCCTGGGCCGACGTGTCGGCCGCCAAGTTCGAGCACGCCGGCGCCTTCGCCGAAATCGCCCTCGTGATCGACGGAAAGCCCCTATACCGGCTAGGTTCATTGAGCGTGGACGAACTTCGGAATGACGGCTATTTGCTTGCGCTATACGAGGGCAAACAAAAGGTCGGCAGGCTGTATGTCATGAATGACAGGCAGTACAAAACCTATGAATTCAAAACGATGTGGTACCGCATTCTTCCGAATATCGCCGCGGCATCGCTGCTGTTCACCTGCATAGCCGCGCTGCTTACCATCGTTCTGCTATCCTGGAGATTGACAAGCCCTATAAGAAAAATCATCAAAGGGATCGAAGCCGTCAAACAGGGATACACTTCCGCTTCATTTCCGGTGCAAAGGAAGGACGAGTTCGGGGCGATCGCCAGAGCGATTCAGGAGATGAACCATTCGCTTGCCGGCGCGGAGCGGACCCGGAAGCAGTTTTTATCGGATGTCGCGCACGAGCTGAAAACGCCGCTCATGATCATCCAAGGGGAGATCGAGCTCGCCCAAGAGACGGAAGCGGGCATGACTCCGGCCAAGCAAGCTTCGATTCTGGATGAAGTGCTGCGCTTATCTCGCCTCGTTCACGAGGTGCTGGAATTATCCAAGCTGGAGGCGGGCATGACGGAGCTTCGTCCGCAAGTCGTGGAGCTCGCGGCGATGCTGGAGGAATTGGAGGATAAAACCCGGTTTTTGGCGGAAGAGAAGCAAATCCGGACATCCATGCGCATACCGGAAGACTCCATTCAAGTAATGGCGGAGAAAAATCGTATTCTTCAGGCGCTGTACAACATATGGGCGAATGCGATCCACTACACGGATCAAGGAGGAGCGGTCGAGCTTCGTTTGGACCGGGTATATCGATCCGATCAGAAGCGGGAGTATGCCCGAATTCGGATTGAAGACAACGGGATCGGCATTTCCGAGAAAGCCCTCCCGCATATTTTCAACCGCTTCTACAGAGCCGACCATTCGAGGACCCGTCCAAGCGGGGGGACCGGACTCGGACTCGCGATCGCGCAGCAGAACATCCTGGCCCATCGGGGCTGGATCGAGGTTCAGAGCGAGGCGGGCAAAGGGACCGTCTTCACGATCTTTTTGCCGGTCAACCTGGAATAACGCAAAAAATCGTGACCTTCCTCCGTGGAGAGTCACGATTTTGCTTGTTTGCATGCCTTCAAGACCCGCCGCCAGCGTCGTCGTCCGGCTCCCTCGCGCTCTTTCCTCCCGTCATCGCCTTGAACCTTCCGGTTACGCTGCCGAGCAGCATGTAGAGCGGCGAAGCTTCGAGCTCTGCCAGGCCAAGCAGCTCCATTCCGTTCAAGACGATCAGGAACGGCAGCAAACCGAGCGCGAAGATGCCGATCAGCAATCCGGCGGCAAGACTGCGCAGCATTTGACCTACGGTCACTTTCCTCATCTCCTATCCCCGAATTTCCTTCATAAGAGATGTATATGCCTCTTGCGGGCTAAAAATAAAACCTGTGCATTTCTTTAGGCACGCCGTTGCGCATCAGCAGCTGCTCCAGCGTCTCGCTGCGCGCCGGCGAATCGCCCGCCGTCAGCAGTCTGACGGCGAATTTGCTCGCTTGCCGCTCAAACTTCCCCGCGTCAAAAAAAGACTGCTCGTCCAGCCAAAACCGGTTGATGCCGGGGTGAAGCCGGTCGTGTCCGAGCTCATGCGCGCAGACGAAGCGCCGCCAATCCTCGTCCAGCCGTTCATGGATGACGATAAACCGTCTGCGCAGCTTCTTGAAATAGAGGCCGCGCGTTCCTTCGCCCAGATCCGCGTACCGGATATGGATGCCTAGTCCTTCGGCGATGACGAACGGATCGTTGGTTTTGTATTTTCGGATGAGCCGCATAATGAGTTTATCCATGGCGGCACCTACCCTTCGGCATCGCCGCCGCCTTGAACGAGGCTGCCGGAGCCGCCTTTTTTCTTGCGTTTATTCATCTGCTTGGCCTCCCAGAACAGGCCGGTCAGCACGTCCATGACGCGTCTGCGGTCGTCTTGGCTAAGCGGAACGCCGTCGAACATGATTTCCCCGTCCTCCTCCAGCAGCTTTTTGAAATCCCGCTTGTCCTTATACGTGGCCCACTCGGGGATTGCGCTTCCGGCGCCGCCGCGCCCAAGCAAATAATCGGTCGTCGAATGCAGGATGTCGGCGATCTTCTGCAAATCCCCGCTCGAGGGGACGACCCGGTCGTTCTCGATATGGCCGAAATTGGAGCGGCCCATTGCCAGCCGCGAGGCGATATCCTGCTGGGTGAGCCCCCGTTCGATCCGTAACTGCTTGATTCGTGCTCCTAGTGACATGACTTGCGACCTCCGTTTGGAATGGAAATGATGAAGCTTTAGTCTCTTGACGGTATTTATAATACCTAATAAAATGAAGTCAATCAATAAATGAGAACACATGTTCTTGAAAACCGCATAAGAAGTATTTTTAATACTTTAAAATAATTATAATTCGTTCAATCAGTATTTTCAATACTTCTTATGTCAGGAAGCCTCACGGTTTTAAGAGTATTTAAAATACCTAAAAATGCACAAAAAAAGAAGAAGAGGGGATGATGAACATGTATGAAAATTTCGCCGCTATTTACGACACGCTGTCCGGCTGGGCCGCCGCGATCTACGGAGAGGGCAGGTTACCTCCGCTTTTGTTGCTTGCCGCCGCGACGGGGCTCGATTGGATTACGGGCATCGCGGCCGCTTGGAAGGATCGCGCGCACGCGGCCGAATACGGGCGGATGGGCATCCTCCGGACGGCCTTCGTCCTGCTGCTGCCCATGTTCGCTTCGCTGCTGGACGGCGTGCTAGGCATGCCCGGGCTGTTCTTCTACGCGGTGACGATCGGACTTATTTACCGGACCTGGCAATCGATCACGGCCAATGCTTACCGCGCCGGCTGGGAGCGGTTGATTCCGAAATCGGTGCTGCAGATGATCGAAGGCGAGCTGCGCTCGGGCGCCGTCTTTCCTAAGGCTGCCGGAGAGGACGGGCAGGACGAATCGGGCGAGAACCGCAAGCAGGCGAAGTAACGGCGGCCGCTCGGCAAGGCAGGCCTTGGGCAAATGCTCATTTCCTGCGGAAGCCCATGCACTTTCGACTATCAATCATAGGATATCGTGTACCTTAACTAAAGGGGGATGAACTAATGAGCTATGGCGTAGGCGGAGTAGGAGCCGGTCATTGCGGCCCTGGAGTTGGCGGCTTAGGCACCGGCTGCTCGAGTATCGGCGTAATTCTTGTCCTATTCATTTTACTTGTCATCATCTCGCGCGCTTGGTCGTTCTAATCAAACCGGAATCCAATCACCGACCGTTGCAGGATACGATGCGAAACATGGGCGAGGAGCGCATGTTTCCGAACAGCCCATACGTTAGAGGTCGCAAGGAATAGGATCCTGTACCTTAACACGAAGGAGATGAACAAATGAGCTATGGAGTAGGAGGCGTCGGCGCCGGTGGCTGCGGACCAAATTACCCGGTTGCGGGCGTTGGAAGCTGCGGAACTGGAGTTGGCGGTGCATTTACAAGCGTTGGTGTCATTCTGGTTCTTTTCATTCTGCTCGTCATCATTGCCCGCTCGATCTGCTGGTAATCGTTCAACACGGCTTACTTGCCAATCGGTGCAAACGCGTTTCCACTAAACTTAAATAGCGCCAATAACCCCCTAAGCCATTTAGGGGGTTTGCCGTATTTGCCGTATTTGCCGTATTTGCCGTTTGTCCGCGGCTCGGCCGCCGGCGAAAGGATGAAAGAACGTAACCGTTACGATATAATGGAAGGATAAGCTCTATCAAATCAACCGTTTGGGAGACGATCCGATGAACGAGAATAGGCAAGCGACCCCCGTCTTTTTGTTGTCGGGATTTCTGGGAAGCGGCAAGACGACACTGCTTCGGAGGCTGCTGGATTACTGCAAGGCCGCAGGTTTGCAGCCGGCCGTCATCATGAACGAGCTGGGCGACGCGAATTTGGACGGACAGCTGCTGGGCGGCGAGGTGCCGATGGCGGAAATGCTGAGCGGCTGCATCTGCTGTACGATTCGCGGCGACTTGGGGCTGGAGATCGGCCGGCTGATCGACGAACACCGGCCGGATATCGTATTCATCGAATCGACGGGAGCGGCGAATCCGATGGAGACGCTGGACGGCGTAACGGATGCGGCCATGTATAAGGCGATCGAGCTGCGCGGCGTCATTACGGTCGTCGACGGCCCCGAGCTGCTGGAACGCGGCCGTAGGGGCAAGGGACGCACCTACAAGCTGATGCGGGAGCAAATCCGTTGCGCGACGCTGCTGCTGCTCAACAAAGCGGACAAGCTGGAGCCGGAGCAGCTCGTCGAAGCGCAGCAGCAGCTGCGGGAGCTGAACGCCCATGCGCCTGTCACGGCGACGGTCCGCTGCGCTATCGACGATTGGAGCTGGCTGGACGGGCATGCGATGCCGGGGCGGCCGACGCGTAATCGGCCTTCGGGGCATGATGAGGCGGGCGGCCATTCCCATGCGCACGACCACGTTATGGTCGTCACGCACTACTGGCGGCGGCCGATCAGCAGCACGGCGTTCGAAGCCCTGCTGGCAAGGCTGCCGGATGAGATATACCGGGCGAAGGGGATTGTGACGTTCTCGGATACGCCCAGCCGTTTTTTGTTTCAATATGCGTACAAGGAGTCCGATTTCATCCGGATCGAGCCGCAGGGTCAGGTGAACGACGTCGCGGTATTTATCGGGGAGCACTTCGATAAAGACGAGCTGATGCGCGAGCTGGAGCGGCTGGAGGATACGGGAGAGCAAGCTTGAGGAACGCGAAAGAGGCGCTGCGGACGCTGTCGAAAATTGCCGTCGGATGTCTATTCGCTTAAGGTGATGGGTAAAATAATCCAGATGGGGCGGATTCCCGCCTCTTCATCACGAATGCGATAGGAAGGTGTGGCGGCAAATGATAAGAAAGTGGATCATCCCGGTCTTGGCGATCGCGCTGATGGCATCGGCCGCGCCCGCGGCAGCGGCGCAGTCCGCGGCATGGCATCCGCAATCGGGCGAAGCGGGCGACAATATGCATCACAAAGGCAAAATGACCCGCAAGGACTTCGAAGCGTACCGTCTCGAGAAGCTGAAGGAGATCGCAACCTACTTCGGAATCAGCACGGAAGGCAAAACCGCCGAGCAGCTGAAGAAGGAAGTCGAGGCCGCGAAGGCGGCCAACAAGGACAAATGGGAAGCCTTCAAGGCTCAGCATCAAGCGAAGCGCCTGGAGCGCCTGCGCAAAATCGCCGACGATCACGGCATCAAGACCGAGGGCAAGACGGCGGATCAGCTGCGCCGGGAGCTTTTTGAACTGCACGGGGGCAAAGAAAAGCGCAAGCATCGCACCGACAAGGAAGATGCGGACAACAAGCAGCAAACGAACAAGAAAAACGAAGTGTAAGCCGAACATAGGAAGGCCGTTTTCCGAGGCAGCACATGCCGGTAAGCGGCCTTTTTCTATTTTTTCAAAATATAAAAATTTGTAAGTTTTCGCACTTATAAAATCGCATTTATTTCATCGTGAAACGAGCTTATGCCGCCAAAGGGCGGCACAGAACCGAGCTGAGCAAGATGCAGCTAGCGGTTCGTGCGTAGCGTCAGCCGTTTACGCTTGTGGAATAACTTACCGGTTGGATGCGGATGTAATGGGAACGACGGACCCTTGCTTTATCCATTCAACGGAGAGATTGTAGGTTTTTGTCGAATTATATAGTCAAATCGGCCTATTATTGTCATTGTGCTTGAATGTGAGTGTCAAGTATACTAGATTCATATCGTATTTTGGCAAATTACGTCGTTTTTCGCTTCGCCAAGACAAGGGGCTGACCGATCAATGAGAAGGATGAGGCTAAGCATCGCCCAAAAATTAATATTTTCGCTGAGCCTGCTTGTCATTCTTTCGTTTGGCGCGTTGGTAACCGCTCATCTTATGAAGCTTTACGATACAAACCTGCGAGAAAGCGAGCTGCTCGCCCGGCAGCAATCGATGGAGTACATCTACCGTTTTTCCAAATCGATGGACCGGACGGCCGCGATGATCGATTCGCTCGAAGCGGCGCTTCGTCAAATGCATAGCGACAACAGGGGAGACCGCGAACTCGTCGCGGACATGCTGCGGCAATCGCTGCGGGAGCATCCGGAGCTGCTCGGCGTCTATACGCTCTGGGAGCCGGACGCCTTCGACGGCAACGATGCCGCGAACCGGAACAAAACGGCCTACGACGACGGGACGGGGCGCTTCATTCCTTACGCGGTGCACGAAGACGGAGAAATCCGCATGTATCCGCTGACGGATTACGAGGACAAGGAGCTCGGTAGCTACTATCAGGTTCCGAAGCGGACCAAACGGTTCTCGTTGATCGAGCCGTACGCGTATCGAATCGTCGACCGGTCCGTCCTGATGACCTCGCTGGTGAAGCCGATTCTGGACGGGCAGGGCCGCTTCCTGGGCATCGTCGGCGCGGATATTTCGCTGGCCAGCGTGCAGGAGGACATCGAGGCGGTTCGGCCGCTGGGCGGATATGCTAACATCATTACGGCCGGAAACAAGTATTTGGCGTGCGGCGGCAATGCGGAGCTTATTATGCAGCCTTATCGAATGTGGTCGGACGAGCGCGCGCTCGAAGCGTTGAAAGGGGCGGAGCCGCGCCATGCCTATACGCCGGGCGACGATGGCGAAGGGAACGTGCTCCGGATGTTTCACCCGATCGCGATCAAGGATTCGCTGTGGCATATCGAGACGGTCATTCCGAAGAATAACATGCTGTCGGATTATTATAAAAGCTTGAAGGAATCGATCGTCATTGCCGTCTTGGCGCTGGTTTTTTTGACGGTCATGATGACGCTTCTCGTTCAGCGGATCATTCTGGTCAACATCCAGAAGGTCGTGCGGGCGACTTCGGAGGATCTTGACGGCGGCGAACGCGGCAGGCTGATCATCGAAACGAACGACGAATTCGAGTCGATGGCGAAGCATTTCAACGATATGATGGATCAGCGCAAAAAAGCGGAAAGCCTGATCGAATACCAGTCGACGCACGACCTGCTGACGGGCTTGCCTAACCGTTACGCGTACCACCGCCTGTTCGAGGCGAAGGCCATGGAGGAGACGGCGCAGGAAGACGGGCACATGGCGCTGCTCTTCATCGATCTCGACCGGTTCAAGCTGATCAACGATACGCTCGATTACGCGCTAGGGGACCAGCTGCTTCAGGAGGTGGCGATGAGGATCGCGAACGCGGTCGGCGGCAAAGGCAAGGTGTTCCGCTTCGGCGGCGACGAGTTTATCGCGCTGATGGGGCGCATCCCCCATCTCCATCAAGCGCAGCTCGTCTCCGAGGATGTCCTCGAGACGATCGCCGAGCCGATTTATTTGCGGGAGCGGATCTTCTATATGACGGCAAGCATCGGCATGAGCGTGCACCGCGAGCTTACGCCGAACACGGGCGATCAGCTGGTGAAGGAAGCCGATATCGCGATGTACGTGGCCAAGAAGGAGAGGAACACGTGCAAGCTGTACTCCCCTTCGATGAACGACGTGCCGAAGAAGGAGCTGATGCTCGAGAACAGCATGTTCAAAGCGCTGGAGGAAGAGCAGTTCACCTTGTTCTACCAACCGAAAATCGACGTCGCCACGGGCCGCATCTACGGCGCAGAGGCGCTCATTAGGTGGAGGCATCCGGACTTCGGCATGGTATCGCCGCTTGAGTTCATCCCGCTGGCGGAGAAGACGGGCTTTATCATTCCGCTCGGCGAGTGGGTGCTGCGGAAGGCGTGCATGCAAATAAGCGAATGGGAACGGATGGGGCTGCCGCTGCTGTCGGTGAGCGTCAATATGTCGATGATTCAGTTCCAGCAGAAGCAAATCGTACATACGATCGAGCGGGCGATCGCGGCCGCGGGCATACGGCCGGAGCAGATCGAGCTGGAAATTACCGAGTCGATCTTCATGGACAATCCGGAGCATACGCTCAAAATATTGCACGAGCTTCAACAGCTCGGCGTCAAGCTGTCGCTGGACGACTTCGGCACGGGCTATTCGTCGCTCAGCTACCTGCAAAACATTCCGCTGCATACGCTCAAGCTCGACAAATCGTTTATAAGCGACATCGTCAGCGATTTCAAGAAGCAGATGATCTATAAGTCGGTCATCGTCATCGCGCATCATTTGAACCTGAAGGTCGTGACCGAAGGGGTCGAGACGGAGGACGAAATGAGCATCATCCGCGAGCATAACTGCGACGCGGTGCAGGGCTATATTTACAGCCCGCCCGTACCCGCGGCCAAATTCGCCCAAATCTATACGGAGCACCGGGCAACGGGCTCTTGAACGGCCCTGCGCCTTCCCCTTGAGGGGGAGGCGTTTTTTTTATTGTTACTTGTGTGCGACGCTGACGTTGTTGCGATAATCGCGGGCCGCCGCCCCTGCCGCTTTCAACGACCCTCAAGCCGGCTGTCCGCATGTTTGCCTGTACTTTATCCAGCGAAATGAGTTGATTACAATTCAGGGCGGATCTTTGAATGGAAAACGTACAGCCAAAACGCTTCCTGAGGGTCTAAATAGCGGTTATTGTTCGCTTTTGCCTGTATAGTCTCCAATCAAAACGCAGGTCTGGGTGCGGAACTGGCCGTTTGATTGGATGAAATCCATTCAAAGCTATTCCGAATGCCATTCTAAAGGCGGGCGAGCGCTTGAGATCTTGACGGCTGTCTGTTAGAATGAGTTTGTTCAGTAAATTTATTAACTAAAAATACGGGGGAGTGAAATGGCATGGCTACGATCAAAGATATTGCGCAACAGGCCGGCGTTTCAGCTGCCACCGTATCCCGGGTGCTTAACAATGACGCGACGCTAGCGGTTAGCGAGGAAACGAGGGCACGCATTTTCAGCATTGCCGAGCAGCTGCGGTATAAACCGTCGAGATTGAAAAGAATGAAGAAGGAAGAGAAGCTGTCCCGCCAGCAGATCGGCCTGCTCATGTGGTCGACGCTGGAGGACGAGCACAGCGATCCCTACTTCTCGGCCATCCGCAGAGGCATCGAATTCCGCTGCGAGGAGCTTGGGATCGGCATCGTGAAGGTGCTTCGCGGCAACGGCCGCGCGGATATCCAGCCGCTGCACGAGCTGGACGGCTTGATCGTCGTCGGTTCGATCGACGAGCATGACGTAAGTCAGGTGTACCCGCATGCCGGCAGGCTCGTATTCGTCAATCATTCGCGCGAGCTGAATGACTTCGACACGGTGCAGCTTCACTTCGAGCAGGCGACGAGAGCGGTGGTCGGCCACCTGCTTGGGCTCGGACATACGAGGCTCGGCTACGTGGGCGGAAGCGACCATGTGCACCGGCTTAGCCGACAGGATGCGGATATCGCCGGGGTCGAGCCGCGCCGCGCTTTTTTCGAGAAGGCGCTGAGGGAGGCCGGCCGCTACGACGAACGGTTCGTCATGGAGGCGGATTGGTCGTCGAACGGCGGCTACGAGTCGATGAACGGACTGCTCTCAAGAGAGCCGCGTCCGACCGCCTGCTTTATCGGCAGCGACCCGATGGCGGTAGGCGCCTTGCGATCGCTGCACGAGCACGGCGTGAAGGTGCCGGAAGACATGGCGATCGTCGGCTTCGACGACATTGAAATATCCGCCTTCCTCAATCCGCCGCTGACGACCGTGCGCGTCCATACGGAGCATATGGGCAGGGCTGCCGTGCAGCTTCTGCTGGAGCGGATCGAAGGGCGGGAAGCGGCCGTCCACATGACGCTGAATACGACCCTGATCGTGAGGGAGAGCTGCGGCAGCGGGTTTAAGCAGCAACGTTGACATTCATTTACGCAAATCAAGGAGGAATTTATTTTGGCTATTCGGTATGATCAACAGCGTTCCGTCTTCCATCTGCAGGCTCGCGATACGAGCTATGTGTTTCATGTAACGAAGCAAGGCTATCTCCCCCATTTGTACTGGGGACGGAAGGTTCGCGGCACGCAGCTCGACCGTCTGCTCGAGCTGAAGGAGCGGGCCTCGTTCTCCCCGAGCACGGAGCTCGACCAGCTCGCGCTGTCGCTCGATACGCTTCCGCAGGAATATCCGGGATACGGCAATTCGGACTTCCGGATGCCCGCTTACCAGGTCATGCTTCCGAACGGAACGACCGTTACCGATCTGCGCTACGCATCGCACGAGATCGTAAGCGGCAAGCCGGCGCTGGAAGGACTGCCCGCGACCTATGCCGAGAGCGGCAAGGAAGCGCAGACGCTGGAAGTGACGCTGAAGGACGAGCCGACCGGGCTTGCCGTTATTCTCTCGTATACCGTGTTCGAGTCGTTCGACGCCATTGCGCGCTCGGCCCGAATCGTGAACAACGGCAAGGATACGCTGCAGTTGCAGCGTGCTTTCAGTCTGAGCCTGGACTTCGCGCATGACCGCTTCGAAATGCTCCAGCTGTCCGGAGCATGGACGCGCGAGCGTTACGCGCATAAGCGCAAGCTCGAGCCCGGCTTGCAGTCGGTCGAGAGCCGCAGGGGCTCGAGCAGCCATATGCAAAATCCCTTCGTGGCGCTTCTGTCGGAAGGCGCGACGGAGGATCACGGCGACGTGTACGGCGTAAATCTCGTATACAGCGGCAACTTCACGGCCGGCGTCGAGGTCGACCAATTTCATACGGCTCGGCTGTTCATCGGAATTAATCCGTTCGACTTCAGCTGGAGGCTGGAGCCGGGCGAGCGGTTCCAGACGCCGGAAGCGGTCATGGTACATTCCTCCGAGGGCCTTGGCGGCATGTCCCGCAGCTTCCACGACTTATACCGTTCGCGCCTCATTCGCGGCACGTTCCGCGACAAGACGCGCCCGATTCTCGTGAACAATTGGGAAGCGACGTATTTCAACTTCAATGCGGACAAAATCGAATCGATCGCGCGCACCGGCCAAGAGCTCGGCATCGAGCTGTTCGTGCTCGACGACGGCTGGTTCGGCAAGCGGGACAACGACACGACCTCGCTCGGCGACTGGTTCGTGGACCGCAGCAAGCTGCCGAGCGGGCTGGAGGATCTGGTCGGCCGGGTGAAACGCCTCGACATGCAGTTCGGGCTCTGGTTCGAGCCGGAGATGATCTCGCCGGAGAGCGAGCTGTACCGCGCGCATCCGGACTGGTGCCTGCACGTGGAAGGGCGCAGACGGACGCAGGCGAGGCATCAGCTCATTCTCGACCTGTCGCGCAAGGACGTGCAGGATTATATCGTAAAGGCGGTTTCGGACATTTTGTCCAGCGCGCCGATTACGTACGTGAAGTGGGATATGAACCGGAACATGACCGAAATCGGCTCGGCGCTGCTGCCAGCGGAGCGCCAGCGGGAGACCGCTCACCGCTACATGCTCGGCTTGTACGACGTGCTTGAGCGCATTACGTCCGCGTTCCCGCATATTTTGTTCGAGAGCTGCTCCGGCGGCGGCGGCCGCTTCGACGCGGGCATGCTGTATTACATGCCGCAGACGTGGACGAGCGACAATACGGATGCCGTATCGCGCCTCAAGATCCAATACGGCACGAGCATCGTCTATCCGGTAAGCGCCATGGGCGCGCACGTGTCGGCCGTGCCGAATCACCAGGTCGGCCGGATCACCTCGCTCGAGACGAGAGGCAACGTGGCGCTGTCCGGCAACTTTGGCTACGAGCTCGACCTGACCCGCTTTACCGACGAGGAGAAGGAGACTGTTAAAGAACAGGTCGCGCTCTACAAAGAAGTGCGCCATCTCGTGCAGTTCGGCGATTTCTACCGCCTGCTCAGCCCGTTCGAGGGCAACGAGACGGCATGGATGTTCGTCTCCAAGGATCAAAGCGAGGCGTTCGTCGTCTACGTCTCCGTCCTGCAGGAGCCGAATCCGAAGCTTGGCCGCCTGCGCCTGAAGGGGCTCGATCCGAACCGCGACTACAAGCTTGACGGCCAGGACGCCGCATACGGCGGCGACGAGCTGATGTACGCCGGCCTTGCGGCTCCGCAATTCCACGGCGACTTCGCCAGCCGGGTATATCGTTTCCGCGCGGTCGAATAGCGTCAAGAAAAAAAACGGAAGCTCGAAGGGATTCCTTCGGGCTTCCGTTTTCGTCTTTTTCGTTCGTTCTGCTTAGCTGAACGACATCGAAGCTGCCGCGGCAAAAACGATAATCGCGATGATGGCGTATAATCCGAGTATGATGGCCGCCCATAGCAGGGAAGCTTTAAAATAGTTTTGTTTGGACGGATTGCCGTCGCCGAACGCCCATACGAACATCATGATGATGTTCACGATCGGAATGATCATGATCAGCATCGTGAGCATCCATTCTTTGACGGTAATGACCGGAGCGACCGGCTGATTCGGATTGTAACCGTACCCGTCGTGTTGCGGATAAGCCGGAGGCTGTTGGTAGTTTTCCATTCGTTTCTCTCCTTCGATCGGTTGATGCAACCTTATGTTCAAAATTCATTATATAGAGTTTTCATTGGATTACAACCCTTATTTGTAAAAATTAACCTCAAAAAACGCGAAATTGGATAGGTTTGTCCTAAATATTTATAAAAATTATAAAGTTAATTGTCGAATTCAGATTGTATTATCGATTTTGAACGTTATAGGTGCCGTTCCATTCCATTTTTGCCCGCAAAGAAACGATATGACGTTCGGTCGGCTTTCATTCCTCATTTTATTCTTGACAGCGGGGTAGAGATGAATTACGCTTAGTTCAAAAGATCATGATGTTATAATGTTATGTGGTTAAACGATCGTTCGATTTGTACGTTATGCGCGTACCGAAGGGAGGAGGAAGACGTCTATCGGATCATAACCGCTGCGATGGGAAGAGACGTCCGGCATGTCGACGCTTAATCGGAAATTGGACCGCTACATCGTGCTCATCCTGCCCTTGTTCATGCTTGCAGGCTGCTTGCTTCATCGGCCTCTGCATGACGCGTCGTGGCTGGTGCAGTACTTGTTCATGCTGCTGACCCTGCTGTCATCGATGGGGCTGAGGAAGGAGGATTTACTCGGAATCTTCCGACATCCCAGGCCGGCGCTCGCCGTACTGCTCATCGCGCATATCGGTTTTCCGCTTCTTTGCTACTTCGTCCTGCAGCTGGTCGAGCTGGATGCAAGCTTGCGGCAAGGCGTCCTTCTCGCCATGATGATGCCGATCGGGATTACTTCGATCGCGTGGGTCGCCTTAACCGGCGGCCACGTCGGCGCGGCCGTCTCGATGGTGTCCCTGAGCACCCTGCTGTCGCCGCTTCTCGTGCCGGGGGCGCTGACGCTCGCATGGGGATCGCAAATCGGCGTGACGGAGCAGGCAAGCCTGGTGGCCGGCTTGGTGAAATTAGTGCTTCTCCCCTGCGCGGCGGGCATTGTTCTGGGCCATTTCGTCCCCCGGACGGGCGGCTTCAAGCTGGCCGCGTCGCTCGCGTCGAAGGCATCGCTCTATTTGATCGTCATGCTGAATGCGGCGGCCGTGATGGGAATTATCGGCCAAATCGGCGATCAGCTTATGAAGACGGCCATCTTGATCGGCGCCGTTATTCTTGCCGGCTATGTCCTCAATTGGACGATCCTTTTTTGCCTTGGAATAACGAGCGGCATGGAGGTGGCGTACACGTATTCGGGAGGCGTCCGTAATTACACGGCGGGACTTGTGCTGGCCCAGCTCTATTTTCCTCCCGCGGTGGCGGTGCCCGTCATGATCGCGATACTGCTGCAGCATCCGTCGGCTTTGCTGGCTCATGCGTTTTTTTCGAACCGTTTCAAGGAGCCGCGGCTGTAAAACTTACAAATATGCGTAGAAAGGCAGCGAAGACAGAGTGGGAAATCATCGTAACCGTTTTTTGGAGGAGTTATACGAAAGTCCGATGGTCATTATTTACCGCGGCGTTCAAGCGGAGGATTGCCTTCAGATGACCAAAGCGCTCGCGGAGGCCGGCATCCGCCATTTCGAAGTGACGATGAATTCGCCGGGCGCGATCGATGCGATCAGGCTGCTAGCGGAGCTGGCGGGCGACGGCGTGCGGATAGGGGCCGGCACGGTATTGACGGCGGAGCAGGTGCGCGAGGTGTCGGAAGCGGGCGGCCAATTCATCATTTCGCCCAATACGAACGAAGAGGTCATCCGGACGACGAAGCGGCTCGGCCTGCATTCGATACCCGGGGCCTTCACGCCAACGGAAATCATCCATGCGCGGGAGTGCGGCGCCGATATCGTCAAAGTTTTTCCGGTGAACGTGGTCGGTCCGGAATACATCAAGCAGCTGCGAGGCCCTCTGCAGGACATTCCGCTGATGGCCACCGGCGGCGTTCGGCTTGATATGGTGGAGGAGCTGTTCCTCTCCGGGGTGAACGCGATCGGACTCGGCGTACATCTGCTGGGCGACGAATTTGTGGCAAGCAAAGACTGGCGGGGGCTGCGACGGCAAGCCGAGAAGTTTCTGGCGGCGGCCGGCGCCCGGGGGAGGCGGATATCTTGACGGGGTTTGCGGAGACGCAGCATAGTTTGAAGCCCGCGCCGGGCAGCTTCGCGCTGGCGTGGACCGGGCAAGCGGGGTTTTCGTTCAAGGACGCGACGGGTGCGGTCTATCATATCGACCCGTACCTCTCCGATATTTGCTCCCGGTTCGTCGGGTATCACCGGGCTATTCCGGCTCCGGTGACGGCCGAACGGATACGGGGCGACTATTTTCTGTTTACGCACGAGCATCGCGATCATCTGGACGACGATTCGATGCCCGCTATCGCCGCGAACAATTCGGACGCGATGTTCATCGGGCCGCCGGCCTGCATCGACCGGCTGCGGGGGCTTGGCATCGCGAGCGGGCGTCTTGTCCCGATCGGACGGAACGAGTCGCGGACGATCGGCGGCATCGCGATTCGGGCGGTGCTGGCGGTCCATACCGACGACAGCGTCGGTTACTTGCTGACGATCGGCGAGTGCAACGTGTACGTGACAGGGGACACAGTCTACTCGGACGAACTGATCGAGGTCGCCAAGGAGCGCCCCGAGCTGATGATGAGCTGCATGAACGGCAGGCTGGGCTGCATGAATATCGCGGACGCCGTCCGGCTGACTTCGCATATCCAGCCGAAATTCGCCATTCCGATGCACTTCGGCATGTTTGTCGAGAATACGGCCGATCCGGGCGAGTACATGCGGCAGGTCGAGCTTCATAGCGGCGTGACGAAGGGCTTCTTAATGAAGCATGGCGTCTGGTACGCGTATAGTTCCGCAGAAGGCTTGCACGAATCGGGCGGCGGGGAGAAAGAACCGAACGAATAGGGGCGCCCGGCCCGATCTATGCTAGAATCAGGAGGGATGAAGCAATGGCAATCAGCCACTATCCGCTCTATATTAACGGAGAATGGATTACGACGGACGAAAGCCTGGACGTATGCGACAAATACAAAGGGACGGTGATGGCGACCGTATCGACGGCGGATGAGCCAACCGTGTCGCGAGCGGTCGAATCGGCGAAAGAGGCATTCGAAACGGTCAAACTATCGCCCTACGACCGCTTTGCGATCTTGAAGAGAACGAGCGAGCTGCTGCTCCAAAACAAGCGGGAGCTCGCCGAGCTGATGACCGGGGAGACGGGCAAGCCGATCGGCGAGGCCGCCGTGGAGATCGAAAGGACAGCGTTTACATTCGAAGTGTCCGCGGAGGAGGCCAAGCGGATTCACGGCGAGACGATTCCGGTTGAGAGCGCCCCCGGCGCGGAGAACCGGATGGCGTTCACGATCCGCGTGCCGGTCGGCGTCGTCTGCGCGATCACGCCGTTTAACGTGCCGCTGAACCTGGTCGCCCACAAGGTGGCGCCCGCCATAGCCGCGGGCAACGCCGTCGTGCTGAAGCCGACGAGCGCAACGCCGCTCGTGGCGCTGGAGCTTGCGCGGCTCATGGAGCGGGCGGGCTTGCCGAAAGGGTATTTGAACGTCATCGTCGGCCCGGGCGGCACGATCGGACAGTGGCTGGCTCGGGATGAGCGGATATCGCTGTACACGTTCACCGGAAGTCCCGAGATCGGCTTGCAGCTGAAGCAAAATACCGGCCTGCGCAAGGTGCTGCTGGAGCTGGGCAGCAACTCGGCCGTCATCGTCCACGAGGACGCCGATTTGGAGCTTGCCCTGCCGCTATGCGTCGCCAAAAGCTTCGCGAACGCGGGACAGGTGTGCATCTCGGTTCAGCGGATTTACGTTCATGACAGCGTCAAGGACCGCTTCGTGAGCCGGTTTGTCGAGCAGGCCCGCGCTTTGAAGACCGGAAGCCCGTATGACGCTTCCACGCAGGTCGGACCGATGATCGGCGAGAAGGAAGCGGCCAGGGCGGAAGCCTGGGTGAGGGAAGCGGCCGAGGCGGGCGCTGCAATCGAATGCGGCGGCAAGCGCGAAGGCGCGCTGATGGAGCCGACCGTCCTGACGGGCGTTACGGACGAAATGAAGGTTGTCTGCGAAGAAATATTCGCGCCGGTCGTTACGATTACCGGCTATTCGGATTTGGACGCGTGCATCCGCACCGTCAACAAATCCCGGTTCGGCCTGCAGGCGGGCATATTCACGCGAAGCCTGGACGTCGCCTTCCGGGCGGCGAAGGAGCTTCATGTCGGAGGCGTCATGATTAACGACGCGTCGCAGTTCAGGGCGGACCATATGCCTTACGGCGGCGTGAAGCAGAGCGGCTGGGGCAAGGAAGGTCCGAAATACGCGATAGCGGAAATGACCGAAGAACGCATCGTCGTTTTCAATCTATAGAGGCCGGGGGGATAAGCGATGGAACGAAAAATTTACGTAGGGTCCAACTACAATCCGGAGCATTGGCCGAAGGACCGATGGCCGATCGACGTGCAGTATATGAAGGAAGCGGGCGTGAACGTGCTGCGGCTAACCGACCTGGCGTGGTCGAGGCTTGAGCCGGAGGACGGCAAATTCGATTTCGGCTGGCTGGACGAGTTTATGGCCATGGCGGGCGAAGCGGGAATCGGCCTTATTCTTACGACGCCGATCGAAGCGTCTCCGGTATGGCTGCGGCACAAGCATCCCGAGGTCGTTCGAACCGACAAGTTCGGCCGCATTCACGGCGAACGGGGCAATCATTGCCATAACCGCACCGCCCTTCACTTCTACGTGGAGCGGCTCGTCGACCGGATGGCTTCGCGCTACGCGCGGCACCCGGCGGTTATCGGCTGGCAGATCGACAACGAGCTTCGGGCGGTGCACTGCTATTGCGAGGAATGCTTGATCGGCTTCCAGGCGTGGCTGCGCAGCCGCTACGGCACGCTGGAGCGGCTGAACGACGAGTGGGGTACCGTGTTCTGGAGCCAGGAGTACCGGAGCTGGGACGAGGTGAAGCTGCCTTCAGCCGATCAGCTGACGATTTCGGTGAGCCAAGTCGTCGATTACTACCGTTTCGCGTCGGACTCGACGGTCAATCACGTCGCACGACAAGCGGATATCATCAAAGGATATGCGCCGCATCATTTCGTTACCCACAATTCGCTCGGCTATTGGTATTTGTTCCTCGATCTGAACAGGCTGGCCGAGAAGCTCGACTTCATGGGGTGGGACTCGTATCCCGACGTGGACTCCGACAATCATCACATTTGCATCGGTCACGACCTGCACCGGAGCGTCAAGCCTTCGAACGATAAGTTCTGGGTGCTGGAGCAGAAGAACGGCTACTTCAACTACAGCAATTACAACTTGGCCATCGAGCCCGGTCTGGTCCGGCTGTGGGCCTACCAGGACATCGCCCGCGGCGCGAACGGCGTCCTGTTCTATAATTGGCGCTCGAACCGGTTCAGCTGGGAGCAGAACCCGAACGGCATATTCCGGCATGACGGCACGCCGAGAAGGGCGTATTACGAAATGAAGCAAATGATCGCCGAGCTTGGCGGCTTCGGCGGCGAGCTGGTCGACGCCTCGGTGGAGGCGCCTGTCGCGATTATTCACAGCTACGATCAAATATGGGGCTACGAGGCGCACAAGCAGTATACGAACTTCGATTACCGCAGGCATATTATGGACTATCATAAGGTGCTTGCCCGAAACGGCGTCACGGCCGACCTGGTCGAGCCGCAGGCGGACTTGTCCCGATACAAGCTCGTCATCGCGCCGTCCATGGCCATGGTCAATGAAGATATTCAACGAAATCTGGAGGCCTATGTCAAAAACGGCGGCTGCCTCGTCATCGGCGCGAGAAGCGGCATGAAAACATGGGCGAACACGACGATCGTGACGCCGTGGCCGGGTCTGCTGACCGAGCTTGCCGGCGTGGCCATCGACGAATTCGAGGTGCTTCCGGACCATTATTCGAACGGGATTGCGTATAAAGGCAAGGAATACCGGGTCAAAGTATGGCTGGACATGCTGGAGACGAAGACGGCGGAGACGGTCGCCACTTATACGGAGAAGTTTTACGCGGGCCGGACGGCCATCTCCAAAAACCGGTTCGGCGAAGGCACCGTCTACTACGTCGGCGTAATGGGCAGCACCGAGCTGATCGAACATTTGCTGAACGACATTGCCGGCGAACGCGGAATCAGGATGGCTCCGATTCCGGACGAGATCTACGTCACGCACCGCGTGAACAAGGAGCACCGGTTCACGTTCTTCATTAATGTCAACCGGAAGCCGGTAACGGTCAAGCTCGACTATCCGGGCCTCGATGTCATCAAAGGCGAGGAAGTAACCGGCGAAGCCGAGATCGGCGGATTGGACGTGCTGATCATCAAATCCGCCGTTTCGGCGCAACAGGAGGATAACGAAGCATGAAGATCGCAAGCATCGAGACCTTTATTTTACGGGCTCCGAGAGAGCAGGCCTACTGGGCGACGACCGGTCACCTGCGCGAGGAAGCGCAGGATGAATTTTTCCGCGATTATTCGATCGCTTATCCGTTGCGAATGAGAACCCAGCCGCACTATACGCAGGATCTGACGACCTTACTTGTCAAAATCACGACGGATGAAGGCCTCGTCGGCTGGGGCGAATCGAAGGCGGTCGTGGCGCCGGGCGCGCCCAAGGCGATCATCGAGGACGTCGTGAAGCCGAACCTGATCGGCCTCAATCCGCTCGACATCGCGCCGATCAAGGAGAAGCTGCTCGGCCTGATGCGGATCCGCGGCCATATCCAAGGCTACTACCAGGACGCGATCAGCGGCGTCGAAATCGCGCTCTGGGACATCAAGGGCAAGTACGCGGGCCTGCCGATCTCCTCGCTGCTCGGCGGGGCGTTCCGGGATCAGATCCGCATCTACGCCTCCGGCCTGCCCGGCTTGCCGGCCGTGTGGAACGACGCCGATATCGCCCGCCTGGTGGGGCTGGCGCGGAAGGTCGTCGATTCCGGGTTCAAGGCGGTCAAAATCGCGATCGGCGCCGGCATCGAACCGGACTTGAGGAGCGTGGACATCGTACGGGAGACCGTCGGGGATTCGTACGCGATTCTCGTGGACGCCGGCGGCATATACGATTTCCAAACGGCGCTCAGGCTGGCGGGCGAGCTGGAGCGGCGCGGCGTCTTCTGGTTCGAGGCGCCGCTTCCGATGGAGGATCTTGCGGGCTATATCGAGCTGTCGCAGCGCGTCACCATTCCGGTGGCGAACGATATTCTATGGACGGGCGGCCTGATCAAGGACGTCTTCCAGCGGGGCGGCCGGGTCATTTTCCTGCCGGAGGTGTTGAAGGCCGGCGGCATTCTCGAATGCAAGCAAATCGCCGACATGGCCGACCGGTTCGGCCTCCCGTTCGCTTCGCACGTCAGCCAAGGCAGCTATATTCAATTCGCGGCTACCGCCCACGTATGCGCCGCGGTTCCCAACTTCCTGATCAGCGAATTTTGGTGGCAGGACAATCCGCTCGGCAATCAGATTTTGAAAAATCCGCTTATCGTCAAGGACGGGTACATGGAGGTTCCGTCCGGACCGGGGCTCGGCGTCGAAGTGGACGAAGAGGCGATCCGCCCTTTCATCGCGGGCTGACGCAACCTATAGTAGGAGGCTGCTGCCCTATGAGGGGACATGTTGAAACCGTATACGGCAAGATCGAAGAGCAATTATCGCGGCTGGGCGATTATATCGTCGTTACGACGGACCCGGCGTGGCGCCTGTGCGAGCCGCGCTTTCGGAGCAAGCCTCCGCGGGAGGTCGTCGAGATCGATTCGCTCGACGAGGATTATCTGAACGGCGTCTACGCCCGGCGTCTCGAGAAGGAAGCGTCCGGGAAGCCGATTATCGTCGGCGTTGGCGGCGGCACCGTGCTCGACGCGGCCAAATATTTTGCCTACCGGCAAGGCACCGTTCCCGTCCTGATCCCGTCGATTACGTCGACCAACGCGCCGTTTACCGATTTCATCTCGATCCGCCGGGGCGGCGGGCCGTTCGGCTTCAAGGTCGACGGCTATCCGAAAAAAATCGTCGTGGACGCCGCGCTCATCCAGATGGCCGATCCCCGGTTCAACCGGGCGGGATACGGCGACCTGCTCTACATGCAAACGACGCTGAACGACTGGGTCATCAGCTCCCGTTCCGGCATCGGCGAACCGCTCCTACCGGAGATCGCCGGGCAAATTACCGGCATCGTGAACGCGGCTATCGCCGGCGCGAGCGATATCGGGGCGATTACGGAAGCCGGGATCCGCGCGCTAATGGAGAACACGCGGATCTCCTCCGAGCTCTATATGGCGAATTTACGCTTGCCGATCGGCTCGGGCTCCGAGCATTTGTTTTCGTGGAATTTGGAGCTCGTGACCAAGAAGCATCTGATTCACGGCGAGACGGTGGCGCTAGGCATCGTCATCGCTTCCTTCCTGCAGGCGAGGCACATGGCGGACAGCCGCCATATCGAGCTGCGAAGGGCATTGGACGAAGCGCGGGTCATGTACGAGCCCGATCGAATCGGCGTCGCTTGGGAGGAGATCGAGCGGACGCTGCGGACGGTCGAGGCGTATAACCGCGACGTTCGCAGATTCCATACCGTATTCGGAAAGACGGAGTGGACCGATGATCTGCTCCAGGGCGTTAGAACCTATATATACGGGGAAGGATAGCCGCCAAGCGCTGCCTTCCCTTATCTCGAAACGATCCTCCGGCCGCCTCCGGGGGATCGTTTGCTAGGTGCGGGTATTGCTTTTGAAGCTTACATACGTCATTATGAAGAGATGAATGACGATTACGATTCTCCGTTTGGAGGTAACGCATATGAACACGGCCAAAACGCTCGACGCCAAGTCTCCGATCCCTCTCTATTACCAGCTGAAGGAAATTTTGCTGGCGAAGATCGAAGAGGGGGAGTGGAAGAACGGAACGCTCATTCCGACGGAAAACGAGCTGATTCAGCACTATCAGGTAAGCCGGACGACGGTCCGGGAGGCCGTCAACTCGCTTGTCGCCGAAGGCAAGCTGGAGAAGAAGCAGGGCAGGGGGACGATGGTGCGCAAGCCGAAGATCGAGCCGGTGCTCGGAAGGCTGATGGGCTTCACCGAGCGGATTTCGATGCTCGGGTTCGAGCCGGGCGCCAGGCTGATCGAGGCGCGCGTCGTGCAATCGTCCGAGACGATCAAGGAAAAGCTGCAGGGCGAGGCGGACGTATATTTCGTCAAACGGGTCCGGCTCGCGGACGACGAGCCGATCTCGATCGAAGAGACGTATTGGCCGCTTAAGATCGGCAAGCTCTATGAAGGCGAGGATTTGAACGAAATCGCCTTCTATCCCGTCCTGGAGAAGCTCGGCTACAAGCTGAGCCACGCCGAAGAAGTCATCTCATCCGTCGTCGCGAGCAAGGAACAGGCGCAGCAGCTGAACATCAAATCCGGCATGCCGCTGCTACGCATCCATCGGACCACGTATACCGCCGCGGGCGAGGCGATTCAATACTGCTGCAATTATTACCGCTCGGACCGGTATTCGTACAAGGTCCATCTCGAGCGATAGCCGTTATCGAATGCTCTGCAACAAAACGTTCATAAAATTTTGCTTGCCCTTGACGCAACGTCAAGGGTTATATTTTTTTCAAGGACGGCATCAATGTTTTGGGGGGATGAGGATGGTCGGGGAACAAGGAGGACTGTATTCGATCGGCGCGTTCGCGAAGCTGACCGGGGTGACCGAGCGAACGCTGCGCTTCTATGACCGGAAGGGGCTGCTTGCGCCGTCCAGCCGGAACGAACACGGGCACCGCTATTACACGGAGAAGGATTTGATGCGGCTGCAGCAAATTTTGACGCTCAAATATTTGGATTTCTCGCTGGAGGACATAAACGCTTACCTGCAGCGGCCGGAGGAGGAACTGCAGCATACGCTGGCCATGCAGTTTGAGCTGCTGGAGCAGAAGAAGCGGCAGCTGGAGCAGGTGCTCGTAACGATCGGGCGCATGCGGCGCATTCTGGAAGGCGCGGGCAAGGTCGATAACGATCTGCTGCTCCTGCTGATCCATAACCTGCAGCACGAGGAGCGCCAGAAGCGCTGGCTGTCCGGGCAGATGCCGCCATCGATGGTGGAGGCGATCTTCATGGAGAAGCTGCCCGAGGAGCAAAGGCTGGAGCTGGAGCGGCGCATGACCGTCCTGCTCGCGCGGCTGAAGGAGCACTACAGGGAGGGCAGGCATCTGAATGACGAAGAGGTGCTGGCGTGCGGATGGGAGCTCTCTGCGCTGCTCGAGCAGCTGATCGGCCCGGTCATGAGCGGACTGAGCGAGCAGGAGCTTGCGCAGATGGAGGCGCTCGGCGATCCGGCAACCGGCGTCGATCCCGTATTGTTTCCGAATCTGTTCGCGAAGGAAGAAGAAGCTTTCTTGCAGCAGCTTTTTGAGCACTTAGGCACTTATCGGACAATGATGGAGGGGAAGAGTCATGAACAATAACGCCGAAGCGGGGAAGCCGGCCGCTGCCATTAACGTATCGCAGTTTTTTTCGTTGATCGCGAGGCATCGCCCATCGAACGTTCTGATCGCCGCTGCGGTCGCGCTCGGGCTCGGGGAGACGCTGCTGTCGCTTCTCATTCCGCTGCTGACGAAAAATTTGGTCGACGAGCTGTCCGCCGCCAGCTTGCAGACGATGACCGTAATCGGGCTTGGCGCCGTATTTCTGGTGCAGACGGCGATGTCCGGCTTCTCGGTGTACGCGATGTCTTACGTCGGCCAGCATATCATTGCGGGCATCCGCCGCGAAGTATGGGAGCGCGTGCTGCGGCTGCCGGTCCCGTTCTTCGACCGCAACCATTCCGGCGAGACGATGAGCCGCGTGACGAACGACACGAACGTCGTGAAGGACTTTATTATCGGACATGTCATTTCGTTCGTCGGGGGCATCGTCTCCATTATTGGCGGCGTCGCGCTGCTGCTGTTCATCGATTGGAAAATGACGCTGCTCATGCTGGTCGCCGTGCCTGCCGCGCTTCTGATCTTATGGCCGCTCGGCACGCGGATGTTCAAGGTATCCAAGGCGATGCAGGACGAAACCGCTTTGTTCCAAGGCGATCTGGGACGCGTGCTGTCCGACATCCGCCTCGTGAAGGCGTCGCTGGCCGAACCGCTCGAGCGGAAGCAGGGGAATCTTCGCATTACCCGGCTGTTCGCGTTCGGTCTGCAAGAGGCCCGCATCGTATCGGTCGTGACGCCGCTCATGATGAGCGTGATGCTCCTGATCCTCGTCCTGCTCATCGGCTACGGCGGCGTCAGGGTGGCGCAGGGCTCGCTAAGCGGCGGCGCGCTAGTCGCGATTATTTTGTACATGTTCCAGATCGTCATGCCGTTCACCCAAATGGCCTCCTTCTTCACGCAATTCCAGAAAGCGATGGGAGCGACGGACCGGATCCGGGAGCTGCTGGACGAAGCGGAGGAACAGCCGGAACCGGAGAAGGCGGCCATGGACGGCGCGGGGAGTACGTGGGGCCTCGCCAAATCGGCGCTCGCGTTCGAGCAGGTCGGCTTCGGCTATTCGGAAGACAGGCCGCTGCTGCAGGGTATCTCGTTCCGCGCCGAGCCGGGACAGGTGACGGCGTTCGTCGGTCCGAGCGGCACCGGCAAGACGACGCTGTTCTCGCTCATCGAGCGCTTCTATCATCCGGTCTCCGGCACGATCCGGTACGGGGAACAGCCGATCGGAGAGCTGCGGCTCGAGGATTGGCGGAGCAAAATCGCCTACGTATCGCAGGACAGCCCGATGATGGCCGGCACGATCCGCCATAACTTGACGTACGGGCTCGAAGGTGCGGACGAAGCCCGCATGAAGGAGGCGGCCGCCCGGGCCAACCTGGCCGGCTTTATCGAATCGCTGCCGCTCGGTTACGAGACGGAGGTGGGCGAACGTGGCGTGAAGCTGTCGGGAGGGCAGCGGCAGCGGCTGGCGATCGCGAGGGCGATTCTGCGCGATCCGGCGATTTTGCTGCTGGACGAGGCGACCGCGCATCTTGACAGCGATTCGGAGCAGCTCGTCCAGGAAGCGCTGCAGCAGCTCATGAAGGCGAGAACGACGCTTGTGATCGCGCATCGGCTGTCTACCATTCGCGGCGCGGACAAAATCATCGTGCTGGAAAAAGGGGAAATAACCGGGCAGGGCAAGCACGCCCAGCTGATGGAGAGCCACGAGCTGTACGGCAAGCTGGTGCAGCAGCAATTTTTCGCCGAGCCTTCGCCTTAACCGTATAGGATTCGGGGGATCCGGGAAAATAAAAGGATGTTTCAGTTAACCATAATTAGGGTAATCCCTTGATAGAAAGGAGTGAGCGCTATGACGAAAGGCAAGAAGGTCGCCTTCCTGCTCGCGGACGGCTTCGAGGATTCCGAGATGGCGAACCCGTATGACGAAATGGTGAAAAACGGCCACGAGGCCGTCATCATCAGCCTGAAGGCGAACGACAAATTGAAGGGCAAGCAAGAAACGATCGCCTATACGTCCCATCTGGGCATCAAGGAAGCGAACGCGCGGGATTACGCGGCGGTCATCGTCCCCGGCGGCTCATCGCCCTCCAAGCTGATGAACGACGCCGACGTGCAGCGATTTGTCCGCGAAGCCGACCAAGCCGGCATTACGATTGCGGCGATTTGCCACGGTCCGCAAGTATTGGCGGCAGCCGGGGTGTTGAACGGACGGACCGTGACCGGTTACTCCTCCATATCCGGCGAGGTCGAAGCGGCGGGAGGCCGTTTCGTCGACGAGGAGGTAGCGGTCGACCGCAACCTGGTCACTTCGCGCTCGCCGAAGGACGAGCCGGCGTTCATTCGGGAGACGCTCGACCGGCTTGGCGTAAACGCCTGGTAAGGGGAAGGGCGCTCCGCCAGCGGTTCAAGCCGCTGACGGGGCGCCCTTTTGTTTGTTGCCTATGGCGTTGCTCGGAAGAAGCGGGGCAAATACGCCCTGTTCCTCTCCAGCATTTCGTCCAGCATCCGCTCCGCCGCGTTCGCGGAATCGACGAGCGGATGCGCGGCCAGCGCGAGCAAGGCGGTATCCCGGCTGCCGGTGACCGCCGCCTCGATCGCGAGCTGCTCGTAAGCTTTGACGGCGTGGATGAGTCCTATGGCGGAAGCCGGCACCAAGTGGACCGGCTGCGGAATCGGGCCGTCCTTCGTCACGACGCAATTGACCTCAATGCAGGCGTCGTCCGGCAGGAAGCCGAGCACGCCTTGGTTGCGCACGTTCAGCGTCTGAACGTCCCTCGCGTCGTTGTAGAGCGAATTCATCAGCCTCACCGCGGCCTCCGAATAGTAAGCGCCGCCGCGCTGCTCGAGCTGCTTCGGCTTCTCGGACAAATTCGGATCCTCGTAGATGGCCAGCAGCTCGTCCTCGAGCCGCTTGACGGTTTCGGCGCGGGTTTCCCCGCTTGCGGCGGCCGCCCGCTGCTCGGCCAGCATCTCGCGCCTTAGATAGAAGTACTTTAAATAATAGGAAGGAATCGCCCCGAGCGAGCGCAGCAGGCTCGGGTTCCATGCGCGCTGCGGCACGTTGCCGGCCGAATAGCCGCCGCCGTCGCCAAGCAGCTCCTCCAGCTTCGATTCCCCGTCGACCGTTATGGCGCTGATCCAATGCAGATGGTTGAGACCCGCGAATTCGCAGCGGATGCGCCCGGTTGGCACCCCGTACAAGGACGAGAGCCATTTGTATGCCGCGATCGGGGAATTGCACAGGCCGATCGATTTGATGCGGGAATGCTTGTGGATCGCTTCCGTCACCATGCCGGCCGGATTGGTGAAATTGAGCAGCCAAGCGTCCGGGCAAAGCTCCTCCATGTCCTTGCAAATGTCAAGGAGCACCGGAATCGTGCGCAGCGCCTTCATCATGCCGCCGGGGCCGGTCGTCTCCTGGCCGATCATGCCGTGCTTGAGCGGGATGGTCTCGTCCCAGCCCCGAGCCTCGAGCAGCCCGACCCTGAGCTGCGTCGACACGAAGGCCGCTCCCTTGAGGGCGGAGCGACGATCGAGCGTCATCGTTACGTCGATGGGGAGGCCCGACTTTTCCACCATCCGCTGCGCGAGCCGGCCTACGACCTCCAGCTTGTGCCGCCCTTCGGGAACGTCGACGAGCACGATTTCGTCCACGGGCAAAGCGTTATGGTTCAGAATAAATCCTTCGATCAGCTCGGGCGTATAGGACGAGCCTCCGCCGATGACGGCAATTTTCAATCGAGCGTCCATTGCTTCCGATCCTCCTTGACGGCTAACTCCGCATTTAAGTGCCGGTATACGCTTTCTTCGACATGCCGGCCCGTTCTTTCCATGGCCAAAAGGATGGCTCCTGCCGCGGGCTCCATCGCGAGCGTCTTCAGTTCGCATTTCGGCGCGGCTTGCCTCGCCTGCTCTTCGATGTACGGCACGACGAAGCGGCTGTCGCTTCTCGTGAGGACGCTGCCGATCAGAACCAAGTCGAACGCGTCGTTCTCCATGCCGAGCCTCCGAATGACAGCGCTTGCAGCTAACCCCAGCTCCATGCCCTGCCGCCGCAAAATCCGCCTTGCCGCTTCGTCATGCTCCGCCGCTTCGAATAGCAGCTTGGCAAGCGCAAGGGGAGGCCGGCCTCCGACGTCCAGATAATGATGAAACATTTGTTCGACCGAACCATAACCGAGCAATTCAAGCGTCGATTCCGAAAGCCGCGTAGGCTGCTCCCGGCCTTCCCAAGCCCGGATTACCGTCCGGAACACTTCGACTGCCAGATCGCCTCCGCCGCCGAAATCGCCGTATGCGTAGCCGAAGCCGCCGCATTGCACGCTTTCGCCCCGCCGGTTGATCCCGTAGCTGTTCGTTCCGCTGCCGCAAATGACGACGACACCGTCCGGCTGCTTCGTTCCGGCTCGAAGGCCGATCACGGTATCGCACACGATATCGCAGCCGGCAAAGCCCATGCTCGCGATCATCGGCCGCAAAATCCGAAAATCCGCCTCGCGGTCCGCGCCCGCCAGCCCGAACACGGCATAGGCGATATCCTCGTGCTTCACGTTCGCCGTTGCCATCGCTTGAAGCGCGGCGGTCCGGATATTGGCCTCGGCCGCCCCGGCATCGATTTGATGATTGCCAAGGCCGCTTGCGCCGCACCCGATCACCCGTCCGTCCCCGTCGCAAACGACGGCCAGCGTCTTGCTGCCACCGCCGTCGATTCCCAAATAATAATTCAAAATATGATCTCTCCTATAGGAATAGTGGATTTATTGGTCGAGCCAGACGTTCCGGCTGTGCCTGTGATTTTCGAGAATTTTCTAAAGGATCGGCCCTCCTGTTTACGAACAATCGAGTTAGATGCATGTCACCGTTTCTTCCTTCTCCATTGTAACGAGGCGAGTACCGCTTTTCTTCATCAAATTTCTCAAACACTGATACTATCTTACGGGTTGATTAGCTACTCTTGTTTCTTGCGGTTTTAGGAGGGGCGCCGATGTGCTTCTTGAACAAGCGGTTGAAATTGGACAGGCTGCGGAAGCCGCATTCATGGGCGATATCCGTGATTTTCATCGTGTTGCTCTCCAGCATGGCGACGGCGCTTTCCAGGCGGATATGGATCAAATAAAGCATAGGCGGCATGCCGACGGCAAGCCGGAACAAATCGCTGAAGCGGGAAGGGCTGAGATAGACGAGCGAGGCGAGCTCGCTTAGCGTCCAGGCGTGCGCGTAATTTTGTTCCATGGCATGGATGACGACGCGGATTTTCTCCAATTGCCGGGCGTTCACCGCCAATGCCGTGCGGCCGGGGATCTCGGTGCGGAAATGCCGGTTGACGGTGGCCAGGAAGCGAAGCATGAGGGCGAAGACGACGGATTCGTAGGAGCTTTCCTGCCGGAGGTGTTCATCCTGAAGCTCCAGAAGAAGGGAGCGGAGAAGCCCGATCCGCGGATTGTCCCGATCCAGCAAGTTCGTATAGGATACCCCCATTTCCTTGAAAGGCGATAGGATGGCGGGATCGGTGCGAAGGCTGTTCAAAAACCAGCCGGCGTCGAACGAAACGACCAGCATGACCAAATCCTTCGTCTCGTAGGCGCAGTGAAGGTCGTTGGAATTAATGAGCAGAATGTCGCCTTGCTGAAACTCGAACGTCCGGCCGTTGATGATGTAGTAGCCCGTTCCGGCTTTGATCAGGTTGATTTCGAGGACGTCGTGCCAATGAAGCTTCTGGTAGTAGGAGGTGACCCCGATCGTGTCGTCGACCTGGATCGGATATTTTTTGGCTAGAACGAGCTTTTCTTTCGGAATTGCCGAATTGTTCGCGCTTGTCATCTGTATCGCTCCTTAACCTGAATTGAAAAGTAAACAACGCGTTACTGACGGGAATAACGGATAGTCAGAGCGGATTTCGGAAATTTGTGTAATAGAACTTAACATGATTAACGAATTTCAACAAGGATATTTTTCTATTATGCTGCCTCTAAAGAAAGGCAACCCGACATTCCCTCTCCCCCCGCGGCCTCGTCTCCCCGCCAGACGTCGCAGCCGCCCCCCGCCTTAAGCCCAGTTTCCAAAACCGACCGGGGACCGTTACGCAGGCCGCCGCCTCTCTTTACAATAAGGACATAGCTTAAGAGACAAGAAAGGAATGATTGAACAATGAAAAAACTGTTTCGTTCGACGACGGACAGCAAGTTAACGGGGCTATGCGGCGGGATCGGGGAGTGGCTGGGAATCGATTCGACGATCGTGCGGTTGTTGGTCGTCATCGCCTCGTTCTTCAGCTTCGGAGCCGTGGCCCTCATCTACTTCATCGCCACGCTGATCGTCCCTAAGGCGAACCCCGATTTCCGATTCGTCGATCACTACTAATTCGTATCGCTTATCACACATATAAAAGGAGAGCTGACCAAAATGGGTATTTTGCAACGCGTTGTTAGCATGACGAAGGCCGCGGCCAATGAGATGCTGGATAAGATCGAGAATCCGGTGATGATGCTGAATCATTATTTGCGGGATTTGGACGAGGAAATCGCGAAGGCAGAGCACGCGCTGCCGCAGCAGCAAGCACAAGCTCGCATGCTTGAGGCAAAGCTTGACGAATTGAAGGAACAAGCCGCTTATTACGAAGGCAAAGCCGCGCAAGCGGCGTCGGAGCTGCGGGAAGCGGACGCCAGACTTGCTCTGGAGGCGAAGCTGCTGTACGAAGAGCAGGTAGAGGAGAAGACTCGCCTGCTGCAAATCGCAAGCGAGGCAGCAGCCGAGCTTGCGCAGCGCATCGAAACGCTGAAGGAGGAGAAGACCCGCCTGCAAAGCAAACGCACGGAGCTTGTCGCCCGCGTAAGGCAAAGCGGCGGCCCGGCCGGGAATCATTCGGCGCACGCGCTGAATGGCAGTGAAGCTTCGAAGGGCTTCGAGCGGATCGAGCAAAAGGTGATGGAATGGGAAGCGCAGCGCGAGCTGTCGAAGAGCGCGTACGCCCCGCATGACTTCGGATCCGATCAGCAGACGGAGCGCCGCAACGCGCGCGTCGACGAAGAATTGAAACGGCTTTTGAACAAGCAATCGGTTAATTAATCCCCTAGGAAGCAAGCAGGCCGCCTTGATGACGAGGCGGCCTTTTTGCCGCGAATTTTTAAATTTAGCCAAGCTTATGCCAGTCCGCATAATTGGTCAAGTCCCCTCATAGACATGTTATCAGCCAGTAAAAAACTATTGTTCAGAGGGGATGATCACATGCGTCGCATGACATGGACCGCGGCAATTTTATTATGCTTTTCACTCGTGTTGGCCGCCTGCGGAACGAAGGACGCCGAGTCCGTGGTGAAGGATCTCGACAAGGTTGTCAACAGCATGGAAAGCTATCAGGGAAGCGGGACGATGACGCTGAATACGAGCCAGCAGCCGCTCGAATACAAAGTGGAGGTTTCGTATCAAAAGCCGCATTATTACCGGATCAAGCTGACGAATGAGGAGAAGGACATTACGCAAATCGTGCTTCGCAACGACGACGGCGTTTTCGTGCTCACGCCGAAGCTGAACAAAGTGTTCCGCTTCCAAAGCGATTGGCCGCAAAACCAAGGCCAGGTCTACTTGTACCAAACGTTGATCCAGAGCATTCTGGTCGACAATTCGCGGCAATTCGTCGTGAACGACGACGCGTATGTTTTCGACGTAATGGCAAACTATAACAACGGCTCGCTCGCGCGCCAAAAAATATGGCTGGACAAAACAGACTACAAGCCGGTGCAGGTGGAAGTAAGCGACACGAACGCCGCCGTCATGGTGCAGGTGCAGTTCGACAGCTTCGAGTTTGGACCGAAGTTCGACAAAGCCGTATTCGAGACGGAAGCGAATATGAAGGCGGAGCCTTCCAGCCAGTCGACCGACGAGCCGACCATGACGCTGCCCGAGCAGGAGGAAGGCGACGCGGCGGCCGGCAACGCGGGAGACGATTCGGCTGCGCCGGAAGACGATGCGGCAGCGCCGGAAGGCAATGAGGACGCCGGCGGCAACGAGCAGGCGGACGACAGCGCCGTCGACGGCGACGATCAAGCAAGCGAAGGCAACGATGCGGCGGAGACGGAGGATGACGCATCGGCCGAGGCGGAAGCGGATTCCGACTTTGCGGCCATGAAGCCGAGCTACATGCCGGAAGGCGTATCCGAGCAGGATATGGTCGATATCGTATTCGGCGGCAACCCCGGCCTCATGATCCGTTATACGGGCGAGTACAGCTACACGCTCGTTCAGACGGAGCCGAAGGACGTGGCCGCATCGCTTACGCCGGGCATGATGGTCGATCTTGGCTTTACGTGGGGCGAGCTCATCTCGGGCGAAGAGCAGCAGACGCTCATCTGGACGTACGAAGGACATCAATTCCGTCTGGCGAGCGCGGATCTGCCCGAGACCGAGATGTACAAAATCGCCCAGTCGGTACAGGGCGAAATCGGCAAATAAAGCGGGCTAACAGGCGAATTACCAAGACGTACTAGCCAAATCCGGGGCATCCTTCATTGACAGTCGTTGCGGCAGCGTTTAACATTGTTTCTATTGATGTTTGCTGCTCGGAACCTTAGCGGAAGTGGCTGTCAGACGAGGAGAAGGTGAACGGCTTGGATTCGTTTTATCGCCCGACCAGGGCTGAAATATCATTGGATGCGCTGCGGCGCAATTTACAAGCGTTCCGCGGCGCGATGCCGGGTAGATGCAGGCTGATGGCTTCGGTCAAGGCGAATGCGTACGGGCATGGCGCCGTGGAGGTTGCCCGCGAGGCGGAGCGCTTCGGCGTGGATTACTTGGGCGTTGCATTTTTGGATGAGGCGTTGCAATTGCGGCGGGCAGGCATCCGTACCCCGATTCTCGTGCTAGGATTCGTGGCTGCGGATGCTTTGTCTGTCGCCAGGGATAACGACGTGACGATCAGCCTGTTCCGAGACGATATTTTGGCCGCCGCGGCCAGGCTGCCCGAAGCGTCCGGGAGGAAGCTCAAGGCGCATATTAAGATCGATACCGGCATGGGAAGGCTCGGCGTAATCGGGACGGACGCGGCGGCGGCTTTCATCGAGAAGGCTTTCCGCGTGCCCCAGCTTGAGATCGAAGGACTGTTCACGCACTACGCCCGCGCGGACGAGGCCGACAAAAGCTACACGAAGCTGCAGTACGACCGGTTTCGGGAAACGATCGACTGCGTGGAGCGGCAAGGCTTCAAGGTCCCGATCGTTCATGCCGCCAACAGCGCTGCCGGCATCGATACGCCGGAATGGGCAGAGGGCATGCTAAGGCTCGGCATCAGCATGTACGGCCTGTATCCGTCGGCGGAGGTCAATGCGCAGCGGATCGAGCTTGAGCCGGTTATGACGCTTAAAACCGAGGTCGTCATGACGAAGCGAGCGCCGAAGGGCTGGGGAATCAGCTACGGCACCCGCTACTTTACGGCGGACGAGGAGCGGATCGGAACGCTTCCGATCGGCTATGCGGACGGCTACAGCCGCATGCTTACGGGCAAGGCGTACGGGCTCGTGCGCGGCGTGAAGATGCCGATACGCGGTACGATCTGCATGGATCAGTGCATGATCGCGCTCGATGTCGACGGGACGGAAGGAAAGCCGGTCGAGGCCGGGGAAGAGGTCGTGCTGATCGGGCGCCAAGGCGGCGCGGTCATTACGGCCGATGAGCTGGCCGATCAGCTCGGCACGATCAATTACGAGGTGACGTGCATGGTTGCCGCGCGCGTTCCGCGCGTCTACGTGAAGGACGGCGCGATTGCCGCTGTCAGCAATCCGCTTGCCTGAGCCGACATCGGCTGGAAATTGTTTCAAATCGCAATTTTTGCGTAAGAGAAGAGGATTTTCGGCAAAAAGCACGAAATAGGTATGGCGGAAGTTCTGTAGAGGCTATACATGAAAACATACAGCATAAATGATATACGACGATCATAGATATGTTGATGTATAGCGGCGGCAATTAAATGTCATAATGTGTATTAGGGGAATGGAAAAGTTTTGGGGGTGCGAGTTCGGTGGCCAATGTACAAAATACCAAGAGGATCATGATTAGCCTGCCCGATCATTTGCTGGAGGAGGTTGACGGGATTGTTGCCAAGGAAAACTCCAACCGCAGCGAATTTATCCGGCAAGCCATGAAGCTGTATTTGGTGGAACGCAAAAAACGTCAAATCCGGGAATCCATGCAGCGCGGGTATATGGAAATGGCGAAAATCAACCTGAACATGGCCTCGGAAGCTTTTCAAGCGGAGGAAGAAGCAGACCATACGTTAGGCCGTCTCGTAAGCGGGGTGTAGAGCTTGATCGTAAAACGCGGAGATGTGTTTTTTGCGGATTTATCGCCGGTTGTCGGATCGGAGCAGGGCGGCGTTCGCCCCGTGCTGGTCATTCAGAACGATATCGGAAACCGCTTTAGTCCGACGGTGATCGTGGCGGCCATTACGGCCCAGATCCAGAAGGCGAAGCTGCCCACCCATGTAGAAATGGACGCTGCCGCGCACGGCTTCGACAGGGATTCCGTCGTGCTTCTGGAACAGATACGTACGATCGACAAGCAACGCCTTACCGACAAAATTACGCACTTGGACGACGAAACGATGCGCAAGGTGGACGACGCCTTATTGATCAGCGTAGGCTTAATCGATTTTTAAAAAAAAGCTGTTTGGCAAATGGAAGGAGCATCCCTTTATTGTGCTAAATGGCTTTTTTTGTCGATTTTAACGGAAAGTTGATGCCATTTGTAAAAAAAGGGATAGACAAACGAAATGTCTATTTGCTATTATGAACTCAATTAAGGATTTGAACTAATATACGAGAGCATTATTATTGCGAAGAACGCACAGGCGAGGCCTTAGATGGCCTTAGGTGCGTTCTTTTTTTATGCTCGGAAGGGAGTGGCAATGAACAGGAGAAGAAATGTTATCATCAGCTTGACCGCCGCGGTGCTGTCCGGCTGCCTCGTCTACGGCATGTACAAGCTGCAGCGAATCCAGATCGAGCAGCAGGAGACGGTCGAGGTGCTGGTGCCGAAGCGGTTCATCGGCGCGGGAGAGCGGCTCGCCGAGAGCGATTTGACCTACAAAAGGATGCCCCAAGCGGCCTTCGTTCCCGAAATGCTCGTCGATTCGGAGCAGGCCGCGGGAAAGGAGACGATTATCCCTCTTGGGCGCGGCGAACCGATTTTGAATTGGAAGGTGGACCGGTATTATTTGCAGCCGAAGCGTAGCGAATCGACCTTTCAAATTCCGAAGGAGTACATCCGCTCCATTTCCAACGGCATCCGGGCGGGAGACAAGGTGCTGCTGTACGCGTCGGGCGATGCGTCCCCGTCGACGAGGCTCTTCGACGAGGCGGTGCTCGTCTCGTCGGTGAAGACGTCGGGCAATTTGGAAATCGACGACGTCGAGAATCCGAACTTGCTATCGCTCGCCGAAGGCGACAAAGAGCAAATGTATGCGTCCAGGCGCGACGCGAACGGCATGATCGAATATTTGAATTTGAATTTGACGGAGGCGCAATGGCTGCGCATCGACGGCTTGTGCAAAAGCGGGGAGACGAAGCTTGTCGTCGCTTACAGTCCGGAATCGCTTGACCTGCCTGCGCCGGAGGAGGCGAATGCGCCGTGAACGGAGCCGCATCGCCGCTTGTCGCCTTCATCGGCACGACACCGAACATCGGAACGACGGCGGCCGCGTTCGCGGCGGCCTTCCGCATGGCGGAGATGAGCGGCAGGCCGGTCGGGTACTTATGCCTTAATTTGAAGAGCGCCAAGATCCACCGGTACATCGGGGTCGACGAGCCGGCCGTGACGCTGGACAAGCTCCGCCCGGATTTGCGCTCCGGGACGCTGACTGCGGAAATGCTTCGAAGAGCGGCGCATCCCGTGGAAGGAATGCCGAATTTGCAGGTGCTGTTCGGCAATCTTATGCGAGACCAGGCCGAATATTTCACGCCCGAGGAAGCGGATTATCTGCTCTCGGCCGCCGAGCAGGCGTTCGCGCTCGTCGTGCTGGACGTTGGCGCTTACTGGGACAACGCGGCGACGATTTGCTCGGTCCGCCGGGCAAGCTCGCGCGTCCTCGTCACGACCCCGTCCTTGTCCCACTTCCAAGAGGACGGACGCCGCTGGATCGGGCAAGTATCGCCTTTATTCGGGGTAACGCCCGAGCAATACGATTTGATCACGATCAATGGTCCTTGGAGGAACGGAGGGTATCAAATGAAGCATATTTGCAAAGAACTCGGTGCGTCGCAGCTCGGACAATTCCAATTAAGCGAGCCGATCTTCAGTCAATTGGACAACGGAGCCTACGCGGGCTGGCTGCGTGCGGACGCGGCGGGCAAGAACGCCATGCAGGAGCCTGCCAAAGCGCTCATGCAGCGCCACGGCTTGCGGGGGCGGCCGGCGCTTGCGGTTCAGCCGTGGTATCGCAAGCTGCTGGTCCATCGCAACGGGACAAGCTCATGATTGCGCGGGAGAGCAGGTTCTCGCCGGCCGGCTTCGCGGCGCGGATGCAGGCGGAGCGGCTGCGGCGGGAGGAAGAGGCGGCGGCGCACGATGTGCCGGCGGAAGCGGGCGGCGGCGAATTCGCTAGGCTGGCCGACGATATGCGAGCTTACTTGAGCGCGCCGCACGGGCTCGGCGAGGAAGAGCGCAGGCGCTACGGCGAAACGTTGAACCGCGCCGTACTCGGCTACGCGCAGGAAAGGGAGCAGGTGCTCGCGGTTATTACGGACCGACTGATCCGCCTTCGCATTCATGAAGCCGCAGGGCTGCAGCATCCTTATCAATCGCTGGCGGAAGCGTTGTTTGCCGAAGTGATCGGACTTAACGTGCTGGAATTGGTGCTTGCCGACAAGGAAGGCCTGGAGGAAATCCAAGTGGTTGGCGAGCGGATCTTCATCGTTCGGGACGGCAAGACGATGCCGTCCGCATACCGGTTCGACAGCGTGCGCGAGGTGGAGCGAATCCAGCAAAATCTGGTGCTCTACAATAATGACCGCATTAACCCGCGGAAGCGCTGGGCGGAGGTTATGCTGCGCGACGGCTCGCGCGTCACAATGACCGGGTTCGGCTTCACGGCCTGCCCGACGCTCACGATCCGATTCTATACGGTAAAGAGCTTCAGCCTGGACGCCTTATGTTCCCCGACCTACCGGACGATGAACGCGCGCCTGAAGGAAATGTTGATGGCGGCGCTTGACGCAAGGTTCAATATCGTTATCATCGGGGCGACCAATTCGGGCAAGACGAATCTGATGAAGGCGCTTATCGCAGAGCTTCCTGACGAAGAGCGGATCATTACGATCGAAGGAAGATTCGAGATGATGCTTGGACGCGATTTTCCGGCCAAAAACGTCGTGGAGTACGAGTCGGAGGAGGACGATCCGATCCATCGATCGGATCAGGCGTTCAAGCTGGCCTTAAGGCAATCGCCCCAGCGCATCATCCATGCCGAGATTCGCGACAGCGACGCCAATATTTACGTGCGCGCCTGCACGAGAGGACATTCGGGCAGCATGACGACGGTGCATGCAGGCAGGCTCGAGGACGTGCCCGAAGCGATCACCGACATGTGCATGCTCGACGGAAGAGGCATGAACGCGGAAAGGCTGGCCAAACGAATTACGGAGTACGTCGCCGAGCTCGGTATCGAAATGCGTTATTTGAACGGGCGAAGAGTCGTCAGCCGGCTCGGAGAGCTGTATTGGGAGAACGGGCAGGCCCGCGTGAAGGATTGGGCGGTCTATAACGCCGCGCTGGACGATTGGGTTTATCCGTCCCGGCCGTCGGCCAGGGCGTCCGCCAAGTTGGCCGGCACGGGTGCGCTGCATGAGTAAGCTATCGACCGCGGCCGCCGCCGTCTTGCTGTTTTGTTTATTATTTATTGCGGCTTACCATTTGTTCCTCGTTTGGGCTCGGGACCGTCAACTTCGAAGCAAGCTAACGTACCGGGCGAAGTCCGGCTGGCGCTACCGGCTTGCGGAACGGATTAAGCGGTATGAGCGGCCGTACCGCCACTTGTCGGAATTAATGGAGGCGCTCCGGCTTCGATTGACGCCTGGCTCCTTCGCGTGGCTCTCCGGCTTGCTTATGCTTGCCGGGATCGCGGCGGGCGGCTTTTTCTTTCAAAGCGCGAAAGGCACGCTGTTGTTCGGCGGGCTTTTGGGAGCGATGCCGTACACGGTGCTGCGAGCGATGCTCGTTCATCGGCGCATGCAGACGCAGATCGATTTTTTGCCGGCGGTTGAGCTGTTCTATCAATGCTACGTCGTTACGGGCGAGCGGCAGGTTCGCGTCGCGCTGCAGCGCGCGGTGGAGGAGAGACGGCTGCTTGGGCCGATGCAATCGGTATTCGAGCAGTTGTACCGCAACTTGTCTGTACGCGGGGACGATGAAGCGAGCCTGCGGCTGCTGTCCGCGTCGCTTGGCCATCTGTGGGCCGATTATTTCGCGAATATTCTTCGAGTGGCGCTCTCGGAGGGCGTGTCGATTACCGACAGTCTGAAGGAGCTGCTGACGGACATGCGCAGAGCCAGAAGAGCGAACGAGCAGGAGAGGAACCGGCTGCTGGAAATTCGGGTAGCCAATTTTTCGCCGCTGCTGTTCCTTGCTTTGTTCATCGGCATCAACCTCCGGTACAACAGAGACAATTCTTACTACTATTACATCATGGATCCGCAGGGCAGGGACATGCTGCTCAACGCGGCGGTGCTTATATTCGCCTCCTTCCTGATGGGGCTGTGGCTGTCGCGCAAAAAAATGTGAAGGAGGGCTGCGCATGTACGCATGGATCGAAACCGCGATCCGGCTTGCGGTATTCCTTTTGCAATTCGTGTTCGGTGCTGTAGCCGCCTATGCCCTGCTGCAGCTGCTGCCGAGACGCGCCGCCAGGTGGAAGCATCTAGCCGTGTGGAACTGGCGGACGAAGCAAGCGCCGGATCGCTGGCTGAAGCTGCTTCGCATCGAGCGGGCAGCCCCATTCTACTTGGAGAGGGAGCTGTTGCTTGCCGGATGCGGCGTGACGTCGGACGCCGCCTGGTACGTGATGGCCAGGAGACTGCTGCTCGCCGCGGCCGGCGCGCTTGTCATTATAATCGGACTGCTGCATAAACGGATCGGCGATCTGCTGCCCGTAACTTATGTCGGCCCCGGCTTGCTTCTGCTTATGCTGCTGATCTTCGTCGATCTGAATTGGCTGAGGGCCTTCCGCAAAGTCCGCGCGCTGCAGATTACGAAGGAAATATTCGTCGTCAGCAACCAGCTGCTATACCTGTCGGACTCCTCGCTTCACATTCATGCGAAGCTGCAGCGCTGCGTGCCGTACGCGCGGGTGCTGCGCGGCGATCTGGAGACGCTGCTGGCCGAGTGGTATCACGATGCGGGCGGCGCCCTGCAGCGGTTCAAGCAGCGGATCGGCACCGACGAGGCGCTAAGCTTCGTCGAGACGCTCGATGCGCTTAGGCTTCATGAAAGCCGACACTACTACGAGCTGCTTAAGGCCAGGATCGGCGATTACAAAGAAAAAATCGAGCTTGCCAAGGAAAGCCGCAAGGAGTCGACTTCCTACGTGTTGTTCGTTATCGCCGGCATTCCGATTTTGTACACGTTCCAGGTGTTTATTTATCCGTGGGTGCGGGAGGGGCAGAAGCTGTTCCAGTCGCTGGGGTGAATGCGAGTCTTGTTCATGAAGGGAGGTGTCATGCATGCGCAACATATTAATGACGGTCATGATGCTTGTCGTCGTCATCGTACTCTTCAATACGATCATCGCCCAGGATACGACGGGCACGCGGAGCCAGATCGAATCGCAAGGCTCGGCGGCGAATACGAAAATCGGCCAGCTGCTTCCGTAATGGACGGGCAGCAAGCGCAATGAAATTGGAGGTGGCGCTTCTTGCGAAGCATTCTTATCGCGATGCTGCTGCTCATAACCGTTATCGTGATCTACCAAGCGGTCGCGGCGGGCGAGACGGGGATGAACCGGCAAGTCCATGAAGCGGGCAAGGCGGTCAGCGACCATATCAGGAGCATGAGTCCATGAAGCAGCTGCTCGTCTTCGTATTGTTCGCGGCCATGCTCTGCTGGCTCATGTTCTCGCCGATTTACAAGCATGTGCTTATCGTCAGGCAGGCGGTGCTGCAGCAGGAGGTCGACTACCTGCTCGAAGTCGGCGCGAGCGGAAGCTACGGCTTCATCAGCGCCGCGATGCAGGAGCAGTCAAGAGAGCGGCTCGCGCGATTCGGCATGCGGCCGGACGATATTGTCTTCGAGCTGTCCACGACGAGCGGCGCCGAGGCGTCCAATCCGTACGCGCCCGTGCCGCGCGGCGTAGGCATCGCATTGACGATGAGCTACCCGTATGAAAATCTGTTCGAAATCGACCGGTTGATCGGACTTGCGCCTCCGTCGCCAAGCGAAAGGATGAAGGCAACCGGAATGAAGATGAGCGAATACGTGCCGTAGACAAAGAAAGGCGGTTGAACCCGGGTGCACAAGCTGCTATTGATCGTCATTATGATGTCCGTATGGATTTCGTCACATTTGCTCCAGGTGGAAGAGGAGCTGGCCATGCGGACTTTGTTTCTCGGCAAGCATGCCTTGAACCGGGCTGCGCATGCGGCGGCGCAGCAGCTTGATTCCGAAGCGCTCGGCGAAGGGGAGCTTCGGATCGCGCCGGACCGGGCGGAAGCGGAGGCGATCCGTTATTTGCGGGCGAATTTGCTACTGGACTCTGCAGGCGAGCCGCTGCCGCAGTCTTTCCTGAAGCATCCGGTCCAAATCGTCGTTTTCGAGATTATAAACGACGATCGCGATTTTCCGTATACGTATCGGAACGAAGCGTTTCAATACGAAGCGACATTGGAGCGTCCGGGCATCGTCCTGATCGCGCATGTCGTCTATCCGCGGGCCTTCGGCCTGCTGGATCCGATCGAGTGGCATATAAAGGGGGCGGCGGAGCTAACGGCAGGTTGACGGAAAAATGGAAAATTGGTGTAATAGGAGGAGAGAAATGATATAGGAGTTGATCATCGAAAGTGGCGAACATCGTGGCGGATATTCCGGCCGACCTGGTACGGCAGCGGATCGGGGGCTTGCAGGCGGAGATGCGGGCAAGTCGCATCGACGCTTTCCTCATGACGCAAAACGTCGATTTATATTATTACAGCGGGTCCATGCAAACCGGGTATTTATTTATTCCGAGCATCGGCGAGGCTACCTTCTACGTGCGGCGCAGCGTGGAGCGCGCGAAGCTGGAAACGGCGGTGCGGGTAGCGGAGCTTGGTGCTTTTCGTCATTTCGGGCAAACGCTGCGGAACGATTACGGGGCGTTATTCGGGCAATCGGAAGCCGGATCCGTCCGTATGGCGGCGGATCTGGACGTGCTTCCCGCCCAGACCTTCCTGAAGCTGAGCGAGCTGCTCACCTCATCCGGAAGATGCGAGCTTATCGACGGATCGGCCTATATCCGCAGGCAGAGGATGATCAAATCGGCGTGGGAGATCGGCCGCATCGAAGCGGCTGCGCAGGCCGTCGCCGAAGCGCTCGACGCGTCGCTCCACGAGCTGCGCGAGGGCGTGAGCGAGCTTGATTGGATGGCGCGCGTGGAATATGAGCTTCGGCGCCGGGGACATATCGGCTTGATGCGAATGCGCGGCTACAACCAGGAAATCGCGACCGGGATGGTGATCTCGGGCGCGGCCGCAGCCGTACCGTCCTATTTCGACGGTCCCGCGGGCGGCCTCGGCCTCGGCGCGGCGTCGCCGCAAAGCGTAAGCCGCTCCATCATTCGCAGGAACGAGCCGATTCTGCTCGACGTCGGCTGCTGCATCGACGGCTATGTCATCGATCAGACGCGTACGGCCGTCATCGGCGCGCTTCCCGCGCATCTCATGAAGGCGTACGAAGTATCGGAGACGCTCATTCAGGCTGCCGAGCGGCAAATGATGCCGGGCGCGCTATGCTCCAAGCTATACGAGGATGCGCTTGCCGGCTGCGCGGCGGAGGGGCTTGCCGACCATTTTATGGGCTTCGGACCCGATCAGGCCAAATTTCTAGGGCACGGCATCGGACTTGAGATCGACGAATGGCCCGTTCTCGCCAAAGGTTTCGACATCCCTCTCGAGCCCGGCATGGTCATCGCGGTGGAGCCGAAGTTTACGTTCCCGGGCGAAGGCGTCGTGGGCATCGAGAACAGCTATTTGATAACGGAGCAAGGACCGAGAGCGCTGACCCGTTCCAAGACGGGGCTTATCGTGCTGCCATAACGAAGGGGAGGCATCCATATGGATCGGGAGCTGACGAAGCGGCTTCATCGCGACTATATAAAGGTATACCGAATTAGCAGCCTTATTACGCACGGCCTAATTTTTGCCGTCATAGCCGCGTACTTTACAATGGCTTTGATATGGGATTGGACGCTTTGGCCGGGGTGGATCGCGCTTGCGCTATTCATCGTAACCTTCATTTTGTTTACGTGGATTATTCCGAAGATGAAGCATGCCAGATTTTTGTACGAGCTGTTCGAGGAGGAACTCGAAATCCAGAAGGGGCTTGTCTTTCTGAGCAATGTGCTTGTGCCGATGGTCAGGGTCCAGCACGTCGAGCTCGAGAGCGGGCCGATGATGCGCAAATACGGACTGGCGAGCGTGTCGATCGTAACCGCCGCGACGACGCACCGGATCAGCGGCTTGAAGCTGGAAGAAGCGCAGCAGCTCAAGCGCAGGATCGGCACTCTGGCTAAGGTGGATGATCAGGATGAGTGAGCGCCGCAAGCTTCATCCCGTCTATATCCTCTTCGGCCTGGTGAACACGATTCAAGGCTTTCTTCCGTTTCTGCTGATCGCTTTATTCAAAGGCATCGAGTGGTCGGAGCTGCGCTGGTATTGGTATGCGGGGCCGGCCGCTTTGGCGGCGGTAATCCTCGTGTTCAGCTTCATCGAATGGAAACGCTTCGGGTTCTGGCTGGAGACGGACCGGATCATCATCCGCAGAGGCTCGCTGTTCCGCGACGAGAAGACGATTTATTACGCCCGCATCCATTCGGTCAATGTGGAGCAGCCGCTCATTCAGCGGCTGCTGGGTGTGGCCCAAGTCAAGATCGAGACGCCCGGCGGCAACAAGAAGGCGGACGGGGTCCTGCCCGCGCTCTCCCTCGCGGAGGCAACCCGCATCCAACAAATGCTCAAAAGCCATGCGCAGCGCATGGCCGGGTCAGGCGAAGCGGAGACGGTTAAGCCGGAGCCGATTACGGCGGCGTCAGGGGAGCGGCCGACAGACAGCGCAGACGCCGCAGACGACACTAGACTCGTTGCGACTGCGGTTGTCGCCGCGGACGGTCCGGCATTCCGTCTCACCTCCGCGCAGCTGCTTCAAGCGGCGGCAACCTCGATGAATTTCGGTCTCGTGGCCGCTTTCGTCGCCGGTTTATATTCTTTCGCCGACGACTTCATCGACGCGATGCTTCCGGAACACTTTTTCGAGCAAGTGGTCGAGGACTCGGTTAGCTTGATGCCGAGCTATTTCTTGATCGCGGCGATTGCGCTGATCGGGCTCGTATTTGCCTGGTTGCTGTCCGTCGTTCTGTATTTGCTCAAGTACAGCGGCTTTTCGGTCGCGCGAGACGGCAGGCAAATTACGGTGTCCTACGGGATGCTGGAGAAAAAATCGTTCGTCTTCGACCCAAAGAAGGTGCAGGCGGTCATTGTGAAGGAAGGCATGCTTCGCCAGGCGATCGGCTACGCGGAGATCCAGCTGCAGGTCATTTCGTCGGATAAGAAGGAGCAGCTTATGCTGCATCCTTTCATTAAAAGGGCGGACGTGCATGGAGCGCTGGCCGATTTCGTGCCGCAGCTGAAGCTTCCCGCGAGCGAGGAGCTGAAGGGAGCGCCGAAGCGCGCGCTGCTCTATTATATGAGAATCGCGCTGCTGATCGTCGTGATCCTATGCGTCGCGCTCATTGTATTGTTCAAGGCAGCCGGCCTCTGGTCGCTGCTGCTTATCCCCCTTGTCGCCGCTTGGCGGCTAAGCTGCCACGGCGCTGCGGGCGTTCTGCTCGCGAACGGCCAGCTGACGCTGCGCCGCCGATTCATTGCCAGATCAACCTATTTGATCAGGCGGCCGCAAATCGTCACGATGCGGGTGAACCGCTCGTCCCGGCAGCAGCGCAAGAAGCTGCTGTCTCTATCCGTGCATGCGCTGGGCAGTCCTTTCGACTATAGCGTGGCTTGTCTGGACCGCGCCGACGTGGAGCCGGTATGGCGGTGGTACAGCCGCAGCCATGGTAGGGAATAATAGCGAGGCAAAGACGCCGCAGATGGGAGTTCTTCTGCGGCTGTTTTCATTGCGCAAAAAAAGTTTAAGCCGGGAGTGAACGAAACGGCGCCTCCGGACGTCCTATCGATAACCGCTACAAAATAAAGGGGGCATATACGCCCGTGCATGACGAAGCGAAGCTGATCAATAAAGCGGTTCGTGGCGATTCCCGGGCGCTCTCGGAGCTGCTGCGGGAGCATTATTCCTTCCTGTACCAATACGCGCTGAAGATGACGATGAACAAGATGCAGGCGGAAGACATTACGCAGGAGACGATGCTGCGCGCCATTGAGAAAATTTCGGGTTTCCAAGGGAGAGCGAAGTTTTCGACCTGGCTCCTCTCGATTGCGTCGCGGCTGTTCGCGGACCGGATCAGACGCAAGGAGCGAGAGAAGGCTTGGCTCCGGGAGGAGCAGTCGCTGCGCGCAATCCGCTACGAAACGCTGCATAAGATGGATGAATGGCCGGAGGCGCTTCAAGCGCTAGGCGAATTGAGCGGCGAAATCCGGATGCCGGTGCTGCTCAAATATTACTACGGTTACGCACAAGAGGAAATCGCCGCCATGCTGGACGTTCCGGTCGGCACCGTAAAATCAAGGTTGCATAACGGTCTTAAGCAGCTGCGGAAGGAGCTAGCGAAACATGAAGAAGCATAGTGCAAACGATCCGGATCAGCAGTGGTTCGACGAGGCGATGGGCGACGCGATCGCCCGATTCGACGCAAGCCACTCGCCGGGCGTCCCGGAGCTTGACGCGTTCGAACGGCTTGTGCAAGCGAGGAAGCGCGAAGCGCGGAAGCGGCTGTGGAGGGATCTGACGCTGTTTTGGCTGACGGCCTGCTTCGTATTCGGTTCGATGGCGTGGGTGCTGGAGCGGAACTGGATCTGGTTCGCCGCCTTGCAGGTCGCGGCAGCGGCGGGCGGAGCCGGCTTCGTCGCCTGTAATTTCGGAAGAAGGACGTGGAGCAAATGGAAGAGCTGAACGCAATGCCGCTCTGGGGCTGGATTGTTCTTGGCTGCGTTCTGACCGCCCAGTCCACGTGGTTATTTATCGACGCCCGGAAACGGGAGAGCATGCCGTGGTTTTGGGGCATATGGGGATTGATTCAGACGCCGATGCCGCTCGTCTTTTATTTCGTGTTCGTCAGAAGCGGATGGTTTCGCAAGGGTACAGGCAACGGGAAGCGGGAGAAGCGGTAAAAATTATAAATCGCAAATTGCCGGAGGGGGAGTCGTCATGAACGAGCCATTGGAATTGTCGCGCGTGCTGGCCATTATTGCGCCGATGCTTGCTATTCAGCTGGTCCTGGCAGTAATCGCGCTTGCGCTTTGCGCCAAAGCGGAGCAGACGAGGGGGCCGAAATGGATGTGGATATTGATTATTTTATTCCTTAACGTTGTTGGTCCGATTGCCTTCTTTATCGCCGGGAGGAGGAACGAGGCATGACAGCGCTGCTTCAAGTGAAAGGGCTGGCAAAGTCGTTCGGCGCCGTCCATGCGGTGAAAGGACTGGATTTCGCCATCGAAGAGGGGCGCTGCGTCGCGCTGCTCGGCCCGAACGGAGCGGGAAAAACGACGACCATCCGCATGATCACGGGGCTGTTAAAACCGACGGAGGGCCAGCTGCGCTTCAGCGGCACGGGCAGCTCCGGCGACGAGCGCCGGCTGATCGGCTACTTGCCGCAATCCCCCGCATTTTACAACTGGATGACGGGGTTCGAATACGCCGTTTACGCGGGCCGGTTATGCGGATTGCCAGCCAAGGCGGCAAGGGAGCGGGCGAAGGAATTAATGGCGCTCGTCGGATTGTCCGGCGCGGCGGAGCGAAGGATCGGCGGCTATTCGGGCGGCATGAAGCAGCGGCTGGGACTCGCTCAAGCGCTCATGCACCGGCCGAAGCTGCTGGTCATGGACGAACCTGTATCCGCGCTCGATCCGCTTGGCAGACGGGAGGTGCTGGAACTGCTTCGCGAGTTGAAGCGAGAGACGACCATGCTGTTCTCGACCCATGTCCTGCATGATGCCGAAGAACTATGCGACGACGTCATCATTATCCGGGACGGGCAAATCGCGCTGCAAGGCCGGGTCGCCGCGATCCGCGCGGAGCACCGCAGTCCGGTAATCGAGCTTCGGCTCGAGCGGGACGCGGCGTCCGAGCGATGGCTGCAAAGCTGCGAGACGCATTTCGGCGATGCGGCAGGCGAGCCGGCCGGGGCTGGCTTGATTCAAGCGATTCACGTACAGGACGGTTCCGTCCGTTTTACGGTAAGGGAAGTGGACGCGGCCCGGCAGTTGCTGCTCGAGCGGCTCGCGAAGGATCGGATTAAGCTGACCAGGCTGGAAGTCGGCCATTCGTCGCTCGAGGATTTATTCATGAAGGTGGTGACCGCATGAGAACGGCCAGCTTGCCCGTTTACCTGGTGATGGTGCAGAAGGAGCTGCTTGAGCTGGTCCGCAGCTTCAAGCTGCTTTGGGTGCCGCTCGTATTCGTCCTGCTTGGCATTATGCAGCCGGTTTCGATCTATTATATGCCTCTGCTGCTCGAGTCGGCGGGCAATTTGCCGGACGGGACGGTCATCGATATTCCGATGCCTCTCGGCTCCGAAGTTCTGGCGCAGACGCTCCGGCAGTTCGGCACGCTCGGCATGCTCATTCTCGCGCTTGCCTCCATGGGCGTCGTCTCTGGAGAGCGGAACAGCGGAGCCGCTTCGCTTATACTGGTGAAGCCCGTATCGACGCTGTCCTACATCGGCTCGAAGTGGACGTCCATGCTGCTCTTAACCTGGGGCTCCCTGAGCGCCGGCTATCTTGCATCCTGGTATTATACCGGACTGCTTATCGGAGAAGTTGCACCGGGCGAGGTGCTCGGCAGCCTGCTAGCGTATGGGCTATGGCTTTCCTTCGCGACGACGATGACGCTCTTGTTCGGCACGATGCTGCGAAGCCCGGCCGCGGCCGCTTTCTCCTCCCTCGGCCTATCTGCGGCGCTGTCGCTCTTGTCCGGCCTTTTCCCTAAGCAGCTCGGGTGGAATCCGGGAGCGCTGAGTGGTTATGCCTATCAACTTGCGGCGGATGGCGTAAGGAACCCGGATAAGCTTTGGTGGGCGGTCTCCGCAACCGCGCTCCTCATTGCGCTCGCCTTGGCGGCATCCGCGGCGCTGCTTGGCAGGAGCCCCGCAGTCGATTGAGGAGAAATTCCGATATCGACCTCTACTTCGATTGGACACCGCTATCATTTTTTAGTAGGATAATAGTGATAGAAATAGCGGCAGCGAAACAGGAGTTGAGGACGATGCTACAGCTTGGTACAAAGGTCGTCATAGTGGCCGACCAGTATGAACAAAACCTTCCCGTCGGGGAATATGGCTATATAATTGCTTACGACCGCAACGCGGACAATGTATTCGATTACGTGCTGCGCGTGCCTTCGGCGAATCGCAACTTTCTTATTCCGGACGAGGACGTCGAGCTCGAAGAGGTACTGATCAAGGACGAGGTAGACCGGATCGAGCGGGAAGCGCTGATCGATTATGCGCTGGCTACCCACAACGAGGCATTGTTCAAACGCATTATGAACGGCGGGGAACCGGAGCCCGAGCAGGATTCCGCAGCCAAGGAGCCGCTCAGCCCGGCCGATTTTATCCGCCAGGTGAATTTGAAGGCGTGGATTTAACGTTCGGCGGACTTATCGCGGACCGTTTCGCTAGTCAGCAGACTGACAGCGGCGCGGTCTTTTTCTTTTGCTGAGACTAGCTCCGATTACATTGATGTTCGTCCCGTATGTGCGATATAATAGGAAGAATGACTAATATTCATTGCGAAACGGACCTTCGGCTGGAATAAAAGCACGGGGCAGGGCTCTCGGACATGGCCCGCCGCCGTTCGAACCGTCGGCCGTTTACGCTTGGAGAGGAAGGGACACCGATGAGCATTACGACCAAGGACGTGGAGCATGTCGCCAACTTGGCGCGGCTGGAGCTGACCGATTCGGAGAAGGAGCAATTTACGGAGCAGCTTAACGCCATATTGAAATATGCGGAGAAATTGAACGGCCTCGACACGGACGGCGTCGAGCCGACAAGCCATGTGCTGCCGATTATGAACGTGATGCGCGCAGACGACAATCGTCCGTCTCTGCCGATCGAGAAGGTACTGCTGAATGCGCCCGACGACGAGGACGGCCAATTTAAAGTGCCTGCGGTGCTTGAATAATACGAGTGGGTTGACGATGAAGGGAGGAACTACTGTTGGCACTGTTTGATTTGCGCCTGCAGGATGTACATAGCAAGCTTAACAACAAGGAATTGTCGGTTTCGGATCTGGTCGGCGCATCGTATGCGAGAATCGGGGAGACCGAGCCTGCGATCAAGGCGTTCATTACGCTGGACGAAGAGAACGCGCGCCGGCAGGCCGCCGAGCTGGACAAGCAGTTAAAAGAAGGCGGCGAGCGCGGACTGCTGTTCGGCTTGCCCGCTGGCGTGAAGGACAATATCGTGACCGAAGGGCTCCTGACGACCTGCGCGAGCCAGTTTCTCGGCAACTACGATCCGATCTACGACGCGACCGCCGTCCGCAAGCTGAAGGCGGCGCAGTCGGTCACGATCGGCAAGCTGAACATGGACGAATTCGCGATGGGCGGCTCGAACGAGAATTCGAGCTATTATCCTACGCGCAATCCATGGAATACCGATTACGTGCCGGGCGGCTCGAGCGGCGGATCCGCGGCTTCCGTCGCGGCGGGGCAAGTCTACTTCTCCCTCGGCTCCGACACCGGCGGTTCGATCCGCCAGCCCGCCGCTTATTGCGGCATCGTCGGCTTGAAGCCAACGTATGGTCTCGTCTCTCGTTTCGGCCTTGTCGCCTTCGCGTCGTCGCTCGACCAGATCGGGCCGCTTACGAAGAACGTCGAGGACTCGGCTTACGTCCTTCAGGCGATCGCGGGCTACGACGAACGCGATTCGACGTCCGCGAACGTCGAAATTCCGGATTACGTCTCGGCTTTGACGGGAGACGTCAAGGGGCTGCGCATCGGCGTTCCGAAGGAGTACCTGGGTGAAGGCATCGACCCGCGCGTGAAGGAAGCGGTGCTTAAGGCGCTTGCGGTGTACGAATCGCTTGGCGCTTCATGGGAAGAAATTTCGCTGCCGCATACCGAATATGCGATCGCGACGTATTATTTGCTGGCTTCCTCGGAAGCTTCCTCGAACCTGGCCCGTTTCGACGGGGTGCGGTACGGCGTCCGCGCGGATAACCCGTCGGGTCTGATCGATTTGTACCGCAAGTCGCGCAGCCAAGGCTTCGGACCCGAGGTAAAGCGCCGCATCATGCTTGGCACCTACGCGCTCAGCTCGGGCTATTACGATGCTTACTATTTGAAGGCGCAGAAGGTGCGGACGCTGATCAAGCAGGATTTCGACCAAGCGTTCGGCAAATATGACCTGATTATCGGACCGACGGCGCCGACGCCGGCTTTCCGGATCGGGGAGCAGGTAGGCGATCCGCTTACGATGTATTTGAACGATATTTGCACCATCCCGGTCAGCCTGGCGGGCGTTCCGGCGATCAGCGTGCCGTGCGGCTCGGCCGACGGACTGCCGATCGGTCTGCAAATTATCGGCAAAGCGTTCGACGAGCCGACGGTGCTTCGTGCCGCCCACGCCTTCGAGCAGCATACCGAGCATCATAAGCGGCGCCCGCAGCTCTAAGCGGTTATTCACGTTACGAAAGGAACGATAGGAATGTCTGAACCGAACAAATACGAGACGGTCATCGGGCTGGAAGTCCACGTAGAGCTTCATACGAAGAGCAAAATTTTTTGCGGCTGCTCCACGGCTTTCGGCGCGCCGCCGAATACCCATACATGCCCGGTATGCTTAGGCCATCCGGGCGTCCTGCCGGTGCTTAACCGCCAGGCGGTCGAATACGCGATGAAAGCGGCGATGGCGCTTAACTGCCAAATCGCCGATATTAGCAAGTTCGACCGCAAAAACTACTTTTACCCGGATTCCCCGAAGGCGTACCAAATTTCGCAATACGATCAGCCGATCGGCGAGCACGGCTGGATCGACATCGAAGTGAACGGCGAGACGAAGCGCATCGGCATTACCCGTCTGCATCTCGAGGAGGATGCGGGGAAGCTGACTCACGTCGAGGGCGGCTACGCGTCGCTCGTCGATTTCAACCGCGTCGGCACGCCGCTCGTCGAAATCGTATCCGAACCTGATATCCGCACCCCCGAAGAGGCGAAAGCTTATCTCGAGAAGCTGAAAGCCATCATGCAGTATTGCGACGTCTCCGATGTGAAGATGGAAGAGGGCAGTCTTCGCTGCGACGCGAACATCAGCCTTCGCCCATACGGGCAGAAGGAGTTCGGAACGCGCGCCGAGCTGAAGAATATGAACTCGTTCCGCGGCGTGCAGCGCGGCCTTGAGTACGAGCAATTCCGCCAAGCGGAAATTTTGGACAGCGGCGGAGAAGTCGTCCAGGAGACGCGCCGGTATGACGATGCAGCCGGCAAGTCGTTTCCGATGCGCGGCAAGGAAGAGGCGCACGATTACCGCTACTTCCCGGATCCTGACCTTGTCCGTCTTCATATTAGCGAGGCATGGAAAGAAAGCGTCCGCGCCACGATTCCGGAGCTGCCGGACGCCCGCAAAGCGCGGTATACGGCGGAGTACGGCTTGCCTTCCTACGATGCGGAGGTGATCACCTCGTCCAAGAAGCTGGCCGATTTCTTCGAGGAGAGCTTATCGTACACGAAGGACGCCAAAGCGGTATCGAACTGGATCATGGGCGATTTGCTCGGCTACTTGAACTCGAACGGGCTCGAGCTGACCGACGTGAAGATTACGGGTCAAGGGCTTGGCGAGATGATCGGCTTGCTTGAGAAAGGCACGATCAGCGGTAAAATCGCCAAAACAGTTTTCAAAGCGATGCTCGAAACCGGAAAGCTTCCGAAGCAAATCGTGGAAGAGCAAGGACTCGTCCAAATTAGCGACGAAGGTGCGATCGCGGCGATCGTGAATCAAATCGTCGAAGCGAATCCGCAATCCGTCGAGGATTACCGCGCCGGCAAAGAGAAGGCGATCGGCTTTCTCGTCGGCCAGATTATGAAAGAAACGAAAGGGAAAGCGAATCCGGCGCTCGTCAACAAGCTGCTGCTTGAGCGCCTTAAGTAAGAAGAAACGCGGTTCATCGCGCGCAGATGAGCCGCGTTTTTATTTTGTCCCGAACGGGACATGGCGTGCGGGCTCGGATTGGCGCATACAAATATGATACAATGACATGGATGAGAAAGGTCGGGGTCGCATGCTAATGAATTCGTTGCAAAATCCGTGGGACATCAGCGAGCTGCACATTTTGATTCGGCTGCTTCTCGCCGTCTTGCTGGGCGGACTCGTCGGCTTCGAGAGGGAGCAGTCCAATCACGCGGCGGGTTTCCGGACGAATATCCTTGTCTGTCTGGGCTCATGCTTGCTCATGCTTTTATCGATGTACGGCTTTGCCGCATTCGTGGATGAGCCGAACGTCAGAGTCGACCCCGCCCGTCTCGCGGCGGCGGTCATTACCGGCATCGGTTTCCTGGGCGCGGGCACGATCCTCTTTACCGGCAAGTCGATAACGGGGCTTACGACCGCGGCCTCGCTATGGGTTGTATCCGCCGTCGGGCTGGCCGTCGGCGCGGGCTTTTATTTCGCGTCGGGCGTCACGACGATCATGGTGCTCGTTACGCTGTGGGCGTTCAACAAGCTGGAGAAACGCTATATCAGCGCCAAGAAAGAATATTTGATCAAGATCAAGGCTTGCGAAGTATCCCGTACGATGCGCGGCCTGAATGCTTTGTTGGCGGAGAAAAAAATCGTGCTTCGGAAAATCCAGCTGGAGGAGTGCAAGGACGAAGGGGAAGAAGAGCAGGTCATGCTTCAGGTCTATATTACGCTGCCGAAATCCAAAAAATCGGAGCCGCTTCTTTCTATACTCGATCAAATTAAGCATTTGGAGGGCGTACGTTGGGTAAGCTCGGAATAAAACGGCGAAAAAGCAGGCTGCTGGCCGTATTATTGGCCTTCGGCCTGCCCGGGGCCGGGCATATGTATGCGGGTCAGCATCCGAAGGGCCTACTGCTGATCGCCTCCTATTTGCTTGATCTCACGGCGATCGTGAGGCTGGCGGATTCGGATGGCGGCAGGCATTTGCTGATGATCGTCTATTTGGGCATCATGCTTCCGGTCTTCTATTTCATCAGCGTGTTCGATTCGCTGCAAAGCATGGAGGCGGAGGCCGAGGAGTCAGTCGCTTTCGGTCTTGCGCACGGTATTTTGCTGGCGCTCGCCGGCTTCGCCCTGCTTCTGCTGGTGAAGCCGCCGGAGGCGCTGCTCCCGTGGATGAACGAGCTCGCGGAGCTGAGCGTCGGGCCGTTTATTATCATTGCCGCAGTATGGCTGCTGCTTCAGGCGCGGAAAGGATCGGTGTCTATGTTTAAGCTAGGCAGGTTTACGGCAGCGGCGCTTGTCCTGATGGTCGGGGGGCTGCTGCTGTGGGATCAGATTCAAGGACGCAACGACATCTCGCTGCTTGGACAATGGTGGCCGGTTATTTTTATTATGTTAGGCTTTGAAGTCATTGTTTTCAGCATAAGATTTAAAGGGGCCGAAAAAAAATTAAGGCTGGACGTAACGGGAGGAGCGATTGCGCTCGTCATTACGATGACCGCCTATGTCGTAACGCAATACGCGGATATCCCTTTCCGTTGGCTCGATCAATTCAACGTCGATTTGAACGGGGCGGCGGACTACGGCGAGGAGAAGGGCTTTCGGTACGATAAGCCGGTCATGAAGGTGCCGCTGGAGGATGACGTGTCTCTCATCGGGATTACGAATCCGAATGGCCATATCACCGTTCGCTCCGGCGACGTGCAGGAGATCGAGGTGCAGACGACGGTATGGGTCGATTTGCCGGACAAGACCGAGGCCGACAAGGTGGCGGAGCAATCGACCGTCAAGATCAATCCCGGCGCCGAAGTCGCGCTCGATGCCAAGGGAAAGGACTACGGAGCGAACGGCAGCAAAAAGCCGCGCATGAATATGATCGTAACCGTGCCGATGTCGCTCTCGGATCGCCTGCACATTGAAGAAACCGAAGAGCCGCCTATCGAATCGGAGCCGCCGCCGCTCGAAGCCGAATCGCCGGGCGAGGATCATCGCCTGGACGGCCTTTCGGCAACGGAAGGGAATGAGCTGTCCGAAGTGACCGAGGATCAAGCGGATGGAGAACTGCCCGCTACGCCCGATCCGGGCGAAGTCGAGAAGCCTGCCCTGAAGATGTCGATAGATGCGGATAACGGTTCGGTGGAAGTCGCCGGCCTGGCGCTGCCCGGTGGGCTTGCGATCGAGAGCAGCAGCGGCTTAGTAACGGTCAGCGGCATTATCGGTCCCGTCACGGTGAAAGGAAACATCGGCGAAGTGCGCGCCAGCGAGATCGACGGAGACGCCAATGTCGAAATGAAGAACGGCGCCATTGCCGCCGCCGACATCGAGGGCAAGCTTTATGCCAGCACGCTTAACGGAAGCTTGGACCTTAAACGGATACGGGACGATATCGAAGCGGGGACCAAGAACGGCAAAATCAAAATCGAAAGCGCGGGAGCTTCGGTGAAAGCCGATACGCTCAATGGCGGCATCGAGTTAATTAGCGACACGGTCGGAGGCAATTGGGATCTGGACAGCTCGGTCGGCGAGATCCGCCTGACGATGCCGGAAGACGGGGACTATACGGTGTACGGATCGGTAACTTTCGGCAATATCACGACCGATCTGCCGCTCGAAGCCAGCAAGAAAACCGTAAGAGGCACAATGGGCGCAGGCACTTACCGCGTACAAATCAACGCGACGAACAGTATTACGATCCGTCGTTTTGGGCCCGTACAATGAGGCGCTTTCATTGACAAATCTTTAAACGAGAACGTACAATAGTCGTAACTACTACGAAAGGGCGTGAGGGGATATGGGGGCCAGCGTTAACCTAGCATTGGAGCAACTGAAGATGAACGGCGTCCGGATGACCCCGCAGCGTCACGCCATTTTAAGCTACTTGATGGACTCGATGTCGCATCCGACTGCAGATGAAATCCATAAAGCGCTCTCCCCGGCGTACCCGAGTATGAGCGTTGCGACCATATATAACAATCTGCGTTTATTCGTTGAAGCCGGCTTAGTGCGTGAATTGACTTACGGGGATGATTCCAGCCGTTTCGACTCGGATTTATCCGATCATTACCACGCCATTTGCAAAAACTGCGGCTCGATCGTCGACTTCGATTACCCGCCGCTCCTCGAGGTGGAGCGCGCCGCGTCTCAGGTGACCGGCTTTGTCGTCGAAGGGCACCGCATGGAGATATACGGGATATGCGCGAGCTGCAACGCGACAGGGAAATAACAAGCTTATCCGAAACGTGCCGTGAAGCGTCATGCGCTAATCAGCACGTTTTTTATTCAAACGGGAGCGTGATGAATTGGAAACGATGTACAACCGCGCGCCGCGCCGAAGACGAGGAGCAGGCGTGCGAGGGTTGTTTTTTCTTTTTATAATCGCCTTTTTGGCCGTTTTTGCATGGTATGGCTATATGCGGTTCATTCCGAACGGAGAACAGGTTAGCCCGGGCTATTCGTCGGAATATCCGATTCTCGTTCACGGGAAGGAAGCCGAGCTCGGGGCCATCCTTGAAAATAATGAAGTAAAGCTTCCGCTTGACGTTGTCCAACAGGTGCTTGGGGCGGACAAGCCTATCCGCTATGAACCGGATTCGGGCTCCGTCATCTTCACGACGGCGAACAAGGTGCTTCATCTAAAGACGAATTCGCTCGACGCAACGATTAATCAGAAGCCTTACGATTTGACGATCGCGGCAGAGACCGGCAACGACACGGTATATATTCCTGCTGCCCCGCTCAAGGAGCTTTACGGCCTGCAGGCCGAACTCGCCCAAGATTCCGGAACCGTGACGCTTCTCGGAGCGGGAGAGACGATCCAGCTGGCCGAGGTTGTGCAGGAGAAGGGGGCCGCCCTCCGGACCGGCCCGACGATTCGGGCTCCTTTTATGGAGAGGACCCCCGCCTCGCAGACGGTGCGAATATGGGAGGAGCAGGACGGCTGGCTGCTCGTGCAAGGAGAGAGCGGGCTGACCGGCTTCATGAACAAGAAGGACGTAAAGCTGACCACGATCGAGCAAATTCCCGAACCGGAGCGGGAAGCCCCGTTCATTGCATGGAAGGTGCTTGGCAATAAAATCAATTTAACGTGGGAAGCGGTATACGAGCGCAAGATCGATACGACCAAGATTGCCCCCATGCAGGGTGTGAACGTTGTAAGCCCGACCTGGTTCGAGCTCGCCGACGGCCAAGGCACAATCAAAGGAAAGGCCGATCCCGCCTATGTGAAATGGGCGCATCAGCAGGGCTTGCAGATCTGGGCGCTGTTCAGCAACGGATTTGAACCGGAGCGGACGACGAAGGCGCTCGCATCCGTCGAGACCCGGTTCTCGATGATCCAGCAATTGCTCGGCTTCGCCAAAGTGTACGGCCTGCAGGGCATCAATATCGATTTCGAGAATGTGTACACGGCCGATAAGGAAAACCTCGTTCAGTTCGTGCGCGAGCTAACGCCGCTGCTTCACGAACAAGGACTGGTCGTCTCCATCGACGTGACGCCGAAATCAAACAGCGAGATGTGGTCCCTATTCCTGGACCGCGCCGCGCTTGGCAAAATCGTCGACTATATGATGGTGATGGCCTACGACGAGCATTGGGCTTCCAGCCCGAAAGCGGGCTCGGTCGCCTCTCTGCCTTGGACGGAGACGTCGATTACCCGAATTTTGGAGGAGGACGGCGTACCGGCAAGCAAGCTTATTCTTAGTATGCCCCTATATACGCGAATATGGACGGAGCAAAAGGCGGATGACGGAAGCATAAAGGTCTCTTCCAAAGCGGTAGGGATGGACAGGATCAAGGAAATCGTCGCGGAGAAGAAGCTTAAGCCCGTCGTCGACCAGGCAGCGGGACAAAACTATGTCGAGTATGCGGAAGCGGATGCAAGGAATCGCATATGGATTGAGGACGACTTGTCCATGAAGGCGCGGGTCGCGCTCGTTCGAAAATATGATTTGGCCGGGGTTGCAACCTGGCAGCGCGCGTTTCAAACGTCCTCGATTTGGAAAACGATCGATGACGCCATTAAATTACGGCCATAATACATTTATCCAGGATATAAAAAAAAGCAGCGTTTCCGCGGGCACTCCAGTTGCGGAAACGCTGCTTTTTTCGTTTGGTCACGCTTGTTGTTCGGCCGTGCATTCCGTCGCTTGGGCTGGATCGAGCGTTAGCATCGTCCTGCAATACATGCATCGGTCCGTTTTGCCCAACATCTTGGTCTGGCGCCCGCATTCGGGGCATTGGAGCATCGTGGCGCTGGTCGACATCATGCCGGCCCAGAAATAAACGGCCACGCTGATCAATAAGGAGATCATGCCGATGACCATGAAGATGGCGGCGATGATTTTGCCGGCTTGCCCCCAGAACACGATGCCGGCGGTGCCAAGTATCATTACGCCCATGCCTACAAGCGTGAATACGAGTCCCCACAGGCGGAATTCATTGATTTTGGCGGATTTAAAAAAGAATTTAGTCATGCCTTCAAACCCTTCCTGTTACTATTGGCTTATGAATATCGGCTGTTTTTCTGCTTACGCAAGCAGGAATGTGACTCAACTTGTCGAAAAGATTAAAACTGTAGATTATTATTATAGCTTATTAAAATGCGATTAGCTATATGGAGGATCAAGTGAAACCTATAAAAGCACATTTCGCGGACAGCTATCGCGACGAACCCGGCCTGGTCGGAATCGCCGTAGTTGAAAATCCATACCCCTACAATCCTTTAATCGACGGCCTCGATTTATTGGTACTCGTCATACTGGATAAGGACGGTGCGATCAATGAAACGGAGCATGTCCAAATCGAAGGAGAGCGCGTACTCGTGCGCAAGATCGATTCCGTCGGTCTGAACGAATGGATTTCCGGCGGAGAGAACCGAAATATCATTGAATGGCTTGTTCGGGGGGAGATCTTATTGGATCGCGACGGCTATTTGAATAACGTTCGTGAGCGGCTGCTTCAGTTTCCTGATTCGATGCGGGAGCAGAAGCGTTTTACTGAATTTGCCGGCTTCCTTAGAACGTATTTGCAAGCGAAGCAAGACTTGCTCGACGGAAACCTGCTGGACGCGTACAGTCATGTGCTTACCGCACTGCATCACTGGGCCCACATCGTTCTGATCGAGGAAGGGCGTCATCCCGAACTAACGGTTTGGAAACAGCTGAAGCGGGTTCATCCGGGCATATACAAGCTGTATGAAGAACTCACCGTGAGCCCCGAGACATTGGAGCAGAGAGTGCAACTGGTCATGCTCGGATGCGAATTCTCCGTCATGAACAAAATGAAGACAAGCTGCTCGCTGCTCTTCGATATACTCGGGAGCCGGGAAGAGCCGTGGAGCATAGCGGAGCTCCAGTCCCACTCCCTGATCAACGTCATGCATGTCGATTTATCGCTCGTACTGCAAAAATTGGTTCAGCGCGAATATATTCGTGAGGTAGCCGTCATGAGCGAGCCAGGAGATACGGGAGCGCTGGAATTGAGGTATATGCTCGCCAACTGACGATTCACTCTATTTCTAAGCGTTTGCGATCGTTGCGCTCAGCGACGTGCAGACGCTTTTTTGATATGGAAACAAAAACGCGGGCGATTCCCTTGACTTCATTATTCGCCATGTGATACATTATAACTCGCCGCTTCTGCAGTGCGCTTGAACGAACGTTCGGCAAACGAAAAAAATGTCGAAAATCGAAAAAAGTGCTTGCAATGAAGTGGGCGAATGTGATATATTATAAAAGTCGCCGCTGACAATCAGCTGCCGACACGCAACAAAAGATTGTTCTTTGAAAACTGAACAACGAGTGAAACTGCCCCGTTAATCCGCACGGATTAATGGAAAAGCGATACAACGAAATGAGTCATCAAACACCATTATGGAGAGTTTGATCCTGGCTCAGGACGAACGCTGGCGG